>JANQID010000110.1 GCA_028282325.1 Chloroflexaceae bacterium | reverse complement strand
TGGTTTTTGCGGCGGGGCGCGCGCGCGCCCTCTGCTCGGCGGCATTCCGCAAGGCCCGGCTGGCGCTGATACGACCCAGGTAGGGTACATCCTCCAGCGCTGCGTTGAGACGCTCGGCGGCCTCCTGAGTCCAGGGCATCGTGCGCGCACTCGATTCTTTGCTCGCCGGAGGGGACTGCGGCGGCGCTCCGGGAGGGCCGGCAGGCGCATCACGCCTGATTGTTTCGACGGGCAAGAAGTTAAACACCACGTCGTAGAAACGATTGATCATCTCCTGCATCAGGTAGGCGACGCCGGCATAGCCCATAAACGGCGTGCCCGTCGTGCGTCGCACCACCGGGCCGGGAAAAACCGACGGAATCAAGAAGCTGGCGCGCGTATTCGCCTCCACAAGGTAGATCTTCTCATTGATGCTGCCAAAAACAAAAGCCGGCGCATGCGTATGCAAACGGCGGCGGATCTCAATGTTGTCCGGCTCATCGTCGCGACGAGGACGGCCCGACGACCAGCGGATCCTCATCCCCAACTCGTCGCCGAGGAAGCTTTTCAGCCCCTCCACGTACGAGCGACCGGCAACGATGGCGCAATCAACCGTCGCGAACCAATCGCTTTGCGGGCCGCGCCACAAATCCCACACCGGCTGCAAGGTCGTGCGCTTTTCCTGCTCAATGAAACGCTCAACCTGCTCGGACGGCGCGCCGATCAATGCGCCCAGCTCGCGCAAAAACTCGGTCGTGCCGAAAACGCCGAATGGCGCAAAGAGATAGGGCCGCTCCAATGCTTCCGCCAGCGGCGCGCCGAACTCACGATACAGCACCACGTTCACGGCAGCGTCGGCAAGCTGCGGCGTCGTTGCGACGCTTCCTTCATAGGGATAAACCAGGTTGATCTCGCCGCCGATCCCGGTGATCAGCCGCTTCAATTCGTGCAAATCGGCCGGAGCGTTGAAGCATCCCAACGACGGGCCGATGATATTCACTCGATTGCGCGCCGGTTGTTCAGCCGACGCGAAGGGCTTGCCGTACTCCTCCCAGAGGAAGAGCAACGCCCGATCGCGCCCCGTCCACTCGTCCTGATCGAGGGACTGGCTCCAGAAAAATCGCGCGTCGGCGTCAAGCGTTTCCAGGTATTGCGTATGGTCAGCGTTGATCATCTCACTCTCGGCAGTGCTGACCACAATCAGGCGCTTGCCCTCCAGATAGCCAAGCTGGCCCAGATCGTCGATCGTGCGCTTGAGCGTCTGCGCCGTGCCGTTGATCACATCCTCTTCGCGGATGCTGGTCGGCGTCAGATTCGCCATATGCGGCAGAGCATCGGTATAATCCGTGACAGCCACGCCAAGCAGGTTGTAGCAGCCGACCGGCGCATCGCAAACAATGTGTACATCGGGAAGACACCCGAACACCCAGGTCGAGCCCCAGTAGGAACTACTATCCGAGATGTCGCGGATCAGTTGAATGGACATAGTAGCTGTATCCTCAAACTATCGCTCAGTACGCTCCGGCTTATCGAGCAGGATCCTGGCTCACAAGCGCGGGTGGAGCGGCGGCTGCACATCTTTGAAGAAGTCGAGCATACGCCGGTAGATAGGTCGCCGGTTGAGCAGATCCTGCGCCATCGCGATGCTGGCGATCATACCGCCGGACAGGAAGAGCGGTCGCACGCTCAAGATGTTGGTAAAGTAGACGGCGGGAATGCCAAGCTCTTTGGCATAAGCTGCCGAGGCGGTCGTACCGATCACCAGATCGAAGGTCCAGCGTTTGATCGCACGCTGATCATCTTCCAGTGTTTTGCGGTACATCACCTCTTCCACACCGTGGGCTTTCAGCCACGCCTCATCGGCGGCGGCGAGCATATTCGGACCGATGCTGGTGCTGACATAGGGCACGTGCGCACCGCCCTCGACGAGCAACCGTGCGTAGAGCATCTCGTTGCCCTCGTAGCCAGACACCATAATCGTCGCCCCGGCGAGCGGCCTGGCTGCCAGAAATTCACGCGCTTTCTGTTCTTCTTCGTCGGCCACCTGCGCTACAACATCCTCATCCAGATCGAGCGCCGCGCCGACAGCCCGAAGCCAGGCAGCGCTGCCGTTCATTCCAATCGGCGCTCCGCTGATCACGCCGACACCGCGCTCGCGCAGCACCGCCACCGTTTCGCGATAGTAGGAATGAAGCGCCGCCACCGCCGCGCCACGCCCGGCCAGCGTCAGCTCATCCACATGGCGGCCCGGCAGTGTCACCAGCACGCGCCCGCCCATTTTTCGCAGAACGCCATCGATCAGCAGGGGATCGGCAGGAAACACTTCACCGATCAGCACGAGCGTTTTCTCTTCGGTGACAGCGTCGGCGTCGTTGAAACGGCGCAACATCGCACTCAACGCAACATCCTTGGCTTCGGGGTGCGAGTGGATCGCATAGGCCGGAACGCGCACCAGCACCACCGGCTTGCCATCGATTTCCATCGGCAACAGTTCTTCCGCCAGCCCGGCGGTCTCCGCCACACAGAGCGAAATCACCGGCACCACGCTCACATTGTCAGCGCGCGCCGCCTCGACAATCGCCGCCTCCGCCGCCTCCTGGATCTGACCGCTCGACAGTTCGGTGCTTCCCAGCGCCGGCGCGACGATGCTCTTCCGCGCCGCATAGAAATGGGTCACGAAGGTCAGACCGTAGAGACAACCTTGATCGGTCACCATCGCCGGTTGAGCGCCTTCGATCCGCGACAACACGCGCAAGGCGCCGAACGCGGGGCACATCGTCTGCGGGTGCAATTTGCACGCGCTTTCCTGGAACGGTTCCCGCGACGCCGTTTGATCGGTCGTGTCGAATGACGGCGATTGCTGCTCAGTCATAACAATGGACTCCTCACATAAACAAAACTTTGAACATAGAATATTCAAAGCTCAGAAATTATACCCGATCTTTGCTAGATATACCCATACGCCAGCCATCCGCCATCAACCGCCAACGTCTCGCCAGTCATAAACGCTGACTCCTCGCTGGCCAAGAACACCGCCGGCCCGACCATATCATTCACCTCGCCGACCCGGCGCATCGGGGTACGCGCGATAATGGGATCACGCCGCAGCTTGCCTTGCGCGACCAGGGCATCCTGAATCTCGGTGCGGATCCAACCCGGCGCAATCGCGTTGACCCGCACGCCGCGCTCGGCCCATTCAACCGCCAGCGAACGGGTCAGCCCCAGAATGGCAGTCTTGGAAGCTGCATATGCCGTACGCAGAGGAAAGCCAACATAGGACGTGAGCGAACCAATGTTGATGATGCTGCCGCGCCCCTGCGCCAGCATCACTCGCCCCACAAGCTGGCAGCAAATGAACGTCCCGGTGACATTGACGCTCATCGTGCGCTCCCAATCCTCCAGAGCCAGCGTCTCCGACGGCGCAACCATTGGGATGCCGGCGGCGTTGAACAAGACATCAATCCGCCCCCATTCGGCGAGCGCGGCGTCGACCACAGACTGGATCGCGGCGGCATCACGCACATCAGCCGGGCAAACCAGCGCCCGTCGGCCCAACGCCTGCGCCTCCACCGCGACAGCCTCCAATTCGTCGCGCGTCCGGCTGGCCAGCACCAGATCTGCGCCCTCACGCGCGAACCCCAGCGCGACGCGACGTCCGATCCCGCGTCCTGCGCCGGTAACCACTGCTACGCATCCTATCATGCGCATGATGATCGAATCCCTCTCTAATCAACACGTACGCATTATACGCCAGAGCCTTGCTTTTTGCGAAATTTTAAACTATCAAAAGTTATAAATACTATACTTTTCCTGTTTCGAGCTTCTACTCGCCGGATAATGCAATGATATGGCGATTTTGTGAAATTGTCATATTTACAAGCGTTAGTTTTAAGAGAGCATATTGCCCTTATGTTCATGCGTGTGCTATACTTTATTCGATCTCCGTATGATGATTGTAAGGAGCTTGCCGTGAGCGCCGACCCATCCGCAATACTGGATGCGGCGCATATGATAGTTGCCGATCAACTCAACAAGCTTCGCGCGCTTGTTGAACAAATGCAAAAGCGCAGCGAGCAGCTATCCATTGAGCTACGCCAGGCCGAACGCTTGCTCGACGAAGCAATGATCCAGCATCGCTTCGCCGCCGAGCAGGGCTTATCGAACACATCTGCTCTGGCCGGCCGCGAAAAAAGCCTGCGCGCCGATCGCGACGCTCTGGAACATAATGTTCAGGTATGCAACCGGGCTTTAAAACAGCTTGACCAATTGATTCGCCAGATCGATATGAGCAGCGCGACCCTGCAAGGCGGCAGCGAAGACGAGCCGGACGATCCGTGGGTGCAAGCGCTCCGCTCGCAAATCATCAAAGGACGCGAAGAAGAGCGCGTCCGACTCGCTCGCGAAGTCCACGACGGCCCGGCCCAGGTTTTGGCCAATACGTTGATGGGACTTGAGCATAGCCGCACGTTGTTAAAAAACCAGCACATCGAACGCCTGGATGCTACGATCAATCGTATGTGCAACGTCACCCGTACGGGCCTCCAAGAAGTTCGGCGTTTTATCGCCGATTTGCGGCCCGGACGACTCGCAGAACAGGGTCTGGTAGCCGCTCTGCACGATTACATACACCAGTATCGCGACGCCTGCAGCGCCCATGTTGTGTTCGAGGCGGATCGTATACCGAGGCTGGCCTCGGAAGTAGAAATTGTACTGTATCGCACCGTGCAGGAAGCGCTTCAAAATGCATACAAGCATGCTCGTGGCGCAACTGTGCATGTCACCTTATCCTTGCATCAAAACCGCCTGACGCTGAGCATTCGCGATGATGGCCCAGGGTTCGATCCGCGTGAAGTTGCGCGCCGCGCAGGCCGGGAAAGCTGGGGCTTAACCAGTATGCGCGAACGTTCAGAGCTTATCGGAGCGCGATTTGTCGTTTCAGCGCGACCAGGAATGGGAACCGAAATCACCGTAATGCTCCCGCTCCAGGCATCAGTCGCGCCTTAGTGAAGACTCGATATTTCCGCCCGCGTTATATCATTCGAATCTTCAGATGTAGAAACACTCAGGAAGTGAAGTTAGAAGGTCTCTTATGGCTGGCAATATAAGAGTTTTGATCATAGACGATCACCCGCTCTTTCGCCAGGGCATCCGATATAGTCTTGAAGATGCCGATGATATCGAAGTAGCGGGTGAAGCTGAAAACGGACAAGAAGCAATCAAGCTGACCGAACGATTGTTGCCCGACGTTGTGCTCGTCGATATCAACCTTCCAGGGTTGAACGGCCTGGAAGTCGCACGGGTAATCAAGCGGCGCGAGCCGGGCATCGGGATCATTGTGCTCAGCGTTTACGAGGATGATGATCAGTTGTTCCAGGCGATTAAAGTCGGTGCAGCGGCGTATTTCTCCAAAGATATTAACCCGGACGAGCTGATTACGTATATCCGTGAGGTTGCATGCGGCAAGTATCTGATCAACGATAGCGTCATCGCCAAGCCCCATGTCGCCACCCGTGTGCTGCACCAGTTCCGCGAGCTTGCAGCATCGGAAGATGAGCAGACCAACGCCCTCTTCGCGCCGCTGACGAGTCGTGAAATCGAGATCCTCGATTGTATCGCCCGTGGTCTCTCGAATAAAGAAATCGCCAATGAATTGAGCATCAGCGGACAAACGGTAAAGAACCATATCACCTCGATTTTATCGAAGTTGCAGGTCAATGACCGCACAATGGCGGTGATCTATGCGATAAAACGAGGCTGGATCAAAATGGGGTACGGCAACCAGGCCGAGGATGGTCAAGCCGTTGGAGCAACGTAATCATTCGCACAACGCGAATGGTAACATAATCCTGTATGCCAGGGCCAGCGGGGGAGATGGACGATGTTCCCATCTTCCTCGTCGCACCAGTTACTCGGCAAGGCTGTGGGCAATCAATTCACTGGTCGCCAGGTTTGTTGCAAGGGGGATGTTCACGAGATTGCAGACCCGCAGCAAGCCTTGAATATCCGGCTCGTGCGGGTGAGCGAAAAGCGGATCGACGATGAAGATCACCGCATACACCTCGCCCTGAGCGACGCTCGCAGCGATCTGAGCGTCGCCGCCGAGCGGCCCGGAAAGCATGCGTTCAACGGACAGCCCGGTTGCGTCGACGATGCGCTGGCCCGTCGTTCCCGTCGCGATCAGCCGGCACTTCGCCAGGACATCACGGTGCGCCACTGTGAAGGCGACGATGTCATCCTTCTTGCTATCGTGGGCAATTAACGCAAGCGTCTTCATTATCGAATCCCCCCGGACATTTTCCGCTGCTGCGCGTATTCGCCGCTCATCCGCGCGTGCACACCCCCGCGCCTACGCATCCACGTTTGCTGTCTTCTTCGATCGGGTTCGCCTGGCAGATGCACCGTTAGAGGAAGCGCCCGGCGATGCGCCATCATCGGACTCCGCCTTCGCAGTACGACTCGTTTGCGTTGTCGATCGCTTGGGTTTGCGGGCAGTCTTCGATTCGCTTTTCTTCGCGGCGGCGCGTTTAGTCTTGGATTCCACACTCCGAACGGCGGTCTTCTTGCGCGGCGCAGTTTTGCTCGTCTCGCCGTCGACTTGCGCCGCGATCTCCGTTTCCGTTTCGGGCGTATATTCGCTCACCAGCGCGAGATCGCTGGTCGTATAATCGCACTGCGGATATCGACCGCAGCCATAGAAGGGGCGTCCAAACCGCCCGCGCCGTTTGAGCAACTCGCCCTGTTGGCACTTCGGGCAGATAACTCCGGTCGGTTCAGGCAGCGGCGCCGGCTTGCCGTCTTTACCAATCCGGCGCGTGTTGGTGCATTCCGGATAGCCGGAACAGCCCAGGAACGGGCCGAAACGACTTTTTTTGATCACCATCGGGCGACCACATTTGTCACACATCACATCGCTGGTTTCCGGCGCGCTCGCGGCGTCGATGACAATCCGGCCTTCGCTATCGCGGTGAAAATCGCTGGTAAAATCGCACGAATCTTCGCCGCCGGCCTTACTATAGCGCGAACAGGCCAGAAATTCGCCGTTGCGGCCAAATTTGATCGCCAGCTTGCTTTGTCCGCACTTCGGGCACGTAATGTCGGTCAGGATTTCTTCCTGCTTGACATTGCGCATCCGCTGCTGGGCTTCGGTCAGCGTGTTCTGAAATGGGCCGTAAAACTCCTGCAACACCGGCACGCGGCGCTTCTCACCCTCGGCGATGTCATCAAGCTGTTGCTCCATTGCCGATGTGAAATCATAGTCAACAATGGCCGGAAAGTGCGCCACAAGTAGATCCGTCACCACACGGCCTAACGTCGTCGGGAGCATTTTTTTCTCGCTTGCCGCAACGTACCCGCGATCCTGAATGGTCGAAATAATCTGTGCATAAGTTGATGGCCGCCCGATCCCTAGACGTTCCAACTCTTTCACCAGGCTGGCTTCGGTGTAACGCGGCGGCGGTTCGGTAAAATGTTGAATCGGCAGCAATGCGAGCAAGTCGAGCGGCTCGCCCTCGGCCAGCAGCGGCAGGCGTTTCTCGCGATCCTCGTCCTCTTCGCCCTCATCCAGGCTAACATTGTAGACCGCCAGGAAGCCGGCGAACTTGAGCACGCTGCCCGTCGCGCGAAACACATAGCTCGGCGTCGCCTCATTTCCGCGCGATGCACTGATGTCCACCGTCGTGCTATCAAAGATCGCCGGGGCCATCTGGCTGGCCAGGAAACGTTTCCAGATCAAATCGTAGAGGCGGGACTGGTCGCGCTCCAAAGCATTCGCCAGCGCCTCAGGCGTGCGCGCGGCGCTCGTCGGTCGGATTGCCTCGTGGGCTTCTTGCGCGCCCTTCGCCTTCGTTTTATAGATCGGCGGCTTCTCCGGAACGTATTCCGGGCCATAACGTTCGGCGATTACCTGGCGCGCCTCCTGGCGCGCTTCTGCGGCCACATTCACGCTGTCGGTGCGCATATAGGTAATCAAACCGATCACGCCCTCGTCGCCGCCGATGTCAACCCCTTCATACAATTGTTGGGCTAGCGTCATCGTTTTCTTCGCGCTGAAGCCCAACTTGCGCGCAGCCTCTTGCTGCAAGGTGCTGGTGATAAAGGGCGGCGTGGGGCTGCGGCGTTTATCCTTCCGTGTGATCTTCTTGACCGCGTAGCGCGCATCGTTGAGATCGGAGACAATCGCGTTGGCCTGCTCCTGGTTCTCGATCGCGAACTTGCCAAGTTTCTCGCCGCCGCGCTCGATCAACACCGCACGAAAAACATCTTTGCGTTGTTCCAGTTCGTGCGCGCCGTTCGCTCCGGCAACCTTCGCCAGATCGGCCTCGATCGTCCAGTATTCAACCGACTTGAACGCCTCGATCTCATGCTCGCGCTCGACGATCAGCCGCACCGCGACCGATTGCACGCGACCGGCCGACAGCCCTCGCTTCACTTTATCCCACAGAAGCGGGCTCAATTGATAGCCAACCAGCCGATCAAGTACCCGACGGGCCTGCTGCGCCTCGACCAGATAATCATTAATCACCCGCGGATTCGCGATCGCTGACTGCACTGCGTTCTTCGTAATCTCCTGGAAGATCACCCGATGCACCGACTTATTCTTCGGGATACCCACCGCTTGGGTGATATGCCAGGCAATCGCCTCGCCCTCACGATCGGGGTCCGTTGCCAGATACACTTCATCGGCGCCCCGTATTGCCTGGCGCAGCTCATTCACCACTTTCTGCTTGGTGACTTCATAGACCGGCTCAAATCCTTGATCAACATCAATCGCAAGATTTTTCTTCGGCAAATCACGCACATGCCCCATGCTAGAGGCGACACGAAACCCCCTGCCGAGATACTTCTGAATAGTTTTGGCCTTTGCCGGAGACTCGACAATAACCAGTTTATCACCCATAACGAAAGTTTATCCCACTTGCCAAAGCTGAATACTACCTATGCTTCTCAAGCACGACACGCAGTCACGCTGCTATCGTCCATCACAGGCAATCACTATAAGCATACGCGCAACCGTTGTCAAGCTACGCATCATCGAAGAGACGAACTTCGATCAGCATTTCGTACTTGCCCTGCCCTTGCAACGGCAAACATCCAAGCAAAACATTGGTGAGAAAATGGGTATCGGGGCGCTGAGGCGAATAGAAGAGGTGGGATCGACAGCGTGTGTCGCTGGCGCCAAAACCAGGCACGGGGATCTTCAATCTCGGTATGTCTGCCAACGCCATACACCAGTAGACTTCCATACGCACGGAACCGACGGCAATCCACGCTTCATGGAGTCGGCAATACGCGCGCAGATAATCAATATGCCAGTGTGGATGCGCTTTCTCGCGCCTCTGGTGATATGCCAACCGGGCATCCAGTCCGCCGGGGCCAAACGCGCTGCCGACATAGAGGTAATATCCCGCCGGAAGATCAAAGCGGCCCAAACGCCCGATCTCAACATGTTCCAGATCGGCGTCGAGTTGCAGAACGAGGATATAATTGCCTTTCACAATGAAAGCTTCCCCAAGTGATATATGGTTTCACAATACAGTTACGATGACATTGTACAACTAGGGCCGTCCCATTATAGGCGATGCAAGAGGTTAATGTCTAGTGTGTTATACTGGCCATGCGATTAAGCAAAGCCCTGGAAAACGAAAGTATTTGTAGTTCAATGAATGTGCTGCTGATTGGTTCTGGCGGGCGTGAGCACGCGTTGGCATGGAAATTGAGCCAGTCGCCAATATTAGAGCGCCTGTTGATCGCACCGGGCAATCCAGGAACCGACCAGATCGGTCATAACATTTCGATCCTGGTAAACGATTTTGCTGCACTGGTTGATCTAGGACGGCGCGAGCAAATCGATCTCGTTGTCGTCGGGCCCGATAACCCGCTTGCCGATGGGATCGTCGATCACTTTCTGGACGCCGGCATTCACGCATTCGGCCCGACGGCGGCGGCAGCGCAACTGGAGGGCAGTAAATCGTTCGCCAAGGAGTTGATGGCCGAAGCAGGCGTGCCAACCGCCGAAGCGCATGCCTTTGACGATCCGATGGCGGCAGCGGCGTTCGCACGCGAAAGCGGCAAACCGTGGGTGGTCAAGGCTGACGGTCTGGCGCTGGGCAAGGGCGTGATCGTCGCCGATGATCTGGATACAACGCTGGCCGCCATCGCGACGCTGTCAACAATACCCGCCGGCAAGCGGCTGCTGCTAGAAGAGCGCCTGCACGGGCCTGAGCTTTCGCTGCTAGCATTGTGCGATGGCCGCACGCTGCTCCCCTTGCCTGTCGCTCGCGATCACAAACGCCTACGCGATGGCGACGCCGGGCCGAATACCGGCGGTATGGGTGCGTTCGCTCCAGTCGACTCGGTTGATTCTGACCTGGCCGATATGATCGTCGCCGATATGATGCAGCCGGTTGTCGATGTGATGGAAGCGCGCGGCATTCCGTTCCAGGGATCGCTCTACGCCGGGATCATCCTCACCGACGACGGGCCGCGCATCCTGGAGTTCAATGCTCGCTTCGGCGACCCCGAAGCTCAGGTCGTGCTGCCGCTGGTCGAGGGCGATTTCCTGGCTGCGTTGCTGGCCTGCGCTGAGGGACGCCTTACGCCCGATATGCTGCGCCCGCGTCCTGGCTACGCCGTGTGCGTCGTCCTGGCCGCCGCGAACTATCCCGGCGCGCCTCGTCGCGGCGATGTCATCAGCGGCATTGAAGATCTCAACGCCAACGACCTGATAGTGTTTCACGCCGGAACCAGCATAAGCGCCGAGGGATTGGTGACAGCGGGCGGGCGCGTGCTTGGCGTCACCGGCCTCGGCGCGACGTTGCAGGCCGCGCGAGATCGGGCCTATGCCGCCGTTGAACAGATCGAATTCACCGACAAGCAGTACCGCACCGACATCGCAGCAATAGCATTATGACATTTCGTATCGCAGTTCTGGTCAGCGGTGGCGGCAGCAACCTCCAGGCATTGCTTGACGCCCAGGCATCCGATGCGTTGAACGGCGAGATTGCACTGGTCGTCGCCGATCGCGCCGACGCCTACGGTTTGCAACGCGCGCTCCAGCACAGCGTCGCTGCGGCCTGCATCCCGCTGAAGCGCCCACGCGATCACGCGATCCGCGCCGCCTGGGAGCGCCGTCTGGCCAATGTCATCGCCGCCTTCGAGCCAGATTTGATCGTGCTAGCCGGATTTATGCGCGTACTATCGCCCGCGTTTCTGGAACGTTTTCCCGACCAGGTCATCAACCAGCATCCCGCATTGCTGCCCGATGACGGCGGAGCAACGGTGCGCACCAGCGCGGGGATCGAAATCCCGGCACTACGCGGCGCCCATGTCGTCGCCGACGCGCTACGCCTGGGGCTACCGATCACTGGCTGCACCGTGCATCGCGTGACGCCGGCTGTGGACGATGGGCCGGTGTTGGCCTGCGCCGAAACGCCAATCCAGCCGGATGACACGGAAGAGACGTTGCACGAACGGATTAAAATCCAGGAACGGCGATTAATCGTAGAGGTAGTACAGCGGCTGGCGAACGACGCTTGATCGCCTACCGACTATCCGTCGCGCCCGCGAATGAGCGCAAACCCCAGAGCCATACCGCTGACGAGCACGCCCAGTGAACCCATAGCAGCCATGATGAGCGGTATAGGGCCATCCCATCCGCCGACGCCCACAGCGACGCCAACAAGCCCCAGCCCCAGAATCAGCGAGACAAACACCATCGCCAGCGCGATCCGGTTCGCCGCGCCGATGATCGCGCGGGAGAGGCGTTGCGTCTCTTGCTCATACGTCTGAACCTTCAATTCGCCGTCGATGAGGCGATCCAACGCATCGCCAAGCTGCCGTGGCAAGCCGAGGGTCGTCTCGCTAAGCGAGCGCCCGCTCTGGAAAAGACGCTCGCGCACAGTATCGGGCGTAATCTCTTCGGTCAACGCTCTGGTTGCATAGGGTTGCGCAATCGCGAACACATTCAGCGTCGGGTCGAGTTGCAGGCCAATGCCCTCCATCATCACCAGCGCCTTGATCAGCAGCGACAGCGGACCGGGAAGACGCATCCGGTGGCGGCGCACCAGGCTCAGAAATTCGTCGAAGGTCTCGCCGACCGAAATTTCCGCAAGCGGGCGATCCACAAAACGATCAATAAAGCGCTGAATATCGAGACGCAGCGTGGGTGTGATGCTCCGGCGGGGCAGGATGCTCATATGCTCCATCGATTTCAGCAGGCCGCTCGAATCGTGATTGACCAGAGCCACCAGGAACATCAGCAGGTGGCGCGTCGTTTCGCGATCGAGCGTACCCACCTGGCCGAAATCGACCACGCCAATCACATTGCCCGGCAGCGCGAAAAAGTTGCCCGGATGCGGATCGGCATGGAAAAAGCTGTTGCTGAAGATCTCGTGCAGGATCAAGTGAATGCTATTGTGCGCCAGTTGGATTCGATCAATGCCTGCCGCCTGTAAACTGGCGACATCGCTCACTTTCACCCCGCGCAGACGCTCGGTCGTGAGAATGCGCGCGCTGCTATACTCCCAATATATCTTGGGAATATAGATAGTCTCATTCCCTTCAAAATTGCGGCGGAAATGTTCGGCGTTGCGTCCCTCGCGACGATAATCCAACTCCGAGCGCAACGTCGTGCTAAATTCCCATGCCAACTCAACCAGATCGTAATCCTTGCCGAATGAAGTGCGCTCCTGGGCCAACGCGGCCAGATCGGCGATAATCGACAGGTCAGTGGCGATCAGCACGGCAATATCGGGTCGCTGCACCTTCACCGCCACCTCATCGCCGCTATGCAATACCGCGGCATGCACTTGCCCCAGCGATGCAGCCGCCAACGGTTCAACATCGAAAGTTCGAAACAGTTCGCCGATCGGGCGGCCCAACTCCGACTCGATCAACTCAATCGCCGTCTCGCCGGGAAACGGAGGAACGGTATCTTGCAGCTTATCCAGTTCGACAATAAAATCGGGCGGGAGCAGATCGGGGCGCGTGCTGAGCAATTGGCCGAACTTGACGAAGGTCGGGCCTAGCTCGATCAGCGCCTGGCAGAAGCGCTCGGCGACGCCGATCGGCGGCGGCGGCGGTACACGCAGAACCACGCGACGAGGAAACGACAACAGCGATGTCAGACCAAGCTGCTCGACAAGAAAGCCAAAGCCGTGATGTGCGAGCACGCCTGCGATCTGACGGTAGCGCCCAAGGTGGCGAGCCTGGCGAAAAAGCGGCAACATCATAGTATGTTATGATCTCGTACGCAATCGGAAGCAGACGGCAGTATACAGGGGAAACCGGGTAACGCGCAAGGCAGCGTTTCCGCTTGCGGCGCTCGACCCGACGCTTTCCGTCTCCCATCCTCATCTTACTACAAGCTACCGTACAAACCGACAATAAGCGGCCATAGATGAGGGATAAAAATAACGCAACCGACAATCACCGCTGCCATTGCGCAGATCAACACTGTGCCGGCCGCAACATCTTTTGCAATGCGGGCCAGCGGGTGAAATTGCTCGGTCGCGACATCAACAGCAGCTTCGACCGCCGTATTCGCCCCCTCGGCAGCCAGCACTACGACGATCATCAACACCAGCGCCAGCCACTCCCAACGCTCTAGATGGAGAAAGCCGCCCAGCGCGACTGCGCACGATCCGATCAGCACATGGATCTGGGCATTGCGCTGGGTGCGCAGCAGATACCACAGCCCGCTAAACGCATATCCAAACGATGCGATCAACGAACGATTACTCCGATCAATACGGCGTGGCGCAGGCACGACAGATATCGAGCGGTATTCCTGATGTTGCAACATCGACGCCCGCGCCGGCGCGTGACTCGTTGGCTCTCTATCTCTTATCATCTGGGCCATATGCTTACCTTCATAACGCGATGACATTTGTTCAGTGATGAATGAAAAGCCGCCGCACGCCGATTATACACCATCCTTGTTTCAGCTATAATGCGCGTTGCTTCATCGGAAACGCCCGGTGACGCAGGGTTATCGCAGCGATGAGCAATTGGATATTGAGGATGGGAGCGCCAACCAGGCATGATTCGCGCTGCTACGCGCACGACATATGCCGCGTATCATGTCCGACGTTTTCTCTCTGACGGCGCGTGGCAGAATAGCATAGCGCATTCGGTCGTTGCTACGTCGCGTGCGTTCTATCCTCAATCTCAGGTTGAAAGGTAAGGTAGCTTTCTCATGCGCATGATCATTGTTCGCCACGGTGAGAGCGAGTGGAACCGCATCCATCGCTACCAGGGCCAGCTCGATCCCTCGCTTTCGGAATTGGGGCTGCGCCAGGCCGCAGCATTGGCCGAGCGGCTGAAGGATGAACCAATCAGCGTTATTTACACCAGCCCGCTCCAGCGTGCAGCACGCACCGCCGAGATAATCGCCGGATTTCATCCCAACATCGAATTACGCCGAGATTCGGCGCTGCTGGAAATCCACCACGGCGATTGGCAGGGCAAATACAGCCACGAGGTCGAGACCGAATATGCCGAAGGGCTGCATGAGTGGCGCAAACATCCCACCCGCTCGCAGATGCCCAACGGCGAGAGTTTCAGCAATGTCCTCAAGCGCACGCTGGAATTCAAGGAACGGTTACTTGTTGAGCACGCCGACCAGACGGTGGTTGTCAGCACGCACGATGTGCTCATCAAGATTTTGCTCGCCGACGCGCTGGGAATGGATATGGATCGCATCAATCGCATCTGGGTCAGCAATGCCAGCATCAGTGAGATTCAATACGGCGACGGCTTGCCCTTCCTGGCCAATTTGAGCGAGGTGAGTCATCTGGGCCGGCTCGCTCTGGGTCACGAGAGCCAGAAGGCGATTTAGCATCCGCGGCCTTTGCGGCGCAGGCAACGCCTGCGCCGTTTCCTCAACTATGCAACAATACCGTCTGCGTGAACGTTGCAGTGGTCGACAATCTAAAATCTCCGAGTCTAATTATCAGTTGCCGGAACACTCTCTCCAGAGTACAATAGCAATTATTTCTCAATTATGAGGCATGCTATGCTTAGCTACGATGATCTAGTCAACGAGCTTGAAGAAGCCTGGGTTGCTGCCGGGCTGCACGAACACGCGATTGTCGAGAGCATCGTGCCGGCGGTTCAGGATCGCACCTACAGGGCGGAATTGTTCCCCGATCATTCCGAAACGCTTACCGAAGCAACGATGCCGCCCTGGGTCGAATTGAGCTTTACCTGGTCCGCTATCCACCAGATCCGATCCGAAGGCCGCGCTGTCTCGCCCGATGCATTCGAGATCAGCTGGCTCTATACCATCACCTCACAGACGATGCAGGAACGCAGCGACCAGGAGCTCGTGCGCATGTTTCAACGCACCGCCCAAGCGGTCTTCCGGCGCTTCTACCCGGTTGAGGAGGTTGAGCCGCCGAATGTCGAGGTGCGCCGCATATACCAGAACGAAGGTACGGCCTTGCGCCTGGGGCATATCCAACTGGTGAGCCTCAATGTAACCGATCTGACCGATCAGTGGAGCGAACGCAATCCGCACATTCTGCGCCATCTGGTTCGCACCGAAATGCAGCTCGCCAAAGCGCTCATTGATGCGATGAGCGAGACGTTCGCCCCCAACGGGCGCGGCGGCTATCGTACCGTCGATACGGCCTGAATAAGGTAAAAGGCAAAAGGTAAAAGGCGAAGGGCGAAGGGCAAAAGGTAAAAGGCGAAGGGCAAAAGGTAAAAGGCGAAGGACGAAGGGCAAAAGGTAAAAGGCGAAGGGCGAAGGGCAAAAGGTAAAAGGCAAAAGGTAAAAGGCGAAGGGCGAAGGGCGGCAGTTTTCCAGCAGCAGGACAACGACGGTTATGCTCGTTAGCGGAACAATTGATCAGACCCGGCTGACGTTGAGTTTGAAGGCCTCCGCGCTGACGTTGATGTACGGCACGCACGATGTGTTGACCTACGATCTGGGCGGGCGGCTGTGGCTGCGCTTCAACAGCGGCGTCACCTACCGGCGCGGACTCGACGGTCGCGTGATGGAGAGGATCCAGGATCGACACGGGCGGCAGCGGCGCTGGCTCAATCCCGATGAAGCCGCCGGACTGGTGAACGATAGCGTTGCCCGCGTGCGCGATATTCGTATGCGTATGTATTCCGGCGAATTGGATCTGGATGGCGCTGAGCACCCGACGCTGGTAAGCGCCGTCGAACGCGCGGCGCGTTTCGACGCGCGCGCCGCCGCCGCCGATCACGAGCGGTTCAACCAGATTTATCGCCCGGTCGGCATCCTCCCGCCCGATCAGTACCTTGCGCTGGTGCTTCAGGCCACCACCGGCTGCTCGTTCAACACCTGCACCTTTTGCGATTTTTATAAAACCCAGCCGTTCCACGTCAAAACGCCTGAAGAGTTCTCCGCGCACGTCGACGCTATCGCCGCGTTTCTGGGCGACTCGCTCACGCTGCGCAAGTCGATCTTTCTGGGCGAAGCCAACGCGCTGGCCGTCGCGCAGCCCAGGCTGCTGCCGCTGATCCAGATCGCCCGCAAAAAATTCCCCGACCGCCCAATCGCCGCCTTTCTCGACGCATTTAGCGGAACGAAGAAGTCGGTCGCAGAGTATCGCGAGCTGGCCGAAAACGGCTTGCAGCGTGTCAGCATCGGTATGGAGAGCGGTCACGACCCGTTGTTGCGCTTTGTGCGCAAGCCGGGCAAGGTCGCCAACGTTGTCGAGACAGTGCAGGCGTTGAAAGCCGCCGGCATCGCCGTCAGCCTGATCGTGATGCTGGGGCTGGGCGGCGACCGCTATGCGCAGGGGCACGTGCAAGATACCGTCGCAGCGCTGAACGCGATGCCGCTGGATCGCGACCTTTATCTACTTCAGCGACCTGGTGGCGCACCGGCACACGCTGTATCCCGACATCGCCCGCGACGCCGGCATCGCCGAACTGAACGCCGACGAGCTGGATGCGCAGCGCGAGGCTATCGCCGCTGTGTTGCGCTTTGGTAAGGATGGCCCGATGGTCGCCCTCTATGACATCAATGAGTTCATCTATTGAGGTATGATTGACCAGCGCTCAAACAAACCGCTAACCCCCTGGCGCCGCATGACCCACGACATCATCTTCGAGGCCGAAACGCCCGCCGGTCGCGCTTTCGATATTGTCCTGCTGATCAGCATTTCGCTCAGCGTCTTTGTGGTCATTCTAGACAGCGTGGCGAGCATTCGCGCCGCCTACGGCCCGCTGCTCGACGCACTGGAGTGGTTCTTCACTCTGGTATTTACCGTCGAATACGCTATGCGCCTGATCAGCGTCCGCCATCCGCTGCGCTATGCGCGCAGCTTCTTCGGCGTCGTCGATCTGCTCGCGATTATCCCCACCTATCTCAGCCTGTTCATCCTCGGTAGCCACTATTTGATCGTTGTACGGCTGTTGCGCCTGCTGCGCATCTTCCGCATACTCAAGCTCGCCGAATACCTCCGCGAGGCAAAGATGCTGCGGCGGGCGTTGCGCTCCAGCCAGCGCAAGATCAGCGTGTTTTTGCTGACGATCATCACGCTGACGGTGATTATCGGCGCGATGATGTATGTCATCGAGGGCGAGGCGAACGGCTTTACCGACATCCCGACAAGCATCTACTGGGCGATTGTCACGCTCTCGACGGTGGGTTACGGCGACATTTCGCCCAAAACGCCGCTAGGCCAGATGGTGGCCGCAATCGTGATGCTGCTGGGCTATGGCATTATCGCCGTGCCGACCGGCATCGTCACCGTGGAGCTGTCGCGCGCCCGGACGTCGGTGTCAACGCGGGCCTGCCAATCTTGCGGCGGCGCCGACCACGACGACGACGCGCTGTATTGCAAGCACTGCGGTGAGAAGTTGTAGTTGTTCACCCAGGGGCTTGCGGCTCCCGACATCCGTGTCCTGTTGCGCGTGATCGAGCGCTTGCTCCGGCTCGACCCGGAGTTGGCGCGACAGGCGTTCGAGCAGATGCTACCAAACGATGCTACCCATGCCGCATGTCACCCTGACCCTGAGCGAAGCGAAGGGGAAGGGTCTCGGCGTTGGAGGAATCTGAGATTCTTCGCTGCGCTCAGAATGACCCTATGCGATGTCTCCAATTTGGAGGAAACCGGTATGGATACCAAACGATGCTACCCATGCCGCATGGCACCCTGACCCTGAGCGAAGCGAAGGGGAAGGGTCTCGGCGTTGGAGGAATCTGAGATTCTTCGCTGCGCTCAGAATGACCCTATGCGGTGTCTCCCATATTGTTTGGTAGCTTCGCGTCTCGCCCCGCCAACACCTCTCCGCGCATACCTCTTTTTCAGCGTCGGGACGAAAGATGTTTCGCCCCCACCCCGCTCATCACTCGTCACTGTCCGGCCCGGCGTTATAGGTCATCGTGCCGAAGTTGATCCCGGCAGCCTGATCAACCTTTCCCTCGTCGCTGACGTTGATGTTGACCTGCACCCCGCCGCTCTGGATGTTGGCCTGCCGCGCGAGGGTCTGGAGCCGGCTTGCGAAGGCCGGTTCGCGCCCAGCGATGTCGTGCAGCACCCGCGCCATCGCGTCTTCGTAGCGGGCCGGGTTGCGCTCGAAGCTCGCCAGGTCGGCGCGTTCGTCCGCGTCGCCGTACTGCTCCACTCCGGCCTTGATGATCGGCGCGGTCTGCTCGCCCTTTGTGGCCTGCTCGCTCTTCGCTGGCGCGGGCGCTTGCTTCGCGTCGGCTTTGGCGACGGTTGCTTTGTATTCGGCGTAGGCTTTGTACACGCCGACCAGCCCGGTGATCAGGGCTGTGATGGTGACGGGATCTGCCATTGGTTCCTCCCCGATTGAAAAGACGTAACGTCGTTACAAAAAAACCGCGATCCGCGCGCCCGGTCCTCTCCCCGTTGCTGCGCGCCTCCCCTCTCCCGCACGCGTTCAGGGGCGGACAGAAAATCCGTTCGGCCGTCCGCTGATCATCGCAAGGAGGTGACAAGGATGCGGTGGTTCCGGTATGCTGGTAGTACCACCCACCAGCGATGACGGAGACCACCGCATGCGCACCAGCATACGCCATTTCTCGACCGCTGTCGAACCCCTGTTGACCACGAGCGCCGTGGCCCTGCCCATGCGCACGCGCCAGCGCCTGATCTTTTTCGTGCTGGGGATCCTGCTCAGCGGAACCCTCGTGCTGCGCCGGATGGCCCACACCCATGCGTATCTGACGCCCCAGACGACGTGCGCGGCCAGTCATGAACGCCGGCTGCGGCGGGTGCTCAACGACCCGCTTCTGACCTGGGAACGGAGCTATGCGCGGGTGGTGCGGCGCCTGCTGGCCCGGCAACGGAGCCGCCGCTGGGTGGTCATCATCGACGAAACCGCCCAGGCCGACCACCTGCGGGTCTTGGCGGCGGCGCTCTGGTATCGCGGACGCGCCATTCCCTTGGCCTGGATCTGCTGGCCCGGCCAGACCAAACAGACGGTGTCGTATTGGCAGCGCTGCGGGATGCTGCTCGACCAGGTCGCCCAGGTGCTGCCACCGGAGGCAGCGGTGGTGGTGGTCGCCGACCGCGCGTTCGGCTGCCCGGTCTTCACCGACCAGGTGGCGGCGCGGGGCTGGGATTGGCTGGTGCGGGTGCAAGGCCAGACCCGCTGGCAGGACACCCACGGCCGGATCGGTCCGATTGCGGCCCAGGTCACGCAGCGCGGCGACCGCTGGCGTGGCCAGGGGCAGGTCTTCAAGGACGCGGGCGGGCGGGCGGCCAGCCTCGTGGCGCTGTGGGGCCGCCGCCACAACAGCCCGTTGTTGCTGGTCAGCAGCCTGCCGCGCAGCTGGGAGCTGATCGCGGTCTATCGCCAACGGGCCGTGATCGAAGCGCTGTTCCGCGACTGGAAATCGTCGGGCTGGCAGTGGGAATCCAGCCAGGTGCGCGATCTGGCCCATCAGGAACGGCTGGTGTTGGGACTGGCGCTCGCGACGCTGATCACCCTGGTCCTGGGCACCCAGGCAGCGGCCACGGCGGAACCCACGCGGCGCCACCAGCGGCAGGCCTGGCGCGGACGCCAGAGTCTGTTCCAGCTGGGCCGCGAGGCCTTCTGGCAACGCCGGTGGCGGAACGACCACCGCGCGATCCGCTGGGAGCTGGCCGACCTCGACCGCCCGAACTGGTCGGCGGAGCAACGCCGCCAGCACGCCCCGGCCGGGACCACGATTGACCGTCGCGCCGCATAGGATAGGTGGCAC
>JANQID010000102.1 GCA_028282325.1 Chloroflexaceae bacterium | reverse complement strand
CGATCACTGGTGGGGTGCGGCGCTGGCGTTGTTGGCGGGCAGACCACGCCGCATCGGCCACGCTGTTCTGGAGTGTCGCCCATTTCTCAACACGGCGCTGCCCTGGGATCCGCGCCGGCATGTGTCGGCCCAGTCGCTGGATGCCGTCGCCGCATTGTCCAACGATACCGATGCGTCTTATGACGCCACCCGCTTTGAACCCGAGCCCGGCGATCACGTTTGGGCGGCGGAGTGGCTGGCGCAGCAGGGCATTGATCCCGGCGCGCGCATCGTCGCGATCCATCCCGGCACGGGCGGGGCATCCAAGCTCTGGCTGGTGGAGCGCTGGGCGGCAGTGGCCGATGCGCTGATCGGGCAATTCGGCGTTCGTGTGCTGTTGACAGGCGGGCCGGGCGAAGCGGATCTGGTCGCGGCGGTGAGCGAGCGTATGCAGCGTCCGGCGGCGCGTATGGTCGGCGCGGCGCGCGTGCCGCAACTTGCCGCGTTGCTGGCGCGCGCGGCGCTGGTGATCGGGGTGGATAGCGGGCCGCTGCACATTGCGGTCAGCCAGGGCGCGCCGAGTCTGCATCTCTTCGGCCCCAGCGATCCGCAACGCTTCGGCCCCTGGGGCGATCTGGCGCGCCACCGCGTGCTCAGCGCGGATCTCTGGTGCGCGCCGTGCGGGGTTTTTTCCGCCTGCCCGCGTCTGACCGACCCGGCGGAGTGTATGGAACGCATCATGGTCGCCGCCGTGGTTGAGGCAGCCGGGCGGCTGCTTGACATAGCCGAAAAACCGATAGACGATAGCTGAAAAGGGTTGGGTGAAGTGAGGTTGCAGCGGGCTGCTATCTGCCCGTTATCAAACCCGCCCGCGGCGGCTGAAAGTAAACGTTGGGCAGGCTGCTGATAGTACACGACCAGCGTGTTCATCACGCAACGCTCCGTGCAACGCTACAAAAAATCTTCATCGATGTCGTATGCATCAAAACCTAACGCAAACGTGATGGCATCGCGGACTTCGCGCATACGTGCAGACGAGAGATGGGTAATATAGCCTCCCAGGTTGGCTTTGGCAATGGTTTGGATATTATCCGCGTTCACGGCGCAATCGGCGCTCATCCCATCTGCTTCGGTGAGGATGACTTCGGATGGGATCGATCGGATCGTCGTCGTAATGGGTGCAATCGTCACGGAGTTTAAAAAATTGAGGGCGGAATCGCGGGTCAAAATGAGCACCGGTCTCCGCTTGTCGGGGGTGCGAAAGGTATACCAATAGACATCGCCCTGGTTCATTCCGCGCCCCACACCTGCTCATCCTGCCACGTATCAAATTCACCGGGTTGAATAGGATGCTTCGTGTATCCGGCGGCATGCTGTTGTTCCAGGCGCCGTATCTGGTGCTGCCGGAGCGCCGCTTGCAACGCCGCACGGATAAAGGCGGAACGGGTAGTCTGTAATTCGGCGATGAGGTGATCAATATCGGCCAGAAGCGGCTCATCAATCGTCATTTGAATCGTTTTCATCGGTGCCTCCTGTGGATATTTATCCATAGTATAATCCACAGGATGAAGATCGTCGAATCCGCTTACCAACGACTCCGCGCCTTCATTGGGTTCGCTGCCTAACAATACTCGCAGTAGATGCCGCGGCGTGGCAGAAACTATCGGCTATCGTTTATCGAATATCGGCTATTTCATCAGCGCTCGCGTTCGCTCCACGTCATAGACCGCGCCAACGTCGCTAAACAGCCGGAGCGCTTGCTCGATGTGTCGCCGTCGCTCATTGCCGACGCTGTGCCGCCCCATTTCGTAATGCGCCAGCCCCTGATCATAAGGCATCCCCAGGCGCGTCGCAGCGGCGAGACTCCGCTGCCAGAACGACCAAGCGCGCTGCGGTTCGCCTGATAGCCAGGCGTACAATCCCTGCCAGAGCCAGGTGCGGGGTTGCATCACCGGCGTCTTGCCCATATAACGGCCCAACATCGTGCATACCCGCCGGGTTGCATCCATAATCCGGCGATGATCGGCGTATGTGGGGGCGACACAGCGCTTGTCCTCGCCGCCGGACGCGAACGTCGGGTCAAAACATCTTTCGCCCCTGCCGTATTGTTCCCACAGACGGAGGTACGCTTCGGCGATGCCCGTATAACCATCGAAAGCGTAGATAGCCGTCTGCGGCGCCTGGTCCATCAGCTGCGCGGCGACGCCGACGACATAGTGGGCCAGATTCTGATCTCCGTGGATCAGGCTGGTCAGTGCCAGCAGCGCATAGGTCCAGATCTCCTCGGCGCGCGCGCGATCAATATTCTCGGCCAGCAGCGCTTCGGCCTCGGCCAGCAACGCTGTTGCCTGCGTCGATTGGCCTGACGGCAGCATATTCTCGGCCTGACCGAGCAGGGCCCAGGTCTGGGCCTGGACATCGCCGGAACGATGCGCCTCGGCGTAGATTTCGCGATCAAGTTCGATGGCGCGGGCGAAATGCCCCTGACGCGAGAGGCTCCAGGTCAGCAGCGCTTTGTTTTCCAGCCAGCGCCGCCGGTCGCCGATCTGCTCGGCAAAGTTGATGGCGCTCTCCAACGACCGGCGCGCTTCGTTCCATTCGCCGGCGTGAAGATTGCACAGCGCATTTGCCTGGCACACCCATATCCGCGCCGGAAGGTAATCGACGCGCGTGATGAGCAATGCTGCGCGCCGGCGATAAAAGCGGGCGACTGTCCTGAGGCCGAAACCGCTCGCCGCCACTTGCATACTAGCGTACGCTTGCACCAGTTCGGGGGTAGATATCGCTCGTTCGGCCAGGTTCAACCCCCGCACGACCGCATAGAGCGTTGCAAGCATTTGATTGTCGTAGTAGTGCAACTGGCTGAGCAACGCATAGGCGCGCGCAGCTTCCAGCAGCGCCATTCGCCGGGTCAGCGGGTCAATGCGGATCAACCACGGCGACAAGCGATGTAACACCTGGCGGATGACCTGGCGCGGCAGGCTGGCCAGCACCTGGCGCGGTGTTGCGGGTGCCGGCCAGCCCAACAGATCGACGGCGCGCTCCAGGCGCTCGCGACTCTCGGCCAGTCGTCCCAGCCCGTGATATGCCTCGCCCAGGCGGCGTTCCCAACGAGCCCGGCGCACCGTCGATGCATTGCGCAGGGCCTTCCTCCGCGAGCGTTGCGCAGCGGGCGCGCTGAGGCTCAATGCATCCGAGAAACAGGCGATTGCCTCGTGGTACACGCCGCTGCTCAACGCCTGGTACCCGGCCTGCTCCAGGTAATCGACGGCGCGCTCCGGCATACCGGCGCCGATCCAGTGGTGGGCCAGCAGCGAGGAACACGCCGCGAGATCGTGGGCGTAGGCGCGCTCGTACCATTCGGCCACGGCGCGATGGAGTTGGCGGCGTTGCGCAAAGACCATCAGGTGATAGGCGACGTCGCGGGTGATGGTATGTTTGAACGCGTAGTTCAGGTCGGGTTCAAACTCTTCCAGGATGACCAGGCCGGCCTGTTGCAGACGAAATACGTGATTGGTCAGGTTGGGTCGATCCGCGATGACCGGATAGATGTCGTGCAGCAGGCGAAACGAGAAGCGATTGCCGACCACGCTGGCGGTTTTGAGCGCCAGTTGCTGCTCGGGTGTCAGCCGATCGATCCGGCTGGTGATCAGACCCTGGAGCGTGTCGGGGAGCTGTATGTCGGAAATGATGCTCGGATCAAGCGCGCCGAGCTGCTGATTGCGTTGCAGCAAGCCGCTGTCGCGTAAGGTACACGCTAATTCTTCGCTGAAGAACGGATTGCCCTGGGTTTTGCGGTAGATATGCTCGCCGATGAACTCCGGCAGATCGGGGCTATCCAGACATTGGCGGATCAGCGTCAACGTTTCTTCACGCGACATGCCGCGCAAACGCAGCCATTGCGTCCCCGCGAGATAGCGCACCTGCTGATATTCGGTTGCGGGCCGCCCCACGCTCATATGCTCTTCAAAAGGCCGCGCAGCGATGACTAACAGGATGGGCAATCTGTCATCGTATTGCGGGTCGAGCTTCTGACCGAGGGCCAGCGCCAGATCCCATGAGGCCGAGTCGAGCCATTGCGCATCTTCGATGATCAGCACGAGCGGTTGCACGACCGTCCGACCCGGCGCCGGTCGGGTGGCGGTTTCCAGTATGTCCAGCAAAAGCGAGCGGATATTGGCGGCGCGCACCTGTCCGCTCATCTGCTCGGTGATGTCGTTTTCGGGCAAGTCCAGCGCCAGCGCAGCATTGAGCAGCGGCGACAGGCGCAATCCATCCGGGTATGTTTGCAGCCGGTCGAGAACGCGCCGCCGCCGCGCGTCCTGGTTGGACGGCGGGGGCGAGTCGTCGCCATTAAGGTCGAACAGGCGACTGAAGATACTGCGCCAGGCGAAGTAGAGCGTCGATTGCTCGATGGCGCTGCCGGCGCCGATCAACGTTGTAATGCCGAGCGCTTCGGATTGGCGCCGAAAATGCTCGGCCAGCGCCGATTTGCCGATGCCGGCGTCGCCTTCGATCAGCACCGTGCCGCCGCTGTTGCGCCGCAGCAGCGTGTGCAAACATTCGGTCAGAAACGCCTGCTCGTCGGCGCGTCCGATCAGCGTTGCGGTCGGCGTCGCGATCGGCGATTCTGGAGCCGCCAGCGGGCGATAGATCAGGGTGGCTTCGGTTTTGCCCTTTACGTGGATGGCGCCCAGCGGCTCGAAGTTCAGGCGTCGACGTGCGGCCTGATACGTGGCTTCGTCACAGATCAGAGTCGCGTCGCCTGTACGTTCGTTTGCCAGCGCGGCTTGCATCAAACGTGCGGCCAGGTTGACCGTCACGCCCATCATCGTGTACTCGCGGCGGGTATCGTTGCCGACCGAACCGCAGAAGACGGCGCCTGTCGCGATGCCGATGGCGCTACGCAAACCCAGATCGCGCAGCGCGGATTGAATGCCGCGCGCCGCCTCTACTCCGCGCAGGGCGTCATCTTCGTGCGCCAGCGGCGGCAACCCCAGTGCGGCAAGCAAAGTCGGGCCTTTGTCGTCGGCGCCCAGGCGGTTGATGCTGCCCTCGTAGCGATAGAGCGTCTGCTGAATGGCGTACATAGCCGTCTGGGCTTCTTCCAAAGATGTGTCGGCGTTGAGATCGGGAATATTGATAAAGAACACCGTGACGCGGCGAAAATCCGCGAGCCAGGCAATCTGACCCGTCGTTACGCGCGACAACACAGCCTTGGGGATGTAAGCGCGCAGGGCGGCGTCCATATCGGGCCGTAGCTCCGGAACCGCGAGCGCGCGCACCGGCAGAACGTCGCGCAGGCCGTCAAGCCGCGCGCCGCCGTCAAGCAACGCCTGGCTGAATCCGCGTTCCGCGATCAACGGCAATGTCTCGGCGGCGATCACGACATCGCCCGGACTGGCCAGGTGTTGCACCCGACCGAGCTGGGACAGCGGCTCGCCGGCAACCAGCGCTTCCCAGCGCCCGAACACGCCGCCGAGGTGCATTAGCGTTACGTCGCCGGCAGCGATGGCGATGCGCATCATCAAAGGTGTGGGCGGGTCGATCACATCTTCGAAAAGTTCGTAGCCGCCGTCGCCCAACGCAATCTGCACCGCCAGGCCGCACTGCGCCGCGCGCAATGTCGCCGCATCCAGGCCGGAACCATCGTCGGGCCACAACGCCAGCAATCCATCGCCGGCAAACTTGACCACATCGCCGCCGTGGGCGGCGACCAGTTCGATCAATTGACCGAAGTAGAGGTTGAGCATCTGCGTCAGCGTTTCAACGCCGGAAGGGCCCTGGCGGGCCATACGCTCGTTCAGTCCGGTGAACCCGGAAACATCAGCGAACAGCGCAGCGGCGGCGAAGCGCTCGGCGGTCGGCGCGGTGATTGGGGCGGGATCAGCGGCGATGCGGCGCAAAATCCGCGTAGGGATATAACTGGCGAGAGCCTGAAGAAGCGTATCCATGACGGACATTCCCGTCGCGCGCTGCTGTGTTTGGTGCAGATCGGCTGATGATGGTCGGCGTTGCGGCAGCGTCTCACAATTGAGTCTCCGCTGCTGTGTAGCAGCATACCTGAAGCTGTGGATCGATGCAAGCGGGTCATGTTAAGTGGTCGGACGTAAGCATCCCGAGTGGTGCGGAGCGCGTATCGAGGCGCGCTCAGACTCTACGGCTGATTGCAGCGTATCGTATCGCGCGACCACAGACCGGCAACTTCAACGCCGAATGGTATAATGCCGTTGCGAAATACGTTGGCAGCGCTCCATGCGGCGACTCATCGCTTGTTATGCGTCGCTCATATGACAAGATTTACGCGATGGCGCTTTTTTCGGTTCTGGCGGCGGTGTGCCGCGTAACTCGTGCCGTATGAAACGCGCGAACCAACGTTTGCCTTTTTCGTTTTTCCTTTTGCCTTGACACTGAGTGAGAATCCGCCTCGATGCCGACGTTGCAGTTCAAAGGCAAATCCGCCATCCAGCATCATCACTTGGCCATCCCCTACCATCAGTTGACGGCGGATCCGGCCCTGTCGCAGAGCGCTGCGCCGGGTTTGCACGATAACCTGATCGTCCACGGTGACAACCTTTTGGCGCTCAAATCGCTGCTGCCGATTTTTGGCGGCAAGGTGCAGTGCATCTACATCGACCCGCCCTATAACACTGGCAACGAGGGCTGGACCTACAACGACAATGTTAACAGCCCGATGCACCAGGAGTGGCTGAAGCGCGTTGTGGATCGCGATGACCTGACGCGCCACGACAAGTGGCTGTGTATGATGTACCCGCGCCTGCGCCTGTTGCGCGAGTTGTTGGCCGACGACGGCGCGATCTTTGTGTCGATTGACGACAACGAAATGCATCACTTGCGGATGCTGATGGACGAGCTGTTCGGCGAGCGGCATTTTGCGGCTGTCGTGGTCTGGCAGAAAGCATACAGCCCGCGTATGGATAGCGAGGGCTTCAGCGTCGCCCACGACTACATCCTGGTCTATCGCAAGAGCGACGCAACGCGCCTGCGTCGTCTGGAATTCGCCCAGAATCGTAAGCAGTTCGCCTATGTCGATGAGTACACGCAACGCGCCTATCGCCGCCGCTCGCTACGCAAAGAGGGCAAAGACTCGCTGCGCGCCGATGTGCCGTCGATGTTTTTTCCGCTTCGTGCGCCTGATGGGACGGAGGTCTACCCGATCAAGCCCGACGGCCTGGAAGGGCGCTGGCGCTGGTCGCCGCGCAAGTATGCGCAGGAGTTGGCGGCGGGCAACGTTGAATGGGTGTGCCAGGATGGAACCTGGCACGTGTACGCCCGACAGTATCTCGATCCCGCGGCTTCGCAACCGCCCGACACGCTCTGGTTGCACGATGCGGTTGGCCACAACCACGAAGCGCAGGAGGAGGTCGCCGCGCTGGTGGGGCGGCGCGTGTTTGAAACGCCCAAACCGGTGCGTCTGATCCAACGCATCCTGCGGATTGGCGCCGATCCCGATGCGATTGTCCTCGACGCTTTCGCCGGCAGCGGGACGACGGCTCACGCCGTGCTGGCGTTGAACGCCGAGGATGGCGGCAACCGGCGTTTTATCTTGATCGAGCAGGAGGATTACGCCGAAACGGTGACGGCGGAGCGGGTGCGGCGGGTGATCACGGGCGCGCCTGAGGCGAAGGATGCAGCGTTGCGCGACGGCTGCGGCGGTTCGTTCACATTCCTGCGGCTGGGGGCGGAGATCAGCGACGCCACGTTGCTGAGCGGGGAGGCGCTGCCGAGCTATCTGGACCTGGCGCGTTATGTGTTTTTCACGGTGACGGGCGAGCCGCTCGATGAGCGCGGCGTCGATGAGTCGCGCTGGTATCTGGGGCGCAGCCGCCAGTACGATGAAGTGTATATGATCTACCGGCCCGATGTTGAGTTTCTGAAACGCACGCCGTTGACGCTCGACTGGGCCGGCGGCCTGGCGCATGCGGGCGCGATCAATCGCCTGGTCATCGCTCCCTACAAGCTGCTCGACGATGATGTGCTGCGCGACCTGCGCATCGACTATTGCCAATTGCCGTTTGGGATCTACAGAAGAGAAGCGGGAAGCAGGGAGTGAGCAGCATAGTCAACCTTGTCGGCGTCGGCTATATCAAGGTCTGCGCGTGAAGCTCAAAGCCTACCAGCAAGCAGCGCTTGACGCGTTGCGGCGCTACCTCGTCGCGTTGCGCATGGCGCGCGCCCAATATGCCGCAAGCGCCGACGCCGGCGTATGGGTTCGCGAGGCCTGGCAGCGCAGCGGGCGCGATCCGGAAACGTATCACGAGCGCCGGAACGGCGTCGGTGCGCCGACGCCCGTGGTGTGTTTGCAGATGCCCACCGGCGCTGGCAAGACGCTGCTGGCGGTGAAAGCGATCGATGCGATCCAGAAGATCTATCGCGAGCAAACCGGCCTCGTGCTCTGGATCACGCCGACGACGCAGATCTATCGGCAGACGCTGCAAGCCCTGCGCGACCGCGCACACCCCTATCGCCAGTTGCTCGACCTGGGCAGCGCCGGACGAACGTTGATCCTCGAAAAAGATGCGCTCTTCACCCCGGCGGATATTCGCGATCATCTGGCCGTGCTGCTGCTGATGCTCCCGTCGGCCAACCGCCGCCGCAAAGCGACGCTGCGTATCTTTCGCGATCAGGGCGGCTTCGACGCCTTCTTCCCGCCGGAAGACCGCTGGCGCGAACATGCCGAGCTACTCGCGCGCATCCCCAACCTGGACGCCTTCGATGCGCCGACTTTTACTGGCCAGCGGATTGTCAAAACATCGCTGGGAAATGTACTGCGCATGCTCAACCCGCTGATCATTCTCGACGAGGGCCACCGCGCCTATAGCCCGACGGCTCAGGCGACGCTGCTGGGGTTTAACCCGGCGTTTATGCTGGAGCTTTCGGCGACGCCGCCGCCGCAGAGCAACATCCTGGCTCGGATCGACGCGCAAACGGTGTTGCGCGAAGGGATGATCAAACTTGACATCCACCTGCACAGCACATCCGGCGGCGATTGGCGCGACGCGCTGCTGGCTGCCCATCTACGCCGGGTTGCCCTGGAGAGAATCGCCGAGGAGCATCGTCGCAACAACGGCGCCTACATCCGCCCGCTGTGCCTGATCCAGGTGGAGCGCACGGGTGCGCAGCAACAGCGGCCCGGTATGGTGCATGCCCTGGATGCGCGCGATTTCCTGATCGCGAAGTGCGGCGTCTCTCCCGACCAGGTCGCGATCAAGAGCAGCGAGCGTGATGACATCGAATCTCACAACCTACTTGATCTGGCCTGCCCGATTCGCTACATTATTACTAGGCAGGCGTTGCAAGAAGGCTGGGATTGCCCCTTCGCCTACGTACTCGCGGTGCTGACCAACGCCGAGGCGACAACCGGACTTGCCCAGCTTGTCGGGCGCGTGCTGCGCCAGCCCTACGCACGCAAAACCGGCCTTCCCGCGCTCGACGAGAGCTACGTCTATTGCTGCCGCCATGCATCGCACCAGGCACTGCAAGCGATCCGCGCGGGGCTGGCCGACGAGGGTCTGGGCGAGGTCGCCGGGGAAGTTATTCACACGCATACGGTCGCGCCGAACGGCCGCGATGGCGCGCACCAGACCGAGGCGCGCCATACTTCCGCGTGCAACACCGCCCGTCCGCACTTCGTCGTGGCCGATGGCAACGGCGGTTGGCGTGCGATCAAATACGAGATCGACGTGTTGAGCCGGATCGATTGGGAGCAGGTTGATCGGGAGTGTCTCGCGACCATCGACCTCGACGCGGATGTGCAGTCTGGGAAGACCGGCCCGTTTGCGGAATCTGGCTCGATCTCAGATGCCGACCTGGTGTTGATCGCCCGCCAGTTGGCGGACATCACGCCCAGCCCGTGGGCGGCCTACGACTTCGCGCGCGATGCGCTCACCCGCCTGCGTCGGCGGTATGCCGATGCCGTCATCCGACGCGATCTGGGCTTCGTGATCGAAGCGCTGAAGCAGCGGCTGGCGGGCGAGCGTGACCGCCTGATGCTCCGGGCGATCGGCGCGCTGATCGAGCAGGGAGCGCTCGTCGGCGCGGAAGGGACGCCGGCGACCGCTGCGGAGGTGATGGAATATCTGCAATGAACGAGAGGAACGGAGGTTCAGCGATGACGATGGTTGATTATATTCGCGCCGCTATCGACTACCACTACGCACTCTATCGCCGCGTCTGGGACAGCATCATACAGGTGAACGACGAGCAGTTCGTTCGCGACATCCCCTACTCGCAGGGGTCGCTGCGCAATCAGATCATTCATGTCGCCGCGGTTGACGGTCGCTGGCTGCGCGGCTTGCGCGACGACCCCGCCGCCCGGCAATACACCCTCGATCCCGCCGACTACCCCGACCGGCTCAGCGCCCGTGCCGTCTGGGATGCGACCGAGCGTGATATGACCGCCTATGTGGCGACGCTCGACGCGGTGGGACTGGAGCGCCATCCGCAGGGGATGCCCGGCCCGACCTGGCATGCGCTGACCCAGGTGGTGAACCACGGCACGGATCATCGCGCCCAGATGTTACGCATCCTGCACGATTTCGGCGCGCCGACCTTCGACCAGGATTTTATTTTTCATGTGTGGAGGAGGTAGGGCGGATTGCAAAGGGTTCAGTTTACGATAACAAGCTACATTTTTCCATCCCTGCCTTCACTCGCCATCATCCCCGATCAGCGGCTCTGGCGTCGCCGCATCCGCGTCTGCCAGGTGAAGCTCCGCAAACTCGCACCGACTATTGAACCAGGCGATCACGACGTCGCGCCAAACTCTGGAAGCCTTGTCTGACACGATGGCTGGGTACGAAGAATATGGCCAGTCGCGGAAATCGGTGACGAATCCGTGGTGCTGCGGGTTGCGATGGATATAGACGACCAGCGCCGTGAAGTACCGGTCGTGGTCTACGCGTTTGCGTCGAAAAGGCTTCTCAAACAAGCTGCCGGTTCTCTGATACGCTTTGTTAAATGCTTTGGTGTAAGTGCTGAATAAGTTCGAAAAGGCGCGGCTGGGAGAAGAGTATTTGGAGGACTGCCAGTCCTCTAAGGACTGGCAGTCCTGTTCGCAATCCACGAGGTCTTTGATCCGCACCAGCAAATGAAAATGGTTGCTCATCAAGCAATAGGCGTACGTTTCGGCCACCGGCTCAATGTAGGCGGCATACAGGCGCAGGAAGTAGGAGTAGTTTCGCGGTTCGCGAAATAGGATTTCCCCGTTGTTGCCGCGATTGTAGATGTGATAGAAGGCGCCGTATTGAAGCGATTCCGGCTGCTGCATATGAACCTCGCTGTTCGTTAGCGAATCGGCAGCGCCGGGCCGCCGAGGGCCGTGCGCGATCCGCTTCGACCGACGTGTTGCGGTTCGTCGCGATCTCCTGCAGGATTGCCAGCGTGTCGTCCGGCAACGTGAGTGTGACGGTTGTCGCCGGACGAGGCCGGATATGCAGCTCGGTTGGGAGTTCAGGCTGACTCATAAAACCCCGGCAGCATCAACTCAATCGGACCAAGCGACGCGAGCCAGTTTGTAGACGGCGGAAATCTACGCAGGACATCGATCATGATGTTGGTGTCAAGCAGGATCATCGCTTCCTCGATGGCGTTGTTCAGCCTCGTCGCGCAGCCGGCGCGCATAGGCGGTGCTGTCGCCAGTGTCGTCGCGATCGGCCCAGAGGCCGACTAGTGGCGTGGTCAGGAGTCGGTCGGCGGTGAGGATAGGGTGTTCGTCTGCATCGCCTTGGTTCTGACGAGGAGTTCAATACGCTGGCCGCGTTTCAGCGGCAAGTTTGAGAGCCGAATCTCGCCATCTTGCTCGACGGTTGTGATGGTGCGGAGCGTCTCCATATCGGCGCCTTTCGTCGTCATTCGATAAACGTTCTCTGTAAGTTGCGCAGAAGCGCATCCTATGCGCTTCTCCCCGGATGATTTCGGTACTGCGTTCATTGTAGCACGCGGTCTCGCCGTACTGCACCTGTCACACAAAGTGATTCTATTTGAAAGCTATTGACTTTTGCGCTACTTAGCGGTAACATATAGGTGGTATCTCAACCCCGGCTCATCTGGGTAGTAGGATATCTCCGGGGCGGCAACGCCCCCTTTTTACAGTCTGACAATCCCCTGTCCATCTTTTGATGATGCCACTTTACAGAGCACGCTATCCAACAAGTCAAAATAATTGTCCCCGGACTTCTTTCGCATATAGCTGTTTGGCGACAGTTTCTGAGAAAGTGTATATGCTGTCAGGTCGGCGGCTTGGATGTAAAAAGAATGCGTAGATTCGCGGAAGTTTGGGTCTTCGATGATTTTACTAATTTTCAGGTTGCGGTAGCCTTTCCCATAATCAGGTTTATTGGGTATGGGATTATAGCGGCGCAAGCTTCGTAGTAGCTTAGTTAGCTTTTTATCATCAGTTCTATCGGGGAAGACAATTCCTCTCTCATCAGGGTTGGCTGGACCGCGAAATTTACGATTTGACAGTGTGTTTTCAAAGCGCTGAAGAAGGGCTGTCCAGGCCTTTGCGAAGACGTCATAGCTAGTGTCCTTACCCTGCTTATCGATAACGATGTTGATAATGTTTATGTCAGGCATAGTTGACAATTCCTTCGCAAACGCCCGGATAATTGCCAATCGATTATGGCGCTTGATGTAAGCCAGTTTACCTGGCCTTCGAATCATTTCCGAAGCATGGATTTCGTCACGCATTCTCAACCCGTATATTTGCTTCATTCTCTTTCGGAAATCTAGCATTTGATCCAGGTATTCCTTCCAACGTAACTCGTGAACCACAAGTCCTGTCAGTACAAAATACCTGGTCGGCGAGTTGATTAGACCGACGTCTCCGCTTTCATCTACATACATGAGGAACACGGGTATTGTCTCTTTATTGCAATGGTGCGAGTGCTGTGCTTACCGTTCACCTCTCCCCGCCGGCATACGGGGCGGCGCAGTGCGCCAGAGGAGATCGATCTCTTCGGGAGTCAGGCCATAGGCGGCGTTGACCTTGAGCAGCCGCGCCAGCCCCAGGTCGTGATCGTCGAAGGCTGCGCAGCGGAAGAAGGCGTAGAAGTAGAGAAAACGCGCCGGATCGTTCGCGTCGAGCAGCGCGGGCAGATCCGCCTCGTAGAAGCGGTCGAGCTTGTGGGCCGTGTCTTTGTGGTAAAGTCGCCACTGTCGCCCGTTGGTCAGGATGCCCCAGGCCGCGCCGCTGTGCTGCATATAGAACGCGATCTGATAGGAGGGGTTTTTGTTGCTGAAGGGATCGCCGCTCTTCGCGCCTTTGAGTTGCATATCGAGCGGGCGTTCCCAATACTTCGCATCGCCAACCGCCAGCGCCGTATGCTGCAACATCTGCTCGGTGAGCGTCTGGCCTCTGTTCGCCGCCAGCGCCGCCGTGTCGCGGTAGAGCACATAGTCGGGGCGCTTCACGCCGTCGGGCGTGGCGAGCGCCGGCTGCACCTCGAACGTGTGGCCGAGCGCGGCGAGCGTCGGCTTGATAAAACCGTCTTCGGTCTGAGCCTCGTTGGCGCTGGGCGTATAGGCGGCCCAGATCGCGCGCAACTGCCGGAGCACGGGCGCGGCTTCGTCGACGAGCAGTTTCCAGTCGGCGCGCTGCGGCAGAATATGGTTCAGGTAATAGTCGGAGAAAAGCTGCTGGTTGTTATGCGGCTGCTCGGCGAGCGGAAGCTGGATGGCGGTCATTGGCGAATCCTTCGACGCTGCGACAATCCCCGTGCGTATCAGTCACATTATAGCACACGGGAACAGTCAGATCTGGGGGCGGGAGTTTGTCAGGAGGCGTTGCTGTTCAGCATCGCGCAGAGTCCTTTACCCGCTTGCTTGAGGTGGTCACGGTCGCAGTTTTATCTTTACCCTTCATTATTTGCTAGGAATTGCAGCGGTGGGGTTCGCTTATCAATATAGCGTGCGCGCACGAGAGCGTCAATCTACACTCTAGCGTTGTTACTGATGATGGGCGGGGCATAAGCAGCGAGCGCGTCTCCAGTATATCGCTGTCGTACGGATATGCCGGAGACGCGCCCAACGAAAGCGAGCGCAGACCGCAAAGCGAATACTGCTGCGGTATTCGCCTAGTATCCGGGCGGTGGGTCAACCGGGCCGGTGAAAGTCATTATCGTAAACACGCCGCCTTGCGGATCCTGGGCGACGACGAACGAGCCCATATCGCCGGCGTTGGTTCGGGGGACGATGATATTGCCGCCGAGCACCGTTACCTGCTCGGCTTTGGCGTCCACATCGTCCACCAAAAAGTAGACCGACCAATTGTTCGGAGCGTCGCCCCAACGCTCATCGATTTGCAGCATGCCGGCATGCATCCGCCCGTCTTGCTTACACATCACATACCCGCTCGCGTCCGTCTCGTACGTCCAACCGAAGACAGCGCTGTAAAACTCGCGCGCGGTTGGAATGTCACGGGTTTGTAGTTCATTCCACACCAGCGTGTTCGCCTGGTTCACCAACTGCGCACCGATGTGGTTCTTCGGCTGCCAGACGCCAAAGACGGCACCCGTCGGATCCTGGGCCATCAGCATGCGCCCTTCCTGCATCACGTCCATCGGCGGCATAATCACAACGCCGCCGGCGGCGGTCACTTTTTCCGCGATCGTATCCGCATTGTCATGCTTCACATACGAAGTCCAGACCGTCGGCATGCCTGCCGCCTTCATATCCGGCGACATCTCGCCCCCGCCGGCGACGCCATAGCCTTCAATTTCGAACATAGAGTAGACGCCGCCCATATCGGTGGGCTGATCATTCACATCCCAGCCGAAGATGGCGGAATAGAACGCTTTGGCCCCCTCTTGATCGGTCGTCATCAGATCGACCCAGCTAAAGATGCCGTTCGGGTACGCTTTTACCACTTGCATGTGAAGATTCTCCTTGCGCCTCGCCAATTGTCGATGAATGGAACAGTTCGATTATAGCAGGAATAGAACAAATGGTCTAGTGAAGATCTGGTTAAAACAAGGGCTGTCTTACGATTGTCGGCAGAAATATGTGATGCCTCTTTGCCCGCCAGGCAGCGTAGTCGTGTATCGCAAGTCCCTGGAAGCTCCATACCGTCGCAAAATCGAGCGCAACCAGATCCAACTCGTTTTCCATATACAGCAGGCGCTCTTCAAAGAAGGTGACATGATCGTATGTGTTTGGCTGCAACTCGACGCCGATGATCGCCGGTTAAGAAATGCGGCGGTATGTCGGCGTTCAATGTGATGTCGGGATGGCTGGCATTATACGTGTCAACGGCGTCGCGGCAGTATTCTAACAGGTCTGAAAAGCGCGACCAGCCCGGCCAGCGCCAGCAGCGCGATCATTAGCGCCGACCGGCGTCGCCATAGTGAGTGCGGCGATTCTGGTGTCGGCGTCGGTTGGGCAGGCAATTGATTACTGGGTGTCATTGCATCCAGATCGGTCGGCGCCTGGCGTACATCGATTGTGGTCGTGGCATATGAAGCGGGGGTTTCATTCATCGGCACACCTATCATAACATTATTGTCGGGGATGCGTGCAACAACGTTCGATCTTCGTTTCTACCAAACGATGCTACCCATGCCGCATGGCACCCTGAACGGAGCCGCCGGCAGCGTGAAGGGTCTCGGCGTTGGGGGAATCTGAGATTCTTCGCTGCGCTCAGAATGACACCATGCGGTATCTCCAAT
>JANQID010000071.1 GCA_028282325.1 Chloroflexaceae bacterium | reverse complement strand
CGGTTATCGGCTATCGGTTATCGGCTATCGGTTATCGGCTATCGGTTATCGGCTATCGGTTATCGGCTATCGGTTATCGGCTATCGGTTATCGGTTATCTATCAGACCGTCTGGGAGTAGTGTATGCGTACAAAACCGACGCACCGCGTCGTCATCACCGGAATGGGCGCCATCTCGCCGCTGGGCAACTCGGTAGCGGCAATGTGGGAAGGCCTGGCGACGGGCCAATCCGGCATCGACTATATCACCAACTTCGACATCACCGACTTCCCGTACGAGATTGCGGGCGAGGTGCATAACTTCGATCCGCGTGATCATATGGACGCCAAAGCTGCGCGGCGTATGGCGCGCTTCGCCCAATTCGCCGTGGCCGCTTCCGGCGAGGCCCTTCGCGACAGCGGCCTGAACCTGGAGCAGATCGACCGCACACGGGTGGCGGTGGACATCGGCACCGGTCTGGGCGGCTCGGCCAACACCGAAGCCGAAGCGATCGCTTTCCACCAGCGCGGGAACAAGCGCCTGCAAACGACGCTTTATCTGCCGATCTACATCGCCAATATGGCCGCGTGCCAGGTGGCGATCGCCAACGACTTCCACGGGCCGACCACCACGCCAATTGCGGCGTGCGCCACCGGAACCTATGCGATCGGCGAGGCAGCGCAGATGATCCACCACGGCGATGTGGGCATCGCCGTCGCCGGCGGAACCGACGCCGGCGTCACCGCGCTGAACTCGATGGGCTTCGGTGTGATCGGCGCCATCGCCGAAGCCGGTGACGACCCCAAAAAAGCTGTACGCCCCTTCGACGCTAATCGCAAAGGAACCGCCGGCGGCGAGGGCTGCGGGGTGGTCGTTCTGGAGAGCCTGGAACATGCGATGAAACGCGGGGCGCGCATCTACGCCGAGATCGGCGGCTTTGGCGCGACCGAGGATGCGTTCCACCTCACCGCGCCCGATCCAAGCGCCGCCTACACCAGCCTGGCGATCACGCGCGCCATCGATGATGCGGAACTCGAACCGCACGACGTAGATTACATCAGCGCCCACGGCACCGGCACTCCTCAAAACGACGAAGCCGAAACGCTGGCTATCAAAAATGCGCTGGGCGATCACGCCTCCAAGGTTGCGGTCAGCGCGATCAAGTCGATGCTCGGCCACACGGCGGGCGCAGCCGGCGCGTTGGCGCTCATCGGCTGTGTAAAGACGATCGAGACCGGCATTATTCCGCCGACGCTCAACTATGCCACGCCCGACCCGAAATGCGATCTCGACTATACGCCGAACGAGCCGCGCCGCCAGCGCGTTGATGTAGCGCTGGCCAATGCCTTCGGCTTCGGCGGCCAAAACGCCGTCGTTCTGGTGCGCAGGTTCACGGAATGACGATGCAAACCGCCGACGCACTGGGCCGAACGCTAACGCTTGAGCGCGCGCCGCAACGCATCGTCTCGCTCGTGCCGAGCCTGACCGAGTTTCTGTTCGACATCGGCCTGGGCGAGTGCGTCGTCGGCGTGACCGATTTTTGCATCGAGCCGGCCGGTAAGGTCGCGACGCTGCCCCGCGTGCGCGGCACGAAAAACCCCGACCGCGAGCGCATCGCCGCCCTGCAACCCGACCTGGTGATCGCGTCAAAAGAAGAAAACCGTGAACGCGATGTTTTAGCGCTGGAGGCCGCCAACATCCCGGTCTATGTCACCGACATTTGCACCGTCGCCGACACGCTGGAACAGCTCACGGCGCTCGCCAATCTGCTCGATGCCGGTTCGGGCGCGCAGCCGCTGCTCGCCGACCTACGCAGCGTTCTGGAACAAGCCCGCGCGGCGGAAGCCGGGCCGACGCGACGAACGCTGGCCTTCGTCTGGCGCGATCCGTGGATGGCAATCGGCGGCGACACCTACGCCGATGACGTGCTACGGTTGTGCGGCGCAGCAAACCTGGCCCGCCAGATGGACGAACGCTACCCCCGCGCCACGCTGGAGGCGTTTCTGGCGCTTGAGCCGGAGATCATCTTGCTGCCCAGCGAGCCATACCATTTCACCGACCGCGATGTTGAGACGCTCACGACGCCGGGCCAGACCAAAACGCCCCGCACACCGCGCATCCATCTCTGTGACGGCATGCTGTTGACCTGGTACGGACGCCGTACAATCCAGGCATTGCGCACCTTCCGCGCATTGCTGGCCGAGGAATGAGCCGATGCTGAAATCGAAACAAAACCGCCTTCTCTGGATTGCGGGCGTGCTGGGGCTGGCGGTTGCCGCCAGCGTATGGCAGCGCCGCACCACACACCAACAACACCTGGGAGCATACGCCGATCCCATCATTACCACGACCAGTCGCTTCGCAACGATTAATGGCATCCGCGTCCATTACCAGGTGGTCGGGCAAGGCGAACCGACGCTGGTACTGCTCCACGGCAGCTTCTTGAGCATCTACTCGTGGCGGGAAATCATCGCACCGCTAAGCCGACTCGGCACGGTCGTCATGTTTGACCGCCCGACGTTCGGGCTGACCGAGCGGCCACAGACGTTTGACCGCCAGACGGACAACCCCTACACCGCTGAGACTCAGGCCGATCTGACGCTGGCTTTGTGCGACCACCTGCACATCGAACGACCAGTGCTGGTGGGCAGTTCGGCGGGCGGGACGCTGGCGTTGCTGGCAGCGCTGCGCCAGCCCGGTCGCGTGCGTGCGCTCGTGTTAATCGGCGAGATGGCCTATACCGCCTACGCCGTCAGCGAGTTTCCGCCCTGGTTGAAGCCGCTGCTGAACGCGATGGATGGCGTGGGACCGCTGCTGGCGGGATTTGGCATCGGTATGGCGGCGGATAATGCCATTCGCTCGTTCTGGCACGACCGGAGCAAGGTAACGCCGACGATCCTGGCGACCTATCGCGCCGCGTTGCAACAACCGGGTTGGGAGCGCGCCGTCTGGGAATTGATCCTGGCGACCCACGCCCTGGGCGTCGCCGAACGGGTTGCGGAGATCCGCATCCCGACGCTCGTCGTCACCGGCGCCAACGATAACACCGTGCCAACCGGCCAGCATATCCGCCTGGCCCGCGAACTGCCCAACGCCGAGTTGGCGGTCATTCCCGACTGCGGGCATCTGCCGCACGAGGAATGCCCGGCGGCGTTTATGCAGGTCGTGGGTGATTTCATCGCGCGGCTGCCGGTTGAACATACCGTGTAAGAAATTGTCTGAGCAGACTGGGCCAGTCTGCTGGCTGACCTTTTCAGACAGATTCTGAGGAGGAGAGGACTACGCGCCGGACGCACCGTTGCCGAAAATTGCGCGCACACGTGGAAACGCCTCGCGCTCGGCCAGCATCAACACACGATCATCGACTTCCAGTACCGTGCCGCCATCGGGCACGACCGAGTCGTCCTGGCGGTTAATCGACACCACCAGTACGCCTCTGGGCAAGTTCAGATCGATCAGCGAACATCCGGCCACCGGCGAATCCGGACGCACCAGGATCTCGATCAACTGGCTGCGCGCACTCACGCTGGGCACAAACTCCAGCGGATAGTGATACTCGACGTACTTCTCGGCGTTGAGGCGCAACAGGCGCGCCGCCGCACCGACCGATGTGCCTTGCAATGCTACCGAAAGCAGCACAATAAAGAACACCAGGTTAAAGATCTCCTCCGCGCGCGGTAGTCCGGCGAGTAGAGGAAACGTAGCCAGCACAATCGGGACTGCGCCGCGCAAACCGGCCCACGCCACCATCAGCTTCTCGGCGACGCCCAGCTTCGTGAATGCCAGCGCGGCGAACACGCCGACGGGGCGGGCGGCCAGGATGAGGAATACCGCAGCTAGCACCCCGCTTCCCAGCACGGGTGGCAGGCGTGATGGGATCACCAGCATGCCCAATGTCAGAAACATGCCAATCTGCATCAACCAGGCCAACCCATCGTGGAAACGCATCAGGCTACGCTTGTGGATGAAGTTGCGGTTGCCTATCGTCAATCCGGCGATATACACCGCCAGAAAGCCATTTCCGCCCAGACGGGTCGTCAAACCATAGGTCAACAACACCAGCGCCAGCGAGAGCACGGGATAGAGGCCTTCCTGACTCAGGCGCAGCCGGTTGATGATGATCACCATCGCGCGGCCCAGGCCATAGCCGGCCGCCGCGCCGAAGGTCATCTGCCACACAAACGTCGGAACCAGATCGAGCGCCGAGCGCGTCGGATCGAGCATCATCCCGGTGAGCCCGATAGTCAGAAAAACCGCGATCGGGTCGTTGCTGCCCGACTCCAGTTCAATTAGCGGTTCGAGCTTGCCTTTCAGATTGACGCTGCGGGTGCGCATCACCGAGAACACCGCCGCCGCATCGGTGGACGAAACGATCGCGCCGAACAACAGCCCTTCGAGCGGCGCAAAGCCCAGCGCCAGCACGGCGAAGCCGCCCACCAATACGGCGCTGACCACGACGCCGACATTCGCCAGCGCCAGACCGCTCCACAACACGGATCGAATACTCTCCCAGTTGGTATCCAACCCGCCGGAGAAGAGAATGAGCGCCAGGGCGACCACGCCGATGGACTGCGCCAGCCAGAGATCATTGAAGTCGATGCCGCCCAGTCCTTCAGGGCCGGCAAGCATCCCGATCAGCAGGAAGATCAGCAATGCCGGGACGCCTACGCGCGCCGAGGCCTTGCTGGCAATCACGCTGAAAATCAGCAGCAGCGCCGTTACGAGCAACGCCCATTCGATAGTTATCATTCGCGTCAGCCACCTATACTCTTTGAGATTGCCGATTGCAGATTTGAGAGACTGTCTGAAAAGACTGGGCCAATCTTAAAATCGACATACCAGTGAACGTCTGAGCGCAATTTCCGTCGGAGCTACCAAACCATATGGGAGACACCGCATGGGGTCATTCTGAGCGCAGCGAAGAATCTCAGATTCCCCCAACGCCGAGACCCTTCCCCTTCGCTGCGCTCAGGGTCAGGGTGCCATGCGGCATG
>JANQID010000055.1 GCA_028282325.1 Chloroflexaceae bacterium | reverse complement strand
ATTCTGAGCGCAGCGAAGAATCCCGGCTGTCGGGGACGCTGAGACCCTTCGCTCCGCTCAGGGTGACATGCGGCCTGTTCATTATCGTTTGGTAGCATCCTCGCATAGGCTCGCAGCGTTTGAATCAATGAGCTTCAGAAGCCGAGTTTTAATGAGGTGAAGATGCGCTTTTTCCATGTTCGGCGCATACCTGATGCAGCGCGCCTGGGATTAGCTCTGATCTGCGCGGTTGTAGCTGCCATTGGCGCCATCTTGCCGATTATTCCTGGCTGGCCCTGCTTCATCCTGGCAATTGTGCTACTTGGGCGGCGCCACTACGTGCTGCGTCGCGCCCGCCTGATCGGTCGCGGCGGATTGCGGCATCTCCGTCGCTCACCCCAACCCTCGATCCGCCGCGTCGGCTGGCGTCTCTCCAAAGCATATGCACGCAGCAGCCGCCTGATCGCTCCAATGCTTACCGCCGCCGAGCGCGCAATGCGAACGTAGCGCCGCGTATAGACAAAGAAAGTATGTTCTCACATGCGTAATATCGTCTATAATGCACCTCATCCGAAGGTTCTCCGCATTGAAAGCCAGACGAAACGCTTATGTCCATCTTCCATCGTTCCGTTATGCCTCTGCTGGCATTGCTCTTGAGCGCTTGCACAGCTATCCAGCCGCAACTCTCCTCCGACGCCGCAACCGAACCATCTCCAAACGCCTGGGCGCAACACACCAAACATAGCGGCGATCCGCGCAGCGATCGGCTCTGGATTGACGGACGTTGGGTGCAATTCTTTGACCAGGAACGCATCGAGTCGCGCAATGGCAACATTACGATCCACCCGCAACCGACCGGCTGGCGCAATGAGACGCCGCGCGATCTGCTCGTCCATTCAGCCAGCCCCTGGCAAGCAAGCATCAAGCTAAAGGATGGCATATCCACGACGGTCCAACCGCTCCAACCCATTACATTGACGCTGCGAATCGTCGGTTACAGCGGATCGGTTGAAGTGCATCTCTACGATGATCAGCAGCAGGCTGTGGGAACCTTCACAACACAGGCAAGCGATGGGCGCGCCGAAATGGCCGTAACGCCGCGCGGCGCGATCGGGCCGCAATGGGCGTTGATAGTGATCAACGATCAGATCGCCGGGGCGCAGAGTGACATCTTTACCCTGGAACCAACGACAGCCCTCCAGACCGGTCGGCCGCTTTTTGATCGACTATACCCGCGTGTGCATGGCTTTATGGAGCAAGGCATCACCGAATACACGCTCAACGGGCAGCGTGTGCGCGGCTACCGCTCCCCCGACAATCCGTTGCTCTGGTTGCGCGATCATGTCTACCAGGGGCGCGGCTTCCGCTATTTCGAGACGGATGTCGTCAGCCTGCTTGACGCCTTTCGCCAGGCGCAACGACCCGATGGCAGCTTCCCCGATGTGATCGACTTTCCCGATATGCACGTGCAGGCGTACCGCAAAGAGGTTGAGGCCGACCTGGAGTATCTCTTCGTACAGGGCGTCTATGAAGCCTGGCAAATGACCGGCGACGATGACTGGTTGCGTGAAAACCTCGAAGCGATGCGGCAGGGTCTGCGCTACATTACTGACAACCCGTTGCGCTGGGACGCTCAACGCGGACTTGTGCGCCGACCTTATACCATCGACACCTGGGATTTCGCGATTGGCCCGACAACCGTCAGCCCGGATGGCAAACCCGCGCCGCGCCACTGGATCGACGAACAGACTATCTGGGGCATCTTCCACGGCGATAACACCGGCCTGGCCTATGCGCTTGAACTGATGGCCCGCATCGAAGAGTACGTCGGCGACCCGAATCTGGCGAACGACTGGCGCGAACAAAGCCGCGCGATTATTGCACGCCTAAATGCGCTGAGTTGGAATGGGAGCTTTTACACGCACTTCATCCCGATCTCCGAAACGGTCTCAATCCCCGGTCTCGACACAGCGGTGCAGCTCAGCCTTTCAAACGCCTTCGCCCTCAATCGGGACGGGCTTGACTTTCATCAGGGGCGTTCGATTGTCGCCGCCTATTACGAACGCCATGATCCTGAGCGCGCATTTGCCGAGTGGTATAGCATCGATCCGCCATTCCCTTCCGGCACATTCGGTCTGGGAGGTCGCCCCGGCGATGATCCCGGCGAATACGTCAACGGCGGGATTATGCCGCTCGTCGGCGGCGAACTGGCCCGCGGCGCATTCAACTATGGCGCTGAAGGCTACGCCTTCGATATTCTGCGTCGTTACGCCGGCCTGATCGAGCTAACCGGTCAGTCGTATCTCTGGTATTATCCCAACGGCAACCCCGGTATCTCCGGCCCGGATACGCTCCCCACCGACGGTTGGGGTTCGAGCGCAATGCTCAGCGCGCTGTTTGAAGGCGCTGCGGGAATTGTTGATCGCGACAGCCGCTACCGCGACCTGTTCCTCAGCCCGCGTTGGGCCGCCGATCCTGAACTGCGCACCGTCGATGTCGTTACTCGCTACGCTGCCTCTGATGGCTATGTGGCGTATAGCTGGCGTCGCGAGGAACAATCCCTGACACTTGACGTCACCGGCAGTTGGGAAAATACCTACATTCGCCTGCTATTGCCTGCCGGCGCATCCAAGGTTCTGGATGTGCAAGTTGACGGTCAAACCCAACCGGTCGAGATCAAGCACATCGTTGACAGCCGCTATGTGGTGGTCGAAGCTGACGGCGGCAACGTTGAGATCACCGTGCTGTGGCGATAATGCGTCTGAAAACCGATCGGGCAGACGATCAATCCCCTTTTAGGACATCTTTTACGACAAGGAAGTCGTTATGGCTATACTCACTTCACAAGATCTCGAAATGACTATTCGCGTCACCCTGGCAGTGGCTATCGGCGCCATTCCAGGAGGGGAGCGCGAGCGTCACGGTTCTCCCGCCGGACAAGGTGGCAGCATCAGTGGCCTGACGGCTGCGGCCAGCATCTGAATCGTCGCCACCATCGGCATGCTCATCGGCGCGGGAATGTACGTACTGGCGATTGCCACCGGACTGTTGCTGGTTATTACCTTGCGCGTCGTTCGCCATGTTGAATCGTTCTCGCTCCAGCGCCATAGGCACTGACAAAACATTTGCAAATACTGGACAAACAATCGCAAGCTCGGTATACTGATCCCAAAGGCAGTTCTATATCATATCATTCAAGGGATCGCCGCATATGCATATATTAGAAGAATTCGTTGTCGTTGACGCGCCGATGACAACTGCTGACGCTATCATGACCGAGCGCGAGCTTATGGATCGCTGGGTGTCGCCGGCAGTGAAATTTACGCCACTCGACGGTTGGAGCTTTGAGCAAGATGCACGCTGGAAACTGACCCTGACCGGTCTCGGCGATCTGCTGGTCGCGCACTATATCGTTCACGAGCGCAAACCAGGGTTGATTCTCTGGGCCTATAACGGCTTCTGGGAAGGATTCGACGCATGGCATTGGTTCCCTAACCCCGACAACGCAAAGCAGACGATAATTCAGAACCGGCTTGAATACGAGTTGCGCACTCCCGGACTCGGCGCGATCTGGCCGCTTACTGTCGAGCCGTTTATGAAATGGGATGCACGTGAGCAAATGAAGCGGCTCAAGCGCGTATGCGCACAAGAAGCCGTAACTGTATGAGGAGGCAGCGATGTCCCGACCCATCCTTCCGATGACCGCCCAGTGGCGCAGTGAATTTATCCGACCACGCGGACCGAGTAATGTGCCGGAGGTAGGTGAACTCGCACCCGACTTTGAACTTCCCTACGCGCGGTTCTTCATCAATGCCGACGGCACAGAGCAAGTCGAGTACGGGCAAACGCTGCGTCTGAGCAACCTACGCGGACAACCGACAGTACTGAATCTGACACGCATCGTCAGTGACCGTTTCTTCTGACCACACTGCGCACCGCACCTGGAAGGTTTGCGAGAAGCCCATCATGAGTTCGAAAAGCGTGGCGTCAAGCTGCTTGTGGTCAGCAGCACCGACCTGGAGATGACTAGCTTTGTCGCCGAACTCCTGCATGCGCCGTATCCGATCTTCAGCGACCCATCGTGGTCGATATTCTATGCCTATGGCATGGGATCAGGTTTCGGCGTACCGCTGCCGGGGACATTCATTCTCGATGAAGCTGGCGTGATTCGTTGGCGCTGGTACGCGCCGTTTTCACCCGTCTTCACCCCGCCGCCGGCCGAAGAGTTGCTCGGCATCCTCGATGAGATGCGCAGAACGCGCGACTGAGTCTGGATCGGCTGAGGACTGCCAGGCTTTGAAAGCTTGGCAGTCCTCATAGCCTGCTCACGCGCACGATTAATCACTACCATCGATGTACAGGCCGATCATCCGCTGCCAATGCTCCCATCCATAGCAACCGTCGCTCCAAATGCGCAGCGCATGCCAGATCTGCCGATCCCACAAGATCTGTGACAGTCGTTGATTATTATCCTTGCCTGGATCATCCTCACTCGTCACCAGTACAATGTCCATTTCGCGCAGATGGCTCAGACGTTGCTCATCACGCAGATTCGGGAGAAATTCCATCGGGTTGTGCAGGTAACGTGACTCCGTGTGATAGTTGGCATAGCGTCCAAGATCATAGTTTCCATGCAGGCCGATCACCCGATTTACGAGATCAGGATGACGAAAAGCGAAATGCACCGCCTCGGTTGCGCCGAATTCACACCCGGTTGCAATAAGAAATGGCTCTGAGTTGGTATGCCGGACCAGCGGCAGCGCCTCATTGATCAGATAACGTTCGTAGTGCTCTTCGCGCCACATACGCATGTCGATATCCGATCGGGTATTGAACCAGGTTTCAGCATAGATACCATCAACGCAGAAGAGTTGAAGCTCGCCCCTTTCAATACGATCCCGAAGCGCGGCGACCATGCCATTATCTTCAAACTCGTAAAAGCGACCGTTGGATGTTGGAAAAACCAGGTACGGCAAGCCGCCATAACCAAAGATCAACAACTCCATTGGACGATTCAACGCCGGGCTATCCCACCGATGATACGCGCGATCCATAAAAACCCTTCTAGCTATACAGGTGACGAACTCGGATCTCCAGGCAATATCAACACAGGATCATACTCTGGCTGATCCGCGCTGTCAACCAATGCCAAACAACGCCAACTCCTCCTTACGGCTCATAGCGTCGCGACCAAAGTATGCTAATCTACAGAGGTTTGTCGAGCGCTGCATAAGGTTGGCCAGGAGAGAAAATCGCAATGATAACGCCGCATACGCTTGTTCCTCCTCAATCGCTCAACACGCGCCACATTCTGATATTGCTCGCTGGAAGGATGGCGCTCAACACTGCGTTCCGCATGATCTACCCGTTGTTGGCGTTTCTCGCAGCCGGGTTAGAGGTAGACTTGCGCACTGCAAGCCTACTCGTGACGATACAGGTGGGCGCAAGCATCTCCAGTCCGCTTGGTGGTGCGCTCGCCGATTGGCGCGGCGAGCGGACGACGATGGTCTGGGGGCTGTTTCTGTTTATTCTCGGCGCACTGGTTTGCGCGCTGGCCCAGAGCTTTGTTCCCTTTCTCGTCGGCTACGGCATCATCGGTCTATCGATCGCAATCTATCATCCATCGGGCCAGGCTTATGCCAGCGCTCGCACCGAATATTCCCGGCGCGGACGCATTCTCGGCTTGATGGAGTTGAGCTGGGCGTTTGCCGCGTTATTCGGCGTTGTTCTGCTGACCCAACTCGCCGAGGCGAGCAACGCCTGGGCGCCATTGTTCTGGGTGCTGCTGGGGACAGGTCTGGTGGTGCTTTTCCTTACGCTGTTCGGGCTGCCCGATGGCGAACGGCGCCCGTTGGCCGCGCAACCGGAACGAAACCCCATCCGCTTCGAGGTTCTGGCCAATCCCAGCGTCATCGCCGCAATGGGCATGATGTGCAGCATGCTTCTGGCTGCAGAGATAATCTTCGTCGTCTATGCGGACTGGCTCCAGACCGATTTTGGCGCAACTACCGAGCAACTCGGCTTCGTCTTTGGGCTGCTTGGCTTTGTCGAGCTAGGAGGATCGCTTGGCTCGGCGATGCTGGTTGACCGGATGGGCAAGCGCCGATCGGTCATAATCGGATTCATTGCCACCACACTCGCCCTGGTCGCGTTGCCGCTCAGCGCGGGGAACTGGCCGCTGTTCCTCGTAGTGTTCCTGGCATTTGGGCTAGCGATGGAATTCGGGATCGTTTCGGCATTCCCGTTAATCAGCGGCCTGATGCCGACTGCCCGCGGCACCGTGCTTTCCCTAAGCGTCGCTTCGATCGGGGCAGCACGCGTGATCGGCTCACTGACAGGACCAATGCTCTGGCAAACGTTTGGATTTTACGCCAACGGCTGGCTGGCCAGCAGTCTTGCGCTGCTCAGCGCTGTAATCTGCTTGTTCTTCGTACGCGAAGGGGAATAAACAAGGAGCAGATGGAACAAATAGACGTAGGAATAGACTACTCAATAATACGGCGTATAATCGGATGGCAATTGACGTACATCCTCTAGCCTGACATATAGTCCAACTCCATTACGTTCAACGCGGCTAATGCGCCCCTGCATATAATGATCTTCATGACGCCACCGTACCACATCTCCTTGAAGGAGGTCGAACATCTCCGGGCGCAAGAAGCTTTCGGCGCAATCGATGCTAAAACCTTCATCCGTCAATGCATCAACCGGCAAGCCAGTATAACGTTGGCCATAGCCCCGACGTTCAACATCAATTGTCCGTAGCTTCTGTTCCATTACAGGGGCACTCACCGTTCATCACCGAACGACCATCACTACATGTTGCACGAATATACGGAGCGACTTATTCCCATCATCTTGATAACACAAGCGAAAATTATACCACAATCGTATACGCATTCCGATCGCATCTCCAGGCTAACGTTCAAACCTTCAGATCCTTAAGATGCAACGAGAGCGATCTCGCAATAGAACATATGGTACAATCCGCATCAGAGCATACTAGCGGACAATTTGTCGTCCCCGTCGTTACAATGCGGTATTTTGACACCAACTAGACATAGGAGTCATTGTGGGCGCCAAGAAAATCGGTATCCTGGTCGGGAATGAATGGTCGTGGCCGCCGGCGTTTATCGAGGAAGTAAATCGGCGCAATGCCGGCGTCGTCGCTGAATTCATCAAGCTCGGCGGCACGCGTATGGCTGAACCGTGCGATTATGATGTTATCGTTGATCGCATCAGTCATGCGATCCCCTACTACCGCGCATTCCTCAAGAATGCCGTTCTGGCCGGCGCGACCGTCATCAATAACCCGTTCTGGTGGAGCGCCGACGATAAGTTTTTCGGGGCCAGCCTGGCGACGCGCCTGGGCATCAAACATCCGCGCACGATTGCGCTACCCTCGCATTCCTATACCGAAGGCGTCACCAATGGCTCGCTACGCAACCTCGAATATCCAATCCCATGGCAAACGCATATCGAATATCTGGGCGGCTTCCCGGTCATTCTCAAACCGGTATGGGGCGGCGGGCTGCGCAATGTCTATCGATTGGATGCTATCGAGGAGTTGTGGCGCGCTTACAACGAAACCGGCGCCGAGTGCATGATGCTGCAAGAATACATCCACTGGGATAAATACGTGCGCTGCATCGTTATTGGCCAGTCGCAAGTCGCCGCGATCCGATTTGAGGCCGATGCCAACTGGTCTATTCGCTATACACTCGATGAAGACTATCTTTCGCCGATAGAGACGGCGCTGGTCACCAAAGCGGCGCTCAAGATCAGTCGCGCCCTAGGCTACGATATGAACACGGTTGAGTTTGCCATCAAGGATGGCGAACCGTACGCCATCGACTTTTCTAACCCCGCGCCTGATTTCGAGGTGAATACGCTCACGCCGCATTATTTCGACTGGGTGGTCAAAACAATGGCCGATTTCACTATTGCGCTGGCCAGAGGCGAGCATACCCGCCTGGTTGATTACCGTTGGAGCGCGTTACTCAACCCAACAACGGTGAATGAAACACCCGCCGCGAACGGCGCCGGGACCGCTTCATCACAAGCGCCCACTAACCACAGAACACATAGCAACGAGCAGTAGCATCTGCGTTACGACGCACTGGACGGACGTATCGTCTCCTGGATCGACGGCGGGCGGCTGGCGATCAGCAGCAGATGGAGAAGCAGACCGACTAGGACAATCACGTTGATCCAGGAGACGAGCAGCGGCAGCGCCGACGGCTTGATCACGCCCGTTGCAGCGGGCCAGAAACCTCTCAACGCTCCCAGGATGTTGAGCGTCGCCGTCGCCGTCAGGATCGCATAGGGGACGAGCAACGCGCGGCTCGATGCAATTCCCATCGCCAGAAAGGGCAGCGCCAGAAACGCGTATCGTTCGTGGATCTGAGTGGGCAAAACGAAAAACGCCAGCGCCAACGCCGCCGCGCCTTCAACGCGCACCGGGCCGTCAACCCGCCGCAATAACGCGATACCAACGACCAGCGCCGCTCCCGCCACCAGGATCAAGCCAACGGTGCGGTAGGTAAACGGCCCCAACCAATGAGCGACATCGGACATTTGCGCGCCCTGCGAGACGATGTACCACAGATTGTAGGCGCGATTCGTGACCTGCGGAAAACGCCCGACCGAACCGACCGCAGCCTGAAACGCCCCCGGTCCCTGCCCCGCCAACGCCAGCGGCGCGTACGCTATCACGATCAAGCCCATTGCCAGAGCGCCACCTTCGACCAGACCGCGACTGCCATAACGGCGCAGCGTCGCGATATACAGCAGCGGGGCCAGAATAATCGCCTGCGGCTTGATGAGCAACGCCGACGCCCAGAGCATCCAGCTCCGACGCCCGCCGAATCGATCCAGACCGACTACGGCCCCGATCATCGGCAACATCAGCAATGCATCCACCTGCCCCCACCAGGCTGCGTTAATCCAGATCGGCGGCGTCAGCGCATAGAGCGCGGCGATCAGGGCGGCGCATTGCCAGGCGCAGAATCGGCGACTCCAGAAAAAGATCATCGTGACGATGCCGAGGTTTGCCAACACACTGGGCAGCTTGATAAACGCGTAGGTGATGGTCGTTGCCGAATCCCAGAATGCGCCGCCCAACCAGCGCACGGGAAAACTCAACCCGTATAAAATGCCCAGCCGTAGCGGCATATAGTCGCCGCCAAAACTAAACGCACCCGCCCACCCGTCATTCGCCATAAACCCCATACGCCGGGCTGCCAATTCCAGATCGCCTACCGGGTCAGGCACAGCGAGCCAGGGCAGGCTCATCGCCAGCGCCAGAATCAGTAAAAGCGCCAGCAGCGACCAGTCGCGGCGGGACAACGGCAAGGCCGGAGTCGGCGTCGGCGGATGCGGCGGCCAGATGCGTTCAATGACGAGCGCCGCCAGGCTCGCCCCGCTTGCCAGCAGCAGAATCGGGCCAAACAATGCGTAGCGCCAGCCGTCGAACGCCAGCCACGCGACCGCCAGAAATTGCAGACTGCCGACGATTACAGTGATGAGCAAACGACCCCCGCCGGCCCGCCGCAGCGTCACAAAGCCGCTAACGGACGCAATAACCAGCGCCAGCGGGATTTGCATCGGCGTTGCGCTGCCGCCGACGATGCGTAACTGGCTGATCATCACGCCCAGATCGCGACCATCAACGCTCATCGTCGGCGATTCAATCGTGATCGGGACACGCTCTCCCGCCGCTGCGGGAAACAGAAAGGCGTAGGTGCGCAATCCTGGACCAACTGCAACTGCGTAGGAGACAGCATCAGCCTGCACCAACACAGGCGTCGTCGTGGCGGTTCCGCTCGCCATCACCAAGCGCACCTCTCCCGGGCCGCCAGGGTTCGGCGGTTCAAGCACGGCCTTGCCATATGTCCAGCGAAAGCCGCCGGATCGATCAACCAGCGGTTCGATCTCATGCAATCCAGCAGCGGGCAGCATCACCGGCAGAGCGTCCATCTCGAAAGATAGGCCGCGCGATTCGCGATAAGCAAGACGGGGAAGCGCCAGGGTGCTGCAAACCAGGAGCAGCAGGAGAAGGCCGTCAAGGGCAAGCTGCCGGGGCATAAGATAATTCATAAAGCGCTTTCATCGCTGGGCGTCAAGATTCGGCGCTCCGCATTATACCCGGCGTTTAGGGCGCGTCAACCGAATATTGTAAGGCTATCTGATTGGTGAAGGAGCAAAACCAATCAGTCGCTACCAAGCGATGCTACCCATGCCGCATATCACCCTGAACGGAGTCGCAGGCAGCGTGGATGCTACCCATGCCGCATGGCACCCTGAACGGAGCCGCAGGCGGAGTGAAGGGGCTCGGCGTTGGGGGAATCGGAGATTCTTCGCTGCGCTCAGAATGACCCCATGCGGCGTCTCCCATATTGTTTGGTAGCAGCGCTCTGGATCTCGCAAATGTCTCAGTTCACGATCAAGCGCCAATGTTTTCCACAAGTTGTCAACTTTATACACATCAGCATAGGAGACAACAGAGCCGTGCGAGATATGAACACAATGGATGTTATAATAGCGGGCGAATATCACTAACACAGCCCTCAATTGCCGGTATGCTCGGTGCAGCGGCATACCAAACGGCTACGCAAACAGGCGGGCATCGCCATCTCTATAACAGGTCAGGGCGCTATGATCAACAGCATACATATCAATGTAAACGGCTATAACCTCCACCTGCTGGAAGCCGGAACCGGCTCGCCAGTGCTTCTTCTGCACGGGCTCGCCGTATCTGCCGAGGACTGGCGACCGACCATCGAGTTGCTGAGCCGGAGCGGCTACCGCGCCATTGCGGTGGATGCGCTGGGCTTCGGCAAATCGGACAAACCCCGCAGCGCGGACTATAACCTGCAACTCTTCGCCGATCTCTACGCGGGGCTCCTCGACAAACTGGGCATTGAACAAGCGACGTTCGTTGGGCACTCAATGGGCGGCAAGTTCACACTGGCCACCGCAGTGCTCCATCCCCGGCGCATTAAACGCCTGGTCATTATTGACAGCGAAGGCTTTCTCAAAATCCCTTACTATATGCGTCGAGCGGGCAAGATCCCGAAGCTCGGCGAAACGATCTTCGCGTTATCGGCCAACCGGACGATGATGCGCAACCAGCTTCAGCTCTTCTTCCACGATCCTCGCCGTTATGTCACCCCCGATCTGGTGGAACGCGGGCTGGCGGTTCTCGGCGATATCGAGATCCGCCGCACAATGGTAAGCTTCAGTCGCCAGTATGATAACCTCGACCTGGAAATAACGGGGCTGCGGGCGAGATTAGGCGAACTACGCTGTCCAACGCTCGTTATCTGGGGCAAAGAAGATCGAGTCTTCGCCCCAAGCGGGGGCGAGGCGGCGCGCCGCGAGATACCGAACGCACGCTTGGTCTTCATCGAGCAGTGCGGGCACTTCCCGCAAATCGAAGCTGAACGCGCGTTTTATGGATTGCTGCTGGGATTTCTGGCGGCGGGTGAGGCGGAAATACAATGGGGACAACCCGCCGAGAAGACGTTGGGGCAGGAATAACCAATTGGTCAACCTCAAAGACGGCGGATCTTTATTAGATCGCTTCTCGGATCGAATGTTGCGCCTCTACGCCTTGTACTGCGATAATTGACACATCATCGCCAACGCCTGATTCATAGGCGATGTCAATCAAATTGTTGACGACACGGGCCGGGTCGCCATAAGCATCCTGCGTTACTGAAAGCATCGCCGCATCATTAAGCGCACTCCAACACCCATCGCTGCATAACAAGAGCCAATCGTCTGGAGCAAACCTCAGTTCGGTGCAATGCGGCCGAACTTGTTCAAGTTTGCCTACAGCTTTGGTGATAAACTGGCGATTGTCATCTGCAAGACGTCCATTTCGCTTTTCAGCGCCGATAGCCCGCATCATTACTGCATCATCTTCTGTAAGACAGCGCACCCGGCGATTATGAATAAGATACGCTCGCGCATCCCCAGCGTGGCAAATAGTCGCCTTCGGCGGATGCACTAACGCCGCTACGACCGTCGCCCCCATGCCTCTCTGTTGGCGTGCCGCCGCCGCGGCCTCACGCACCTGCCGATTAGCGTATTCGATGGCTTCGGCGATGAGTTGATGCTTCGCCAATGCGACATTGTCGGCATACTCTACGATAAAGCGTCCAACGGTCTTGACCGTCAGCCAGCTTGCCCATTCGCCTGCATCGCACCCACCAATACCATCGGCAAGCACAAAAACTCCCGACCGCGCATTCATCCAGATACTATCCTCATTGTGATCACGCAAACTGCCGGCTCGCGTCCTGGCAGCGGCGATCAAGGACAGTGGAGGATCCATTATCTCTTGCTTCATTTTCGTTGATTCCTGCCAATCGGCAATCAAAAATGACATGTTTCGGTACTAATTACCATGAGAGGAAAAATTTCTGAACATGCTATGAACTATCGTAGTCCATTAAAGAATCCATAGTATGTCAGTCATACTAACTTTCTAATTTGTCCCAAAGGCATCTGTACACTGAGAAGTTACTGCCAGGCGCATCTGAAAAATTTGTAACTTTCTCAGGCTTGCCGGATGACAATTTTAATATATGCAACCTTAGATTGATCGTTTTCCCATAGCTACCAAACGATGATGAGTATGCCGCATGTCACCCTGAACGGAGCCGCAGGCGGAGTGAAGGGTCTCGATGGCCTTGGAATCTGAGATTCTTCGCTGCGCAGAATGACACCATGCGGTGTCTCCCATATTGTTTGATAGCTTCCTACATATGCTCGTATATACCAGGCTTACTCATTTTCCCATGTACGTTCTCTATTTGTCACCCCGTAAACCCAGTATTTTTTGAGGAGTTTTGATCGTTATGCCAGATCCTTTCAAGCTGACGAAATTGACCGAAGTACGCAAAGCCGCAGGTGTGACGCTTGCCCAGATGGCGCGGGCATGCGGCTACACGGGAACCGGAGCTATGAATCCGCGAGCGCATGGGAACGCGGATTAAGCGTTCCAAATACACGATTGCGGCCAAAATTCATCAGCTACTTATTGCACGTGCTCGGTTTGCGCAACGAGCCAGAGGAATTTCAAGTCGTATGGGAAATACTGATGGATGAATGGGGCTGGGAACCGATAAACGCAGTGGAATGGCACCATTACTTCGCCAGAATCACAGAGACCGTTTCACACAGGAGGATGTAGAACGAACAATCTCATATGCCTGCTATCCGAATTGCCAGGATTCTTCTCGTTTTGTGCGCTACGCTATTCCTTACGCAGCGCCGCAATCGGATCGAGCCGCGCCGCCCGCAGAGCCGGGAACAGACCGAAGAAGAGCCCGATAGCCACCGAGATCGAAGTTGCCAATACCACTGAGAAGAGTGTCACGCTCGCGCGGATGTTGGGATCTTGTGAAAGGTTGTAGAGCACCGTCGTGCCTCCGAACGAGAAGAGGTAACCGAGGCCGATCCCCAGCAGGCCACCTGAGAGGCAGAGCACCAGCGCTTCGATCAGGAACTGGAGCAGAATATCGCTGCGGCGCGCCCCAACCGCCTTGCGCAATCCGATCTCGCTCGTGCGCTGGGTCACGCTCACCAGCATAATGTTCATAATCCCGATCCCGCCCACCAGCAGCGAAATTCCGCCGATCGTGCCCAAGAAGGCGCTGAAGCCGACTGTCACGACGCGAGCCTGATCGGCGAGCTGGGCCGGGTTCGTAACCGTAAAATCGTTCGACTGGTAGGTCAGCCGGTGCTCATCGCGCAGCGCCAGCGTCACTTGGTGAATCGCTTCGTCGATCGACTCGATGTCGCGAGCCTTCACCGTCAACGATGAGACATCGACCCGTGTGTCGACCTCGTTGCGGAACAGGCGGTTGCGGGCAGTGCTGTAAGGCGTGTAGATCTGCTCTCCCGGATCGCCGAAACGTCCGAAGGCGCCGGCGAGCTGGCTCTGGCCGGCTGTCGAAACGCCGATCACCTCGAACTGAACGCCGTTGACGTTGATCCGCCGCCCAACCGCGTCGTAGATACTGCCAAACAGTGTCTCGGCCACCAGGTCGCCAATCACCGCTACCCGGGCGCTGCTACGCTCCTCTTCCTCGGTGAAAACCCGCCCGTCGCCCATGCTCTGGTCGCCAACCTCGAAGAAGCTCGGCGTCACTCCCTTGATACCGAACAAGTAGCGGGCGCCGCCGGCATTGACGACGCCGAAGTCGTTCAGCTCGACTACCACGAACTCAACCGCCGGCGCCCGACCAGGTTGCATCAGGGCCTCGGCGTCAGCGGCGGTCAGTTGCGGGCGCAAGGTCTCTTGCTCGAGATCATCCTGGGTATCAATCTGTGGGTTCACATAGAAGGTGCCTACGCCCAGTTCGTCGAACTCGGCATCGATATAGGCCGAATAACCCTCTCCGATAGCCAGCATGCCCACAACCGCGCCGACACCGATGATGATCCCCATCATCGTCAGCAACGAGCGTAGCTTGTGGCTCATCATCGCGCCCCAGGCGATCCGAAACGACTCGATCAGGTTCATAGTACACGCTCCACTACTACTCGGTCCGCAGAGCTTCGATCGGGTTCAGCCGCGCTGCCGTCAGGGCCGGGAAGAAGCCGAAAACGATGCCGATTGTGGTTGCAATGGCGGTTGCAAACACGACGTCACCGAGCGCAACCCTTGCCGCAGCTCCTTCGGCGCCAAAGAGTCCGACCAGCACCAGCGTGCCGATTTGAGCCAGCCCGAAGCCTAGCAGAATACCGAGTACACCGCCCACCAGGCATAGCACGACCGCCTCAACCAGGAACTGGAGCATGATGTCAAACTGGCGCGCTCCCACCGCTTTGCGCAGCCCGATCTCACGGGTGCGTTCGGCAACGCTCACCAGCATAATGTTCATGATCCCGATCCCGCCGACGATCAGCGAAATCCCCGCCACCAGACCGAGGAAGGCGGTGAAAGCGCCGATCACGGCGTTGAACTGTGCGGCGATCTGGTCGGGGTTGATGATTGTAAAATCATTGTCCTGGTAGGTTAGACGGTGCTCCTCGCGCACCACCTCGGTGACCTGGCGAATCGCATTATCAATCTCATTGATGCTGCGCGCCTTCACGGTCATAATATCAATATCGGTTCGGTCGTCGAACCGGTTGCGAAAGAGACGAGCAATTCCGGTCTGGTACGGCACGAAGATCGCCTCCGCGGGATCGGCGCCGACGCTGATCTGGCCCTCTTCGGTCGCCAGCACCCCGATCACCTCGAACGACGACCCGTTCAGGTTCAGGCGCTGGCCGAGCGCCAGCGACGTGCCACCGTACAGCTCATCGGCGACCTTCCAGCCAATCACAGCTACACGCGCCTGATCCTCGTCGGCGGCGGTATCGAATAGCCGACCCGCGCCGAGATCTTGCGGGGTTACATAGAAAAAGCCTGGGCTGACGGCGCGCACATTGAAGTCTAGACGGGAACCCTTAGCCGCAGCCTGCACCTGACCGGAGATCTCGACCGCCACGGCATCGACCGCCGGGGCGCGCCCCGGTTCCGCGATAGCCTGGGCATCGGCATAGCTTAATCGAGCCGAGATGATTGCATCGATCTCGTTGCTGTCGACAAACGGCGCCACGTAGAAATTGCCGGCACCGAGTTGGGCGAACTGGTCGTTTAGAAAACCCTGGAATCCGTTGCCCATCGCGAGCATGCCGATCACCGCACCGACGCCGATGATGATACCCAGCATCGTCAGCAACGCCCGCATTTTGTTGGCCGCCAACGCTCGGAAGGCGATCAGAATAGACTCGACAAAGTTCATAACGATATTGTGCGACTATACATTTCAAGCAGTCGGCGCTTCGCCCGCCGAGGCCGGTTCGGCTTCCATCAGGGCCGCTAGCGCCGGCGAAATCATCCGTTCCTTCAGCGGCTTATCATGTTCGACCACGCCGTCACGCAGGCTGATGATCCGCTCGGCGTGATTGGCCACATCGTGTTCGTGAGTCACCAGAATCACGGTGATGCCCTGCTCCTGGTTGAGACGCTGGAAAATGCCCATTATCTCCTCGCCGGTATGGGTGTCCAGCGCGCCGGTCGGCTCGTCGGCCATAATGATCTGCGGCTCGTTGACCAGCGCTCGGGCGATCGCCACCCGTTGCTGCTGGCCACCCGAAAGCTCGTTGGGTTTATGATGCGTGCGGTCGCTCATTCCGACCGCTTCGAGCGCCGCCAGCGCCCGTGTATGGCGATTGCTGCCTTTGCCGCCATAGAGCATGGGCAATTCAACATTGCGCAGGGCTGAGGTACGCTGCAAAAGCATATACTGCTGGAAGACGAATCCGATCTTTTCGTTGCGAATACCCGCTAGCTGGTTATCGTTCAGGCCGCCGACGTCGATGCCGTCGAGGTGGTACTCGCCATCGGTGGGCTGGTCGAGACAGCCGATGATGTTCATCAGCGTGCTCTTCCCGCTGCCCGAAGGTCCCATAATCGCTACCATCTCGCCAGCTCGTATCGTCAGCGAGATCCCACGCAGCGCCTGAACCTCCACATCTCCCATATGGTAGACCTTGGTCAGGTCTTTGACAACGATCAGGTCACTCATTACACTCTCTACTTTGCACAGCGGAACGATCGCGGTAGGGACGGGTCGCGACCCGTCCCTACCGCGATCCGCTCCTACCGCAATCGACGCCTATCCGTCCGGCGGGCCGCCGCCTGGCAAGAATGTACTGACCACATCCTGCACCAGCACTTCGTCGCCCGCTTGCAACCCATTGAGAATCTCGACAAATTGACTGTTGCTTAATCCGATCGTCACCTCGCGCTGCTCGCCGGGTGGCTCGCTGTTACCGGGTGGAACCGGCTCGCTATTGGGTATGAGCACATAGCTCACGCCGCCCTCCGAACGCACCGCCCGCCGGGGCGCCAGCACGACATTCTCACGCTCATCGGTAATGATATCGACTACGGCCGTCATACCCGGGCGCACACCGACGGCACTGTCGCCAAGAGTAACCGTTACCTCGTAAGTCGTCGTCCCCTGGTCGCTGCTCGTGGCAATCGGCGCAATCGCCGCCACCGAGCCGGCAACATCAACATCAGGCAATGCGTCGAGGCTGATCCGCACCGGCTGGTCGAGGCGAATCTGGGCAATATCCAGTTCATCGATCGGCAGATCGATATGCAGGTTGCTCAGATCGGCCACGGCGATAATCGCATCCCCATCGGCTGGCTCGCCGATCCGCAGGTCAACACGCGTGATGGTAGCAGCGAAGGGCGCCCGCAACGTGCCGAGATCGAGATTGCGCTGAGCTTGGCGCAGCGCGACTTCGGCCCGCACTACCCCTGCTTCCCGCGCAGCGATGCTGCTTTCCGATGGCGGTTCGAGCAACCGCTTGAGGCTAGTCTCGGCGCTGGCAATATTGGACTGCTGCACCGCCAGGCTGCTGGCGCGGTTGGCGCCCAACAACTGCTGCAACTGGGCCTCGGCGCGCTCGACTGCCGCCCTTGCGTCGGCCAGATCTTCTTCTTCAACCCCCTCAAGCAATGCGTCGTGGCTGGCGATTGCACTCGCCAGCGCCGATTCGCGCGCCTCGAGCGTGGTAATCTCGTCTTGTTTGGCCTTTTCGTAGGCAAGCTTTGCGTTATCCAACGCCGCTTCGGCATCGGCGACAGACCGTAGCGCAGCCTCCTCGCGATCAACATCCTCCCGTGGGAGTTCGCGCCCGAACGAAGCCAACTGGTCTTCGAGTTCACGGTTCTCCCAGTAGACCCGGCTGTATTCGTCCTGCGCATTGCGCAGCGCGTTGGCCCGTGTTTCAACATCAAGCCGGGCCTGCTCCTTAGCCGCCGAGAGATCGACTCGGGACTGTTCAAGTGCGGTGCGGGCCGAAGTCACCTGATCGTTCGATTGAGCCAACTCGTCTGCGTCGGGACCTCCCTGAAGCCGCGCCAGCCGCGCCTGCGCACGTTCCAGGTCAGACCGAGCCGCCGCAATATCCGAGTCGGTGACACTCGACAACGTCTGCTCATACTGGCTGCGAGCCTGGTCGATTTGGATCCGAGCCTCGGCCAGTTCGGCCTCAGTCGCACCCTCCAGCAAGCCCTCATAGTCGGCCTGCGCCTGGCGCAAATCGGCCTCGGCCTGGGCTACGAGCAACTCCAGGTCGGTTGTATCAATTTTCGCAAGTGGATTGCCCTCACGTACGGTATCACCCGGCTCGATCATAATTTCGACCACATTGCCCGTGACCTCGAAGCGCAGGTTAGCTTCGGCTGCCGACTCAACATTGCCGGTTGCGCTGACAGTTGAGTCGATTGAGCCCTGCTCAACCTGAATCGCTTGCCAGCCTTCGGGCAGCTCGCCTTCGGCCAAAGGTCGCTGCTGTGAGAAGAGCCATCCACCGACCAGGATCGCGATCAACACTATCGCACCGGTAATCCACAACCAGCGCCGACTGCTCCGCGACTTCTTTCGCTGGTTCGTGGTAGAAGCCATATTTCGCTCCTTAACTTCTATCATAAATGAGCCCGGGAACATATCCCAAGCAAACCATCGCTATGCTGTACGACGTTGAGTCCCGCACACCGGTTGCAGCAATCGCCGCACCGGCAATCGCGGCTATCATACCACTACCATCTACGTTGAACCTTAACCTTTTGTAGCACAACGATGAATAAAATATTGCCAATGATTACCGTTGCTTTGGATGCGGAAATAAGCGCGGCACAGCTTGCTATTCTGAGAATATTAGTGGATATGCATCCGTATCTCAATAGATTTCGAACCATCGCAGATACGGATGCACGTAACTCGGCGTTATACCTGAACAGTTTGGGGCTTCTCCACGCTCATCTCTTTGCTCATATCACGGAGCGTGGAAATATCGCGGATACGTTCGGTGAAAAGAATGCCGTCGAGATGATCAACCTCGTGCTGGATCGCCCAGCCGAGCAAGCCATCGGCCTTACGAAGACGCAGCGTTTTGCCGTTCAAATCCTGATACTCTATCGTCACCCAGGTTGCACGCGGCACATCGCCATACCAACCTGGCAAGCTGAGGCATCCCTCCTGGCGTATAATCTCCTCGTTGCTCATCTTCACAATCCGCGGATTGATCAGCGTATACGACCGTTCTGGGGCAATTTCAACCTCAGAGCCATCTTCAAGCGTCTCGACTTCTGGAGGCGTCCAGACAACCGCCAGACGTATGCTCAAGCCAATCTGTGGTGCAGCTAACCCGACGCCATTCGCCGCGTGCATTGTTTCGTACATATCGGCGATCAGTCGCTTAAGCGACGAATCGGGCAATTTAGCCGGACGGCAGCGCGTTTTAAGAACCTTTTTCTCGTCTTCGTCGTCGATGCGATAGATATAACGTGTGGCCATATGCGTCTAATCCATAATCTAAGCGTTCATTCGCGAACTTCATACACAGGCATCTATCGTGAAAAGGAATAAGTATCATTATAGCACAGAGACCGGGTCAACATCGATTGTCCAGCCATACAATGGCGAAATTGATTCCAAAAACCCCAGCAGCAGCGCCGATTGTCCTGACGGTGCGGTGGGAATACGCACAAAGATGTGCCAGCGCCAGCGTCCGCGCACTCGTTGTCGGAATGCGGGTGCCGGACCGATAATGCGCCAATCGTCGAGGCGGCGACGCTCAAGAGCCGTATACATTCGTTCGGCCAACTCGGCAGCGGCGCGTTGACATGCCGGTTCGCTGCCGCCGGCATAGACGAATCGCACCAATCGCCCAAAAGGCGGGTAGCCTGTCTGACGCCGGAACGCCAACTCCTGCTCGTAGAAACGTTGATAGTCGTGCTCTTGCGCCGCCTGAAGCGCATAGTGATCGGGCGAATAGGTCTGAATTACAACCTGGGCGTCGGCGGTGCGCCGTCCCGCCCGCCCGGCAACCTGGGTCAACAGTTGGAATGTCCGCTCGCCGCTGCGAAAATCGGGCAAGTGTAAGCCCGTATCGGCGGCAATCACACCTACAACTGACACCAGCGGCAGATCCAGCCCCTTGGCAATCATCTGCGTGCCAATCAGCACATCGGCTTCGTGGCGCAGAAAGCGTTCGAGCATTCGCCCATGTGCGCCTTTGCGCGAGACGGTATCGCGATCCCAACGCAACGTGCGCGCTTCCGGCCAGAGCCGCTGCGCCTCGATCTCTACGCGCTGCGTGCCAATCCCAAACGTCCGAATGCGCGGGCTGAGACATTGCGGGCAGATAGCAGGAATCGGCGCATGATAGTTGCAGGAATGGCACACGAGCACGCTATACTCCGTCGTATCGGCATCAGGACGCCGAGAGCCTTCCGGCGGCACATCTTCATCGTAATGCACGACCAACGGGGCGTCGCACGCCGGACAGGTCGTCACATGCCCGCAATCGCGACAGAGCGCGAACGACGCAGCCCCACGGCGATTAAGAAACAGGATCACCTGTTCGTTGCGTTCCAGAGCTTGCGACAGGGCCGATTGCAAGCGGCGGCTAAAGATCGAGCGATTGCCGCTTTGCAGTTCACGGCGCATATCCGCTATACGAACCGGCGGCAACGGCAACTCCCGCGTGCGCAGCGAGCCGTCGGCGCCCACACTGCCGCCTATCCGGTTCGGAAGATCGAGCAGCGCGTACTGTCCGTTGCGTGCAGCATAGTAGCTCTCCACACTCGGCGTCGCGCTGCCGAGGATGACCGCGCTGCTCGTCAGTTCGCCCAATTGCAACGCCACGTCGCGGGCATGATAGCGTAGTCCGCCGTCGTGCTTGTAGGTTGGCTCATGCTCTTCATCAACAATGATGACGCCGAGATCCGGCAACGGCGCAAATACCGCAGACCGGCTCCCAATCGCGATTCGGGCGTCACCGCGCCGCAAACGACGCCACTCATCGTAGCGCTCGCCCAGGGACAACGAACTGTGCAGCACGGCAATCTGACCGGGAAAGCGCGCCATAAACCGACGAATCAATTGCTCGGTTAGCGCTATTTCGGGAACCAGCGCTAACGCCTGACGCCCCCGCCGCAATGCTCGCGCAATCGCCCGCAGGTAAATTTCCGTCTTGCCGCTGCCGGTGACGCCGTGCAGCAGAAATGTTTGGGGCTGCGCATCCGCCGCTCCATCGAGCGCGGCAGCGATCGATTCCCAGACGCGCCTCTGAGCAACGGTCAGCGGAGGCGGAACATCGGGCACACGGCGAGAACCCGCCAGCGGATCGCGCAGGGTTTCATGCTGTTCCAGCACCACTATGCCCTTGCGCTCCAACGCCTGCAATACGGCTGCATCGGCGCCGGTTTCCGCATACATATCGCGTACCGGCATCGGCAGCACAGTCTCAGCGCTTGTCTGCATTCGCTCGGCAAGCCAGCGTACAGCGGCCTGCTGGCGGGGCGCACGCGCCAAGCTATTCAGCGTCGGCGCTATGTCATCGGCGGAGATGAGCAACCGCGCCATTCGCTCAACCCGGGGACGTGCGCCCGGCGCTTGCACGGATGCGCCCCGCGCCGCCAGGCCACGTTCCGCCAGCATCACGCATGCTTCGCGGAGGTCGGTGTCGCTGCCGCGCAGTTCGGTGAAGAGTTGGCGCTCCGGCAACTCGCCTCGAATGCGCAACAGATAGAGCACGGCACGTTCTCGCTCCGGCAGCCCGCCAAGCTCAACGCTGAGACCGGCAGCCGTCGCACGCCAGGTCACCTCGGACTCCTGCGCTGCGCCCGGCGGCAGAAACAGCGCCAGCGCTTCATAAAGCGGCGCATGATAGGCCGCGGCGAGCCAGTTTGCCAATTGCAGCCCGGACGGCGGAATAAGGGCCTCCGGGTCGCCCAGTCCTTCAATTTCGCGGAGCGTGTCGCGGTTGGCGGATTCGGCTTCGGTAATAGCGAGAACTACGCCTTGCACACGCCGATTGCGCAACGGCGCCCAGACCAACTGACCTGGAACCGCCAGTCCCCGGAGACGATCGGGCACGCGGTAGCTCAACGTCGCGCCGACGTTATGCTTGAGCGCAACCCGAAGCGCAACTTCAGCGATCTGCATGAAACCTCTTCAAACGGATGACAGATGATGATGCGCGGCAATCGGCGCACTCTGGTAGTATACTCTACATCAAGCCCGGCGTATGGTTGCAGAAATGGCAAAGATAACGACAGCGACGATAATCGATCAACACGTTTTCGAGAATGTACGCTGGTTGGCGTTGCACAGCCCTGAAATCGCCACTGGCGTGCAAGCCGGTCAGTATATTCTGGTGCGCTGCGCCGACCCTGCAAGCGCCGACCCGTTGTTGCGGCGCGTCCTATTCGTTGCGGATGTTGACCGCGGCGACGGCAGAATAGGCACGCTGTACACCCCTGAGGAACGCGGCTATACCTGGCTCGCCGCGCGGCGAAGCGGGGAACGCCTCGATGTCTTCGGGCCGCTCGGAATGCCTTTCACACTCGACCACCGCACCCGCAACTTGCTGCTGCTCGGCGCCGGGCCGGGTATCGGAGCGCTGTTGCTGCTGGCACGCGAGGCCATTGCGCGACGCATCGCCGTCGTCCTGCTTGCCGCCGCCCCTTCGACTGCGATGTTGCCGCCGCCGTTGTTATTGCCCGCCGAAGTGGAATATCACAGCAGCGCCGACGGTGATGCAGCAATACTCGATATGGCATCGCAGGCGATCCGGGGAAAGGAAGAATACGCCATTGGCACAGCAGCCAGCAATCAGCATTTGGCGCGCTGGGCCGACCAGATTGCAGCGTCACTGCCCGACGCGCTGCTGCCATCACTCGCCTCTGTCGTACGCGCCGGGCGGCTGCGCTGGGAACGCAACTTCGCCCAAGTCGCTCTAGCAGGAGCAATGCCCTGCGGAACGGGAGCTTGCCAGGCCTGCCTGACCGAGACACGCCACGGATTACGCACACGCTGCAAAGACGGCCCTATCTTTGATCTGCGCGATCTGTTGTTCAACCAATGAATGAAATGTTAATGTTATAGAGGATCGGCGCACATCAGAATCAGCGCTTGACGCAAGAAGCATCGTCGCCGCCCGACGATAACCGCCGATGAGAATCGAGTCAAGGGAAGACATCAACGCAGATTGCCGCGGATCTCACGCAGACTATTGACAAACCAACGTGACACACCACGGTAGCGATCTTCACGTCCGATCATCAACAACCTGCTGCTGCTGTAGACGCTCTCAAAACCGAGACCATCCAGCCGATCACTGGCAAAAAACGTATAGAGCGGCTGATACAATGTAATGCTTGGAGTCAACTCAATCCAACGCTCCTGGAACACGGCATATTCTTCGCTGCGGAGCACCAACTCCTGCTCCATACGAGCGTTATTCAAAGCGCGATCAATTGTTTCGTCGCGCAGACCGGCATAATTCAACCCATCAACCGACTGGCTGGAATGCCACAATTCAAAAACATCGGGATCGGCGCCCAGACGGGTCCAACCATGGAGCGCCATTGCAAAGTCACGGTCGCGCAATCGTTGCCGTAGCGTATCGCCATCAAGCTGCTCAATTTTCACAGCTATGCCCAATTCTCCCCACTGGCGAGCTATCGATTCGGCAGCCGCCAGCCGCCACGGATCGCCATCGGTAATCAACTCAAACACCAGCGGTTGATCATCCATAACCAGGGCGCCGCTGCTTGTACGTGTGTAACCAAGTTCGGCAAGCTCCTGCTCAGCCACTAGCGGAGCGTAGAGATGCCAACTGGCCGTGGGATCAAACGCCCACCATCCCGGCAAGATAGGCGTATCGAGCCGAACTGCCAACCCATCAGTGGCATCGTCAACCAGGCGATCCTTGTCGAGACCGCGAGCAAGAGTCTGCCGCAATGTCGGTTCATCTAACGGCGGCTGGCGGAGATTGAAGGTAAGAATAGTGTACTCATCGAGCGGAATCTGCACGCGTCGCAGATCATGCGTGAGCGCAACGAGGCTAAGCTCCGGCAGCCGGCTGGTTCCGAATGCATCAACATCGCCACGCATCAATGCTGAAAAACCGGCTTCGGGCGATTCAATAAAACGAAGCTCAATGTTATCAATAAATGGAATCTCGCCAAAATAATTGGTATTCGCTTCGAGCATAGCATGTTGAGCCGTCAACCCAACAAGCCGATACGGCCCGGTGCCAATTAGCACACGTGCGAAATCCAGATCCGACCAGCGATCCACCGGCGTACTGCCGAGGATATGCTCAGGCAAGATCGGCATCCGCGCCAGAGCAGGGAACGGTGAATACGCCGCGCTCAGGTCACAACGTATGGTGTAATCATCGATTCGATCGACCAATACGTTACGCCAGAGATTGGCAAGCACGGGATCGCCCTGAAAGCGCCGATCCTGCACCGAGCGAATCGTGAAGATGACATCGTCGGCATCGAAACGTTCGCCATCGTGCCATACCACATCGCGACGAAGTTGAAACGTATAGACCTCACCGCTTGGATCAATCTGCCACGACCTGGCAAGATTCGGCTCAGGCAAGCCATCAATACCAATCCTGGTCAAACCATCAAAGAGCAACGCCGCCAGATCATGGCTTGCCGGATCGGATCTCGGATCGCTGAACACGGGAATGGGTTGACGCGGGATACCATCAATCGCTTCAACATAGGCGCCGCCAGCCAGCGGGCTGGCTACCGACGTTGCCGACAGAGCGAGACGACCCATCAAGCCAGCAATAAACAGTGAACTCAAGACAGCGATAACGATCTGCCAGCGGATACGTCGGGCCATAGATCTTTGCCTGGGTTAGGAGAAAATGGGCAAGCTGGAAATTAATGAGAGTAGTAAGAACGCCACCGCCAGCGCAATAGTCGCCTGATGCATTGTCTTCTCAACGCCGCGACGAGTTCGATAGACCGAACTCGAGTCGCGATTCGCCATCCCCGGCGTGCGCGACTGTAGCACGATGAGAACTATAAGCAATGCACAAATGATGATCAATGCAAGGTAGGTTGCAATATCCACCGATTACTCCTCAGCAATACTCTGCTATTACTATCTATGAACATCGGACAATGAAGTATACCATAGCTTGAATTCTTGTGGAAAAGGGACAGAAATATTATTACTACAACGAGACCTTTTTGAGTAAGGCTTTGGAAAGCCATTTGTCACATAGCACTCAGATGTTCTGGAATGCATCTCATCTCATCAGGCTGCGGAGTCGCCAAAAAATTCTCTTGTTATAGTACTATACATACTAATATATGGATGATGTAAAAAATGCTAACAAAATGTGATTTATAAGCTTGAATCTATGTGATACAATCCGTAATATGACAATGCTGATGTTGGCGCTTATGGCTCTGCCATAGCTTGGATGCGGATGCGATTGAAAAGACAGTCCCTCTAGCGATCATAGCAGCACAAGCCAGTTGCCCAACTCTATGCTCTATCGCGCTCAATGCATAAGTCTGATCAGAAATCTAGACACGTGCAGTCAGGAACGGATTATGAGGAACGCATTCATTCAATACGGCTTGTTCGTTGTAGGTATCGCTCTAATCGTCGCTGCGTTAACACCTGCCACTATCCCACCGACTACCGCAGCGCCGTTGGTTTCGATCTCGAAAACTGCATCAGAGCCGGCAACACCCACCAATACAAATACATCGATCATATCGACCGAAACACCGATCCCTCCCACCTCGACAACAACGTCGGATCAACCAACTCCAACCGATACAGGCACGCCGACTGATGATCCCGATCGGCGGTATGCTGATCCTTCGGTAGTGAAGACAATTCTCACTACCGGAAATCAAGTAGGTGAAACATTTACATTCCGCCTGACGGTGACGAATACCGGCAATACTGAAGCCGAAAGCGTGATTGTCGAGGACTTGCTGCCCGCCTGGATGACGCCCATAACGGCGACGGCGAGTGTCGGGACCGTTGTGATCAGCGGTCGGCTGGTCGGCGTCTGGATCGGCTCGGTGTATCCGGGACAGGTTATTACCATCGACATTGTCGCGCAGATCATTGCGTCGGCTGATCCCGATGACAATCGTAATATTGTCACGCTCACCACCACGAGCTCAACCGATGACCCCAGCAATAATACATCATTTGTCATTATTGACATTCCCGGTGATGGAGGTCAGCCAACTCCGACGGCGACCGGCGTTACCGACACACCGACTCCAACCCTGGCCGTAACTGCGACTTCCACGCCTGTTCCGCCGACGCCAATGCCGCAGATTCTTCCCATAACCAACGATACAGCGGAGCAATCAACCCGATCCTTAATTGTCCTGCTCCTTGGTTTGGGATTGGTGAGCTTGAGTCTCGCTATGCGCTACCACAGCCTGCGCAAACCATCAAAATGATGGTAGGAAGGTAGTGGTCAGTGTTGTAGTGATCGCATTAGGGAGCCAAAATTAGCGGTAGTAATATACTGTTATCACTACCTTTGACACACTACCAAAATGATCAAGACCTAATCACGAAACGACGCTTTATGATGCATATGCAACAGCGCCAGCGCCGATATTCGTTTCTCTCGTTACAGTTGTTCATATTCGCATTGATGCTGATCGCTGCGCTCTTGCCAGCGCTCGGCTCACCAGCGAATGCGCGCGATAGCAGCGGCAGTTCGTTTGACATTGCTGCGCGTACCGATGGCGTGACTATCGGATGGCGCGGCACAGTTGAATACAGCCCTGACCGCCTGCCTGTCGTCGCCGATTGGCCCCAGGTCGCCATCGGCGGCTGGCAATTGCCGGCTCGGCTTGTGACAATGCAAGCCACGGACTCGGCGCCACTCATACCGCATATCGATCACCTGGAAAGCCAGACATGGCTAGGAGCGTTGGCGCCTGTAGAAACAACTGTCCCGCAGACGATTGCGGGAGATCGCTATCCTGATCTGGCTACGCCCGCCTCGCGCAATTTGCCGGACTCGCCGATAACGATCCTGCGGGATAGCTATCTACGCGGAACGCGGCTTGTCGTCATCGCGATCAGCCCGATGTTCGCACGCGATGGAGAAATTCGCGCTGCGACCAACGCCCGGGCGTTCATTCCCAACGCCATTTTGCTAGACGAAGCGACCGGCGCCCTGCCAACCACTGCTTCTCGGCTCGCCAATGCGCCCACGCCGGACAACCCGGCGGCGAGCGTGAACGCAGCCCGCATCCGTGTCACTCAGGCAGGAATCCAGACCATCAGCGGATCAGATTTGACAGCCGCCGGGTTGGATCTGGACAACGCAGCGCGGTTCCAGCTCTGGTTCAACGGCGAAAAGGCGGCAATCGAAACGCGCGGCAGCGGAGCGAGCTTTGAATTGCGCTTCTACGCTCCCGAACCAGACGATCGCTGGAATGCGTACGACACGTACTGGTTGACCACAGAGACCAGCGCCGGTTTGCGTATGACAACCCGCAGCGTCGCACCGGGCACGGCGCAAACGCGATCCACAGCGCTCGAATACGGCATCTGGCACAACAGCCAATTCTACGACACCACCGTGCCAGGCGCGGATGGCGATCACTGGTATTCGCTCGATATGCGCACGGGGCCGAGTCAACCGCCGACGACCGCTACCTTGACGCTAACGCCAACGCTTCCCCTGGGCAGCGGAACCACCGTACTCACCGCCACCGGCGCGGCGCGCGCGGATACACGGCACCATCTGGACATCACCCTGGATGGCGTGACCCGCAGCGCCGTCTGGGACGGCGTCGGAAACTGGACGCAGATCTACACTTTCACCACAAATGGCGCTGAAGTTCGCGTGGTGTTGCAACCGGGCAGCGAGGCCGACTTTATCTACATCGACGCGATTACATGGGAGCGCCCGGTGCGGTTGAATTTCGCTCAGAAGGGCGCGATGTTCGCAGGCGTCGCCGGAGTCTGGCGCTATCAGTTGAGCAATCTGCCCGCCGATGCCACACTGTATGACGTGAGCAACCTGCAACAACCAGTTATTTTGCGCGATTTCACCACGGCCTTTGAAGATGGGCCAACCCCGCATCGCTACGTACTGGCGGAACCGGGAACGCTCCATACGCCGGAAGTAACCGCACACCAGCCGGCGACGCCGCCCAGCAACGCTGATGTCCTCTACATTGCGCCGGAAGCGTTTCACAGCGCACTCGCCCCGCTCATAGCGCTGCGGCAATCACAAGGATATACACCAGCCATTGTTGACGTGCAAGATCTCTACGATCTCTGGAGTTTTGGTCAAGTTGATCCCGAAGCGATCCGCAGCTTCTTGCGCTACGCCTCTGCAACCTGGAGCAAACAACCGACTGCGGTAACGCTCGTCGGCGATGGAACGACCGATCCGCTCGACTACACGGGACGCAACAACACCAACTTCATTCCGCCTTACCTCGCGATGGTAGACCCCTGGCTCGGCGAGACCGCATGCGAGACATGTTACGCGCGGCTCGACGGCGACGACCCGCTTGAAGACGCCCTGCCCGATCTCGCAATCGGGCGTTTGCCGGTTAAAAGCGTCAACGAACTGGAAACCGTAGTCGCCAAAATCGTCAACTACGCAGCCACGGCGCAGGGCATTGATTGGCGTTCGCGCATCATCTATATCGCCGACAATGGCTATGAAGCCGATGGCGCACCTGACGAGGCCGGCGATTTCGCCGCGCTTTCCGAGCAAAGCATCCTCCTTCAACCGCCCGGAATAGAGATTGTACGGCTATACTATGATCCCTGGAAACACGACACGCAAGGGAATGTTTTGAACGAGCCGTGGCGCGAGGCTGACGCCCAACTCGCGCGTCAGAGCACCATTGCAGTGATCGATGCCGGTGCAGGGCTGGTTAACTATACCGGGCACAGCAACTCGTGGCAGTGGGCCACCACCGACATCAGCCTGCGAGAGGCGTATTTGCTGGGCCTCTATGATATCGACTTCCTGTCGAACGGTCAGAAATTGCCGGTTGTACTGGCGATGACCTGCCTCACCAGCTCGTTCCAACGGCCTGCTTACAGCGGCTCTTCGCTTGATGAACGCTGGCTGCTGCACGCCAACGGCGGCGCTATAGCCGTCTGGGGTTCAACCGGACTAGGAGTCACTCACGGGCATAAATCGCTGCAGCGCGGATTTTATCAGGCGCTATGGGCAGCGCCGCCGCGCACAGCCACACTTGGCACGCTGGTTCAGGCTGGCTATCAAGAACTGTTCACCAACGGCAATTGTTGCGAGGATGCCCTGCGTACGTTCGCACTGCTTGGCGATCCGCTCACTATCCCCCAGGTGCAAGCCGCAAATCGGATCTATCTCCCGATCATCGCACGCTAACAGCAATACCAACGCGCACCGATCCTGCTGCAAGCAGCCGGTCGCGCCAAACAAGCGTCAAGAGCGTGGTACAATGCGGGAGAATTTTCCCGATTGCGAACAGCACAGCTAAGGATCACCCATGACCGAACTCCACACTCTGGGCATCGCTGCTATACGCGCCGCACTTGACGCGGGAGATCTGACATCCGTCGAGATCACTGAAGCATTAATTGCCCGCATAAATGCGATCGAGCCACGTATCCAGGCATTTCTCACCGTCACTGCCGAACAGGCGTTGGAACAAGCCCGATCCGCTGATGCACAGCGTGGCAACGGAAATACGTCACCCTTGCACGGGATACCCCTGGCGATCAAGGATGTCATTTGCACCCGTGATGTGCAAACCACCTGCGCCTCGCGCATCCTGGAAGATTTTAAACCGCCCTACAATGCCACGGTCGTTGAACGCCTCAATGCATCGGGGATGGTTATGCTGGGCAAAACCAACTGCGACGAGTTCGCGATGGGTTCGAGCAATGAGAATAGCGGATATTACCCTGCCCGGAATCCTTGGGACACCGACCGGGTTCCCGGCGGCAGCAGCGGGGGCAGCACGGCTGCCGTCGCCGCCTGTGAAGCCCCAGGCAGTCTAGGAACCGATACCGGCGGCAGCATCCGCCAGCCCGCCGCGCTCTGTGGAGTTAGCGGATTCAAGCCGACCTACGGAAGGATCAGCCGCTATGGACTGGTAGCCTATGCATCTTCGCTCGATCAAATTGGCCCCATCGCCCGAAGCGTCGCCGACCTGGCGCTCATATTGCAAGTGATCGCCGGTCATGACCCGCTGGACAGCACCAGTTCAACATTACCCGTCCCCGATTACAGCGCCGGACTGACCGGCGACATGCGCGGATTGCGCATCGGCATACCCCACGAATATTTCGTTGAAGGCATCGAAGCCGGAGTTGAGCAGGCGACGCGTGAAGCCATCGACGTACTGCGCGATCTTGGCGCTGAGATTGTTGATGTTTCACTGCCGACAACAGCATATGCGTTACCTGCCTACTACATCATCGCCACAGCTGAAGCGAGCGCCAACCTGGCCCGCTACGACGGCGTGCGTTATGGGCCGCGCCTTGCAGGCGAGAGTATGTGGGACGAAATCGAACGCACCCGCGGCGAGTTGTTCGGCCCAGAGGTGCGGCGACGCATTATGCTTGGCACATACGTCCTCTCTGCCGGCTACTACGATGCGTATTACAAACGAGCGCAGCAAGTGCGCACGCTCATCAACAACGAATTTAATGCGGTCTTTGCGCAAATCGACCTGCTAGCGACGCCAACATCGCCGACGGTAGCATTTCCCATCGGTCAGAAAGTTGATGACCCGATCGCAATGTATTTGAGCGACCTGTGTACTCTACCGGCGAATCTGGCCGGGTTGCCGGGGATGGCAATTCCCTGCGGATTGAGCAATAATCTGCCCGTAGGTCTGCAACTGCTGGGCAAGCCATTCGATGAGAGCACCTTGCTGCGCGTCGGCGATGCGTACCAGCGAGCGACCGATTGGCACACTATGCATCCGAATCTGTAAGCCGCCATTGTGCTCGCAACGCGCACCTGAAGGCATTCACGGGTGCGCGTCTCTTTGCACTGAATCTATGGCGCGCCAGATGCTCGGGGATGCATATTGTCCAATGGACGGTTCAATCATGCTTACTCGCAACGAAAATGCTATAATCTAAGATAACCATATTAATTGCGGCGCACAGAATCTCAACCCTATGAGACACAAAAACGTGCATATACATAAACGACCGGAGTCACCTATGGAATCGTTATCTACGCGCCTTGCCAACCGCATCAATACCCAGAGCGATATACTGCATGCGCCAGTTTCGGCGCGGCTGCTCGAGGCTTTTCCCGAAATCAACACAATGCTGCGATTGGAAGAAATGTACTCGCCCAATGCGCGGCTCAAGCACGTAGCCGTGGAACGCTTGAGCAAGCTTGTTCAAGCAATGCTCATATTTGAAATGCCCGAAATTGCGGATCAAGAATTGCAATGGGCTGCGAACATTTTGCCTCGTAGCGGTGTCACCTACGATCAACAATCATCCATGGTACGCTGGTTCTTTGAAGAACTGCGTCAGCTCAATCTTGATTCTGATGAGAGTTCTCTGGCACAAGATATTGAGCATTACCTGATCGGAGTCGTTCGCAATATTTATCATCCATTCAATTAGTTCAGGCTCTTCTGTCATTCCACACGAATCGCAGGGCTGCAACGAAAATACCTATGGATGATGAGCGCAATATAGCAACCCTACCGCAGTCGTAAAGATTGCGTAGTGCCGCCTTCAGGCGGCGAAGGGAACCGCCTGAAGGCGGCACTACCATGGCTTCACAACCTGAATAGGATTGCTATAGCACGACGCCCAATGAGTTTTTACGCAAAAAACAGCGTCTTGAATTGATTAGTATATGTAGGGGTTACATTTATGTTAACAGAACTGGAGCGACATGAGCTCTTACAGCAAGCGCGCAATATCGCTATAGTCGGATTAAGCGACAAGCCCGACCGCGATTCGTACGGCGTCGCCGGGTATCTCCAGCGCAAAGGCTATCGAATCATTCCCGTCAACCCGGCTCTACAAGGATCGGTGCTTGGCGAACAGCCCTACGCTCACTTAGGAGATATTGATATGCCCATTGACATTGTCGATATCTTCCGTCGCTCTGAGCATGTCCCGGAAATTATTGAAGAGGCGATCGCAATCGGCGCGAAAGCGGTGTGGATGCAGCTTGGCGTTGAACATCACGAAGCAGCCGAACGCGCGCGAAACGCAGGACTGCATGTCGTTATGAATCGCTGCATCGCAGTCGAACACCGCAGACTGATAATCTAAATCAAGCTGCGCCGTATACACGCCGCTCGATACGATCTATACAAAGACCTGCCAGGTTTCGGAAACCTGGCAGGTCTGACATCTCAACTCTTGAGCCATATCTGGCGTGAGTCACTATTCCTATAATTGCGTGATCACTTTATCGGGGCGCCACTCAGTCTCAGTCCGCCGTAACAACGCAATCAAAACGCCTTCGGGACTATGAGCGCGCGCACGGTCGCCTGGCAGATCCGGTAATCGCAGCCCCAACCCATTGCACACCCGCCGGCTTTGCGCTTCGCTCAGGACAACCATCGGCCAATCCGCCACGGCGATCTCAAGCGGGAGAAGGGGAGACCGGTCAGATCGCCCGTCTTCAGGAACTAATCCTGCTCGCATCAAATCCTCAAGCGGAATGGCGTGCTCTATCAGAAATGGACCGACACGGGTGCGCTCTAGCCCAACAAGATGCGCGCCGCATCCCAACGCCGCGCCCAGATCACGGGCCAGCGCGCGAATGTACGTTCCCTTGCCGCATAGGATGTCAAGCTGGATCGTATCGTCAGCGACCTCGCCGATTAATTCCAAGCGTTCAACCAGCACCGGGCGCGGAGGAATATCAACCTGTTGGCCCGCGCGGGCCAACTCGTAAAGCCGCTTGCCCTGGTGATGCAACGCCGAATACATCGGCGGCGTCTGCATAATCTCGCCGCGAAACGGCTCAAGCGCCGCTTCGATCGTTGCGATGGCAAGCGGCGGCACGCTCCGGCACTCAACGATTTCACCCTCGGCGTCATCCGTCGTTGTCGTCTTCCCCAGGCGTACCTGCGCACGATAGCCCTTGATCGAATCGGCCAGATACTCGATCAGCCGCGTGGCCTGACCAAGCGCCACAGGCAGCACGCCCGTCGCCATAGGATCCAGTGTGCCGGCGTGCCCAACCTTGGCCTTCCGCCCCGCCAGCCGCCGCACGCGCGCCACCACATCGTGCGATGTCATACCAGACGGTTTGTTGATATTGAGAAACCCGTGCATGATACGCGCATTAACCGTTTTGCAGCACTTCGCGCAGATACGTCAATACGACCGCCTGAGCTTCCGCAAGCCCCATCTCCATCGTCGCACCGGCAGCGGCAGCGTGGCCGCCGCCGCCCCAGGATGCCGCAATAGTCGCAACGTTGACGTCCGGCTTCGAGCGCAAGCTCACCTTCACCGTACCGTCGGCTCGCTCCTTGAACAAGACGCAGATACGCATTCCAGCCACGCGTTGAAGCTGCGACACAACCGTATCGCTCGCATCGTCGCCCGCGCCGGTCTGGCGTAGCATCTCCTGGGTAACGCTGGTCCAGATGAGATCGCCGTCGCGCTGCAACTCGCCGAGAGCCAGACCCACCAGTTGAGCATTACCGGTCGGCGTTGCGTAGTACACCGCGTTGATCACCGCGCGATGATCCGCGCCGGCCAGCAAGAGTTCCGCGGCGACGTGCAGGGCTTGCGGGTTGGTACTGCTGGTTTGAAAGCTCTGGGTATCGGTGACAAGCCCCATGAACAGGCATGTGGCAATCTGGGGAGTAATCGGCCACTCCATCACGCGCAGCAGCCGAAACAACAGATCGGCGCACGAAGCGGACTCAGCCTCGATCAGATTCAGCATCCCCTCGCCGCTGTTCGTCTCGTGATGATCGACAATGATGATCGGATGCTCATAAATAGCGGTGGCATGCTCTTCGCAGATCGCGCCGGTTCGCGCAAGCGTCGCCGTATCCACGATCCAGATCAGATCGACGTCTGGCAGAGCCATACCGGGATCATAGACCCGCACGTGCTCAACGCCCGGCAGCACAGGCGCGAAGTTCGGCAACTGCGAAGACGCCAGCGCATAGACGGTTTTGCCCTGTGCGCGCAGGGCATGATACAACCCCAGCATCGAGCCAATTGCATCGCCGTCAGGGTTGATGTGGGAGAGTATCAGCACGCTGTCAATATGGCTCAACGCCTCGATGATTCTGGGCGCTATTATGGACGGATCATTTTCAAGCATGGGCGTATAGCTTCCAACTATGCGGTTATGTTATGTCTGCAACAGATGCCTCAAGCGGCTTGCAAATATGATACACCGTATGACCGGATCGCTTTTTGATTTCTTTGAGACGGAGCTGGTTGCGCGTTCCAACTTTGGGGATCAGATGATTCAAACCGCTCACAACCACAAACCAGAAATCGCCGCCCGGAGCAAGCCGGTAAAACGGCGCGAGAATAAATTCATACTCAATCGCCGCATCGCCGATCTTGGCGGGAATGTTTGACACGATGAGATCGTACGACTCTTCGGGCGCCGATTCCAGACCGATGCTTCCCAATACCTGCGTACTCGGCGCATCGTTGAGCATACAATTATGACGCGCATAACGTACTGCCAGCAGATCTTTATCTACAAGCGTAACCTGCGCATTCGGAAAGCGCCGCGCTAATACAATGCCAATAACGCCGCAACCACAGCCAAGATCCAGGATTTTGAGGGGCGCTTCGCTAGCGATCGTTCGCAGGAGAAGGTCGGTGCCATCATCGATCTGAAACGAGGAGAAGATAGTATGCCCGACATCAAACAGAAAGCGCTCGCCCTTACTGGTATAGGCAATGCGCTTCTTGAAATACATATCCGGGCCGGAGGCAATGTTATTCATCAGGCAGCTTGGGTGGATTTATCTGACGTTCGTGCTCAATATCCCGCAACACCTCATCGATGTGCATACTATAATCTAACGAAGTGTCCATCTTCATATGTAACTCAGGGACAAAGCGCATATGCTTCATCGCCTCAGCCACGCGCCGTCGTAAGAACCCCTTCGCCCGCTGCAGCGCGGCCATTGTATCGGCGCGCTCCTGTTCATCGCCCATCACAGAAACATGTACGCTGGCGTGCTGCAAATCGGCGCTTACCTCAACTCCGGTGACCGTAACAAAACCAACGCGCGGGTCTTTGAGTTCATACTGAATGATCTCGCCCAGTACACGTTGCATTTCGTCAGCGATCTGCTGCGTTCGTTTCGACATAGCTCGACTGCGCTTTCGCTACATTCTCCAGACCAGCGCCGCTCAAGAGCGACGCTGGTCTGAGTCTTCAGGGGGCTACATCACCGGTTCTACCTTCTCAGTGCGATAGAACTCCATCGTGTCACTCACTTCGATATCATTGGATCCTTCGACAATCAAGCCGCACTCATAACCTGCCTGCACCTCACGCACATCGTCTTTGAAACGCTTGAGACTGCCAATCTTGCCATCGTAAATCACCACACCGCTGCGCAACACCCGAACCGACAGGTTACGCTGCACTTTTCCATCGGAAACATACAACCCGGCCACTATCTCGCGTGAAGGCAGGCGGAAAGTATTGCGAACCTCGGCATACCCTTCGGTAATTTCTTTATACTCCGGTTCGAGCATACCGACCATAGCCTTCTTAATATCATCGGTAAGCTGATAGATGATATTGTAGAAGCGGATATCCACGCCCTGTTGCTCGGCGGCTCGTCGCGCAGCCGGATCAGGTCGGGCATTAAATCCGATAATAATGGCATGGCTGGCGACTGCCAGGTTTACATCGCTCTCGGTAATAGTTCCCGTTCCGCGATGAATAATCCGCAACTGGACTTCGCTCTGGTTCACGTTTAACTGATTAAACTGGTGCTCGATCGCTCCGATTGACCCCTGTACGTCCGCTTTCAAAATCACATTCAGATCTTTGACCTGGCCTTGCTGAATCTTGTCAAACAGATCATCCAGGCTCGGTCCACGCGTGCTCGCGATCATCTCCATACGATACTGTCGCTGGCGTTGCAGTGCAATCTCTCGTGCGATGTGAAGATCATCGACAACCTGGAGAATATCGCCAGCCTGGGGAACGCCCTCCAGACCCAGAATTTCCACCGGCGTTGATGGTTCAGCAAAACGAAGCCGCTTGCCGCTATCGCCGAACATGATTTTGATTTTGCCGGCTACACTGCCGACCAGTACATTATCCTCCGCTCGCAGGGTTCCATTCTGAACCAGTACCGTCGCAACCGAACCACGGTTCTTATCCAATTCAGCTTCGACAATAGTGCCGACTGCCGGCGCATCGGGATTTGCTTTCAGATCCTCCAGATCGGCCACAAGCAGGATCATTTCCAATAAGCCGTCGATATTGATCTTCTGGCGCGCTGAAACTTCTACGCAAGGCACGGTGCCCCCGTAATCCTCAACAATAACATCGCTTGCCGTCAATTGTTGCTTAACTCGATCGGGGTTAGCCGCGGGCAGATCAATCTTGTTAATCGCGACTATCATCGGAACATGCGCCGCCTGCACATGCGAGATAGCTTCAAGCGTCTGCGGCATCACACCATCGTCGGCGGCGACGACCAGGACGACAATATCGGTCGCTTGAGCGCCACGCGCGCGCATCGCCGTGAAAGCTTCGTGGCCCGGTGTATCAAGAAACGAGATCTTGCGATTCTGCACCTCGATTTGATATGCGCCAATATGCTGAGTAATGCCGCCGGCCTCGCCTTCCGCGACGCGCGTTGATCGTACCGCGTCGAGCAGCTTGGTTTTACCGTGATCAACGTGCCCCATAATTGTCACAACCGGCGGTCGAGGGCGCAAATTCTCCGGCTTCTCCGCCGCCATCACCTCGTCGATGCTTTCCACCAGGCTGGCCAATTTTTCAGGAACGTGTTCGGTCGTCTCCAGGTTAAAGTCCGCCGCGATCACTGCCGCCGTTTCGTAATCGATCTGCTGATTGATATTGGCAATGACGCCACCCTTGAGCAGGGCTTTCAGTATCTCTGCGGCCCCAATTCCCGTCGCCTCTGAGAACTCGCGCACCGTCATAATGCTTGGCAGCTCAATCGGGCCACGCGGACGAGCAGGCGCACGCGACGGCGCCGGACGAGCAGAGGGCGCTTTGCCACGCTGATCGCGCGTTCGATGCCCCGGCTGGCCAGAGCCGCCACGGGCAGACCCGGCCCCGCCGCGCGCTCCAGCGCCGCGACCACTACCGCGAGCAGATGGGGAATTAGGATATCCATCGGACAAACCGCCACGACTCTGCGTGCTATTGCTTCCACTGCCACGACTCCGTTGGGGCGCGCCGCCACTGTCACTGCCACCGCTACGGCCGCTATGTACGCCGCCAAAGGATTCGCGCCTAGTTGTCCGAGCAGATCTATTTTTTGTAGCCATTTCTAAACCCCTTTCCGCTCCAGCACAATGAAACTGCTATCTTACTTCTCGATCATATCTTTGCCTCGTCTATGGTACTACACAACTTCGCACGGATCGCGCAACGCCTGTCGGAGATGTCACTGCAGACCAACCCCCAAACACTGACGCACCATCACTGTCCACGCGAGCTATGAACGATCGACTGCCTCAGATATGTCTATGTCTTCCAGACTTTGTGCAAATTGCTCTAATGCCGCCCGATCATCGGAACGAAGCGCATCAATCCGAAGCGCTCGTTCTAGAGAATGACGCTTGAGCGACTGGTCCCAACAGGCCGGATTATGACAAAGATAAGCGCCCCGACCATTGCGTTTTCGCGTCGGGTCTATCTCGACACGCCCATCCGCCGTACGGACAAGCCGCACCAGATCGCGTTTAGCGTCGGTACGGCGGCAAGCTATGCACGTTCGCTGAGGAACGTGTTTTGGGCGCAGTCCCGATTTTGGCGGCTTTTTCATCATCGTCAAATACTTAATACCTATCTCCAGGTATATCGCCAAAAGCCCACATCACGCACCTGATTGATGCTACTCCTCTTCGACATTCTGGAGATCGCCGCCTTCATTCTCTTCATCAACAATGGCCGCATCGACGTCCGAGTCGCGATCAAGCAGGATATACGATGCGATCAGGCGATCATGATAGTAAATGTATAATTTCTGAGATGTCGCTCGAAGTTGTACCATCTCGCCGACCAGATCATCGCCGAGCGGTCCGTAACGCTCGTTCTGATACACCACAGTCGCATCAGAGCGTACTTTGCGCGTTTCGACCCGGGCACTGGAAAGCTCAGCCTCGGTAGCCATCGCCTCGGCGTCGGCAAATTCACGCGCCTCGGCCGCCGCACGCTCCTCTTCCAGCAACGTTGTCGCGCTCTTGATATCAATGCGCCAGCCGGTCAGTTTTGCTCCCAGGCGCACATTTTGCCCTTCCTTGCCGATGGCAAGCGACAACTGTTTGTCGGGAACAATCACCACTGCCGCATGTTCCTCTTCATCCAGATACACTTCCACGACCTGAGCCGGTGACAGAGCATTGGCAATAAATTCTTTCGGATCAGGCGACCATTGCACAACATCAATCTTCTCGCCGTTGAGTTCGTTAACGATATTCTGGATACGGATGCCGCGCATGCCAACGCACGAGCCAACCGGATCTATGCCTTCCTGGCGCGCAGCAACAGCGACTTTGGTACGTAATCCCGGCTCACGAGCGATGGATTTGAGTTCCACGGTGCCATTGTAGATTTCCGGCACTTCCATTTCGAACAGGCGTAAAATGAGATTTTTGTGGGTACGCGATCCTATCAAACGCGGGCCGCGCTCTTCACGCCGAATTTCCATCAAATAGACTTTGAGCCGCTGGCCATGATAGTAGCGATCCTGCTCAACTTGCTCTTTGGGCGGCAGAATAGCCTCTGCCTTGCCGATCTCCAGGATTACGTTGCCCTTCGCCATACGCTGAACGGTTGCGGTGATTAATTCTCCCTCACGATCCATATACTCGCTATAGACGTATTCGCGTTCAACTTCCTTGATGCCCTGCAAGACAACTTGCTTGGCCGTCTGCGCCGCTATGCGCCCGAAATCATGAGGCGTGCTTTCAACAATCACCGTCTCGCCGATTTGCACGTCAGGCTTCACCTTTTGAGCAATTTCAAGCTCAACTTCAAACCGATCATCATAGACTTCGTCTACAACCTGTTTCTCGGCAAAAACCCGAGCCGCGCCAGTTTTCATGTCCAGCTCAACCGACACTTCCATCGGAGGCGGATTGCTGCCAAGGAGTCGCCGATAGGCGGTTACTAAGGCCTTCCTCATCACGTCGAGGATGGCGTCTTTAGGAATTCCCCGCTCAGCGGCAATCTGCGCAATAGCAGCATCGAAATCGCTTTTCATAGTTCGTGCTTGCCCTACAATAAGAAAAGTGGGTATTCCCCACTTTTCACGAAACGCACAATTAAAGTGAACTGACGAGCAGCATCACTGCGGCGAGAAGTTACTTTATTCAACTATTAGTATAGCATTTCCAAAACGCTTTGGCAAACCCCAACGCTCTCTCTGTGCCTATGCACGCGCAGCGCTACATAGAGCCCTTCCCCTACAATCATGTTCGGCGATCCAACGGCAAAAACGCGTGTTTCCTTATTTCCTATGGTTCAGGAGACGCGGAAGGCTCTGTAGACTGATCGGTAGTGTACCCAGGCGCCGGATAATCAGACGGGAAGGGATTGGCTGATGGATCAGTCGGAAACGGATAGGCTTCAGCTTCAGCGGGATCGGGTGCAACTACAGTTTCAGGAGGCTGAGAATTCTCAGCAGGGTCGGGATTCGAAGCATCGCCGCATCCAAACAATAAAGCGCTTGCCACAGCAATGACCACAACCGGGCGCAGGCGTCGTTTCATAGGAAAGACCTCCATCAGAAAGCAGTAATGACGAGCCAGATGTAGTGTAGTGGAGACGATGCATAACGTCAAGACGTATTCAGCAGCAACTTCAAAGCATTTGCCAAATCAGACCGCGTCCCAAACTCACAGTATCGAAATAGCTGTGAAAATTGTAACCTGCAAGGGACTTTTCAACTATGGACGTAGCGGCAAAAAATCGCTATACTATAATCACTATAGGAACGCATCACGCAACACCTTAGCCGATGCGTGAGCCTGAGAAAGGATATCAATTATGACCCTGACGATGTTGACAGTGCTCATAGCGCTCGCATTTGGTCTAGCTTTTATTGTTGCCAAAACCCAACAAGCCCCCGCACGGGTAATGATACGTCCTCTGGTACAACGCCGAAATCGTCGTCACCTTTAAAATACTCATACAACCGCCCATCGCATAGGTATAACGCGTAAATTATTATGTCGTGTTGACAACCTCTGAGTCGATCTCCTAGAAAATCACTGGTTGTTGACACGACATATATTTTTTACAAGACGCAACAAACCCCTGATGACAAGTCTTTTGCGTGTTATCATACTTCTGTCACTTCTCTATCATTCAGCCTCGTTATCTAACAACAGTACACTTTACAAGTAAGCAGGAAACTTTCATCTGCAACGAATCGTCTCAATGTCAGATTAAAACCAAGCGTCTTTGTGTAACCAGACGCATATGTCGATGATTGTTTATTATTAAGAGGTCAGGGGTGTTAGGTATTTCCTCATATTTGCATCATGCGCGCCGCGGATTATGCATCCTCCTGGCAGGCTTGCTGCTGTTGCCGAGTTTAGTCAGTGCAGCGCCGAGTCCGGCAATGGAACGGTTCACCGCAGCTCCTTCTCGCTCTGACCAGGATAATCTACCTGACGACAGACTCTCTTTAGAAGCTGAAGCGTCCTATGATGGAGTCTATCGCATCGGCAGTTGGACACCGGTGCAGATCACGGTGCAAAACGACGGCGCAGATACATCCGCTACAATTCAGGTCAGGGTCAACCAATCAAGCACCGCTTTCGCATCTCTGATCGATCTGCCAGGCGGAGCGCGCAAGACCGTAACAGTGTATGTCTTCATAACCTCTTTTACGCACCGTCTTACTGTTGACCTTATGCGCGACGATGCGTCGATTGTACAGCAATCGATAACGGTTGAGCCGCACCCCGCCAGCGATTATATGGTAGCGGGATTGTCCGGCGCTGAACAACGCCTGCTATTCCCGGACGAATTGCGCAACAATACACAATTAGCATACGTCCCGGTCGAATTGTCGCAGCTGCCCGATCGTGCAGCGGGATTGAACATGTTCGATGCTATTGTGCTGCACGATGTTCCAACGCTCGAGCTGAGCGATAATCAACGTTCAGCGTTGCACGAATGGGTTGCACGCGGAGGCCAGTTGATTATCAGCGGCGGTACAGGCGCCAACCGCACGGTCGCGGGTTTGCCCAATGCGTTGCAGATCATCCGTGTACACGGAACGCGGCAGGAACCAGCCGCTGATCTGTTTAGCACGTCGGTCAACTCGCAGGCAATGCTCGCAATTGCCCAGTACGAAGTCATTAGCAGCGCTGAATCCCTGCAGCCTTATGCGCTTTCCAACCCTGCCCTGAATCAACCCGCCGAACAAGCGCTTCTCATTGAACAGACGATTGGCAACGGCGCAGTGACCTTCTTCGCCGCGTCTCTCGCTGAAGCGACACTCTCCGGCTTACGTGATACCCAGAGTTTCTGGAGCGATATATTACGCCCGCGGCAACCGCTGGCCGCAGGTTTTGCGCCCACTGATCTGACGCTGGATGCATTCAATGAGAGCAATGTCGCTTCGGCGCTCGTGAACATACCCGCGCTCGAATTGCCCTCGTTGTTAACTCTGAGCGTCTTATTGCTGCTCTATATCGTTCTCGTCGGTCCGGTGACATATGTCACCCTGCGATCCCTTGATCGGCAAGCGCTAGGCTGGATTGTTGTGCCTGCGTTGACGGTGCTGTTTGCGGTAGGAACGTATGCTATCGGTTATGCGCAACGCGGCGGCGATGTCGTCTTGAATCAGATTACGCTGGTCGAGCAGCTTGACTCGGGCAACGACCCAACCACGCTGTCGCGAGTGCGCTCGTTTATCGGCGTATTGTCGCCCAAACCGAGCAGCTATCTGCTCAATCTGGATAACACGCGTGACACATCGGCTCTAACCCGTCCTATCTCCTTGCAAGGACCCTGGGACATTAATACGAACCAGGGGGGCGTATTCACGCAAGAAACGTTGGCGTCCGGGAGCGCCCAGGTGAGCAACCTGGACATCGCACAATGGTCAATGCGGGCTATTCTTGCCGACGAGATTCAATCGTATCGCGCTGTTGACGCCCAGGTTGTGCTGGATGATCAGAGTATCAGCGGCGAGGTTGTGAACACAAGCGGTCAGATGTTGTACGATGTCACCCTGATACAGGGCAATCGCATTGCCCGTCTCGGCGATATGGCGCCTGGCGAACACCGCAACGCCGATCTCGTACGCGAGGATGCCACAAGCTTTGGCGGTCCATTTGGCGAGATTATGCCCCTAGGGTATATGATTTACCACGAGGCGGTTGATCGAGCGAACCAACCCGACGGCACACCCCTCTCGCCAGAATTGCAATTTCGCACTCGGCTGCTTGACGTACTCTATCCGCCCTATGGGCCGGCGCTCCGCGCTGCTCAACCGCTATTGCTCGCCTGGCAACAACAACCGTTGCTTGATGTCAGCATTCCGGATCAGCGCATCGATCATCAGCATCACACGTTGATCATCGCCCAACCCCGACTGCAAGCAGCGAATGAGCGTATCGTTCTGGAGCGCGGATGGCTCGAACAATTCAATGCTCAAGCCAATCAAGTTTGCTCTAGCAGTCAGGGAATCGGCGTGCAATTGTTTGATCAGCCAGTTGAAAGCATGTTACGCCTGCCGCGCGATCTCTTGGGATTGCAGCCTGATGATCTGACGCTGTTTGCAACCGCCGAGGGTCCCTGGCCAGGCGCGATCAGCATCGAACTGTTTGACTGGACGACCGGCGAGTGGGTATGGCAACCGGTCGAAGGCGAGCCGTTGCCGATTAAACGCCCGGGGCGCTTTCTGAGCAGCGACGGGAAGATTCGTATTCGCATCGATAGTCAGGCCAACGCGCAAATGAGTACAGGGTGCATCTACATTGATGCATCGCTGCAAGGTACGCAATTTTAGGTTGCGTTATGTCAAATTAACCTATGAACTACGCGATCGAAACGATCAATCTTGTTCACCGCTATGGCAAAACAACGGCGCTTGATCATCTAAATCTGGCGGTAAAAGCTGGCAGCATCTACGGCTTTATCGGCCCGAACGGTGCAGGAAAAACCACTACGTTGCGACTGATGGCAGGGCTGCTGGAACCAACCGACGGTACAATCCAACTGATGGGCGAGCCATTGTCGGCCAGCGGCATCGAGGCCCAACGTCTGGTCGGATACATGCCCGACTTTTTCGGCGTCTACGATGACCTGCGCGTGTGGGAATATCTGGATTTTTTCGCTCGTTGCTACGGTATCGACGGCGGTCGTCGGCGCACTATGGTGAGTCAACTCCTCGAACTGGTTGACCTGACGCACAAGCGCAACACGTTCGTGCAGAATCTTTCGCGGGGTATGCAACAGCGTCTGTGTCTGGCACACACGCTGGTTCATGATCCGCCGATCCTGCTGCTCGACGAACCCGCCAGCGGTCTTGATCCACGGGCTCGCGTCGAACTGCGCGAGTTGCTGAAAACGCTTCGCGAGATGGGCAAAACCATCTTGCTGAGTTCACACATTCTCAGCGAGCTGGCCGAGGTATGTAACGAGATTGGCATCATTGATCAGGGGCAGATGGTGGTAAGCGGATCGGTGAACACGGTGCGGCGTCAATTGCAAGCCGCGCATGTGCTCCACATTCGCGTGCCGCGCAACGCCGAGATGGTTGCCGAAACGTTACGCCATCTCCCGCCGAACGATGCTTTCCCAACCGTGCTGGATGCACAAATCGACGAAGAGGATCCCCACAGCCTTACGGTCAGGCTGGAAAACATCAGCCTTGAACAGCAAGCTGCGCTCCTCACTTATCTGATCGATCAGGGATGTGCCATCGGCGATTTCCATGCCTATGCCGAGGATCTGGAAGCATTATTCCTACGCCTGACCGACAGGTAAAACCAGACGCAATGCCAAACCGATGAAGCGCATACATATGCCATCGCTCCAATTGAATCCGATCATCGTGCGCGAAATGCGCATCCGTATGCGCGGTATGCGGCCATACGCCACTTTGACGCTGTTCCTGATCGCGCTAATCGGTGTGGGATATGGCATCTTCGAATTGATGCTGCGCCAAGCGCAGTTTGGCGTCACCGTGATTAGTGCGCAGGTTGGACAGGCGCTGTTTAGCGGTCTAGCGATGTGCGAGCTGCTGCTAATCGTATTTATCGCTCCGGCGATGGCCAGCGGCGCGATCAGCAGCGAGCGCGAGCGGCTCACCTACGAAATGTTGATCGCCACGCCGCTGCGGCCCTCCAGCTTTTTGTGGGGCAAGCTGTTTTCAACGCTGAGTTATCTCTTCCTGTTGATCTTCGCTTCGATACCTGTCTTCAGCGCAGTGTTACTGTTTGGCGGCGTCGCTCCCCTCGCCATCGTCAAAACGGTGGCTTTGCTGACGGTAACAGCCATTACCTACGGCGCGGTTGGGCTGTTCGCATCATCGCTATCGCGGCGAACGTCGCGCGCGACGATCCTTAGCTATGCGCTGATCGTGACGTTGATTGCCAGCACGGCGGCGATCGGCAGCCTGTGGGGACAGTTCAGCTTTATCCTTGGCCAGCAAGCGCCGCCCCAGGTCCTCTATTTGAACCCGTTCAGCGCCCTCTTCTCAATTGTCACACTGGCGCCGGGCGATTTCATGGGACCGTTTTTCGGGTACAGCAGCGATTTCTACAGCAGCGTGCCGCTATTCTTCGCCCTCTCGCCCGGCGTGATCTATTACGGTCAGAACGGCCCGATCGTGCTGCCGATCTACCGCGCCACTTTGCTCTTTTACCCCCTGCTGACGCTTATCCTCTACTGGCTCAGCACGCACCTGGCGCTGCCTCGTAGTCGCTGGCGCCTTCGCTGGAGCGATCTCGGCTTTGGCATCGCCTTCGCCGCACTGGTCGCCACAATCTGGTTCACGCGGAACTGGTGGTTTGTGGCTCCCCCAACCATGCTCTGACCAGAAGGCGCATGGTATAATGCAAGGCAATGAGCGCCGCCACCCATAACCTGTACGATTCCAACCTGACCGATCTGGAAGCCCTGATGCGCGCCTGGGGGCAGCCCGCGTTTCGCGCGCGGCAACTGTATCGCCAGATGTATGTCAAGCTCAGCGATGATCCTGACGCAATGACTGACCTGCCGCTCGCACTGCGTCAGCGCCTATCCGCTGAAACGTCGCTGCATCAGCTCCGCCTGATGCACACGCAGCGTTCAGATAACGGTCAGACTGTCAAGGCGTTGTTTGCGTTGGCCGACGGCGCAATCGTTGAAACTGTTTTGATGGCGTATCCTGACCGCGCCACGGTCTGCGTGTCAACGCAAGCCGGGTGTAGTATGGGCTGCGTCTTCTGCGCCACCGGGCAGCTCGGCTTGATGCGCAATCTGAGCAGCGGCGAGATTGTTGAGCAGGCGGTATGGGCTTCACGCGAGGCAAGCCGTATCGACAGCGCCCTCAACCGCGTCACCAATGTCGTCTTTATGGGGATGGGCGAGCCATTCGCCAACTATGATCGCTGGTGGGCGGCGGTTGAACGCCTGCACGACCCACAAGGATTTAACCTCGGCGCACGCAGTATGACCGTTTCGACGGTAGGCCTTGTACCGGGGATTCACCGCCTGGCAGGAGAACAATTGCCGATCAATCTGGCGATCTCGCTCCACGCCGCCGACGACGCGTTGCGCAGCGCGCTGATGCCGATCAATCAGCGCTATCTGATCGCCGACCTGCTCGATGCGACGCGCGCATACATCGCCAGCACCAACCGGCGGGTCTCGTTCGAATATGTGCTCCTGCAAGGACGTAACGACAGTCCCGCCCAGGCGATGGAACTAGCGCGTTTGCTGCGCGGCGACGACCCGTTGCTGTGTCACGTCAATTTGATCCCCTGGAATCCGATACCGGGCGCGCCCTTGGATCGATCGAGTCACCGGCGCGTGCTGGCTTTCCAACAGGTGCTGCTGGATCAGGGCGTTCCCTGCACTGTGCGCGTCGAACGGGGCATCGAGATCGCCGCCGCGTGCGGTCAACTGGCCGGACAGAATAACACATTGAATCTCGCAAACCCACGATGAAAACTCTTTTTCACGCTTCACGGGAATATTTCGCGCGACGGTTTGCACTGTTCGTTATATTCATACTCGCAGCGTTGCTCATAAGCTGCGGCGTTTCGCAACCGCCGCCGCCGCAACCGCCAACACCCGCCGCTCTTCCCCAGCGTCCGGCAGGAGCAATAGCCCAACCGCTGCCTCGCGGCAATTTGATCATGACGCTTGGCGCGCACGATCCCAACACGCTTGATCCGGCTCTGGTCGGTGACACCACTAGTTCATTTGTCGTGCGCCAGTTGTTCAGCGGTCTGGTACGTCTGGATAACCAACTTACCATCCAGCCCGACCTCGCCGAGCGCTGGGAAATATCAGACGATGGGCGAGCCTATACGTTTTTCCTGCGCGACAATGCACGCTTCGCCGATGGAACGCCGATAACGAGCGAAGACGTGCGGTATTCGCTGGAACGCGCCGCCGATCCCAACCTGGCGCGCTTCTTACCCGCACAGACTTATCTCATCGACATTGTCGGCGTGAGCGAGAAATTGGCCGGCAATGCTGCCAACATCAGCGGCATCGACGTAATCGATGATCGCACGATTGCACTTACGATTGACAAGCCCAAGAGCTACTTCCTGTCGAAGCTGGCGCATTCAACGTCATTCGTGGTTGATCAGCGCACCATCGAAGCCAACCCAGGCGGCTGGATCGACCGGCCTAATGGAAGCGGCCCTTTCGAGATCGAGCGTTGGGATCACGACGAATTGCTGGTTATCCGGCGCAATGTCAATTTCTATCGCGATCTGGCGCGGCTCGACCGCGTGACGTTCCTGATGGGCGCCGCAGCCAGCAACCCGCTGCTCCTCTATGAGGAAGGCGAGATCGATGTCACCAGCGTGCCAGCATATGCCCTGGCACGCGTTCAAGACGAGAACAACCCGCTCTCGCAGCAACTGGTCAGCGTGCCGCAGCTCTCGCTGTTCTACATTGGGATGAACATCGCCCTGCCGCCCTTCGATGATCCAAAGGTGCGTGAAGCGTTCACTTTGCTGCTCGATCGCCAGCGGATCGCCGAAGTCACGCTACGCGGCGCTGCCCACGCAGCGCGCGGGATTCTGCCCCCGGGTATGCCTGGCTACAATCCGCGCCTGCCCGAATCGCAGGTCGATGTGGAACGAGTTCGGCAGCTTCTGGCGGAGTCCACATATGGCAGCGCCGACAACCTGCCGCGCATCGTCGCCTATGGCAGTTGGGCAGGGACATTGCGTGATGTTGTGCAAGACGAACTAGGCATCGACATCGAAGTCCGTTCATACGAACGTTTCGGCGAATATCTGAATGCTTTGAACCAGAAACAGATCGCCCTCTTTGGAACCGGTTGGGTCGCCGACTATCCCGATCCGGAGAATTTCCTCGACTTGCTTTTCCGGGGCGGCAGCGGCGAGAATCACACCGCCTACGCCAGTCCCGACGTTGATGCGTTGCTCGATGAAGCAGCCGTCGAGACCGACGAAGCGCGTCGCTGGAAGCTTTATCACCAAGCCGAGCAGCAGATTCTCGCCGACGCGCCGATCATACCGCTCTATCACGACATCGAGCATACGCTTGTCCAGCCTTACGTCACCGGTCTGGAAATCACCCCGATGGGCATTCTGGATCTCTCAACGGTTGAGCTGTTACAATAATCCGATGTCGAATCGGGATCTGTAGCATTATTTCTCGCTGATACCAAATACTGACAACACTATGCCAAAACCGCAAAATGTTAAAGGCATGCGCGATCAGATGTCGCAGGCGATGCTCCTGCGCCAGCACATCATCACAACCCTGATGCGCATCTTCGAGCGCCACGGCTTTGAGCCGCTCACAACGCCGGTGGTTGAATATGCCGAGACACTGGAAGGCAAGCTGGGCGACGAGGAGAAGCTGATCTACCGCTTCGAGGATCACGGCGGACGCAAGCTGGCGCTGCGCTATGACCAGACCGTGCCGCTGGCGCGAGTAGTGGCGCAATACAGCGGACAGATCGCGTTGCCCTGGCGACGTTACGCCATCGGGCCCAGCTATCGCGGCGAACGTCCGGCGCGCGGACGGTATCGCGAGTTCTGGCAAGCCGACGTGGACATTGTCGGCAGTGCTTCGCCCCTGGCCGACGCCGAAATCATCGCGGTGTTGACCGAAAGCCTGAAGGCGCTAGGTTTCCCAGAGTTTGTCACCCTGTTGAACCACCGCCAGATCATCGGCGGAATCGCGCGCGTGAGCGGTCTGGACGAAGAAGCGGCGAGCGGAGTGTATCGAGCCATCGACAAGCTCGACAAGATCGGCGCGGAGGGTGTACGCGCTGAGTTGATCGCGAGCAGCGTGTCCGAGGCCGCCGCAGACCGTATCCTGGAGCTAGTTCTGCTGGACGGTTCTCCCCACGACGTATTAGCCGAATTAGAACAGCAGCTCGGCGACGACGAACGTGCCGTGGCGGCGTTGAACAACCTACGCGCGATAAGCGCCGCCCTGGCAGACATCGGCGTTCCAACCACACGCTATCGCGTCACGCCGCGCCTGGCGCGCGGTCTATCCTACTACACCGGCGCGGTGTTTGAGACGATCACATCGCACTGGCCCCAGGGCTCGTTGTTGGGCGGCGGGCGCTATGACGATCTGATCGGGCTGTTCTCTGGCCAGGCGATACCGACGGTCGGGCTGGCTTTTGGCATCGATCGCCTGCACGACGTGATGGAAGAATTGAACATCGGTCCGCGCCTGGCCAATCCGGCACGGGCGTTCGTGACGATATTCAGCCCCGACCAGACCGCAGCCAGCCTGCAATTGGCCCGCGAATTGCGCGACGCCGGAATCAATGTTATCACGGCGCTGGCGTCGGATCAGGGCCTGGGCAAGCAGTTCAAGGAGGCCGACCGCAAAGGCGTGCCCTTTGCGCTGGTGCTCGGCCCGGACGAACTCGCGCGCGGCGAGGCGGTGGTGAAAGATCTGGCAACCGGCGAACAGCGCACCGTGCCCCGCAGTGAAGTCGCCGCTGCGTTGGCGAATACGATTGAGGCGTGAATTCGGTGCAACGACCGCTTGGCATTCTCATTCTCAGTCTGATCTGTTTTCTGGCGGCACAGGGCACCGGCATCCGCCTGTTCTTCCATCTGTTTTACATTCTGCTGGCGTTGCTGCCCGTAACTTTCGTGTGGGCGTGGTTGAACCTGCGCGGCCTTGATGTCGTACGCGAAACCTTCACGCCGCGTGCCGCCGTCGGCGAACACGCCCGCGAACGCATCACGATCTTCAATCGCTGGTTCATCGCTAAGCTCTGGGTCGAGGTGCAAGACTTCTCCAGCCTGCCCCAACACGGCACAGGCTTTGTGGCCTACCTTCCCAGACGCCAGCACAGCCGCTGGACGATACGCACGCTCTGCACGATGCGCGGCAAATTCACTCTCGGCCCGGCTAGGCTGATCAGCAGCGATCCGCTCGGCATCTTTCGCTTGCAACGCCCGTTGCACGAAACCAACGAGATCATCGTCTATCCCCAGACGGTTGATCTGCCGGAGTTTACCCTCGTCGATGCCGAATTGCCGGGCGGTCAGGCGATTCGCACCCGCGCGTACAATGTCACGCCCAACGTCGCGACGATCCGCGACTATGTCCCCGGCGACAGCTTCAACCGCATCCACTGGCGCAGTACCGCGCGCACCGGGCGCTTGATGGTCAAGGAGTTCGAACTCGATCCCGCCGCCGATATTTACCTGGTGCTCGATCTGCAAGAGCGCACGATGGTGAAGGACGTTCGCGCGCTGACAGGTCAACGGGCGCCGTTGACCGACGCCCGCCGCCGTTTCCCCTGGTTTGATCGCCCCGCGCCCGCCGAACAAGCGGCTCTGTTGCTTCCCGACTCGACCGAGGAATATATCGTGATGGCGGCCGCATCACTGGCACGGCGGTTGTTGGATCAGAGCCGAGTCGTCGGGATGATCGCCTGGGGCCAGCATCACGAGGTCATTCCCGCCGAACGCGAAGAGCGCCAACTGTTCAAGATACTCGAGGCGCTGGCGGTATTGCGCGCCTACGGCATTCAATCGCTGGCCGAGACATTGCTGGCCGAAAGCCAGCGGTTCAGCCGCAACAGCACCCTGATCATTCTCACCGCGTCGCTTGACGAACGCTGGCCGGCGGCGCTGCAACAACTGCTCTATCGCGGTGTACGGGCGATGGTGGTTTTCGTTGACCCACAAAGCTTTGGCGGCTGGCATACCCCCGAACCGATCCTTGATCGCTTAACCGAGTTGCGCATTCTGACCTATCGTCTACGTTGCGGACAACCGCTGGCCGAGGCGCTGCAAACGCCGATCGCAGCGTTTGGCCCGCGACGCCTCTCGGTGTAAGAAGCTGGCCGAAAAGACTGGGCCAGTCTGCTTTCTGCCCCTTTTCAGACAGGTTCTGAGATTTCCGGGATCGTACGCTAGATACCAAACAATATGGGAGACACCGCATAGGGTCATTCTGAGCGCAGCGAAGAATCTCAGATTCCCCCAACGCCGAGACCCTTCCCCTTCGCTTCGCTCAGGGTGATATGCGGCATGGGTATTATCCACGCTGCCGGCGGCTCCGTTCAGGGTGACATGCGACATGGGTATCATCGTTTGGTAGAGTCATGGTATGCTACTGAGAGACAGTCGTAACCCGCGCTATGCGGATGCGCTATCCCGCATCCCGCCTGAACAGCATCCAAGTATGACGAAGCGAATGAACACCGATGCGCGCTGATGCTTTGACGCCGCCGGCTCGTATGCGCCTGCTCTTCCGAGCGTTTCTCCGCTACCTGCTGCGCCATCCCTGGCAAATCGCGCTCTCGGTGCTGGGCGTTGCATTGGGCGTGGCCGTGGTCGTCTCGATTGATCTCGCCAACGCTAGCGCCAGCCGCGCCTTTGCCCTCTCCACCGAACGCATCACCGGTCAAGCCACCCACCAGATCATCGGCGGCCCCAACGGCCTTGACGAGGATCTCTACCGGCGCATCCGCGTCGATCTGGGCATACGCCCCTCGGAGCCGATTGTTGAAGGTTATGTCAATGCAATCAGTCTCGACGGTCTCACGATGCAGGTGCTGGGCGTTGATCCCTTTGCCGAAGCCCCGTTTCGCTCCTACCTGTCGGCATCGACCGGAGCGAACGCGGACTTGAGTGCATTCTTGACCGAGCCGGGCGCGGTGGTGTTGTCTGCCCAGACCGCGCAACGCTACGGTTTGCAACCGGGCGATCCGCTTGTGTTACAAGTTGGCACGCAGCAACACACCGTCCGCATTGTCAGCGTCATCCGGCCCGACGACAATCTGAGCGCGCGCGCCCTGGAGAGCCTGTTGATCGCCGACATCGCCACGGCTCAGGAGTTGCTCGACAGCCTGGGCCGCCTCAGCCGGATCGATCTGATTATCGACGCCGAGAGCGTGGGCGACCCGAACCAAATCGACGCACGACTTGCCGCAGTCGAGTCCATCCTGCCGCCCGGCGCCGAGCTGGTTCGCCCCGAAACACGTGCCAACGCCTTCGAGCAAATGACGAGCGCCTTTGAATTAAATCTCACGGCACTCAGTTTGCTGGCGTTGATCGTCGGCATGTTTCTGATCTACAACACGATGACGTTCAGCATCGTCCAGCGACGGTCGTTGATTGGAACGCTGCGCTGCATCGGCGTCACCCGCCGCCAGATTTTCGGGCTGGTTCTTTCCGAAGCCATCGTGATCAGCCTGATCGGATCGATCATCGGGCTGGGGATGGGCGTTGTCCTTGGGCACGGGCTGGTGGGTCTGGTAACGCAGACGATCAACGATCTCTACTTCGTTGTCACCGTGCGCGGGCTGATGATTGACCCGCTGGTGTTGCTCAAGGGCATGCTGCTCGGCATCGGCGCAACGCTGATCGCCGCCAGCGTTCCGGCGCTGGAAGCCACGCTAACCCCGCCGCGCACAACGCTGAACCGCAGCAGCATCGAGGATCGCATTCGCCGCACTGTGCCCCGCGCGACCCTCATCGGCGCTGCGCTGGTCGGCGGCGGCGGCGGATTGCTGGCTCTGCCCGACACAAACGACGGCGGCTCGCTCTTCCTGGCATTTATCGCCCTCCTCGCCATCGTGGTCGGCTGCGCTTTGCTCACTCCTGCTGTTACCGTGGCGCTGATGGCGCTCGCTCGCCCGTTGCTGGGCCGCCTGCTCGGCCTGCTCGGACGAATGGCCGCCCGTGACGTGACCGCCGCACTCAGCCGCACGTCGGTTGCTATCGCTGCACTGATGGTCGCGGTCAGCGTGACTATCGGCGTCGGCATTATGGTCGGCAGCTTTCGCCAGACCGTGATCAACTGGCTCAACCAGAGCCTGGTCGCCGACATCTACATTTCGCCGCCAAGCAGCACCGCAACGCGCGTCGATACAACGATCGACCGGGCGCTGGTCGATGAACTGGCGAACACCGATGGCGTCATCAGACCGACGCTCTTCCGCAACATCCTGGTTGACACGCCGGCCGGTCTGATCACGATGCTGGCGATCAAGGGGGACATCGAGCAGGGCAAGCAGGCGCTGCGCTTCCGACAAGGCGGTGACGAAGCCGCGTGGAACGCGTTCCAGCAAGGCGCGCTGTTCATTTCCGAGCCGATGGCCTATCGCACCGGCCTGGGAGTGGGCGACACGTTGCAACTGCGCACGGACAAAGGACTGCACGACTTCCCGATTGCCGGGGTCTACTACAACTACACTTCTGATCGGGGCGTGCTGCGCATCGACTACGACGTATATCGCCAATGGTGGGACGACCCCGCGATTTCATCGCTCGCGCTCTCTGTCGCGCCCGATGTCGATGTCGATGCCGTCATTCAAGAGCTACGCGCGCGCGTTGCCGGTCGCGCCGAGTTGACCATCAACTCAAACCAGGCGCTCCGGGCGAACACGCTGGAAGTGTTCGATCGCACATTCGCGATCACGGCAGTATTGCAAATGCTGGCGACCATCGTCTCGTTCATCGGCATTCTCAGCGCGCTGATGGCGATGCAACTCGAACGGACGCGCGAGCTGGGCATGCTCCGCGCCAACGGCCTGACGCCGCGCCAACTGTGGGGCGTCGTGCTCTCGCAAACCGGCCTGATGGGACTGACGGCTGGGATTATCGCCATTCCGGTCGGCTTCATCCTCGCCCTCGTGCTGATCTACGTGATCAATCGGCGCTCGTTCGGCTGGACGCTGGATCTCTCGCTCGACCCCATGCTGTTTATCCAGGCGCTGCTGGTCGCGATTATCGCCGCGTTGCTGGCAGGCATCTACCCGGCATTCAAGATGAGCCGCACAAGCCCGGCGCTGGCTCTGCGCGAAGAATAGATATTCGGTTGAACTCCTTCGTAACTTGGCTGGCTAAACTATTCCCAGATAACATTCTTGCAATACATCCAATATCTGTTTGTATATGCTTTGCTTATGAGGAGAGACTTGAATGAACGACTACATGAAGCAGATTGAGACCCTGAGCCAGCCGTATCAGGAAGTTATGGCCAACGTTAACAAATCCACGATTGAGGTCGCCGAAGTAGCGAACGGTCTGGCGCTTGACCTGGCCAAAACCAACTTCGCTTTCGGGCTCAAACTCTTTGCGACTGGCGAAAAACTGTTCTTCGATGCGCTCAATATGCAGCAGCAGATTGCGCTGAGTGCGATGAAGACGTTTCAGGGCTACAGCCAGGCGGTAATGCCTGTCAAATAAGCCGAAATCTCTCGGATACACTCCTCCCCCCCGCCACAAGCCGTCGAGCGCCATCGACGGCTTGTGGTTTTGTATTGCCGCCCGGCGTTCACCTTTCACCTTTTGCATTGACGCCGGTCAGGTGTGCTACTATAGCGGCGATATATCGACCCGAAGCTGTACCATATGCCCACAGAACGTATGTCCCTCTCTCAGTCCGCGACGCTCAGCCGCGACGCCGCAGCGCCGGATGAAGCCCAGACCGCGACTCGACGCCGAACCTGGATCATCGCCGGGATCATCACCCTGGGCGCGCTGGCCCTCCGGCTGTTCGCCATCGAGCAAAGTTTGCCGTTCATCGACCACCCTGATGAGCCCAATCCGATCAACTATGTCGTGGAGATGCTGCGAACCGGCGATCCGAACCAGCATTTCTTTCAGAAGCCCTCGCTGTACATCTATCTGCTGCTGAGCGTGTTGTCGACGCACTATCATTGGGGTCTCGCAACCGGCATCTACTCCGACATTAACCAGATGCATATCACCACGCATGTGGTGACGACGATACCGGGGTTTTTCTACTGGAGCCGCATTTTCACCAGCGTCATCGGCGGACTGACCGTAGCTTTCATCTATCGAGCCGGGGCGCGCATCTGGAGCAGCGGCGCGGGGATTGTCGCCGCGCTGTTTGCGGCGACGCTGCCGTTTCACATACGCTTTTCGCAATACATCACCACCGATGTCACCAGCGCCTTCCTGGTCTTGATGACCGTCGCCGCGGCGTTTAGTATTGTGCGTACGGGGCGCTGGCAAGCATATCTGGTTGCGGGCGCGTTTTCCGGCTTCGCCGCATCGACGAAGTATAACGCCGGCATCGTCGCCCTGGCGGTTATTGCCGCTCACGCGATCTACTGGAAACGCCGCATGTTCATCCGGCTGCCGTTGCTCGTCTTCGCCGGGCTGGCTTCCATCGCCGGGTTCCTGGTCGGCACGCCCTATGCGCTGCTAAGCTGGTCGGAATTCAGCCAGGGCATCTCCGGTCAATGGGGCGCCTACGACGGCGGCAGCGGCCACTATCAAGGCGCATGGAATATCGGCGGCTACGCCGAGTTTTTCTGGGAGCAAGGCCTGCTGCCGACCGGCATCGTCGCGACGATTGGCGGTCTGGCGCTCTGGCTGCGCCGCCGGCCGCAGATCGCGGCGGTTTGGCTGAGTTTTGCGATCCCGTCTCTCTTGCTGCACCTCTCGCGGCCTTCCCACTTTATGCAAAATATGCTGCCGCTGATCGTGCTTTGCGCGCTGCCGGTCGGTGTTTCCGGCGCAGCAGCCATCGACTGGCTGGGACGCAAGGTGCCGCACTATCGGGCGGTGATCGCGACCGGCGTGCTGGTCACGATTATGCTTTCGGGCAGCGTCGCGTCCGCGCAGCACGCGTGGCGGTTGGCGCAGGGCGATACGCGCGTGCAGATGCTCGACTGGATCGCCGCGAACGTGCCGCCAGGCATGCGCATCGCCGCCGAGGTCGATCCGATCCAGGATGCCGGCGAGAGTCGTTGGACCGAGGTGCATTATGCGCCCGAATTTGATCGGGCGTGGTACCGCCGGCAAGGCTATGCCTATGTGATCGCCTCGTCGAACATCTGGCGTCAGTGGGCGATCCCCGCGGCGTATACCGATTTTGCCGAAGAGCCGCCCGTGGCCGAGTTTGGCGGCGTCGATCCGCTGGCGATGCTCGGACCGCGGCTGGTTGTCTACGCGACCGGGCTATCGGCGGAGGATGTCCCGGAACGCCCCGCCAACACGATCCAATTGGGCAGCGCAACATTTCTTGGCCTGACCATTGGGGAACTGGAGGAAGCCGATGCGTTGCAGCGCGGACTCGGCATTAGGCAGCAGACGCGCACGTTTCGCGCCGGGAGCGTGCTGGGGTTGCGCACGTTCTGGCAGATTCAGCAGCCGTTCGACGACGACTACTTTATCTTCATTCACATTCAGGATGCGAACGACGCTATCGTGGCCCAACGCGACGCGCCGCCCTGGCAGGGCCGTTACCCTACAACCGCGTGGCAACCCGGCAGCCTTGTGGTTGATGTCAACGATGTGCCGCTGTCGCCCGATCTGCCGCCGGGTGAGTACACGCTGACCATCGGCATGTTCAACCCGACCAGCGGCACGCACCCGCCCGCGCTGATCGACGGCGAACCGGCGAACCTGGGGGCTGTACCAATGGGAAAGATCACGATTGTGGAGTAGCGGCGATGAGCGATCATCCGGCATTGAGCGAAAACTGGCGACTACTGCCGTACAGCGATGCAGCTTCCGCCGCCTGGCAATTGGCCGCCGCTAACGCCTTGCTCGACAGCTTGACACCAACAGCGCAACCGGCCCTGCGCTGGTATGCCGCCCGCCAACCCGCCCTGATCCTCGGCGCCGGGCAGAAACCCGACGCGATCAACCACGCGGAATGTGCGGCGGCGGGAGTGACCATCCATAAGCGGGCCAGCGGCGGTACAGCCGTACTCTTCGAGCCGGGGTTGCTGATGCAAGACATCGCGCTGCCGGCCGCCCATCGCCTATGGATCGCCGATGTCACCGAGTCCTATCGCTGGCTCGGCGGGGTTTGGATTGAAGCGCTGCGGTTGTTGGGCGTCAATGCCCGCTTGATCGACGTAGCCGAGGCGCGTACCGACGCCCAGGCGCTCGATTCGCTGGCGAAACGCGCTTGCTTTGGCGGACGCTCGCCCTACGAAGTGCTGGTCGGCGGACGCAAAATCGTCGGCTTTGCCCAGGTGCGGCGACGGATGGGCGTGTTGCTCCAAGTTGGCATATATACACACTGGTCGCCGGAACTGCTGGCGCGCCTGCTGACAACTGACGCCGCCGAACGCGCAGCGATCGAGGACGCCCTCGCCGAACGCATTGCCGGCCTGTCCGACGTGTTGATCACGCCGCCGTCGTTCGACGCGATCGAGGACGCCTTCGCCGCCGCGTTACGCGCGATCCAGGGTGTCGCCCTGGCGCCTTCCACATGGAATGCCACAGAGCAGCAGGCGATACAGACGCTGCTCGAACGCTTCGCCCCGCAAGCATAATGCGGGATCGCGCGTCCCACACTCCCAGGCGTCTACCAAACCATATGGAAGACACCGCATGGTGTCATTCTGAGCGCAGCGAAGAATCTCAGATTCCCACAACGCCGAGACCCTTCACGCTGCCGGCGGCTCCGTTCAGGGTGCCATACGGCATGGGTAGCATCGTTTGGTATCGGCCATTCAGCGTTTCCTCGCACCCCGCACACACGCGCCGATTGCAACATCCCGTTACCCCGCAACGTCATACCGCCGGGTGAATGAGTTGCGCGAGCGCGCTGCCTGACGCGCGTTTTAGCGCCGACAGACCATCGGACGAACTCAGACAAACTGCGAGGAAAATGATGACAACCGTTATGATACGCCAACGCGGACTCGGCCTGTTGATCCGGGCGATCTATTTTATCTTCTTTGGTCTCTGGTTCAGCGGCATCTGGGCCGGAATCGCCTGGCTGCTGTGCGTGACGATCATCGGCCTGCCGCTCGGCTTGTGGATGCTCAACCGGCTGCCGCAAGTCACCACGCTCCAGCCGCAGCGCGACGACCTGGTGATCACGACCCAGGGGCGCGTCTACAGCCGCGATCTGCCCCAGTCGCCCTTCTTGCTGCGCGCGCTCTACTTCTTGGCGATTGGCTGGTGGTTCAGCGCGCTGTGGATCATCGTGGCCTGGGCGCTGTGCGGGGTCATTATCGGGCTGCCATTCGGCTTCTGGATGTTCAACCGCGTCCCAGCGGTGATCACACTGGCGCGGACGTAGCTGTAAATGTACTTGTATCTTGTAGCATGCCGCCGAATCAGGCAGCACGACGTGCAGTTCCAGCCCGCAGACAGCTGCTGCGGCAGCGGCGTTCCGACTGAAGCTCGTCGCCTTCATCGTAGCGATCGCGGTAGCCCCGTGGGCAAGCGCATCATAGGAGATACCGCAGGGTGTCATTCTGAGCGCAGCGAAGAATCTCAGATTCCCCCAACGCCGAGACCCTTCACGCTGCCAGCGACTCCGTTCAGGGTGCCATGCGGCATGGGTAGCATCGTTTGGTAGCGACATTGTACAGTTCGTCCACATCGACCCGTTTCACACCCTGGGTGCAAGTGTTGACCGGCGCCGTCACGTATATGCCGTGCAGCAACTGCAATTCCGAGAAAGACTTGAAGAGTTGGATGACCTTGTAGCTCAGATCACCCGATCAAGCCGCCGGCGCAACTCTCAGGCAACATCGAACACTTCGTCCACACTTACGCTGAAGCCTTCCAGGAGCTTCGAGGAAGTCCGCTCGCCACGGTGAAATACGCCGTGCTGGACATAGGCCCGGTCGGAGAGTATGAGCACGGTGATGGTGTCGTTCAAGGGATTGACGATCCAGTATTTGGGGATGCCGGCCTCGGCGTAGTCGACTACCTTCACCTGCGTATCGCGTTCCGGATTGTCTGCGCTCACAATCTCTACCACCAGGTCGGCCCCCAACCAGTAGCGATTCTGATTCCGCGGATCCTGAGCATCACGCAACACCAGCAGATCCGGCTCTCGAAACTTACCGGGTCGCACCTGTACCCGCAACGGGGCGTAGAAGACGGTCCCTCCCATCTGATTCACCACGGCGAACAGCGCAAAGAGCAGGAAACGCGAGATGGCCTGATGGTCACGGGTTGGCATTGGCAAGACCTCAATCGTTCCGTCTGCATACTCCAGCAGACGATTCGTCTGATCGGTCAGCAACAGATACTGCTCTTCAGTCCAGTGCCCCTGAAGCGGTACCAGGCTCAGCACAACATCATCACCCTCTTCCCAACTCAAGCGCAGATTTGGTTGGCGCACATCAATAGTCATAGGCTGAATACCTCCCAGAGTGGCCGCTTCCCGGAAATAGCGCTCGTTGGCGCGCATCACACCTCTTTGCAATTGAAGGCATAGCAGAACGTTTCGAGCAGTGCGACGGCATCTCACAGCGCGTCGCGTCAAACGGAATTGACTGCCGGAACGGGCGATAATGGGGCAATAGGTAACTTGTTTCGCCGCAGCGTCAACACGTCTGTTCGTGTGCTACAATACCGGCTAGAGGTTTGTGGGCGCAGCGTAGATTGCTGTATGCTGCGCTGACAATCGTATAGCTGATAGCGCCAGGGCAGTTCCCCATGCAATGGCAAGTGCGCATTCGGCGCCTGCTGGCGCATCTGAACCGCTGACGTAAAAAGCGGGGGAACCAGGTTCCCCCGCACCCCTACTTTTATAAAGCGAGCCGCTTAGTACAAGAACATGGGCTTGCCAAGCAGATGTTTGACCCGCGGGCGATACGTCTCGACATTATACAGCTCGTCCACATCGACCCGTTTCACGCCCTGGGTGCAGGTGTTGACCGGCACCGTCGTATACACGCCGTTCTGCAGCGCGACCATCTGGCCGGCGTGGCCCCGCTCAAGCTGCTGGATCGCCAGGTTGCCATACGACGTCGCCACCATGCGATCGAGCGAGTCCGGAGCGCCTGCGCGCATCAGATAGGCGATTTGCTGATTGACGATATCGACGCCGGTGATCTTCTGGATCGCCTCGCCGACGATCGTGCCGATGCCGCCGAGCTTCTTGTGCCCATAGGCGTCTTCCTGGCCATACTCGACCACCTGGCCGCCGATCATACTCGCGCCTTCAGACACTACCAGCACAGCATAGTTACTCGGGTTGTTCCGGCGATCCTCGGCCAGCATCTGGGCGACTCTCTCCATATCAAACGACACTTCGCTGATCAACGCGCGATCAGCGTCGGAGAGATAGGCGGCGATCAGCGCCGTCTCGCCGCTATTGCGCCCAAAGAGCTCGACGACCGCGATGCGCTCGTGGCTGCCGACCGGGGTGCGCAGCGAGTTGATGAACTCGACGCTGCGCGTCACCGCCGTGCTAAAGCCGATGCAATAGTCGGTGCCAAACACATCGTTATCCATCGTCTTGGGGACGGCCAGAACGGGGAAGCCTTCTTTGTGCAAACGCACAGCATAGGACAGCGTGTCATCACCGCCGATGGGGATAAGCGCATCCAGCTTGAGACGCTCTAACACCTTCAAGACGTGCGGCGTGCAATCGACGGTCTTATTATCGCCAAAGGGATAATCAGCCTCCAAAAAGCCGGGTAAATCTTTGTCGCGCACTTTCTGCGGATTGGTGCGCGATGTATGCAGGTGGGTGCCGCCATAGCGATCAATGGTGCGAACGCTGCGTCGCGTTAGCGGCTCAATCCAGTCATCGTGATTGGAGTCATCATTAAGGTTGAAGTTTAACAACCCGCCCCACCCCTTGCGGATGCCGACTACTTCCCAGTCATTGTCAGCCGCCCGATTGACCACCGACTTGATGCAGGGGTTCAAACCGGGAACGTCTCCTCCGCCCGTCAAGATGCCGATACGCATAAACACTCCTTTCCAAACACTCAGGACACCATCGTCGTGCAGCGCCCCCCTCTTAGCAAGATAAGGTCGCTTTTCAGGCACAGAAACCAGCCTGAATTCGGCGTTATCCTTACGCCGCCGACAGAAACAATCTGCTGAACTGGTACGCTACGTTGCGTTACGGGAGATAACGTACGCGCTTGGAATACTGATGTGGAATGATTGCCGCTTTGCTATGCATTGTACTCATTCCCGAATAATTGTAAGTTGAAGGAACCTTCCCTACGGTAAAGGATTGCAAACTCATCATTGCCGCTTATGGCCGATCGGGATGCGCCATAAGTTGCGCAATCGGCACGAAATTGAGCCACCACTGCTCGCGCGGGCGGCGATGTTTTTCGTCGATCATCTCCGGCAAACGCCCTAGATCGAAGAACTGAACCTTGCCGGAGCGCAGACCGACAAACGCGCTTTCAGACACGCGGCTGCCTGCTTTCTCGATCAGGAATTCGAGCCCCCGCGCCGCCAACCGGGTGGCCAGAATGCGATCAAACGGCGTCGGATCACCGCCTTGCTGGATATGGCCAAGCACCGACTGGCGCACGTCAAACAGATTGCCTCCCTCTTCTTCGAGTAACGCGCAAATGAAGCTCGACGTGTAGAGTGCGTTCGCCCGTTCGTTGCGGATGAGCAAGCCCAGACGCTTGCCGGATCGGAATCCCTGGATGAGATTTTCCAGATCAGATTGCAGCGTGCTCAATCTGATCCCATGCTCCGGCAAATAGACGCGCTCGGCGCCGGTGGCCAGGCCGCCCATCAACGCCAGGTAGCCGCACTCGCGCCCCATCACCTCAACCACGAAGCAGCGCCGCGAAGCCACTGCCGACTGCTTGATCTTATCCACCGCCAGAACAATGCTGTTGAGCGCGGTGTCGGCGCCGATGCTGAGCTCCGAACCGGGCAGGTTGTTGTTGATTGTCGCTGGCAAGCAGATGATAGGAATATCGAGCGCCGGATAGCATAGACGCATGCTGTGCAAACGATAAGTTGACTGATATCCGGACCAGCCGCCAATCATCATCAAGCCATCGATCTGATATTCGGCAAGACGTTGCGCGATAGTATCGAGATCTTGGTTCGTCGGCACTTTGCGGCTGACGCCAAGCTCGGCGCCGCCCATCGTCGCCCAGCCGGAAACGCTCATCCAGTCCATCTCGATCATATCGCCATCCATCAGACCCTGAAAGCCGTTGCGCACGCCAAACACGAGGTGCCCCTGATCGATGCCGAGCCGTACCGCCACACGCACCACCGTATTCATACCCGGCGCGGGGCCGCCCCCATGGAGGATCGCCAACCGCAAACGACGCTGGCCGGGCCGCGGCGGATGCGGCAGGACCCGCGTCAGCGTGCGCAGAATGCGGAAGGTATCGCGGAAACTGCTGCCGCGCAGATCCATAGCGCGTTCATAGTCATGCTGCTGGATCGCGTCGGCGACCGCGTGGGTCTGCTCGACGCAATGCATCAGCGGCGTTTTGGTGACGCGGTTTTCGTGGATGCCGATCAACAGCGGTTCTTCGCTCGGCGCGTCATCAAGCAGCGTCCTCACCGCGGCATGGCCGAGCTGGGTGCTCATAGTGCGATCAAAGGCGCTAGGGGCGCCGCCGCGTTGCACGTGGCCCAGGATGGTAACCCGCGTATCTTCGCCCAGACGCTCTTCCAAAACTCGCTGGACATGCTCGACGGTGATCGGGTTGCCGCTCCAGTCACGCGCGCCCTCGGCGACGATCACAATGCTGTCGCGGCGTCCGGCCTTGCGCCCGCCTTCGAGCACATCGCACATCTGCTGTTCCCAATGTTCTTTTTCGGGCGGCATTTCCGGGATCAGCACCCAATCGGCGCCGCCGGCAATCGCGCTCATCAGCGCCAGGTAGCCGCAGTTGCGCCCCATCACCTCGACGACAAACGTGCGCTGGTGGCTCGCCGCCGTGCTGGCAATCGCGTCCAGCGCCTCGGTGATGCGATGCAGCGCAGTGTCAGCCCCAATGGTCATGTCGGTGCCGAACATATCATTATCGATCGAGCCGACCATGCCGACCATACTGAGCGCCGGATGCCGTTCAGCCATCGCTTTTTCGACAATGCCGGTTTCCACGAGTTCGGCGAGCAGGCTATTCCATTCCTGGCGGAACAGGTTCGCGCCGGTCAGGCTGCCATCGCCGCCGATCACCACCAGCTTGTCGATCTCGTGCTCGATCAGATTACGCGCGGCTTGCAGCCGACCCCCGCGTTCGCGGAACTCGAGAGAGCGGGCGGTGCCGATCACCGTGCCGCCGCGCTGCAAAATACCGCCGACATCTCCCCACTCCATCTTGCGAATATAATCGCCGCCGCTGACCATCCCCTTGTAGCCTTCGTAAATGGCGAAGACATCGGCGCCGGAACTCAGCGCCGTACGGACTACCGCGCGTAGCGCCGCATTCATACCTTGCGCATCGCCGCCGCTGGTCATCACAGCAATGCGTGGCCTGCTATGGGCTGCCATACTGGAGTTTTCCTCCTTCTCCGCTGAGACACGCCAGATCTGCCAGGATGACAAGCTGGCGCGATATTCGCTCCTGGACACAATGAGGGCGGGCATTCTCGGCGTTGAGTAATCGAGGGGTGCATCTGCACTTACTCGGCAGTATAGATGATCGCGCATAGTCGGCATTTCGTCAAGAGCGAGTTGCGAGCGAAAAGCGCTATAACTACATCACATAGTTATGATTAGATCGCTTACAAACCTGCAAGCGGGAGCATATAGCGATCCTACGCGACATAGAAACCTGTCAGGTGCGGCGACCCGCGACCAGATGTCTTCACAAAGATCGTCACACCGCACCCGACAGGTTTTTGGTCTTCACGAATCGGATAGGATTGCTATAACTCCCGCACACCATCTTCTATCCCTCGTAGAATCTCAGATTACCATCCTCGTTGTTTCATCAGTGACCCTATAAACCTCTAGAAAGCCCTGCTTGCTCCATTTTCCTAACAATATAAAATATCCTCAAACTCAATACAAAACAATTGACAATTAGCACAAACGTACTTATAATTTCAGTCATGTACGAACATATATTCTATGCCTCACATCGAATACAGCGATAAAGCAAGCTGCGCTGTGACGCTCGATGTGCATGCGTTGCGAAAGGAGCAAAAAACGCATATGGGTGCGCCACAAGGCAGGGTTCTCTCATTTCCTCCGCTATCCGTTCCGCCGCAATGGGCAACTGCATCGGCGCCTGATCCGGCGGCAGTGCAACGCCTGCGCGACCAGGCTGCGGATTTATACGACCGGTTGAGCGATATTGACACAACGCTTGTGACTGTGTCCGGCCCGACACGCGAGATGTTGGAGGCCATACCTACAGCGCAGATAAGGGAAAGTCTTGCGGAAATCGTCGCAACACTCAGAGCGATGTCCTATCCTGCCGATTTGACCGCCTGGATCAACGATACACGGGTGCTGGCAGCGCGCACGGCGACGCGCTTTGATGAATGCCTGGGGCATCTGCAGCGCCTGTACCGCTTACGCTCAACAAGCACGGCGGCGTACCGCGACACCCTGGGAATGCTGCGGCAGGCTGTCAATACGATGCTTGAAGACCTTGACCGGCTGCTCGAACTTCTCGATGAGTATCTGGCGTCAACCGAAGATGTAGCCGTCACCGACGCCGGGGCTGAAGCCGGGAGCGACGCCGCCGAGGAAACGCTGATCGCTCCCGCGATCATCTGGGGACGAGGCCGGCAAGCCGGGCTGCGCGAAGCGCTGGATCTGATCCAGGAGACGTTTTTGAGCTATGCAGATACAGGCGGGCCGGAAGCTTTCCCCTCCCTGGAAAGAATGGCGGAGCGGCTTGTGTCCACGCTAGACCAGCGTATACGCGCCGCCGCACCAGCATCAAGCAAAGCGTTATCTGTGGGGGCGGACTGAAGCGCCGTCTATTCGTGGCTGCGCGCTTCATCTGCGGCGCGCAGCGCCCGTTCCAACGCGTTAGCGAACCTGACGATATTCCTTCCCACGGTGATGCGTTGCGTCTCATACCATAGCTCTGTGTCGAGATCCGTCGCGTTGTCCCAACTGCCACACCGACGCAGATAGATGGAGAGGGCGGCCTGGCTTTCGGGAGGCCACCAGGTCTTCTGCGCTTCTAAAATGCCTCCCTGGAGTTGGAGCAGGCCAGAAAGCGTCTGGTCTTCCAACCACGCAATCAGTTCGTTCAGACTATCATCCAGGGTGTCAAGTCCTTCCGTTACATCTCGAACTGTCGCCACATCCGGCGGTATGGATCTCTTTAGAAGCTTTCCCCAGGCTGCGAGCATAGGTATGACATTACTCAGCGCTTGTGATATGGTCTACCATTGCTGATATGCATTGTTAAATTCCTCATCGAAATCGAAATCAAACAACCTGGCCATTGAGGTGTCCTCCTCTTTCAGTGTTGTCATCCGGATGGGTCTTTTCGCGCTTCCTCGGCTGCTTGGACTGCTCTTTTCAATGCGTTAGCAAATCTGATGATCTGCCTACCAGCCGAGTTTCGACGATTATGATAGTGCTCATTTAACCTGGCTTTTTCCTCAACCTTCATTTCCTCAACCTTCAAAGGATGATTGCCTAAAAGGTCAACTTGTTCTTCATAGTAGTCAAGATAACTTTCTAGACTTGATTTGAAGTCTTCTCGCTGACGGATAAACTCCTGTAATGTAAGCCATGGTTCGGCAGTTTTGTCTTCTAGCCAATCTTCGAGCTCTGTTAATTTTATGTCTAGATCGCTAAGATTTTTATCAATATCTCCAAAGGTTTGACGATCAGGCACTTTTGTTCGAATTATCATATTTCCCCACGTTTTAAGAGAGTCTGCGATACTATTTAATGTCTGCGATATACTCGCCCATAACGCATCATCAGATTGCTGCGAGTTCTGTGCTTGGTCAAGATCAGCAAGTAGACCATGAAATTTTTCTTCTTCCTGACCCATAATAGGACTCGGAATCTATATAAGTACAATCGAGAATATGGATCGTGACCAGTTTCATTCAGTTTTTCTGGGCATCAAATCATTGAACGATATCCCCAGCGCAGACAACGCCAGAGAATTCAACTGCGCGACAATCGCCGCACGCTCAGCCCGCGCCGTTTCGGTGTCACCGAACTGGCGCGACTTTGCAATCGTGTCGTTGAGTCGTTGCTGATAGGTCAACGCTTCAACATAACGTGGATGCGCCTGCCCCAAGCGACTCAACAGTGTTTCCATACCAATCTCATATGGCGAGTATGTATCGTGATAGCGAGGTGCGGTCTCGGCAGATGTTTCATGAACTGGCTCTTTGGTTTCATGCATTGAGGGATTGGGATCTTTGTCCATATCTATCACCTGTTCTTTTAAGAATTTCTTCAAGCGACGGTTAAGCTGTTCGTACGCCTGAATAGCAGCGTTAATCTTTTTCTGGGCGCTAGGGAGATTACGTGCGGCGATCTGCTGAAAGCACTCGTTGAGAAACTTGCTCGCCGCCTCTGCTTCTTTACGTGCAGCAATAATCCATTCCAGGGCTGCATCATCGCTAAGTTCTGCGAATATGTCGTTACCCTGCTTGATATCATCATAGAGTTTTGCCAGCACTTCATCGCTTTGAGTTGACGAAGAGTCAATCCTTTGTAGTTTAAACCAACTGGGTTTGCTCTCCAGGGTGTTCTTTATGCCTATGAAACGGGCAATTTCAGCCTTCACCAGCCCCTGCACTTCCTCGATCGGCTTCAGCACTTCAGGGACCGTCGGCTGAGGCGCTGGCGTGTCTGATGTCGTTGAATCTAGCAGCGAGCGTTGCTCTTTCTCTTCCGAGCAGGTGTCGCTCTGGAGGTTCCGGGCGCGCTCCTGGGCAGTGGCTAACAACTCTTTCAAATCTTCCGCCGTTTGACCCTCAGCATCAAAACGTATCGCCGTCTCAATCAGCAGGATAATCGGCCAGGAACCATCGGCGCGCTGGGCGCTTTCGTCGTCAATCGTAGCGACAATGTTGTCGATGTGCGTATGGGCTATGTCTGATGATTCGACGTGCTGACGAAACTCATCGGGAATAAGAGAGATGCGTGTCGCCCGATCCGTCTTTATATTATGCAGTTTGAGCAACAGCTCACGGAGTTTCTCACATTCGTCCGATGTTAGCAGTCCCATATCTCCTCCTTCGCCGCTAGGCGGGTGTGCCTCGATTGCGCTGGCGCCGGCTGACCTGCACTGTCAGTAAATCCATCGCGTTTTAGCGACGCCCAACGACATCCGCCAGGTAGGTGATCCGGCAGGTCGGCTCGGCGCAGGATTGATCGCCGACTGCAGTTTCGATCTGCTCGCCTGCCTGTTCTGCCAGATCCGCCAGGTTCTGAATCAACTGCGCAATATGCTTGTCCAGCGTTTGACAGTATCGATAGGCGGTCGCGCTTGAACGCCGCGCCGCATCGAGACGCCGGGCATAGGCTGCCGCGCCCAGGTTTGAACCTCGCAGGTCGGCGATTGCCCGAAAACACTCGTCAAGCGCGTCACCGGCCTGGCGCGCCAGCGTTCGCGCCGTGTCGATCCAATCGGTCAGATCGGCGGGGTACTCCATGCTCCGCAAGTCTGCCAGCACGGCGTCGCGCAGCACGCTGCGCTGCGTTAGCCTGCGCAGGCGAACCGGGCCGGGGGTGGGATGGATATCCAGGATGGCCTGGAGACGGGCGAGGTGCTGTTGCTCATCGACAACGGTCTGTTGCAGTGCGCGCAACCGGTCGGGGTGCGGCGGCGGCGCTGTCGCCCAACGCGGCGGATGGGTCAGCGGGGGGAACTGCAAAATCTTATCCTTCTTATCAGGCATCTGCGTTCTCCATTCCAGGCGGCATACAACCTTAAGGCGTGAAGCCGCAATACATCTATAGCAATCCTACTCAGGTTGTGAAGTCACTGTAGTGCCGCCTTCAGGCGGCGAAGGGAACCGCCTGAAGGCGGCACTACGCAATCCTTACGACTGCG
>JANQID010000120.1 GCA_028282325.1 Chloroflexaceae bacterium | reverse complement strand
CGCCGAACTTCGCGAAGCTCGACAAGTGACTCCGCCGGCGTCACCGTATGATCAAGACTCGGGGCGGACTGTTGCAGTGGGCAACCTGGCCCATACAGGAACCATCAGTCGAGGTGCGCCGCCATCAGATCCGACGCTTGTCGAACAATCCAGCTCATCCGTGTCGGGTGGCGTAGTGGCTTCGGGCGGCCATGCTGGCGGCGTGAACCGGCCCGGCATGCCGATGGCGGCCTGGTTCGCGGCTGGCGGCGTGGCGGTATTGGCAGTGATCCTGGCGTTTGTATTCTGGCCGAAACCGGAACCGCCGGATGATCCAAATGGCGCAGTAGTGATCTCACGCGTGGAGACGACCTCTCCTACGCCTTCGCAACCGGTTGGCACATCGGCGCCGCCGGCAACCGTGCCACCTGAATACACTGCGGTTATTCTATCTCCGACGTCAACGCCGGCGACTTCACTGCTGGTCGCGATTCCCGATGTGATCGGGCAAGATGAAGCCGCAGCCATTGATGAACTGACAAACTTGAGCCTTGAACCGGTGGTGATCTATCAAGAGGACGCGGATGCACCCGCCGGACAGGTCATCGACATTGACCCCGATACTGGTAAATCGATTGAGCCCGGCGGGTCGGTGGTGGTGTATGTTTCGGCGTCGGATGTCGCCATACGTGCGGCTGCCTTTAGCGAGCGTACGGGTGTGGAAGCGGCTGATCGCGTCGAGCGGCACAACTCGACGGCGCTTGAGTCTGCCGGGTCTGCATATGATCCTTCCGCTGAAGCGCGCCTGTTCCAGGTCGGCTATTGGGATAACCTGCTTGAATTTGGCGCGTACCGCGTGCTCCAACCCAGCCACACCGAGCCGGTTGAGCATACCTGGGTGCGTGATCTCGATTACGCAATCAGCGGCTATAGCTATGTGCTGGGGGATATGAGCGCCTTGCGCGAAAATATCGAGGTGTTTCTCGCTGAGATGAGTGTGTCCGGCGATGTGCCGGAAGTTGTCAACGCCGAGTTGCAATCTGCCAATAATGGCGCCTGGGACAGCCGCCCGAATTTGATCCACGCGGTGTACGCTTATGTTGCCAAAACCGGCGATACCGGTTTCTATCGAGAACGGCGCGACGCGCTGCTTGCAGTCGGCGAGGCGATTGCGGCGCTGGATACGGACGGCGATGGGTTGCCCGATGATGCATCCGAACCCTACGGCTACTACAACTCGATCGAGAACCAGGCGCTGCATGTCTATGCGATTGCCAAGTTCTATGCTGTGTACAACGAGCTGGCCGAATTGGAATGGACGATTGGTCGTGATGGTTTTACCTGGCAACAACGTGCGATGGATTTGCGTGCGGCGTTCCATCGACCGTTCGCCGAAGGCGGCTACTGGCAGGCTGATCTGGCATGGCCGGTTGCCTGGCACGAGGCCGATGTTGCGGCAGCGGCTGATCTGGAATCCTTCGGCGTCTTCGAGGCGTTGCGCAGCGGTTTGATCGCTCCCTCCGACGGCGAGCGCTATTGGCGCATGATGAGCGCTCTCCAGGAAGTGTTGCCTGACTTGACCGCCGGCCCCTCGCCGTTGCGTTTGATGCTTTCCGGCTATCCTGAGGCGTTATTGCGCGAAGAGGCCGGTGATACATGGAAACTCGATGCCAGTGCGCCCTGGATTGTCGGCCTTGCTGCACCGGCCTATGCTGCGGCCGGCTATCCTGACGACGCTGATGCTTTGGTGCAAGCGTATATGAATGCGCCTGACCCGGCGGCGAACGGCGATGAGAATTGGAATCCCTACCAACTGGTCGCCGTCGATGATTCGGGCCGCGAAGGGCGCGGCGGAACGTGGAGCAGTGCGGCGTGGTTTATGGCAGTCTACGGCGGGCATTATGGCCTGACGCTGACGCCTTCGGCGTTGATCATCCAGCCGCGACCATTCACAACCATACGTGATGATAGCGTGCGCAATTTTAGCTATCAGGGCGCACGTTTGCAGATCATGCTTGATCCCGCGAACCAGACCTATCGCCTCCAGGCTGATCGCGCCACAAATGTGTTGCTCCGACCAATGGGCGATGCGACGCACATCCGGGTGAACGACGGGATGTTGCGCACCGAAGAGTGGCTCGAACTCGCGCCCGATCAAGAGTACGCGATCGTCAGCACGACGATCAATGTCAGTCCGTGATGAAAAAGCAACCCGCCGAGCGTCTGAACCAGGCCGACTTGAAATCAAACCAGATCGCGGGTCAGTCGGTCAGCGCCTTCTTCGGCGATTGGCTCCGTCAGCCGCTTGCACTTGCATACATACTGGCAGTCGGTCTGGGCCTGACGCTGGACGTAACCGGCGCATTGCACGTGTACGGCCTGGATGCCCTGGCGGGCCAGAAGTTGTCATATGCCGGGGCATTGTTGCTGGCTGGCTTTGCGTTGATAGGTTTACGCCTGGCAACCAGTCCCTCGCCATTCGCTGCTCGTGACGATATTGTTGCAACGTTTGTTTCGCTGCCGATCCGGCGCCTGCTGATCGGCTTGCTACTCGCGGCCTGGCTTGCGACGGCGCGCAACTGGTTCGTCTTTTTGCTCCCCCATACCGATTCTATTGCGTGGCTTATCGTGGTTGGCGGCGGTCTGGCGCTGCTGCTGGCACTGGTATATCCGCCCCCGCCGGGCTGGATCTTGCTGGGCGCGGTGGTGTTTGGCAGCCTCGTGCGGGCGGGCAGCTTCGCCGGCTTCCCGATTGAACCGGCGCGCGGCGATATGTTGCCGTTGGTGCAAGGCGCGCTTGGCAATCTGCTATCTGGCCACAGTCCCTACACGATCTACGCGATGCCCTGGGAACTGCCGCTGACCTACCTCCCGGTCGCATGGCTGGCATATCTGCCGCCTTTTGCGGTGGGCCTCGATATTCGCCTGACCAACCTCGTCGCCGAACTGGCGATCGGGGCGCTGTTGTACGGGTTGGCGGTTGCGCAGCGGCGCGCGGCTGATCCTTCTTTGAAGTGGTCCGCCGCTCTGGCGTTCGTCTGGTCGTACGAAACGGCGCTGCTGCTCTGGGCCTGGGTATTCCTGTTGCCGACTTCGGTGAACTGGTCGCTCACAACGACCGCACCGGTGCAGTGGCTGTTCATCGCCGCGACGCTCGTTTTGTTCCTGCGCGGACGACGGCGATTGACCGCTTTGGCTCTCGGCCTATGCGCGGCGGCCACGCCGCTTGCCGCGATTATCGGTTTGTTTGTGGGCCTGCACTGGCTGCGCACGGCGGGCTGGCGACGAGCGCTTGCACTGTCGGGCGGCGCTCTCCTCGTTGCGACGCTGATCAGCGCGCCATTTTTCATCTGGGCGCCGGGGCCATTCGTGCTGGGCGCCTGGCGCTGGTTCAACGACAACGATATGTACCCGCGTCTGCGTTGGGAGATGGACAACATCTGGGCATTTATGATTGGTTTCAGCGGGGTGTTCTGGCGACACGATCTGGTAGGTCTGCTCAAGCCGTTACAAGCGATTTTACTGCTCGGCCTGGGCGGGGTGTTCTGGTTGTATCGATGCGCTGCCTGGCGTGCCGCGCCGATCATCGTGGCGGCGTATCTGCTGTTCACAATGTTCAACCCGGTTCTATGGCCATATTTGTACAACCCGGCGCTGATCGCTGCGTTGATTACGGCGACGATGCTGGCGCAGGGGTGGTAATATCATAAGGAATGGAAATAGCTCGGCGGCTCTATTCCGTTCCGGTTATCGGTTTGAAGATTCAATCGAAGGTGCGATAATGCAAGGCGTGCGGTGTACGGCGATGTTGTCGGTTCTGATTCTGACCATAACAGGGTGTGGAGGATTGCCATCGGCTACTCCGATAGCTGCGCCGACAGTATCGGAATCTGCTTTGTCTTCGCCAATGCCGAGCGCTATCCCGACCAACAGTCCAACTCCCGCTGCTGTTGAACCGAGCCCGCTCACGGTACAGCCCGATCCGACAGTGATTTTGAGTTCGCCTGCTCCCACGCCGCTTCCGCCCTCGCCAACCGCGGCGCTCCCGGTCGATCTGGATCGTGATATCGAGAATGCGCTGGCGCAATACGAGCCGGATATCGCGGCGTTGCTGCTGCGCAATGGCTACGAAGCGAACATCATCACCGTCGGTGATCGGCGCGGGTTGCGCGCCAGCCAATTGAGTTATGCAACCAGCGTCTGGTCGCGCGATCTCGACTATGCGATCAGCGGCTATAGCTATGTGCTCGGCGATATGGATGTCTTGCGCGAGAACATTGAATTGTTCCTTATGCGCGTCGATCCAGACGGCGTTGCGCCGGAGACAATCTACATCCGCGGCGATCGGTTGGACTACGAAAACCGTCAGGCCTGGGATAGCATGCCAAATCTGATCCACGCGACCTATGTCTATGTGTCCAAAACCGGTGATCGGGATTTCTACCGCGCCAATCGGGACATCCTGCTGCGCGTCGGCGCTCGGATCGTTGCGATGGATCGCGACGGCGACGGCTTGCCCGACGGCGATGACTTCCCCTATGGGTACTACGACTCGCTGTACAACAGCGTGATGCATACTTATGCGATTGCCAAATTCTATGCGGCGTACAACGAACTGGCCGAGCTGGAAGCTACGATCGGGATGGATGGAGATGACTGGGCGCGTCACGCCGGAAAACTTCGAGAATCCTTTCATCGCTCCTTCGATGCCGGCGGCTACTGGCTGAATGATCAGACCTGGCCGATCGCCTGGAAGCAGGCCGACGGTGCGGTGGTGAACATCCTGGAGACGTTTGGCATCTTCTCGGCGCTGCGCGCCGGGCTGATCGCGCCTCGCGACGGCGAGCGTTATGCCGACCTTGTCGCAACAATGCACGCAAAGCTGCCTGATTTGATTGACACGCCCACGCCGATGCGCCTGGCTCTCGGTGGTTACGAGCCTGAAATGCGGCGGGAGGTTGATCCTCCCGTGCCGTTGTGGATGCTAGATGCCAGCGCGCCCTGGATCGTTGGCCTTGCTACGCCGGCCTACGCTGCCGCCGGATATGCCGAAGACGCGCGCACACTGATACAAGCTTACGAAACGATGGCGCGCAATACCGACCCGCCCGTGTTGGAATTTGCGGCCGGCCCGTCCGCGCGCTATGGCCCTGGCGATAGCGGCGACGGCGGGCGCACGTGGGATAGCGCGGCGTGGTTTCTGGCGGTCTATGGCGGGCACTATGGCCTGACGATGACTCCGGCGGCGCTGGTTGTGCAGCCGGCGCCATTCGTGACATTACCGGCGGATGGGATTGCAGGCTTCAGCTACCAGGGTGCGGTTATCCGGTTCGAGCTCGATGCGGCGCGTTCGACATACCTGTTGGAATCCGACCGCCACATCGTCGCCCGCCTGCTTCCGATCAGCGGGATGCAGGCGATACGGGTGAATGACGGCCCGGCGCGCGGCGAGGAAACGCTCACGCTCCAGCCGGGCCAGCGCTACAAAGTCGTCAGCCAGTCCGAACTGCCGGCCTCGGAGCTTGGAGGCTCCGGTGTCACGCCGGAGCCGTAGCGGTAAGCAAAGCGAGCGGAATGCGGGTGAATGCGCGGAGAGTGAACATAGAGTTCGCTCGCCGCACGATGTTTTCCTGGTGGAATGGCGTTTAGAAAACGGTGTTTGGGGGATCTCCTTCGGTGGATGGCGGAGGATCGTTATTCGCGGGCGGTGTGGGTGGGGATGTCTCGACACCGCTATCAGACAACACGTCCGGCAGATCTTCTAGCGGCGTCAGTATAATCGTTGTTATTGTGCTGGTTGGCGGTGGCGATGTGACCGTCGGTGAAGTTGTCGGCGCCGGCAAGGATGTTGATGTTGTCGTGTCGGTTGCGGGCGGGAACGTCGGCAAAATCACCGGCGTGTGCGTGGCTGGGGGCGGCGCGACCGCTGGAGAGAACGGCGGGATCGTGGTTGAAATGGGCGTAGTCACGACCGTTGCTGCGTTTGTCAATACCGTAATTGCGGTTGGCGAAACTGCCGTCGTGGCAATTAGTGACGGAGGCGCGGTTGACGGCGCTATCGGCCCTGCGGCATCCGCCGGGAAAACATCAAAGAACGCAACCGCAATCTTGCCGCTGTCGGTTCCTTCGGCGACGGCTTGATACAGTCCTGTGGGCATGCTCTGATCGAGTGTAAGCGGGGTGGCGAACTGACCATGCTCATTGGTTTGCAAATGCAGCAGGCGTAGCATCGCGCTTGAGGGCGGCGGCTGGTGCAAGGACAGAATAATGCCTTCGTTGGCGTCAAATCGCTGACCCTGGAACTCGATGCGGCGGATCGCCGGATTCTGTGGATCGACGCTGACAATGAGCGTCAGATTCGCATCCCCGACCGGAACGACGATCCGCGCTTGCAGCTCAAACTGGGCGCTGGCCCGATAGCCGCTGCTCTGACCGGTCGCCGTGAAGGTGTAAACTCCGGCGGGCTGTTGCGCGGCTAGCTTGAAACGCTGCTCGAATCCGCCGCTGGGGCTGGAGAGCGGCGCTTCGGATAGCGTGGCTGTTGCGCCGTTTGGCGCGATCATCATAATCGTAATGGGTTCACCGGCGCCGAAACCGTCTCCCGACATGCGCAGAATAGCATCCGGCAGCCCTATGGAGGCCCCATTAGCTTCATTGGTGACAGCCAGGCTTGCCCCGCCGATCGGAGCGCCGATCGGCTCTGTCTCAATAACCAGAAACGTGGTTGCTGTCTGTCCGCTTGACAAACCTTGCGCGGCGACTTGATAGCATCCGGTTGACCAGGTTTGATCCGGCGTGTAATTGATATGCAACTCACCGCCGAGATCGGTTCGCAGCACCGACGGCAGATTCAGATTGGTTGTCGCAACCGGGCCGCCCAGCGTCGACGCACTCTGCAAGTCAAATTGGCGTCCGTCTGGGAATGTGATATTGATATTCAGCACTTCATTGTCTCGGAATCCGCCGGCCTGAATGGAGAAGGGCTGATTGTGCGTTGTTTTCGGAACCTCAAGATTGTTGATGCTACAGGTCGCACTTCCCTGATCGCTCGAAATGGTGAGATTGGGCGTGGCGAAATGCTGCGCGATGGTGATATAACTGGACACCGTGACGACCAGGGTGAGCGCCAGCGTGAGCATTATGGCGTAGATGCGTTTTCCATAAAGCCAGTGCATAGGTGATCCTCTTTCGTATACTGATGAAGATGGGAGATTGGTCGGTGAAAAACCAATCTCCCAGATAGTCACTGCTTACCGGCGCTTTTAGGGCGTGAAATCAGCAGAGTCCTCAATTCCACTTGCGCTGCCCGTTGCTACAACGGTGTATTGCCCCGTCGGATAGCTTTGATCCAGCACGATCGCAACCGCGAACTGACCGTTTCGGTCGGTGAATTGCGGCCCCAATGGGTAGACTTTGCCATATGTCGGGGCGCCGGCCGGCGTTTGCAGGTACAACTGCACCCCTTCGTTCGCCCAGAACAGCGAACCCTGGATCTCAACGCGCGTGCTTCCCGGTGCGGGGGTGTCTGCTTGAACCAGCACATTGAGGTTGCTCCCCGTCGGCGTCGGCGGAGTAGGTGGAAGCAAATCGAATTGAGCGACTCCAATGTAGTTCGTGTTTTGGCTGGTTGCGATGAAGGTGTATGCGCCGATGGTTCGTTGGGCGCTGAAGGTAAAGTTGACGGTGAATGCGCCTGCCAGGCTGGTCGTCGGTTGATAGGGAAACGCCTCGCGTGTTCCATCGGGTTTGATGACCGTGATCTCGATCGTTTCGTTCGCCCCGAATCCATTACCGCTCATAGTCGATCTGTCACCTGGATATCCCTGTGGATTGCCGATGGCATCTTCCACTACTAAATTCACGCCAGGCGTCGCGATGGGAACGTTCGCAGCAGTGATAGCAAAACTAATGTTCACTACCTGATTGCTGACGAGCCCGTGGAATGTTGCGGTGTAAGCGCCCGTTGGCCAGCTTGTCGTCGGCGTGTATACGAAGTGCAAGGCGCCGCCCAGAGTGGATCGGAGATAGAGATTGACCGGATCGACATTGAATGGATTGGGAACCATCGTTTTTGAAACGTGCAGCGCCCCATCCATTGCCACAATGTTTTGCAAATCACGTACGCTCCCATCGGGGAACGTAAATGTTAACGCGACGAACTCGTCAGCAGCGAATCCGGCGGGATCGAGCGCAAAGGGAGTGCCCTGAACCGCCGAGTTGGGTACGGGCGCGGCATCTCCGCCACCGCCACCGCCGTTCGCCGAAGCTATGTAAGCTGCGCCGCTAAGAACCAGCGCGACGATCGACGTGAAAACTACGATCACTAACCGTTTTCCGTTCAGGCGTTGCATAGAACTGTCCTCCTATAGAATCGCAAAGCTTGTACTTATACTCAATAGACTGACGAAAGGGAATCCGCGGAACTGCGGCGTTTCGATGCGTTGGTTATCAGTGCATAATGACGCCTCCTTTCACGACATTGCCGAAAAAAGGCATGCCTTAAGCAAGGCTTGCGGCAGATGTTTTGCCATAGGCCGATCATCGCAGTGCGGCGCGGTGCGCCGAGCATTGCTACGCTATCGGCGGCGCTGCAATATCAATTAAGGTTTATGGTTGTGTTTCGGGAAGCGCATGGAAAAAGGATGTGCGTGTCAGTGCGTTTGCGCTTATCGATTACAGCACACCCTTCGGTTGGAATTATCCGCTGGAGGATTGATGCAACTGAATATCCCGGGTCTCGGGCAGCGACCCTTTATGTTATCAGTGAAGGAATAGGTGTCAGTCGGTGTGGTCAGTACCTGGGGGCATTGTAACGAAGCATTGGGGTAACGTACAAGTTGCGTAGATTACGTAAAGATGACAGCCAAATGACAACAGGGGCTGGCAATGTTGCCAGCCCCTGTCAATGTGGAGCGGGAGACGGGATTCGAACCCGCGACCTACACCTTGGCAAGGTGTCGCTCTACCAACTGAGCCACTCCCGCTTAATTGGGGACAGTATAGCATGGCTTGTAAAAATGTGCAAATCAGCGGATCATGCCTGTATGATCCTGTAGCTTGCCGTATACGGATTTTGTGCATTGAATGAAGGGACTCATACGAGATGAGCGCCGCAACCGCGCTGTCCAATCGTCAACAGATCATCGGTCGTCGTCCGGGGTTAGAGCCGTACTATGCGATTGCCGAGCAATCGTCGTCACGGGTGTTGCTGCAATCACATCCGCGCGCCAATACAAAAGCCGGGGGCGGCATCGCTGTTCGCGGCGCCATTATGGTGGTTTTGGCAATTCTGTTGTTGTATATGGGGTTTGTTAGCAGCGCGCCGGGCGCTGGCGGCGGGCTGGGAGTACTGTTGGTGCTGCTGATCATCGGCGGGGTACTGGGAGGCATGGGCGTGGTGCGCATCGTAGGCGGTCTGGCGGTTGCAACAACCGAAAATATCATCACGATTGATGCAGAGCAGGGTGTAATCGAATATACGCAAACCAATCGCATTGCGCGCCCGCGAACCCAGACGCTGTCGTTTGGGTCGATCGGGCGATTACAGTTGCGCCCGCGCTTGTTTGTGACGGCGGGGTGGCTGAGTCGACGCTATCGCATTGTCGCACTTGAATTGGTGACGGATAAAGAGCAAATCTGGCTGGTGGATAGCGCCGTTTCGCTTGAAGCTATTACACCTGCGGCCAACGCGCTGGCTACGATACTCGATCGAGACATCGAGGTTGTCGAGGCGACAAACGAAACGGGGCAGGCCTAGCCTGCCCCGTTTGTCTCAAATTGCCTGTATCAGGTTATGGGAGCGGCGCCGGCGGATTTTGCGGATAGTTGATGCCGGCTTCGATCGACCACGTGAACCAGTCATTCACCAGCGTTCCTGAAAGGATGACCCCGATTGCGCCGGTGACGCCGCAGAGCCAGGCGAACCAGAATGCCCACAAGTGAATGCTATAAGCATTGGCGTTGAATCCCATCACCCAGCGCCACAAGAGCTGAGCACGCTCGGTGCCGGTTCCTGGAGCGTCGATCTCGTCATGCTCTTCGTGGGCGGCATACTTCTCCAAAGCCCAGATCGTTGCGCCATGCATCGAGAGCAAGACTGTTGAGCCGAGCAGGAAGAAGATCGAGAGCATATGGAACGGGTTGTAGTAGAAGTTTCCATACCGAACGCTCACGTTGTTCGTCCAGTCGAGCAAACCCTTGATGCCGTGGGGGGGCGCCTCCGACCAGTCGCCCATAACAATCGGGCGAATGATGTAAATGATCAAGTACAGAATGATAGCCCCGGTAAAGCCGTAGGCCAGATATGGCCTGAGGCCGAGTGCACGGGCGCGTGTCCAGATGAACACTTCCCAGGCAAAGATCGACATCGTCAAGAAGAATGTTGAGATGAGCCACCAGCCGCCCTTGTCGAGCGGTGCGAAGCTGAGGCCATACGCCGCCGGCGGCGGGTCGATCTGCAACACGGCGAAATACTTGACGAAGGCGACCGGGTTATAGTTAACCTGACCCATCATCACGATCAGCCAGATAAACGTGAACAAGCTGCCCATAATCAGGGCGATGGTGTTCCAGAACCCCAGATAATAAGGGCCAAACTGGCCGTCCAGACCGAGCTTCTCCATCCACCCGACGTGGAAGGATCCGCCGATCCGCCCACGGCGACTGCTGGCGCCGAGCTCGATATCCACTGGTGTGCGGCTTCGCGAAATGCGCAGCTCCGATGCCATAATCCTCATGCCTCCTTAAAATCTAGACGCTGCTCCACCAGGGGAGATTGTTCCAGAAATTCCAGAATGCAACCCAGTCCTGAACTGGCCAGCCGGAGAACAGAATGCAGAGATCGGCGGAGAGAACGCCGCCAGCCGCAACAACTGCGCCCAGTCGATGGATGCCTGCCTCGCCAACCGAATAGCCCAGAATGTCGCGGAAGAAAATGTTTTCGATATCCGCGCCGTCTGGCCCGCGATATTGTGTTGCGCTGAGAATGAGCGAGCCGTGCATTGCCAGGATGAGGGTCGATGTGAAGAGGCCGGTGATGCCTATCGCATGAAACGGATTATAGAAGAAATTGTTGTATCGATAGCCAAAATTCGATACCCAATCCAGATGGGGCAAGACGCCCAACACGAACCCTTCGTGCCATTGGCCAAGCGCGATCGGACGGATGATTTGGAGCGTACACCATGCTGAAAACACAACGCCGTACGAAATCGCAACGTGGTACCCCATATCAAGCTTGCGCGAGATGTCGGCCTGGCGCATCATCCACCCGAAGAACGCTATCGTAGCGAAGATGACGGTCATCTGCCAGACGAAACCGGGATTCCCCGGTCCTGCAAAGCCCAGACCGATTTCAGCAGGCGGCGGATCGATACGCCCGGCGAAGAAGTTCTGCGGGTACGAGTACGGGCCGTTCAGAACGGTTTCACTCAGGTAAAAGTAGGAGCCGAAAATGATACCGATGACAGAGATAATCCCCCAGAAACCGACGTAGAATGGTCCGACCCAGAAGTCGAAGGGATCGTAGCGGATAAGCGCGGAGAGAATTGTCTTCCCTGGCTTGCGATAATCGCGCTCGATTTCTTCAACCGTTCGTCCGCCTCGGGCGCGAGTCTGCCGTGACCCTTCGATCACTGTAAATGATAAATCAGGAAACTCCATATCCAGTCCCTTTCCAGGCGCTCGCGACGCATGGCCCACAATGCAGAATAGGAGATTACTCTATGCGCAAAAGCAACGCTCCTGCTCGATGTGGCTCCTGAAGACTTTATTTGCACGAAGAATAAAAATTGCAGGTGTTCTCTGAAAGTATAGTACAGCGTAAGATCGTTGTCAAGCGCGCCGGTATCATGGCTCTTATGTGTTCTATAGCCTTCTTTTAGGCCATTAGCGTGGTCAGTTTCTGCGGCGCTGGTTGTCGCGGGGGCTTGTTCGCGTGTGGGTATTGTTGCACATAAAACACGGCGCACTTTACATTATAAGCAAAAAAGCCGGGACTATCGGGCAAACGCATAGCGTGACTCGTCATAACTGTTCTGGGTTGTGACGAACTTATGGCTACAGCTGCAATCTACGGAACGATTCGCCGGCCTGGAAGCCGGCGGCCTTGCCGGCGTCGCGGGCGCGTCGGATCACCCGTTCAGCCCAGCCATCGTTGCCGTCGAGCTGGCTGTGGTGTCTGGTCAATGCGGCAATCTTCATTTCCAGCGTGTCGGTAATGTCCTCGGTGTAGTCGGATTGTTCAGCCGACCAGAGGTAGAGGGATTTTGGCCGCCAGACCGAGATGCCGATCTGGCTGAGTCCCGGCATATAGAGATGATCACGGGCGCTGACGATGCCGTCAATAACCGCGAACCCGACGGCGCGATGATCGGGATGGAGCATATACTGTTTCCACGGGTCGTGCGTATAGACGACCGTGGGTTTGAAGTGGCGGATGTAGAGGGCCATTTCGGTGCGCAACGCGGTTGTCGGTTCAAGTTCGCCATCGTTATAGCGGAGAAAGATGACCCGCTGCACACCCAACACATCCGCTGCTGCGCGTTGTTCGCTTTCACGGATCTCGGAGAGACGGTAGCTGCTCATCGCGGTGTCGTGGCTGCCTTTGTTGCCGTTGGTGCAAATGATGTATGCGATGTCCCATCCGTCTCGCGCCAATTTGGCGATGGAACCGCCGCACCCAAACTCGTTATCGTCGGGATGAGCGCCGATAACCAGGGCGCGTTTGTCCGTCTGTTCTGCCATAAGGCGTTCCTCCAAAAAGATAGTTCAGTGTGATGCGTCGATATCTGTCACGAAATACCTGCGAGTTTGTGACGCGAAGCGCGCTTGCTCGTTATGTGCTCGATCAAGTTGTAGTAAAGGCGTCGATGTTGCTGGGCGAGCTTTGGCCAGCCGTAGTGCTGGGCTCGCTGACGCGCGGCTGTGCGCAGCTGTATCCACAGGCCTTTATCGGTCAACAGGGCTGCGATCCGGTCTGCAAGCGCTTCAGAGTCATCGGGTGGGACGAGCAGTCCGCTGTGGCCGTCTTCAATGGTGCTGGTTAGACCGCCGACGTTTGAGGCGACCACCGCCGCTCCGGAGGCCAGCGCTTCTAACGCTGCCATCCCAAATGACTCATAGTGGGATGGTACGATGACAACATCGGCGGCGGCGTAGTAATCGGGCAATGCTTCATGCGGCTGCGAGCCGACAAACGTTACAAATCCGGCGACGCCCAGATCGTGACGCAAGCGATCCAGGCGACGTTGTTCGGTGTTCCAGCGTTCGGGGCGGGTTTCTGGCTCGCCGCCGACGAGCAGTGCGCGTATCGGCGCGCCTCGGTTGGGATGATGCCGCTGCAAGAGCGCCAGCGTACGGATCAGATTGTCCATTCCCTTGAGCGGCTCCATTCGTCCGACGCAGAGGAGCAGGCATTGATGCTGTTCCAGTCCCAGTCGTGATCGAGCTTCAGCTTGATCCTGCGGATGAAAGCGCGAAAGATCGACGCCGCAAGGTATAACTGCGATGCGTTCGGTGGCAGCGCCGTAGTGCCAGGCCATCTGTGCCCGGTCAAGCGGCGTTGCGGCAACAATCATATCGCATTCCTGCATCAGGCGGCGTTCAATCGCGATACGCTGGCTTGTCTCGGTTTCTTCGGCGCTGCGGGCGACATTGTTCTTCATCGCACCAAGCGTATGGAACATATGAACGATAGGGATGCCCCAACTCTGGCGCAACTTGAGAGCGGCTTCGCCGGAGAGCCAATAGTGACTATGGATAAGATCGTATGCTAGATCTTCGCCGTCGGCAAAGCAGCGCGTACGACTGACAAACTCAGGGAGGTAGGTTAGCACCTGATTCTTATCGTAAGGTGCGGCCGGGCCTGTGTGTACGTTGACAACACGCACATTGGGCGAAAGCGAAGTGACGAGCGGTGCTGCACGCTCCTGACTGCGGGTGAAGATATCGACGAAGAGGCCTTGTTGCCCCAGCTCGTGCGCCAGTTCTCGAACATAGACGTTCATACCTCCGGTTTCTTTACCGCCCAGGCGAGCGAGCGGGCTGCTGTGGACACTCAATAGTGCGATGCGCATAGGACGAATATTTCCTGATTGCCTCTGATAAGGTGTATGCAATGGCTTGCTATTGTGAGGATTGTGCGTCCCTTGAACGTTGTACCATAATTAGGCGTCTGGAACAAGCAAGCGACGGAATCGACGCGGATTTTTGCTCTGTCAAACGCTGCGTCAAAAATAATTGATTCGTCTATGGCAAAAGCGATCTCTGCCCCGTTTGTACCTAGTGATACCAGTAGTACATTCTTCCATCATAGAGTTCATATTTTGCACATTGCATTCACTATGTGCGATCATATGCATGTTAAAGTGTGTTGGACAAGCGGCTTGTCTTTAGCTACACTGCTTGTCAGGCGTTGATCTTCAGTGTACAATAGTAAGTCCAGGGCTGCATGGCCATCCTTAAATACTATTTAGCATAGACCTCATGCGCCCAGCTAGCGAACGCAGCGATTATGGAAGAAATCCTGGTAATTGATGATAGCAAGCAGATTTGTGATCTGCTTGCTAATTATGTATTGCCTGAGCTAGGTTATCAACCGGTTATTGCAAATACCGGTCGTCAGGGTCTACATCGCCTGCATCAACACCTGCCTGATCTGATCTTGCTTGATTTGCAGTTGCCGGATATTAGCGGCTTAGAGCTCTTGCGTGTGATTGCGCAGGAAGGGTACGATGTTCCTGTTATTCTGATGACGGCGCATGGATCGGAGAATATCGCAGTTGAAGCATTTCGCCTGGGAGCGCGGAATTATCTGATCAAGCCGTTTAGCGATACTGAAGCGCGTATGGTGATTGACCAGGCGCTTCGCGAGCAACGTCTGCGGCGCGAAAAAGAGCATCTGATGGCAACGCTCCAGCAGCGTGTGCAGGAACTGACCGTGCTTTCGCGCATCGGTAAGTCTGTCACGATGTTGATGGATCAGGAGAAGTTGCTTGAACGTATCGTTGAGGCAGGCGTATTTATTACACGGGCGGAGGAAGGTTTCCTCTTGCTGCATGATCCGCGTAATAATGAGCTGTACCTGTGCGCGGCCAAGAATCTTGGCGAGCAACGCGCTCAGAGCCTGCGTATGCCCATCGCAGATACGCTGGCCGGTCAGGTTGTACGTACAGGGCAGCCGATTCGCCTGGATAAAAGCCGAACCGGCGCCGAGTTGAAAGTCAAAACGGGGTTCCTCGTCCATTCCCTCCTCCAGGTGCCCCTGACGGTTGGAACGAATGTTATTGGCGTGCTGGCGGTTGATAACCAACAATCAGAACGCGCTTTCAACGAGAACGATCAATATTTGCTCGCCACGTTGGCAGATTACGCAGCGATTGCGATAGAGAACGCGCGGTGGTATACGCAGGCCCGCCAGAGTGAAGCCCGATATCGCGATCTGTTTAAGAACGCCTATGACCTGATTTTTATGCTTGACCGCGATTTGCGTGTCACAAGCATCAATAATGTCGGTCAAGAGTTGATGGGCTATTCACAAAGCGAGTTTAAGGGAATGTCGTTAGCGGATCTCTGCACGCCTGAATCGTGGGATAGCGCTCGGCTATCGATTGCCGAACTATTGGCCGGGCGGCGCGTCCCGCCGTTCGAGTTGGCATGGATGACGCGTGACGGCGAGCATCTCTATCTAGAGGTGAGCGCGCGACCCATGCCGATGCCAAATGGCGCCGCGCCCAGCGGTTTGCATTGCATTGCGCGTAATTTGACCGAACGACGGCGATTGGAAGAACAACTCGTCCAATCCGAGAAACTCTCGGCGATTGGACAGTTGGTCGCCGGTGTCGCTCACGAATTGAACAACCCGCTCACGAGCATCAGTGGTTATGCGCAATTGTTGATGCGTGACAAGTCAATGGGTGAAGACTCGCAGCAAGATGTGCATCAGATCTATACGCAGGCCGAACGCGCTGCGCGGATTGTCCGGAATCTGCTGATCTTTGCGCGTGAACATAGGCCCGAACGGGTTGCAGTCAATCTGAATGAAGTCCTGCGCGCTACGTTGTCATTGCAGGCATATCAGTTGCGGGTTGACAATATCAAGGTTGTGACGCACTTTGATCCGCATCTGCCGGTTACTATCGCTGATCCGAATCAGTTGCAGCAAGTCTTCCTCAACTTGATTGGCAATGCGCATCAGGCGATGGCTGAGACGCGTGCAGGCGGAACGTTAACATTGCTGACACGCTATAAAGCGGCGCAGCATGCTGTTGACGGCGATGCCGATCAGAATCTGTTGCCCGATGTTCTGGAAGTTGCCGTCAGTGATACGGGCATAGGCATTCCTGAGCACAATCTTAAGCGCATTTTCGATCCGTTCTTTACAACGAAGCCGGTCGGTAAAGGAACCGGCCTTGGCCTCTCGATTTGTTTCGGCATCGTACGCGAGCACGATGGACGCATCTGGGCGGAGAGCACTGTCGGAGAGGGTACGACGGTGCATGTCGAGTTGCCGCTGCGCACGCAGTCTTCTCCAGACACTGGGCCTTTGCCTGAACTGCCGCGCGGGGATAGCGTTGATGTGGATGATGATGCAGATTTTGTGATTAATGCGCTTGTCGTTGACGATGAGGAGCCGGTTGGCGTCTTCCTTGAACGCTTGCTCAATGATCTGGGACATCATTCCCATGTCGTTGATAGCGGAGAAGCCGCTTTGCAAGTTCTGGATTATGAAACGTTTGACGTTATCATGACCGATGTTAAAATGCCGGGGATGAACGGGTTCGAGCTTTATTATGAAATCTTGCAGCGCGATCCCGAACTCGCTCAGCGAGTGGTGTTTATTACCGGCGATACGTTGAGCCAGGAAACGCAGTCGCAACTTGACCAGATTGGCAATCCTTCAGTTCAGAAGCCGTTTTCTATCGATCACCTGGGGGCGATGTTGCAGAATCTGGTGAAACGCAAGTCGGTGCATCTGGGCGAGTAGATCTTTGAGGATATGTAATTACGCCTCTTTGTGGGATAAAGCGTTTGCGGTAAAAGACCGGGCGGGTTTCCGAAACCTGCCTGGTCTTTGCATATCTGAGCAGTCAGCGGCGTTTTACCGCGCTATACGGCGATAGATCGCCAGCATCTGGCGCGCCGTCTCTTGCCACGAGAAACGGGCGGCCTGTTGCGGCCCGCTTTGGGCCAACCGCTCGCGTTGATCGGGATCGTTCCAGAGGCGCTCGATGGTCTGGGCCCACACTTCAACCTCTAGCGGCGGCAGCATAATCGCCGCTTCCCCGGCGACTTCCGGCAAACTACTCGTCTCGGCGACGATCGTTGGCGCGCCGCATGCCATCGCCTCCAGAACCGGCAGTCCGAAGCCTTCGTAAAGCGATGGGTTAACATACAAACGGCATGCGTTGTAAAGCCAGAGCAAATCATCCTGGCTGACATTGCCCAGAAATGCCAGGTGATCCTCCAGGCGCAGATCGCGCGCCATCTGAAACAGATCGTCGTCCAACCAGCCGCGCCCTCCCGCCAGCGCCAGAAGATAGGCTTGATTGGGGCGGCGATCAATGCAGATGCGAAGCGCACGGAAGAGTGTTGGCAAGTTTTTACGCGGCTCGATGGTGCTGACGAACAAGATAAACCGATCAGCAGCGAGAATATGCCCGTTGATCTCGCGGCGCGTTTCTGCGGGAAGATCGAGCGGATGGTACGTCGGCGCCGCTGCTTCATACACCACATCGATGCGTTCGCGCGGCAGGTCAAGGAGTTGCACGATGTCGTCGCGCGTGGCTTGCGAGACGGCGATAACTGCGGCAGCGCGCTGCACCGATTGACGAACCTGACCGTAGTAGCGCCTGGCCGATTCATCGAGAATGTCGGGATAGCGCAAAAATGCTAGATCATGTATCGTGACGACGTTCGGACACAGGCTATAGCGCGGCGCGATGAAGTCCGGGCAGTGCAGAACATCAAGGCGCAGCGGCAACGTCTCGATCGGCAGCGACCACTGCTCCAGGCGATGATGCGGCGGCGTGAATAGAGTCGCCCGCTTTACGTTGGAGGCTATCGCCAGCGGGCGGTGATGTTCACGGTGTTGCAGAGTGAAAAAGATGTCATAAGGCGCCTGGGGCGCGAGCGCGGCGACGAGTTGCTGCGTGTACTGGGGAATGCCTCCGCGCCGATAGGCATTGAGCCGCGCGTCGATGCCGATCCTCATCGTGTCAACTCAACCTTCAAGCCGTCATACGCTAGCTCGACGCCAGGCGGCAGGCTTGCATTGACCGTGGCATAATCGACGGCATGGGTCATATGCACGAGAAACGCTCGTCGTGGGCGCAATTCGGCGATGACATCGAGCGCCTCAGCTACGTTGAAATGGGTCGGGTGCGCTTCAAAGCGCAGCGCGTTAAGCACAAGCACATCAAGATCTTGCAATTGCTCCCATGCTTTCGGCGGAATGAAATTCGCGTCGGTGACATAGGCCAGCCGATCGAACCGATAGGCGGTGATCGTCCAGGTTCCGTGCATCACGTCGAGCGGGACAATGTGTGTATTGGCGACTCGAAAAGGGCCGTGGATTGGCGTCAATTCCATTTCCGGGCGCGTCGAACCCTCCGAAGACACGGCGAAGGCGTAGTAAAAACGCTCGCGGATGTCTTTTAGCGTGGTCGGGCTGCCGTAGATCGGGAGTGCGCCCCAGCGTGCGTTGAGCGGTCGCAGGTCGTCCAGACCGGCGACATGATCAAAGTGCGAATGTGTAAGCAAAACGGCGTCCAGATACTGGATGCGCGCTGCGAGCGCCTGGGTGCGAAAATCCGGCCCGGCGTCGATCAGGATGTGCTGCTGATCGGTTTGAATAAGCGCTGAAGTTCGGGAACGCTTGTTGCGCGGATCGTTCGACGTGCAGACGGTGCAATTGCAACCGATGACCGGCACGCCGGTTGAAGTGCCTGTACCCAGGAATGTCAGGAGCATAGCGCATGTGCCATATAAGCTTTGATCTCCCGGCGTCATTATAGCACAGGCCGTTTGGGTCGTTTGATGCGATGTATACTGAAGATATCGATGCCAATATATCTCTACTACGAAGAGGCTTATGCGATCACTGTTTCGATTCACAACCCCGATCTGGGTGGTTCTCCCCTTGCTGGGGTTAACGCTGGTTGTTGGTTTGGGGGGCGGCTACGTTGTCGCCCTTGAGTTTATGCCGGCAACCAACTGCCCAGAATCGCCCGACGTTTGCGATCAATTCACCGTCTTCTGGCAAGCCTGGGATATCGCGAGCGAAGATTTTGTTGATGCCAGTATGATCGATTCGGAACGAATGATCGACGGCGCCGTCAACGGAATGCTCGGTAGCCTGGGCGACCATGGGCATACTCGATTTCTCTCAGCGGAGGCGGCGCGGCACTGGCGCGAGTCGTTGTCGGGCGAGTTTGAGGGTATCGGTGTGTATATCCGCCAGCGCGAAGATGGCGCGATTATAGTTACGCCGATCGAAGGGACTCCGGCCGACCAGGCGGGAATGCGGGCCGGGGATGTTATTCTTGCTGTCGATGGCGACTTCGTCACGGGTTGGACATTGGAGGAGTTGTCGGCGCGTGTGCGCGGTCCGCGCGGCAGCAACGTGACGCTGACTGTGCAACATCTCGATGAAGAAGAACCGGTCGATATTACGATCCGACGGGATACTATCGAAGTGCCGAGCGTGGCCTGGGCGATGCTGCCAGGTGATGTGGCGCTTGTTCGCCTCAGCTCATTTGCGCGCCGTTCAGCCGATGAGATGGAAACGGCGCTGCAAGAAGCGCGCGAGCAGGGAGCGCGGGCGATCATTTTCGATTTGCGCAACAATCCGGGCGGCATCGTGAATGAAGCCATCGCAATTGCCAGCGAGTTTCTCCCCGCCGATACGGTGGTTCTGCTGGAGGAATCGCGGGATGGAGAGCGCGAAGCCAGTCGCGCCGGGACGGGCGGGGTTGCACTTGACTTGCCGATGGTGGTGCTGGTCAATGAGTACACCGCCAGTTCCGCCGAGATCGTCTCCGGCGCATTGCAGGATGCCGGTCGTGCGCAAGTGATCGGCGTCCGTACCGTTGGAACGGGTACGGTGCTCACCACCTATAACCTTGAAGGCGGCGCGCAGCTTTTGCTCGGCACCAAACAGTGGTTAACGCCGGATGGCCGCTTGATTCGCAATCAGGGCATTGCTCCCGACATCCAGGTGGGTTTGCTGCCCGACGGCTTTCAACTCTCGCCGTTCAACGCCGCCGAATTGTCGCTTGAGGAGTTGGAACAAGGCGGTGATGCCCAGCTCGCGCGCGCGCTCCGAGAATTGGAAAGCAACGCGAGCCGGTGAACGCCTTGTGTGCGGAGCGTGTGGGTTTACTTGCTCGGTCTATGGCTGGCTCACGTGCAGATCCAGTCCGATGTCGAGCGCCCGTGCGGAATGGGTCAGCGCACCGACCGAGATGTAGTCTACGCCGGTTTCGGCTACGGCGCGGATTGTCTCCAACGTGATGCCGCCTGATGCTTCGAGGTGCGCGCGCCCTGCCACGCTGCGCACTGCCTCGCGGAGTGTGGCGGGGGGCATATTGTCAAGCAGGATAAGATCGGCCCCCGCTTCAGCGGCCAGGCAGGCGGCATCGGGAGTCTCAACTTCGATTTCGACCCGTACCATCGGACCGACCGCAGCCTTCGCCGCGCGTATTGCTGCGCCGATGTCATCGCCGTGCGCGGCGAGCAATACCAGGTGGTTGTCTTTCAGCATCATGCCGTCGTAGAGCCCGAAGCGGTGGTTGAGACCGCCGCCTATACGCACGGCGTACTTCTCCAACGCGCGTAGTCCTGGCGTGGTTTTACGTGTGTCGAGAATGCGTACGCCGGTACCGCGCACTGCTTCGACATAGCGCGCTGTGAGCGTGGCGATACCGCACAACCGCTGGATCAGGTTGAGTGCCACGCGCTCGCCGGTCAGGATGCTGCGGGCATTGCCTGTCACGCGGGCGATGACGGCGCCGGCGGCGACCGCTGCCCCTTCGGCGACGAATCCGGCCACGTCAAGCGTGGGATCGACGATGGCGAAAACGGCGCTGAGAACCGACAGACCGGCTACAACGCCGCTCTCGCGTGCGGCGATCAGCCCTTCGGCGCGCGCTTCTCGCGGAATAACGGCGAGCGTGGTGAGATCGCCCTGCCCAATGTCTTCGCGTAGCGCGCGTGCGACAACCTCATTGATTACATCGGTCGAAAGATCCATAGCCGGGCGCTCCTTGTCTTGCTCTATCCAGCACTTCCTAATCGGCGGCGTGTTCGTGGCGCTCCATTGCGATAGATGCCGGTGTCGTTGCAACGAAAGCTGCTTCATCGATAATGGTCGCGGATGTACGCGCCGGCAGATCACGTTTGAGCAACGAGTGGACACGCCACTCTTCAGCGCTGTGCGGATAATCGCTGCGGAAGTGCGCGCCGCGACTCTCGTTGCGCAGTAAAGCACTGGTTGCGCTCAGGCGAGCGATCAGCGCGGCGTTTGTCAGCGTGATCGCTGTAGGCGTGGCAGCATTGGTTTGGAATGGAAATGTGTCAAGCCGCTGCAACAGTTCGCGCAGATCGGTTGCGTCGCGGGCGGGGCCGAGATACAGGCGCATCAGGTTCTGAAGATCGGGCAACGTCAGGTGTTGAGATGCGTCTGACGTCGGTTGAGCAAGCGTATATGGCGTCGGTGCCGTGCGCAATGCCGGATAGGCGGAATCGGCAGCCGCTGCGACTCCTGTGCGTCGTCCGAACACCAGGCACTCCAGCAATGAGTTGCTTGCCAATCGGTTAGCGCCGTGAGCGCCGGTGCATGCGCACTCGCCGGCCGCATAGAGTCCTCCCAGGCTCGTTGCACCATGCAGATCGGTGCGAATGCCGCCCATCAAGTAGTGTGCAGCGGGGGCGACCGGGATCGGCGTGTTGGCCGGATCGATGCCTTCGGTGCGGCAACGGGCCGTGATGGTTGGAAAGCGTTGCTCAAGAAAGGCGGATGTGAGGTGGGTCAGATCAAGCAAGACGTGGTCGGCGCCCGAACGCTGCATAGCCATATAGATGCCGCGTGTCACCACATCGCGGGGAGCTAATTCGGCGCGTGGATCGAGGTCGGGCATGAAATGCCAGCCGTCCGCGGTCAGCAGCCGTCCACCCTCGCCGCGCGTCGCTTCGCTGATCAAAAACCCCTCGCCGTTGTGACTGCGGAAAACCGTTGGGTGAAATTGGACGAACTCCATATCGGCGACCTCGGCGCCCGCGCGATAGGCCATTGCGATACCTTCGCCCAGCGCGAACGATTGGTTGCTGGTCAAGCTATAGAGCGCGCCGATGCCGCCGGTCGCCAGGATAGTCGCATAGGCGTCGAAGCGATGCCATACTCCGTGGTCGTCCAGCGCCAGTACGCCGGTGCAGCGTCCGGGCTTGCCTAGCAGATCGACAACCTGATAGCCCTCGAGAATGCGAATCCGCGTATGCTCACGCGCCTGGCGGATCAGCGCGTTCGTGAGTGCGCGCCCGGTGGCGTCGCCCACGTGTACGATGCGGCGATGCGAATGACCGCCTTCCAGTCCGAGGACGAAGTTGGTCTGTTCGCGGTCAAAGGGAACGCCAAGATTGGCCATCTCATACATCAACACCGGCGCCTCCCAGGCCAGCGTTGTCACCGACGCAAGATCGGATAATCCGGCCCCGGCTGTCACTGTGTCGCGAATGTGGGATTGGGGCGAGTCGTTCTCACTCAGGGCGGCGGCGATGCCTCCCTGGGCCCAGGAAGAATTGCTGACCGGCAACGGCGTGCGCGTCAGCATTATCACATCAACGTATTGTGCGGCTTGTAACGCTGCGGCCAAGCCAGCCGCTCCGCCGCCGATAACCAGTACGCTGACGGTGTGTCGTCGAGCCTGAGCCGGCATATGTTTTAAAACAAAACGAGGCGTTTCAACGCGAAGGGCGCGGGCGTTCATAGTATTCTCCGGTGCATCATATCAAGCGACATGCGAAAAAATATTTACAATATTAAAGGGTTTTTGCTCATTGGAAAGATGGTATATCTTGCTGGATCGTCATTATTCCCAACCAGCTATAACGCGATCATCCGCTCGATGGCGACCCGTGCGCGTTCGGCAATCTCCGGCGCTACTGTGACGACATGCTGATTCTGTTCAAGCGAGCGCAAGACCTTGTCTAGCGTGATCATCTTCATATAGCGACACAGGATCGACTCGTCGATGGGTTGAAACGACTTTTCAGGATGCGCCTTGCGCATACGGTGCAATACGCCGATCTCGGTGGCGACGACGAACTTCGATGCGTTGTTCCGCCCAGTGTGGTTGATCATGCCTTCAGTCGAGAGGATGTGTGTGTTCTCAGCACTGATGCGGCCCCTGGCGAGATAGTACAAGGTTGAACTGACACAACCGCATTCCGGGTGGATCAAAAAGTCATCGTCAGGATTTGCGGCCCGCATCTGCTCAACCATCGTTGGAGTAATTGCGGCGTGAACGTGGCACTCGCCTGACCAGATATGCATTGGGCGACCGGTGACGTGGCGCAGGTAGCTGCCCAAAAACATATCGGGGAGGAAAAGAATTTCCTGATCTTCGGGGATAGCGCGAATCACACGCTCGGCATTGCCGGATGTGCAGCAGTAGTCGCTCTCGGCTTTGATCGCGGCAGTAGTGTTGACATAAGAAACGACCGCAGCATTGGGATGCTCGGCCTTCCAATGGCGCAACTGCTCGGCGGTGATCGAGTCGGCCAACGAGCAACCGGCGTCAAGATCCGGCAGCAACACGGTTTTTTGCGGTGAGAGGATTGCGGCAGTCTCGGCCATAAAGTGGACGCCGCAGAAAACGATGACTTCGGCGTCCGTGCTGGCGGCTTTCTGCGAAAGACCCAGCGAATCCCCGGTGAAGTCGGCGATGTCTTGAATCTCGCCGTATTGATAGTTGTGAGCCAGAATCACCGCGTTGCGTTCGCGTTTGAGACGTTGGATTTCGGCGATCATTGGGCGAGCGGCTTCCGGATCGGTGTGGATCAGCGAGAGGGCCACGGTTTACCTCCTCGTAACAGTGCTTAACTCTTCATTATTAGTGTTAAATAAACACTAAATCATGCGATTAAAAAAACGTACTGAATACGCAGTGTCAAATGAACACTAAATCTGGATATGAAAAAAAGCCTTGCGGCTCATGGTAAGTGTGACAATAACACTAGTATAGATAACTTTGGGAATTGTGTCAAGCGGCATTGAATTTGGATTTCAGGCCTGCCAATTCCTCTTCCAGCTTCTTGACCTGCTCTCCCGCATCTTCGAGTTCTTTGCTCTCGTTGGCGAGCTCGAACTGGCGCTTGCGAGCCTCTTGAAGCTTCCTCCGCAAGTCCTGAACCTTATCATTACGTTGCGTGAGCTGGCCTTCCAGCGAGGCGATCTTCGAGCGCCTCTCTTCAGGCTCTTTGTTGAGCTTTTCCTGTTCTTGCTTTTCCTTCTCTTCTTCTTCCTGCTTTCTTCCGAAGCCGAATATGGGCTTTCCTTTCTGGATATCTGAGAATACTTCCAGGACACAAACAACCGGTGTTGCGGAACATCAGTCCAGTGATTATGTTGAAGAAGATTGTTGGGTAGCGTATGGATTGTACCAAAGATGTCGAGCGATTCTTACCCTTTTGCTGCTCTGTTGCATACGAATTATGAATATTGTGTTGATGCTACCAAACGATGCTACCCATGCCGCATGTCACCCTGAACGGAGCCGCTGGCAACGTGAAGGGGCTCGGCGTTGGGGGAATCGGAGATTCTTCGCTGCGCTCAGAATGACCCCATGCGGTGTCTCCCATATTGTTTGGTA
>JANQID010000075.1 GCA_028282325.1 Chloroflexaceae bacterium | reverse complement strand
CGGCCTGGCCTGGCCTGGGAGCGCGGGCAGCTTGCCCGCATCCCGCCTGAGCGGGCGGGCCGCCCGCGTTCCCGGAACCCCCTACGGATCTTCGGAACCCTGTACTAGCGGCAAGTAAACGTTCTTTGGACGTAGCGTCGAGTCTACGTTGAATGTGAGCGTCTGCACCGCCGACGCATTGCCCGCTTGATCAAACGCCTTGTAGAAGAGGCGGTAGGTTCCATCGGCAAGCTTGCCTGTCTGAAATATCGAACCAGGTGGTGCATCGATCCAGGTCGAATCATCCCAGGAATATCTGAGAGACGCAATGCCGCTGCCGCCGAGATCGTCGGCGACAAGCGTCAGGTTTGCGGCATGTCCCAGCGTGGCGCCACGGCGCAGCACACCCCCGCCGACGCCGTCTTGCACTGGCCCGAAGCTCGATGCATCCGGAGCCTGGACGGCGTATTCCGCCGTTGCCAGCCCGGTGCGCTCAAAATACTTGAATGAGAGCACATGCACGCCGGCTTGCAGCCATGTTGTTCCGGTTATCGAGCGCGTCTCGTGCAGGCCATTATTCACCACGACCGCCTGCCCATCTACCCAGAGCCATGAGCCATCGTCGCTGGAAGTGCGGAACGTATATTCGCCATTCACCGGCGCGACAAAGGCACGGGTCTGCTCGATCAGAAAGCTATCGGAAAGACCAAGCGGCCCGCCGTCGCCCCATTCGATCAAACTTCCATCCCAGGCAAAACTACCGACATAGTCGCCGTGCGTGATCGAAAGCGGATTCTGCGTGCGCGCCAGCAAGTTATCCGGGATTGAGCTAAGGCGATAGACATGCGCCAGCGGATTCAACTGGTCGTCATAGCTGGCCGGCGTCGGCTTCAAACGTTCCTGCGTAACGTTAATCGCGGTTGGTTCGGCTTTGGTCGCGCGGTATGCCACATACTCCTGGATAATTCCCGCCTGCAAGGAGATAGCGCCCGGCGTGCGGAACCGCACATAGCCAACAATGTCGCGGGTTTCGTTGGGCGCCAACGTGCCGTCCAGCCCCCAACGCCAGGGATAATAGCCGTTTTGCGCGGAACCTGTCTCCCCGGCGCAGGCGGTTATCGCTTGATGGTTCGCGCTGGTCGGGCCGAGCATCACCCGGAAACGCCCGGTCTGCTTCGGATAGATCGGGTAATCCTGGTCTTCCGTGCCCAGGAAGCACTCGCCTTCGTCGTAGACATAGCCGTTCGTTGGATCGAAATTTCCATTGGGAAGCCGGCCCGCCTCCGGGTCCTGGCCCGAAATCGTCGTACTCCCGTTGTTGCGCACCGTGAATGTGATTGTTACTAATTCACCAGCCGCAACGGTTGTCGGTTTATAAGTTACGTCAAGTAACTCAAGGCTGGCCTGTTCCTGCGTTTCGGGAACCCATTTCACACTGTCGAAAAAGATTACCTTGCCCGCTTCCAGCCGCTCGTCGGTCAGATCGGTCAACTCGACCAAGCCAGAGTCGCCGGCTGCAAAGGTATACACACCCAGATCCACCCAATCGTCGGGTGTATTGTGATCGACCTGGCGCACGACTTCGCCGCCGGAGTAATGAATACGATAGGTCGCTTGATCGCTGGCATATGGCGGCGAGTCCAGGCCACAGCCTTGAGGAATATGGGCATACACGCGATAGTTGCCCGTCGTCGGGATGTTCGGTCGCCAGGAAGCGCTGTTCGTGCTTTGCGCCGGATCGTTGGTTGCATAGGTGTAGAAGGTATGTCCGCCATAACCGCACGCCGCAGCATGCCAGTTCGCAGAACTGCGCCCAAAGCTGCTCTCCAACTCGTCGATCAAGAGATCGCCGTTGTCATACACCGGCGAGTCGCCGCCGCTGAGACGTTCGTACACCCGGTTGCGCACGGTCGGCAAGATGTCTACGACCTGTTCGCCGGGGCACGTGGTGCGATTCGGCGTTACGTGGCGATGCCCGGAGATGTTGTCCACCGTGGCGCTGGCATTGTACGACCGGCAGTAGGATGAAATAGCGCACCCATAGTAGTAAGACCGACCAAGCGGATCAATGTCCTTCTGGACCGACTTCCAGGCCAACAATTCGACCAGGCTGTTGATCGACGCCGCGGTTGGCTCCACGCTTGAATATGTCCCGATCAGGGAAATGCCCATCGAGCCATAATTTGCCGTATCGTGAAACGCTACAACATCATCGCCACCAGCGCGTCCTTCGTAAATCATGCCGTTGCGATCGATCAGGTAGTTATACCCGACGTCGCCCCAGCCACGCGTATATGTATGAAATGACCACTCGGCGCGCACCCGGTCGGCCCAACTTCGCTCGCTGCCTACGAGACCATTGGCATCGGCAGTATGATGCACGACCATATGATTGACCGGATAGTAGACCGGTTGCGCCCGGCTATCCTGGCCATCGGGACAATTCCAACCGGTACGGCTAACGACTGCTGGCTTGGCAACGCTGGTCAACTCTCCCCCTGATGCAGAGTCCTCGGTCGTCGCAGGCTGCGCGTCGGATCCGAAACGCGCATCGACGGTATTGACATCGATCTGGCGCAACTCGGGTATATTTCCATCGGCATCCGGCTCGAAGATCGCCCGAACCTGCCAGAAGCGCGCATCTTCGCCAGCGTAAATCGTTTCACTCCAGACAACGTCCGCTCCATCCTCCGGCATCCAGAGGTCGTCATTCGGATGCACCTCGCCCCAGTCAGTCCAAGTTTTGCCATCGCTGCTGGCGCGCACTTCTATCTCCAGCGCGGCGGATGTTGGAACCGTCGCATCCCAGCGCAGCAGCATATGCGTGAACGGCGTCGGCGCGGCAGTCACCGGCGACATATAGCCGTCGGACGTCTGGCGCAATCCTGGCCCATCGCCGCCCGGCCTCGGCAATAAGGTGATTTGATCAGGGCGGCCTGTATGTTGGCTAGCCGCCGCAGTGTTATCGTAGTCGCCGGACGCGAGCGTTAACAGGAACACCACAGCGACCAGCAGGAGAGAAATAGCCCGAAATGTTTGCAAACCCACTTCCAGCCTCCCAGAACGTAACCCGGCAAACTGCATAGCAGCGCCTTATTTCAAGCAACCTAAAAGTTGAATCTACTCCTATAATATTCTAACGATAGTGTGTCGTAGAAATAGCATGCGCGGATGACGAAATTATGACAAAATATGGCTGAGAGTTTGGACAGCGGCGCATTATTGACAGTTATCAAGCTGTTCCATATCATTATCGCCAGTCAATATTTCACCGTTTGTATACCAAAGGTCTCATACCGTGCAACTCGTTACGTTCACCGCGCCTGATGGAAAGAAACGCGCCGGCGCTCTGGTCGGAAATAACATCGTCGATTTAGAAGCCGCCGCGCCGCTGGTCTTCACGGATGCGGTCGGGCTGCGCTGGGATATGCTCAGCCTGCTACGCAGTGATCAGGAGATTGTCAACCTGGACAGCGCCGCGACGATCCTGATCGCCGTCGTCAATGCCATTGGCATCGACATCAGCGCTCCTGATCGCAGCCAGCACAACGGCGACCGCGATCAGGGGTTGAGCGGCAGCCTGTCGATTGGCGGCGCAGAGATGATCTTCCCGCTCAATCAGGTGCGCCAACATGCGCCGCTGCCGCGCCCCGCGAGTATACGCGTTTTTACAGCTTTCGAGCAGCATGCCGCTGCGCTCTATCGCCGGCACGGGCAGGCATTGCCCGCGATCTGGCGACGAGGCCCAGCTTTCGCTTTTGCCAATCACGGCGCAGTAATCGGGCCGGATGCCGTCGCGCCGACTCCGCCAAGCGATGCTCTCGATTACGGATTAGCCCTGGCCTGTGTTATTGGGCGTGGCGGGCGTGACATTGCCATCGACGAGGCGCACGAGCATATTGCCGGCTATATGATCGCCAACCACTGGGCGGCACGCGACATCCAGGCTGATGAATGGCCGCTGGGGTTCGGCGCGACGAAAGCTTCCGACTTTGCGATCACGCTCGGTCCGCGATTGACGACGCCCGACGAGTTGGAGATCTATGCCGACGAAGATGGCCATCTCAACCTGACGATGGTCGCTCGCGTCAACGGCGTCGAACGTTCGCGCGGGAACAGCGCCGGTATGAACTACACTTTCGCCCGGATGATCGCTTACGCCAGCCAAAGCGCTCTGCTCTACCCCGGCGATGTGCTGAGCAGCGGGCCGGTCGGGGGTGGATGCTTGCTCGAAACCACCGACGGTTTGGGGCCGTGGCTTGCGCCCGGCGACGAAGTCGAACTGGAGATCACCGGGTTGGGGAGCATTCGCAACCAGGTTGGTCAACCTTGAAGTGCGGGAGCCATACTCTCGCGTTTCCGGCAGCATAGCTGCCGGACTCCGCCGTTCTATAAGACCTATATTTCGCTCTTGATTTTCTTGAGTCCATGTTTGAGGAGATGCATCGTATGGAGCTTGACCCATCCACCATCAACCAGCGAGAAATGTACAAACTGATGATCGGCGGTATTGTGCCGCGTCCCATTGCCTGGGTGTCAACCTTGAATCGCGAAGGAATCCGGAATCTCGCGCCGTTTAGCTTCTTCAACGGCGTTAGTTCAAGCCCGCCCGCGTTGTCGATCGCCTTCTCGCACACATCTGATCGCGCTGATGGCCGCAAAGACACGCTGAGGAATATCCTCGATACGCAAGAGTTTGTGGTCAATGTCGTCAACGAAACCAATGTGGTTGTTATGAACGAGACCGCTACCAACTTTCCTGAGGAGGTTGATGAATTCGCCATTGCAGGTGTCACATCGACGCCTGCGCTGCTTGTAAAGCCTCCGCGCGTCGCCGAGGCGCCAATTTGCTTCGAATGTACGCTGCATACCTCCGTTCCCGTCGGCGAAGGTCCGGGGAGCGCAACTCTGGTCATCGGATTGATCAAGCACATCTATGCCCACGACGACGTAATCAATGAGCGCGGCTATATCAACATCGACCAACTTCAGCCAATCGGCAGACTGGCCGGACACGGGTATTGCACGATCGGCAGACGCTTTGACCTGACGCGCAAAACCTACCAGCCCGATTAAGGCTGCCGAGTTCGCGTTTTGGACGACCCTGGCTATACACACAACTTGCACGCCCTGCACCCTTCTGGTATAGTTCGCCATCGGCGCAGCACGATGCTGCGCTGCCTGATTGTTGATATTGCGACCTAAATTGTATGGAACGCTCCGAATACGAAGCTCTGGCCCAAGTCGAGTCCAGCCACTGGTGGTTTGGCGGTATGCGCGCTATCACCGCCACACTCCTTGACCCACTCTATGCCCATCGGCAAGGTCGCCCCCTGCGTATTCTCGACGCCGGCTGCGGCGTGGGCGGCAATGTCCGCTTTCTGCGCCGCTATGGCAACGTTGTCGGCATCGATCTGGCGCCGGAAGCGCTCGAACTCGGCGCACCGCAACTTCCCGGCGCGCTGGCCCGCGCTTCGGTGCTGGCGCTGCCCTTCGCCGATGCAAGCTTCGACCTGGTGACATCGTTCGATGTGTTGTACCACCGCGGCGTTCCGAACGAAGCCGTCGCGTTGCGCGAAACCCATCGCGTGTTGGGTCCCGGCGGGCGTTTGTTATTGCGGCTTCCGGCCTACGAATTTCTGCGGAGCAAGCACGACCGCGCCGTACATACACGCCGCCGCTATACCGCCAGCGATATACGTGAACTGCTCGAAATGTCCGGTTTCTACATCGAGCGCTGTTCGTACGTACTGAGCACGCTCTTTCCGCTGGCGCTCGCGCAACGTCTGCTCGAAAAGGCGATTCCCCCGTTGGAGCAGACAGACTCGGACCTGGCGCCGCCAGCGCCGAATGTCAACCGTATCATGCGTGCACCAATGGCACTCGAAGCCGCCTGGTTGAGCGTCGGCGGCAAGCTCCCTTTTGGTCTGTCGGTGGTATGTCTGGCTCACTGTGGCAAGTTTTTTCGCGTGAAGCCCAGAGGCAAGTGAGATGTTGGAAACTGAAACGTCGTCCTCATTCGTTGAAACCGCTCTCGATCGCATCAGCCAGACGCCACGCTTGTGGAATATACTGCGCTGGATCGTCGAGGCAGGCTTTCGCGGCGAGCGCGCAGTTATTCAGCGCGAATTGCATCCCTGGCGTGATATTGGCCGCCGGATGTTCCTCGATTTTGGATGCGGCACAGGTGAATTCGCCGACAGCTTCCCGTCGGATTATTACCTCGGCGTTGATCTATCGCCGATCTACGTCCGCTTCGCCGGTCAGAACTCCGCGCGCCGCAGCTTCGCCGTCGCCGATGGCGCGATGCTGTCCCTCGCCAACGCAAGCTTCGACGCGGCGCTCGTGCTGGGCGTGCTGCACCACTTGCCCGACGAGGTCGCCCGCGCTGCGATGAACGAACTGCACCGCGTGTTGCGACCGGGGGCGATGGCACTGGTGATCGAGGATGTACCGCCACCAGACATCTGGAATATCGCGGGACACGTAATGCATTGGCTTGATCGGGGCGGCTTCATTCGCAACGAAGCTGATTATCGCGCCATTTTCGGCGACGGTTTTACGATCATCCGCTCGTACCCAATGCGCAGCGGCATCTGCGATTACAGCGTATATGTGCTGAAACGCGAGACCCTATGACGAATAAACAGCCATCTCCAACGTACGAACGGCAATCGGCGAACCTTGACGCCGCATTGCCTGTCGTCCATCGCTTGCCATTCGACACCGCAAGGATCCGCTCCATGTTTCAAGTTTTTGTTTTGCTGCTCATCGCCATCTGTTTCACAGTTATGGGCGAATTGCTGCTCAAGGCCGGGATGAATCAGGTTGGCGAATTTAATGCTTCTTTTGATGCAGTCTGGCGCACATTCACCGAGTGGCGAGTCATTCTCGGCTTCGGGCTAATCTTCGGCGGATCGCTGTTCTGGCTCGCCGTCATCTCGCGCGTCGATTTTTCCTTTGCCTATCCATTGCTGGCGCTGAGTTATGTTGTGAGCATGATCCCGGCGCGCTTTTTCCTCAACGAAACCATCACGCTCAACCGCATCATCGGCGCATCGATCATCGTCATCGGCGTCATTGTGATCACCTGGGGCCAGAATCAGAGTTGACCCAATCCGCTACGCATAGGGCAATGCCAGCATCAAACCGTACAGCGCACCTGGACCGCGTATCCGACTCGGTCAAGCGAATCTCCTGGGGCGAGATCGGAATACTGGCACTGCTCTTGCTTGGTGCGTTCGTCGCCTGGGCTTTGGCCTATCAGGCGCCGATCTACGCCCGCCTGGCCATTGGCGGCGATGCTGCCAGCCAGCGGCGCGAGGATGATGCACCGTTCCTCAGCGGCTTCAACGGATCGGAACCTTACAGCGGCGAGGATTACCGCTGGTGGACACTGCCACCGGGCTATGCCTACCGCTGGACGACCAGCGATGCAACGATCCGGTTTCCCGGCGTCGGCGGGGGGCGCTGGATTATGCGCCTCTACGCCAGCAGCGGACACGCGGATGGCACTGATGCCGCCGTCCAATGGCATTTCGACAACCGCTCGCCGACGCTCCTCGCAATCAGCGCCCATCCCCGCATCTATCACCTGCTTGGCCCTATCAACGCCAATGGCGATCTGGCGCTCCATTTCCAGGCCGATGCGTATACCTCTCCCGACGATCCGCGCGCCCTGGGATTTGTGATACGCGACGTTCGGCTGGAACCGACTTCCGGATTGCATACACCCGCACTGCCCTACCTCTACGGGCTGGCGGCGACGCTCATACTGATCTACGTTTTAGCGCGCTGGCTGGCGTTGCCCATCAACGTGGCGCGCTTGCTCATCCTAACAGGCACGGGCATTATCCTTTTGCTGTTGGCAACCAATCGCCTGGCGCTGACATTGATCGCACCCATTTTGCCAGCACTGGCGCTGGGTTGTGCGGCCCTAGCCTTATCGCTTCAGGCGATTCTGCGCCGTTGGGGAACCTCTGCGTTGCCTGATCAGCACGCCGCTGGCGCGGCAATCGGCGGCATTGTCGTACTGGTCGCGCTTGCGTTTGCGCTCCGCGCGGGGGGGATGCTGCACCCATATGCATTGTTCAGCGATGCCGGGTTGAACGCCAACAACTTGCTAGAAACAAGCCTGGGCATCATCTATTTCACCGAGGGACTGCCTGCCGAAGCCGGCGGCGGGCAAGCGCCCTATCCGCCCGGCGTCTATCTGCTGCTCGCTCCGTGGCAACTGATTGTCCCGGTCGGTCACGTGGAACGCATCCTATTGATCCAGATCGGCGTCGCTGCGCTTGATAGTCTGGTTGTCGCCTTGATCTGGCTCTTGCTGCGGCGTAGCGGCGCACGACAAAGCGCCGCCTTGCTTGGCGCTGCGTTCTATCTGTTGCCGCCGCCGCTTCTGGAATCGTTTTCGATCGGCGAGTACGCGAACATTGGCGGGCAAGCGTTGGCACTGCCAGCGATCGCCTTGCTGGCGTGGGATGCAGGTCAGACCCGCAATCGAACCGGCATCGTCTGGCTCACTCTTGCGCTGGTCGTCGGTCTCCTCGCGCATTCCGGCGTCACGCTTTCGCTTGGGGCCCTGTTCGCTGCCGCGTGGGGGATAAGCATCATCGGAGATCTGCGTCAACGCGCGACACGCACGCTGGCATATCCGACCGGCGATCTGGCGCTGGCAGGCGCGCTGGCGCTCGGCATCGTCGTGCTAGTCTACTATACTGCGCCCCAGTTCCTGGCCCTCTTCGCAGAACGATTCGGCGAAGGAGCGGCGACTACCAACGCTGCCGCCTTGTCGCCGATGGAAAAAATCGGCGATCTGGCGCTCAGCACGTTGGGGCTGGCGCGGCCTGGCGGACGCACGCCACTACCGCTGCTCCTGGTCATCAGCGGACTCGCAGGCGTCGCCCTGATCGCCGGACAACGGAATGGACGCACCGCACAATGGGTACTCGCCAGCGTCCTGATCGCCTGGTGGGTCGGTACGCTAATCTCACAGGGGATTATCCTTATTGCCGATCAGGGCGTACGCTGGGCGCATTTCCTCTATCCGGCATTGTGTCTGGGGGCAGGCCCAACGCTTGGCGCATTCTGGCAGCATGGAAAATGGGGCAAGGCAGGAGCGGCGCTGATACTGGCAATTACACTCGTCTACGGCTTGACGATCTGGATTGTGCATCTGCGCGACTATCTGCATATATAACACAAAAAACGACAGCCAATCCGCTATTCATGATCAGCTGTCGTTCACAGTATATCGCGGTATTTTAACCCGCTTATTTTTCAAGCGCCATATCGCGTACCAGATCGGTGACAGACAGAATGCCAATCGGTCTCAAACCATGCTCAGTACTCTCCACCACGACGACACGGTGGATTTTGCGCTCCATCATTAACACGCTGGCATGTTGCAACGTATCATCCTGGCGCACGGAAATGACATCCGTCACCATAATATGTCCGGCAGTTAGACCACGCCAATGTTTCCAGTACTGCTCGTACAGGCGTGCATTGACCAGATCGGTACGCGAAATCAAACCGATCATATAACCATTATCATTCACGACGACAAGTGCGCTCACATCTCGTTCCGACATCTTGCGGGCGACATCCTGAACCGGCGTATCGCGTTTGCAAGTCAGCACACCGCGGTGCATAACCATTTCGACCATTCTATTCATCACGGCTCCTTTTTAGCACCATCGCACATACAATACAGTCATCCTCGACTTGAAACCGATCAACGACTCTGTGACCACTCTACAATATTCCAGGTGATAGGGGCCGATGGATCGGGCTCAAGGTCGTGAAGCGCTGATCCATTCATAATAATGGAAAGTCGCTGGAACAACGGCAATGACGGCAACTCCTGTGTAAAGAGTTGCTGCTGGCGCAAATATGCCGCCTTGCGCTCATCGTGATCCATCGACGTAGTCGCGACGCGAATCGACTGATCCGCTTCATAAAAGCACCAGCCGGGGAAGTTGTTGCCGGTCCAATTATTCAGCTGTCCTGGCACGCCTGCACAACTCCACAACTCCCAACCGCGCGGGTCCGCCCCGGCAATCCAGGCGAACAACACCATCTCAAAATCTCGGCGGAACAGCGGTCCATCCAGAAGATACAAATCCTGAGCCGGAATAGCATCAATGATTACATCAATGCCGACAGAGCGTATATCAGCCTGTATATGCTCCGCCACGGCGATGCGAATGGGAGATCCTTCCGTGGTCAATAACCGAAGCTGGAGCGGCATGCCCTCCCACTCGCGTATACCATCGCCATCGCCGTCTATGAAACCGGCTTCATCAAGCAACTCATGCGCACGTTCAGGAGCATACTCGTAGCGCGTGATCTGATCTGGCGGCGCAGATGCCCACTGATCGGACAGAATCCAGCTATCGAGCACCGGGGTCCGACCGGCGAACAACTCATCCGCCATCCCTTGTCGATCAACGGCGTAGGCTATCGCACGACGAACCCGAATATCCTGAAGCAAGGGCACATCGAGATTGAAATCCAGATGCTCCCAGATCGGACTGGGAACATATGCTACATCGATCAGACCATTGCGCCGATCACGCTCCAAAAACTCTATCTGTTCCGGCATGACCTGATCGGCAACCGCCAGATCCAGACCACCTTTTAACATTACTGCGCGCATTGCATCAACGCCCGGCGCAAAAACAAACGTGACCATCGCAAACGACGGTTGAGGATCCGGGTAGTACGGATTGCGAGCTAAACGAACTCCGCCTTCTTCCCGGCGCTCGATCATATACGGTCCATAGCCAACTGGTTGCATAGCAAAGTCACTCTGCGAAATTGTCAGCGGATCTTCGTCTTGCAACAGATGGCGCGGCAGCGGCGTCCAGAACGTCTTGATGTATGCCGGATCGGTGTAGTCTGGATAGAGCACGGCTCGCGTGGTGTGCGCATCGATCTTCTCATACCGTTCGATCAGCGCCAGACGACTAGTCACATCCCCCCCAAACGCCGCTTCACGAGACAGCTCATAGGCAAAAACGGAGTCGTCGGCAGTCACCGGCGTTCCGTCCGACCAGACAAGATCAGGATTCCAGCGATACGTGACGGCTATTTGCTCCATCTGCGTCACCACTTCCGTTTCAGTGGTCGTAATCATACCCGTCGCATCGAGATAGACATCGGTGGATAGCAGATCCACATCACCATTCTCAAGCGAGGGTATGCGCTCTAGCACGCCGGTTGTCGTGTAGGCGTAGTTGAGTTCAAGGAGCGGCGAGGGGAAGAGCAGTTCAGTGATCGGCGCCGAAGCGCGCTGATCGGCTACATCATCGTGAAATGGCAGGAGGTCATCTGGTTCTTCAAGCAAACCGATGCGGATGCCGACCTCAGATTGCGCGACCGGCGATTGCTGCTCAACCGCCACAGAAGGCAATGGGAGCGCTTCCAAAGATGATTCTGGCGTAACGCCTCCTTCGATCTCACAAGCAGTCAGGATCGTGAGGAGAATGGCAAAAACAAGTACAAAAGCTGGTTTCATAGATAAACGAGATTGCAACGCACACATTCTATTCTATCGAACTATGGCATATTACATCAATTCCCGACAACTGGGTTATATATGGGATTCACAGAATGAGACAGGCCACAAACTGAGATTATAGTATACCTCAAACCAGGGTAGCATTATGGTGATCCAAGGGAGCGGAGTGTATCACAGATCATAATTAGGGGAGTGAGAGATCGCGCACAGATGGAACACCGCCTGCCGTGGTCGCCTCGGTAATGGAGCGTTCAATAGCGCGGGAAAGCACATCAACAGCCACGCTGCCAAGTATCGCCATATGCGGCGCCGGATAGCGTCCGTCCGCCTGGGCCAGTGCAAAGACCGTATCGCCATCAAACGGCGTATGCACCGGGCGAATGGTTCGCGCCAGTGCATCCTGAGCCATCTGCGCCAATTTGGTCGCTTCAGCTTTCGAGAGCGTTGCGTTGGTCGCTACCACAGCCAGCGTGGTATTGTTGGCCGTTCGCGCCATCAGCGCTGCACGCGCTTCCGACGTACGCAGCACATGCATCGCATTGGCAAAGCCGCCTCGTGCAACATCACGCACACCGGCAAGAATTTCGCCTTGTTCGTTCCAGACATCGCCAAATGCGTTGCACACTGCTAGGGCGCCAACAACGACGCCGTCAGACAAGGTCTCGCTCCAGGAGCCAACGCCGCTTTTGACCGCGGCCCCCGGTCCAAAGGCTTTGCCAACCGTCGCCCCGATGCCCACACCGACGTTTCCTTCAAGCATAACATCTGAAGCAGCGGCGCATGCGGCATAGCCCGTCTCGGCATCGGCCCAGCGATCGCTGCGCCCAATGGCCAGATCAAAGATGACGGCTGCGGGGACAATCGGCACGCGGGCAAATTGGGTGTCGTAACCGATGCCACGCTCGCGAAGCCAGTCGGCGACACCGGTCGCTGCCGCCAGACCAAAGGCGCTGCCGCCGCACAAGGCGATGGCATGCACTTCGGAGACCATTGTTGTAGGATTGAGAAGATCCGTTTCGCGGGTGCCGGGGCCGCCGCCACGAACATCCACGCCGCCCACAGCGCCGTCAGGCGCGAGAACGACAGTACAACCCGTCAACGCATCAACATCGTGCGCATGTCCAACCAGGACGCCCGGAACATCGGTGATCGCAGGAGACATCGTTTCCTCCTCAACCGCAAACGACATCGAAACAGCGCGGCGTGATCAACCCTTGCTGCACACAACCACACATCAAGCTATCTCACATCGTACACAGAATGACCTTCCCTGGCCAACACACCAGAATTGGCGGTAAATTCCGAACCTTCCTGGCCACAGTAAGGACACACGCTCCATGTGAGATCGACAACGCGATCACAGGTCGGGCACCGGCGTCGCAACTGAGTATGGCAATGCGGGCAAAGAACAAAATCGTGCTCGACAGATCGCTGACATTCAGGACAGACATATTTTTCTTCGATATCGCGCCGCAGATATGCTTGCTCTAACGACCGCTCGTATTTCTCGGCCAGGGTTTGGGGAGGTCGCAAAATCAAATGGATCGGAATGCCGGCGAATGGCAGCAGCAATACCAGGCCGACTGCAAGCACCTGGACTGAAGCATCCTCGCTGCGATTGCGAATATCGCGATAGGCCCATAGAACCGACGCAGCCCACAACAACACAAGATATGCGCCCAGCGTTACGCCAATCAATTCAAGGATTGGACGAAGGTTAGTAAAGAAATCCTGGATTTCCTGCATACATCCTCATAAGAGCAACGGCCACATTCGCTTGCCAACGCCATTCGCGACTTGCGCTACAACATCGAGCTAAACTTCAACACTGCCCGGCAGGCGTGCAACTCGAGGCAGCCATAACCTGACTTCGCTCTCAATCGCCTGAGCGAGATCGTCGATAGGGCGGCGCGCATCGAGCTTGCGCCAGCGTTCCGGCTCACGCTGCATCAACTCGTGAAACCCGGCCGCCACTCGCTGGTGATAGGCCAGATCGCGAGCATCGAGCCGATTCCATTCCGGGGGCATTGTGCGTCCTTCTATCGGCGCTTTGCCTGTTTGGCGTCCACGCTTGCGTTCCAGCCCTGATTCAACATCAATGTCCAGATAGAACGTCAAATCAGGCATCAAACCGCCGGTCGCCACCATCGTAATTGCATGTAGTTCCTTCAAATCACGTCCAAGGCCATACCCCTGGTACGCATAGGTTGAATCCGCATACCGATCACACAAAACAATCCCGCCGGTCGCTAGATAAGGCCGAATGAGTTCACTCACCAATTGTGCGCGAGCAGCAGAGAAGAGCAGCGTTTCGGTGGTTGGCGCCATCTCGGTATGGCGAAGATCGATCAGAATACGGCGGATCATCTCGCCAATTCGCGTCCCTCCCGGTTCACGGGTAAGGATCACCGGGTAACCCTGGGTCTGCAAATGCTCATAGAGCAAGCGCGCCTGGGTGCTTTTACCGCTGCCTTCTGGACCTTCGAACGTGATGAAGAGTCCCATACATTTCGCCACTTTCAGAGAACGGAACCATTGCGAACGTACTATACCACGCTCTTACATTTCCGTTGCATTCCGGCTGCTGCAAGAATCAAACCGCGCCGTTCGCCTATGAACGATAAATCTTCACCCGTCGATGCGGATCAGAGCCGCGACTCTCTGAGCGCAGATTATAGCGATCGGCCATCTGATGTTGTAATCGACGAATATAGCTGCTGCGCGGCTGCAACTCTACGACGCTATTTTCACCATTCATCACGCTATTGATGGCGTTTTCCGTCTCTAACATCACATCCTCAAGCGTCTCGGAGCTTTCCTCTCGCCTGGACGCAACTGGAGGCTCATCGTATTCGCGTAAGTGAAAGATATGAGCCAGTTGGCGTTCCATCTGGGTAATGGTATTGTTGCGCAATACATAAACCGGCACGCCTTGTTCTTCTGCCTGTCGCAATTGCTGTGAGCTCTGGCGATAGTAGTTCTTGAGCGTCATAACGAGCGTGGCTTCCTTCATATCGCGTACAATAACTGCGGGAACTTTGAGTCGTTCAATGGCATGTTCCAGACGATTGCGACTCACCCCATATGGAAAGATGCGCTGTGTCGATCCAACCGGCGATGCATCGCCATTGCGCCTCCGCAGGCGACTGCCCTCAGCCTCACGCTCGGCCCGCTTCGCCGGGGCGCGCCGCAATGCAAACGGCAATTCGGTCGGCGAGTCATGAGCCGGCGGTTGGATCACTTGCACATTGCCCTCAGCATCGCGGCTACGCCACTCAATCTGAGGTTCCTCGCCACGCAAGATTGCATCAACCGCTGTCGCCACATCGCTGTAGACCGCCACCTGATCCCAACTTTTAATTTCCACCAGCACATCGAAGGTCGGGGGCGCTTTCCGCTCCAATACCGTCTTTTGCGTACCGCGACGGCGCGCCTCCTCATCACCGAGCGTCACTGCCTGAATGCCGCCGATGAGATCGGAAAGCGTCGGATTAATCAACAGGTTGGCCAATGTATTGCCATGCGCCGTACCGACCAATTGCACGCCGCGTTCGGCGATAGTGCGCGCCGCCACCGCCTCAAGTTCTGTACCTATCTCATCGATTACGATGACTTCGGGCATATGGTTTTCCACTGCCTCGATCATCACCGCATGCTGCCCAGAGGGTCGCGGCACCTGCATACGGCGTGCGCGTCCAATGCCCGGATGCGGAATATCGCCATCACCGGCTATCTCATTTGATGTATCGACAATAACCACCCGTTTGCGCAAATCCTCCGCCAATACACGCGCAGTCTCACGCAGCAGGGTGGTCTTGCCTGTTCCCGGCTTGCCCAGAAGCAAGATGCTGTTGCCGCTTTCGATTAAATCGCGGATAATCGTCACCGTGCCAAAGATCGCGCGACCGAGGCGGCAAGTCAGGCCAATCACTATTCCCTTGCGGTTGCGAATTGCCGAAATACGATGGAGGGTACGGGTTATCCCTGCGCGGTTATCTTCACCAAATTCACCGATGCGAGCTATGGCATAATCGATATCTTCGCGAGTAACTTCTCGATTACTCAAGAAGCGTTCCTGATGCCGATAGCGCGCCTCAGGCTGACGACCAAGGTCTATCACTATCTCTAACAGATCAGCCAGATCCTCGGAATGTTGTCGAATCGAAAGTTGGATATGCGGCGGCAATGCCTCAAGCAGCAGATCCACATCACTGGCTGGCTCATGTTGTTCTGGCATATGAATGTGCGTCCTCCCTCGGAGTGGAGATGCGAGGAGCTGTGACACGCGGCTCCAGGCTCGGCTCAAGCGCTGGTAAGAGGATCGAACGCCGGATTGGAATCACGGTATTCTTCACCAGCAGAAGTTGCTCGCCTACAGGCTGAAACCCGAGATCCTGTAGCGGCATCATCAATTCAGACTGATACTCACGAAGCATCAGATACACTGGTTGCACATCGTTGAGCTGCGCTAGTCCAAAGCGCAAAATGTCGGTCACTATTTCGCGCGCTTCGGGATGTACCAGCAGGCTTATGACATGGGAGATCGATCCACTCACGATACGAAGATAGGCAGTTAAATTGTCGCCTGGACCCAGCACCCAGGCGCGTCGATGCAGGCCCGGCCAGCGCGATGTAAGCGGCAGCGCCCACATACGCGCGTTGCGCGCTTCGGCTCGCTGCACTTGATGCGGCGTCACGACGCCATACAATTTGTGGATCGCCCAATGGTCGCGCCGAGATTGAAACCGCATCGGCGCAAGCGTTGTGCCTTGATCCCAATCCGGGCCGGAGAGTTGCAGGATAGCACGGCGGGCGTAGGCCTGGAATCCAACCTGCCGAAAAACTTCATGCACCTCGACATTCTGATTGGCAATAGAGGCATATAAGCGTTGCACGTAGTTTTGTCCAGCGCTGAAACACAGTTGTTCCAGCAAACGGAACCAGATATCGCGATCGCTCGGCAACCCTACGCCTCTGGCGCCATAAACTGCAAGGTAGGTTACGTCTTGCTCAGGTCGATTGCTACGCCCTTGAGCCTGCACCACTGCGGTTGTATCGCGACCACGATGAACAACCATTGCACAATCGCGACCAGGGCCTTGTATCATGCAACGTAGGGCGAACCAGAGCGGGCGATGCGGTTGAGCCAGCAGCGTCTCGTTGTACAACATAATCTGGCTGCGCGGCTTACGGCGCAAAGTCCAGAGATCACTGGGAGCGACCGGCAACATCATAAACCTGTATCCAGCAAATCGACATAACCCGACACCGCCTACGCTATTTGTCGATTCGCTACCCTCCTATAACTCCAGGAAATACCGATGAACACGATCATCGCCTGACAGCTCTGGATGAAACGTCGTCACCAAAAGCCGTCCCTGCCGAGCAGCAACGATAGTATCATCGTCGATCCGCGCCAATACTTCTACGCCATCGCCTGCCGCTTCAATAATTGGAGCGCGGATAAAAACGCCTGCAATCGGCTGAGCACCGATTACAGGCATCTGTACCATCGTCTCAAAACTATCAAGTTGACGACCGAAAGCATTACGCCGCACTGTTATATCCATCACTGCCAGAGCAGGTTGGTCCGACGCGTGCTTGCCGACAAGCTGGCGAGACATCAAAATAGCGCCAGCGCATGTCCCCCACAATGTGAGCGTTTGACCAGCCCGCTGGCGAATCGGCGCAAGCAGATGGTATAGCGCCATCAACTTGCCAATAGTCGTGCTCTCACCGCCCGGAATAATGAGCCGATCCACGTGCTCCAACTGCTTTGGTTGGCGCACAAGCAGTGTTGGAGCGCCTATGCTTCGCAAAATCTCTTCGTGTTCCCGAAAATCACCCTGGAGAGCAAGAATGCCAACTGTCATACACCCTAACAACATGCGCTACAGAGCAGGTTCATGCAGCCCGCCCCTTTGCTTGCACGGCTACCAACCTCGCTCTGCCAAAAGCTGATCCGCGGGAATGCTGCTTATCTCAATGCCAACCATCGCTTCGCCCAGCCCTTTGCTGACCTCGGCAATGACTTCCGGCTCATTGTAATGCGTTGTCGCCTCAACAATAGCGCGTGCGCGACGGGCCGGATCGCCCGACTTAAAGATGCCGCTGCCAACGAAGACGCCATCAACGCCAAGTTGCATCATCAGCGCAGCGTCGGCGGGCGTTGCGACGCCGCCAGCCGCAAAGTTCACCACAGGCAAGCGCCCGGTTTGCGCCACCTGACGAACCAATTCATATGGCGCCTGCAAATTCTTCGCCGCACTAAACAATTCGTCTTCATTCATGCTCTGAAGACAACGTATCTCACCATAAACAGCGCGTGCATGCCGGACAGCTTCGACGACATTGCCTGTACCGGCTTCGCCTTTCGTGCGCAGCATTGCAGCGCCCTCGGCAACTCGCCGCAAACCCTCGCCCAGGTTGCGACAACCGCACACAAACGGCACTTTAAAGGCATGCTTATTAATATGAAATTCTTCATCCGCCGGCGTCAGGACTTCGCTCTCGTCAATATAATCAATACCAAGAGCTTCCAGGACTTGCGATTCGACAAAGTGCCCTATGCGCGCTTTGGCCATAACCGGAATAGTAACCGCCTCCATAATAGCAAGTATCAATTCAGGGTCACTCATCCGGGCGACTCCGCCCTGAGCGCGAATATCGGCAGGTACACGCTCTAGCGCCATCACCGCGACAGCGCCGGCTTCTTCGGCAATACGAGCCTGTTCAGGCGTAACCACATCCATGATCACGCCGCCCTTCAGCATTTGTGCCAAGCCCACCCTCGTTGTCCAGGTAGACTTTTCCATTTTATCTCCCGCTGTTTATCAAACAGTATTCCATATTTAAGATAGATATTGCCCTTATTGTACCACAATTTATCTATCGCCTTCGACGTAGACATCACCGCTCGTCGTAGTAATGGCCAATCGCGGACCGCCAGCGCCGATCACACCGCGCAGCGTACGTCGATTACTTTCTCGTTCGTTGAGATCGAAGTCGGTTTCGATATCGCCGCTCACAGTATCAATGGCCAAATCCAGATTACTCGTCCATGGCAAACGCAAGCGAACATCACCGTTGATGGTACTAACCCGATGATCTCCATCGCTAGCCAGACTGCCCACGAACTTGATTTCGCCGTTAGTGGTTTCAATATCGATGCGAGCATCACGAGCTTGCTTGATGTCGATATCGCCGGAGATAGTGTTCGCGCGCAACCATCCGCTTATCTCATGAAGTATGACATCGCCATTAATAGTGCTGACCGTCACATCAGTCGTATGGCTATTACGCAGACGAATATCACCATTAACCGTTTCCAAAGCCAGCGTTCCAGAGTAGTTTTCTAGCTTGATGTCGCCGTTGGTCGATTTCAACTTCAGATCGCCGCTGGTATCTCGTGCATCGATATCGCCATTGGTCGTGACGAGACTGCCCACGCCGTTTGCATCACGCAAGGTAATATCGCCATCAATAGTCTGTATTGTTAGCTCAACCTCCGTCGGAACAGTAATGCGCAACTGAGCAAACGGGGGGCGCCCGAAGAACGGCAATCCGCTCGGACGCGACGTCTCAATACGCACAGTATCCCCGTCCTGAGCAACATCGAGTTCAAGCTGTTCAAGACCTTCGCGTGCATCGGAAGCGCTCCAACCAAACCCATATCTGGTCGCCTCGACCTGGATGGTCAGTTGATCCCCTCCGATAATTGTGACGTCATTCCGCCCGGCATTCACGACGAGTTTGCGGCCTTCGAATGTACGCGCCGCGATTTTCTCCGATTGTTCGATAAATCCCCACCCGCGAATCCACGCTATACTCTGGCTGGCAAGCGCAAATACAAGCCAGACGATTCCAATCAGCACAAGAACGCGGCCCCAGCGTTTTACCTGGTTGGATTGCTCAGATTCGTGATAGTATGGCTCATCCGGAGGTTGATGTGTGTGATGTTCAGGCATTGCGACCTCCCCCAAGGGCATATATCATTATCATATGCAATATATCTGCCAAAGGCTTATGGCCTCCGTCAAAGCAATGAAACGACGCCGTTCGCTCGTCTGATAGGACGTGAGCGCAGCGTTTCAAGTTGCAGGAGCAAGGCGATGCCAATCCTTATTGACGGACATAACTTAATCGGCCAGATGCCTAATATCCGCCTGAGTGATAGCGATGACGAAGGTCAACTGGTGATGCAATTGCGTCGCTATACCACGCGTAAGCGCGGGCGTCATGTTATCGTCGTGTTTGATCATGGGGTATACGGACACCCATCGAATCTCAATGGATATGGCATCGAATGCTATTTCGCGAAATCGCCGCGCGACGCCGACCGCGAGCTTATTCAGCGTATTCGCAAGGTGAAGCGGCACAGCGAATGGCGGGTTGTCACATCAGATCGCGCAGTAGCGGGAGAGGCGCAGGCGCGCGGAATCACGGTTATCTCATCACAAGATTTCGCGCGCAAATTGCAGGCATTGAACGAACCCAAAGCGCGTATACACGATAAACATCGCGACAAGCCCCTAAGCGACGAGGAAATAAACGACTGGATGCGGATCTTTGGCATTGAGGATGCCGAAGACGACGACGAAAGCAACGAACGCCCATAAAGCCACGGGCGCGCATCCAAATCAATACCTCTACCTTACCTATTGCTCAACTCCATCGCGTACAATCTTCAGCGTCATTGTGTCGCTACCAAACGATGCTACCCATGCCGCATGGCACCCTGAACGGAGCCGTAGGCAGCGTGAAGGGTCTCGGCGTTGTGAGAATCGGAGGATTCTTCGCTGCGCTCAGAATGACCCCATGCGGTGTCTCCCGTATTGTTTGGTAGCCAACCGCAGTTTCCAGATCGACGCACAGTTTTCTAGCACTGAGATGCCCGTTTTCATGTAGAAAACGGGCATACAAGAACATACGCCATAGCCAGATTTGGAGCCATCGGAAATGCGATCGCAACACTATGCAGCACGCTGCCAGAATCCAGACCAGAGCGAGCAGAAAAAAGTCCGGCGGCGAACCCGGCTTGCGCGACACTCAAGAGCAGAACTCACAACTTCGCTACTGGCTACTCAGACGACGAATATCACGCCAGATACGTGGCAGCATAAGGAACTTTTCGCGGAGGGTTAAAAATGCGCGCTTCGTGTGAACATCGTACTTATTCGCTGCAACCTTGTCAAGGATGCCACGATAGACTCGAGCAGCCGCACCAACCGCCAGTCGGCTATCGTACGGCAAGAGCGCGATGCCGGGCCAGCTCTCATCATATAGACGATGAGCGCGCGCAAGCTGAAATTGCATCAACGCTCGAAATTGGTCATCATATACACCGGAAAGAATATCATCATCGCTCAGACCAAATGCCCGGAGATCTTCCTGAGGCAAATAGATCCGACCCCGGCGCGCATCCTCGCCGACATCGCGAATAATATTTGTCATTTGCAGCGCAACCCCTAATTTTATAGCATAAGAAGTTGCGCCTGGGGCAGCTCCAATCACGCCCATACTCAGCAAACCGACAACCGACGCCACACGATAGCAATAGAGCCACAAGTCAGCAAATGTCTGATACCGCGTGATGGTCAGATCCATTGCGAAGCCTGCCAACAACTCGTTGACCAGAGCGCCGTCGATTTCATAACGAGCGCACGTATCATTCCAGGCCAGCAATATCGGGTCATTTGCCGGCGCTCTGGGCGATTGCACCTTGCGCACCCACTCAGCCAGAGCATATGCCGGATCGCTGTCAGGATGATCAACAATGTCATCACTCATCCGACCAAATGCATAGAGCGCTCGAATGGATCGCCGCTTTTCAGAAGGCAGAAGCTGTGTACTAAAGAAAAAACTCTTGGAGTGCTGCCGGGTTGCTTGATAACAGACGCGATAGGCTTCAGAAAGAGAGATCGAACCCTCCGTCGGATGTTCATCGTTCTGCCGCGACAGAGATGAAGCGCCCGCAAGGAGAAAAAGCTGAGCCAGTTGTTCTTCGGCAGGTAATGGTTGCCCAATATACTCGCCGCCGGGCGGTATGGAAAGCGCCAGCCGATGGGGAGGATTCAACGGCACTCTGCTCTCCTTAATCTATCTGCTTATGCACAGGACAAGGCATACTAGGATGAACGTAGCACATATATCAGATTCCGTAGCTTTACAAGCGTTGTGAGCGCTATTCCCATCGCTACGAAAACCGAAAAACCGTCAGGCGATATGCCCTACATAAATATTATGATAATCAAAAGGATTTTACTATACACAAATAATACGATACACGCATTACTTATGCAACTACAAGAGCCAGAGCCTTTTCAATCCAATAATAAGGAGGCGCAAAGCGCTTATGTACGCATCGAGCCTCTTATGGTAAACGTTCAACTATCGTGAGCAAAGACACAACGCAAACATCTGAAGCAGAAGCGCACTCGACATTATCACCCTGCTTCAGATCACCTCATTAGCGATGGACAACTAACAGCTCAGAGATCATATCTACAGCTTCCTGGGCGTCACGTCCGAGAAAGCTGCCTGGCATACGCTCAACCAGCGACGGGTTGAGATTAAACGCGCGTCCTCCATAACCAAAGTGCGGACGCGGAGGCGGCAACGCTGACAGCGCCTTGCCAATCTCGTGAAGCTGCATAGCCGCTTCAATCGTTGACGCCGTCAGACACACCATATCAGGATGCAGGTGATGCACCGCGTTCAGCAGATCTTTCATCGGCACTTCTGGCCCTAGGTAGATGACCTGCCAGCCATGGCGCACCAGAAAAACCGAAAGCATCAATACGCCGAGATCGTGCTGCTCGCTTGGCGCACATCCCACCACAATCATTCCCCGGCCATCGGTTATATTATAGGTATTGAGCAAACTCGCGAGTTTTCGTCGAATAAACTGCGTCGCAAAGTGCTCCGCCGCAACGCTGACTTTACCGTCGTGCCACTGATCTCCAATTTGCACCATTGTCGGATGCACGAGCTTGACAAACACATCCTCAAGAGGATAGAGTGCAAACGCTTCGCCCATAATTTGCTCGGCGCGCGTAGCATCGAAATCAGCCAGCGCGTCGAACAAACGGCTGTTCAATCGCTCCCACGTATGCGGTTCTGTATCAACTGCGGTATTGAGCCAGGCAAGATTCGTCTCATTGCCATCAGACATCAAGGCAATGGCCTGACTAATAGTCAGCCCCTCCGCAGTGCGATCACGGAGCCAGCGTATCGTCGCTATATCGCGCTCTGAATAGAGGCGGTGTCCTCCATCTGTACGTTGCGGACGAGGCACGCCATAACGTCGCTCCCAGGCGCGAAACGTATCCGCAGGAACGCCAGTCTCTTGAGCGACGGCTTTAGTGTTGTAGCGAGGCTTGTCGGAAAATTGCGTCAGAAAGTTTGGCTGTGCCATAACAAGAGGCCTCCTCCCCTACGTTGCTAGTCGGAAGCGCAGAGCATTATGCGTAGCGATGCACCTACTCTTAGCAAGATCAGCATGTTTTTGATCGACGTTGACCCATTCGATATGCGTTTACTTTGTTCGTTCTGTCACGTAGTTTTTCTGCTTTATTCAGTCGTAGTGTAGCACAATGCACAATACATGTCAATAAAATGCACAGCGACATTTTGAGTTGCAACGATTCAGGTGTTACGTTATAGTAGCGGCATGCGTGCGCTTATCACCGGCATCAACGGCTTTGTGGGCAGTCATCTGGCCGAACATCTCCTGGCCCAGAACGAATGGGAAGTTTGGGGGTTATCACGATCCCCGCAGATCCGGCTGCCTCAGTTACGCGATCGTGTCCAGGTCGTATGCGCCGACTTGCTGGATCACAATCAGACAACAGAGGCCATCGTCCACGCGCAACCAAGATATATTTTCCATCTAGCCGGGCAGCCCTTCGTCCCTGAGTCCTTTCGCGATCCGGCAGATACGTTGAAAACGAATATTCTTGCGCCGCTCAACATCTTTCTTACGGCTATTGAATATCGGCTCAAAACCCGCATCCTGGTAGTTGGCACCAATGAAGAATATGGCCAGGTGCGTACTGAAGATATGCCGCTCGACGAATCCACGCCGCTCCGACCAACTAACCCGTACGGCGTAAGCAAAGTCGCGCAAAGCATGCTAGCGCTTCAATATCATCTCAGCCATCGTCTCGACGTAATACGCGTTCGACCTTTCACGCACATCGGCCCACGCCAGAACGAGCGTTTCGTTACAGCATCACTCGCGCGACAGATTGCGCGCATCGAGTATGGCTTACAACCTCCGGTGTTAGAAGTCGGCAACCTGGCGGCTCAACGCGATTTTACCGATGTTCGCGATATTGTTCGTGCCTATGCACTACTTATGCAGCACGGCGCATCGGGTGAAGTGTACAACGTCGGATCCGGCAAACCGGTCACGATTCGCGCCATTCTCGATTCGCTGGTCGCCGCAAGTTCGGTCAAAGTTGACATTCACCTGAACCCGGAATTAATGCGCCCGATCGATGTTCCGTTAGTATCGTGCGATACCCGTCGCCTGAGTGAATGCACCGGATGGGAGCCGCGCATACCCTTAGAGCAAACGCTTAACGACATTCTGAACTATTGGCGTGATCACGTGCGAGCCGAATGCGAGTTGGCGTAAAGCGCAGCCGGATATATTTCTTACATATTTCCCACGCCAACGCCGGGGATTGACCAACGAGAATACATCTTCGCCGTTTTACATTGACACCGTACGAGCGAATGGCGTTTGAGGAGCACTATGAAAGCAGTCATTCTTGTCGGAGGGTTAGGAACACGTCTCCGCCCGCTCACATGCAACACACCTAAGCCGATGATCCCATTGGCAAATCAGCCTTTTATCGAACTTATGCTGCTACGCCTGCGCGACCAGGGCATCGATGAAGTTGTGCTAGCGGTGCAGTATCTTGCCGATCGCTTTCGCCAGACACTGGGAGACGGTTCACAGCTCGGTCTCAAACTTCATATTGTTGAGGAACCTGAACCACGCGGTACGGCTGGTGCAGTCAAAAATGTCGAACATCTGCTTGATGGAACTACTTTCGTCTTCAACGGCGATGTAATGACCGATCTCGATCTCCAGACAATGCTGGCATTTCATCGCGAAAACGAGAGCAAAGTCACGATTGCGCTCACCCCGGTGGATGATCCCACACAGTTTGGTCTGGTCGAGATGGAGAGCAACAAGCGCATCCGGCGCTTCTTGGAAAAACCCCGCGCCGAGGATATCACCACGAACCTCATCAACGCCGGAACATACATCATTGAGCCTGATGTCTTCCGCTACGTGCCACCTGATCAGTTCTATATGTTCGAGCGCGGTCTGTTCCCGGTGCTGATGCAAACCGGCGATCCAATGTTTGGGTATCCCTCGCGTGCTTATTGGAGCGACATCGGTAAACCCCAGACATATATCGATGTGAACCACGACATTTTGATCGGCAAGGTGCGCCATACATTTCGCGGCGAGCAGATAGCCGATCGGGTCTGGAAAGAAGACAGCGCCGATATTCATCCCAGCGCACAGATTGTCGGCCCAGTGGTTTTAGGCCCCGAAGTGGTGATCAAGCGCGGCGCCCAGATCATCGGGCCAACGGTTATCGGCGCTCGTTGCCAGATAGGGCCGGATGTCAGCATCGAAGGCGCAATCTTGTGGGATGATAACGTGATCGAAGAAGGCGCAACATTGCGCAATTGCGTGCTGGGTCATGGCAACCGCGTCGGTCAACGTACGATCATCACCGATGGCGCCATCGTCAGCGATCAGTGCCGTCTCGGCGGTGAGAATCGCCTGGAGCGCGGTATACGCATCTGGCCGGAAACAACCCTGAACGATCGGGCTATCTCGTTCTAATGCTGATCAGTAGATAACGTTCGCACGCTATCGATCAAGGGGAGCAATCTCCGCAGTATCCAAGAGGTGATCACTCCTCTCCATCGATAGTAAGGAGTCCTATGACGCTGAACCGCAGCGTAAGTATGCTTATCATTCTATGCGCAGCGATCCTGGGGTTGATCACCAACTGTGGTCGGCAGGAAGTATTCCACGTCGAAAATCCCACAGAAGCGTCTCTCACCGCTGATCTAAACCAAACCGCCACGCCCCTGGACTCCCTAACTCCACAGGACTCCCTAAATGATCCGATCAATGCAACTAGCACGCCGCTCGCACTAAATTTCTCAGCCAACCATCCCCCGGCTCCTGCCGCGACTCTCATCCCGTCACCAACACCATTGCCCAATCCGCTTGTCCAGGCGCTTGATGAACATATGCAAACGCTCGCCAAACTCAACATGTTCAGCGGCGCTGTGCTTGTAGCCTACGACGGGGAGATTCTGCTGAGCAACGGATACGGTATGGCCGATAGTGCGCAGGCAATTCCAAATACGGCACAAACCCGATTCCGCATTGCTTCGTTGACCAAATCGTTCACCACTATGGCCGTGCAAATCCTGCGATCACGCGGCGCTATTGATTTGCACGCTTCGATTTGCACGTACCTCTCCGACTGCCCGAACACATGGTACCCAATAACAGTCAAACATCTACTCACGCATACGTCTGGGATACCCAACTATACCGACTTTGCCAGCTTCGCCAGCATCGAGACCTTGCGGGTTGAGCCAGAAGAGTTGATTACGTATTTTCGCGATCAACCGCTTCAATTTGACCCGGGAACCGCATATCACTATGGCAATTCTGGATACGTGCTGCTCGGACAGATTATCGAGCAGGTCAGCGGACAATCGTATGCCGATTTTCTGCGAAGCCACATCTTCGAGCCATTGCATATGCACAATACCGGATACGATCCCGACAATCTTGCAACTCCCGCATGCGCCGTTGGCTACGTGAGCGTCGATACTCCAGCGATACTTATCAACACTTCCAATCTCTATTCAGCCGGCGGTCTTTATTCAACCGTCGAAGATTTGTATCTTTGGGATCAGGCGCTCTACACAGATCAGTTAATTCCTGCCGTGCTACTACAGGAAATGTTCACTCCATATAAAAACGGCTATGGATACGGATGGAAAATCGTTGACCATAACGGGCGTCACGCAATCACCCACCCTGGTCTCATCAGCGGGAGCGCAACTTATATGCTTCGTTATCCAAACGAAAAAGTCACGGTGATCGTGTTAAGCAACCTGGAAAACGTCGCCGCCGAAGACATAGCCGTCTACCTTGGAACCCTGGTCATCGATAGCATATAGCGCTTAAACTCTCCAGAATGCGCTGATATTTGCCACGAACAGACCGGACAAAAATCGCTGTCAACGTTGCTCTTTATTGCCAAGTTTCTGGTTGATCTTATTGTTGACAGCGTCGAATTGCTCAGGGGTTGATTTCGCACCAGCAACTGATGATGACGGTGACGTAGCAGAAGAAAGTTGTGCTTTTTCCGATCCTTTCGAAGCAGATTGAGGAACCGCGCGCATAAAATGCTGCACCGTGCGGAATAGCATAATTCCCCCAAACATAACCAGAGTCGCTAACAAAAACCAGGGCAGCCATTCATAGAGCAGGCGCATTACAACATTCGATGCCGGCGTTACAGCAAAATCCGACTCAGGCAACAGATCTGTGGTATAGCGAAGCAAATAACTGATGATGACAATCCCACTCAAAATACCTAACAATCCGCCCACTGTTCCATTGCTCACGCTCGATTTCTTTGGCAAACCATCTGCAGCGGTTTTGTTCGACGACCGAATCAGAATGCCGCTTCCAAAGCCGAAAACAATGCTGATCACCAGAAAACTCAGCGCCGTTGCTATCCAGGTTAGTGTCGCCGGATTATCCGGTTTAAGCTGTTCTCGTAACCAATCCGCCCAGACCGGCGACCACAGATCCACCAATATTGCAGCAAAAAAAATCCATGCCAGTGTCAACAAGCCACGTTGTACACCGCGACGCATACCCCAGATCCCCAACCCAACAAGCGCCAGCGCCACGATAATCGGAAGCACGAGATTCATAGGCGTCCATCCTACCTAACTTTGTTTGATAAACGGGCAGCATTTGACTACAAATTGTAGCATAAGCGCAAAACTATTGACGAAGGCCATCTTATGCTCGATCAAGTCGTTGTCTCGTCACAAGACGAACGCCTCTGACAAAGAGAACACTCGCGCCACGGCGCAAAGCCAGAAAGCGCCGCTGATTGCTATCTTTCGCGAGCATGCTATAATGTCGGCAAGTTCGTTCAATTCCGAACGAGATAATCTCCCACGTCCTGACAAATCAGGGAATTGATCACGGTGTCATAGGATCACGGCGCGGGATATGCCTCGCCGACGAGGAATCGCTTACGCAGAAGGAGACGAAGGATTATGATCCGAGTTGCAATCAACGGCTTCGGTCGCATTGGTCGCCAGAGCTTCAAAGCAATGCTTGAGCATCATCCAGGTGAATTTGAAATCGTTGCTGTAAATGATCTCACCGACAACAACACCCTGGCCCACCTGCTCCGCTATGACTCAACCTACGGCCCTTTCGAAGGCGAGGTCAGCGTCACAGAGGATAAGATCATTGTCAACTACGATGACACGGAGTACGAAATCGCCGCTCTGGCGGAGCGTGACCCGAACAACCTTCCCTGGAAGGAGATGGGCGTTGACATCGTGATTGAATCGACCGGGCGTTTCACGGATGCAGAGAAGGCAAAGGCGCATATAGCAGCCGGCGCCAAGAAGGTTGTCATCAGCGCTCCGGCCAAAAACGAGGACCTGACCATCTGTCTGGGCGTTAACGAAAACAAGTACGATCACGAGCAGCACAACATTATCTCAAACGCCTCCTGCACCACCAACTGCCTTGCTCCGGTAGCCAAAGTGCTGAATGATCGCTTCGGCATCGCACGCGGATTGATGACAACTATCCACTCCTACACGATGGATCAGAACGTTCAGGACAATGTCCACAAAGATTTGCGGCGCGCTCGCGCGGCGGCGATGAACATCGTTCCGACCACCACTGGCGCCGCCAAGGCTGTCGCGCTGGTCATTCCTGAGCTGAAGGGCAAGTTCCACGGCTTTGCTGTGCGCGTACCCACGCCAACCGTATCTCTGGTGGACTTTGCAGTGCTGCTTGAGCGCCCAACCAGCGTTGAAGAGATCAACGAAGCATTCCGCGAAGCATCCGAGAGCGATGAGATGGAAGGCATCTTGGGCGTCAGTGACGAGCAACTGGTGTCGAGCGATTTCATCGGAACCACACTCAGCAGTGTTGTTGACCTACCGTTGACGATGAATATGGGCGACGACTTCTTCAAAGTCGTTTCCTGGTATGACAATGAGTGGGGTTACTCAGTACGCGTAGCGGATTTGACGGCGTTCTTGGCCGAGCATTTCGAGTAATTGCCTCGCAGCTTGAGCGAGAATACCTGACGGATAGTTTCTTATCCAAGAACTAACGCGAGGGCCGAACAGAAACGCTTCTGTTCGGCCCTCGCACTGAAACTCCTAGACTCTCGTCTGTCTGCTGAAGCAATAACACCTCCGCCGCACAATGGGGGCAAACGGTAATATGATGTACAATAGTGCTCCGCTCGTGGAAGCCGAGCAAACCTTGACAAAAGTCCGCAAGTTCATCGCTTGACGGACACGTGGCTCGGTAGAGACAGGCTCGCAGACGATTCTGGAGCCACTGTAGCTGCTCCACTTGTTGCCGACAATTGGGACACGCAAGAACTTGATCAGATAGATCTGGTTCCGCCTCATTGTCAGCTACCTGCATCAGCGTGCTACCGCTCGGCCCCCCAGAGTCCGCGCAGTCACTATACCATCGCCCTTCTTCGTCCATAGGATGCGCTCCTCGTATGCACCATAGGGACTTCGCCTTCTTGCTACATAGAGAACGCAACCTTTACGCATTTTTACATATATCTATCGAACATCGTAAACCTGCCAAACTGCCCCGTTACATCTCCATCATCTGACGTAATTGATGGTTACGACTCAGTCGGCCCAGGACATTACGCTTGACGTTGTACACATCGTTGACGCTTGTAAAGAGATCCTGGCGTTTGGCATAAATCGCGCGCGGCGTCAACCCCAACACAAATGAGTAATACACAACAACACGTTCGACTTCGCTATTGAGCTGTGCATCAATAAATCGCCAGAATTCCTCGCGCTGCACCCGATTCATCGCTTCTTCGTCGGGTGAGTGCTGGGGCATAGCGCTTGGGTTAATTGTCTCCTCGGGCAACATTTCGGCCCAGGACTGAGCACGCACGCTATCAATCACCACGCTAGTCGCGCAGAGCTGCAAATAGTGCAATAACGACGCCAGGGTCGGAAACGAATCGAACCGCTCCGGCGTAATGGCACGCCAGAACTTGGTGAATGCTCCAACCACGAAGAATTCGCTGCTCTCACCGCTGCTGACAAACGCGCCGCTCCGACGCACCCAACCTTCCACAAGGCCGCTATAGTGCTGATACAGATATTCCCACGCCGACTCATTGCGATCCACCAACGCTCGGCGGAAAAGTTCATAGCTGAAGGAGGTGTCATGCTGCTGGCCCCGGTAGAAGCGCTCGCTCTCGGTAGCACAGCGACGCATAAGCACATTGAGGTCCATCTGAGAAGGAGCGGTCTCGCGGTCTGAAGATCGGGCGGTGACGATGTCATGGTTCGAATAATTCCACGAAAATGCGCCAGCTTTGCTTCCAGAGTGTTGTGTCACCATATTGCTTTGCTGCACCATCATTGCCTCCTCGTCTTCCATCTGCTCACGGGCTTGTGTGCGCTGCATCCGTGTATGTCTGATGATGCCAGCATAGCAAAGCCCTGCTGCGGCAGAGATGCGGTACGACTACGGTAAAACTGCGGCACACCGTATCTCGCTGCTCTTTGCTGATTGTAGAGGGTTAAGATGTAATTGAGAAGATTAAGAGATGAGCAAGAGATGACAGATACTACGACAATCAATCGTATATTCTGCCGGTGTGATGTATCGAAGACTAACAGCCCCCAAAAGGGGCTCGGATCATCCAGGATGGTGTTTGGTGAACAGTTATGAGGAAGAATTTCATACTATTTATTATCATACCAACTGCAAAGATATATGCCAATGGGTCAACAGTACTGAGTTTTTATTTGTAACGCTTGTGTTTGTCGGCAGCCAATCATATTCAACGTAAGTATCATAATAAAACAGATGTTCCCTCTAAAAACAGAAATGTCAAAACTGGCGTTCATCGCTTTCCAAAGCGATCCAAAATCTCACCGCAGTTTCACCGTAGAGTGTGCCACAGAGCGATGGCGAGTTGCGTCAGTAGAAAACTGGCTGCGCCTCTCCTTGTTGCACCGCTCTGCATAAGCCTGAATATCGACTACGCCCCCTGTGATATACTATGCCGTCATCTGACGACCCGGCCTTAACCGATCATAAGGAGAGTTTGATGAAGGTCTTCAAAGCCCGCGCGCCTATGCGCATCGGCTTTTTTGGCGGCGGCACCGATGTTAGCCCCTATGCAGAGGAATATGGTGGTAAGGTGCTGAACTGCACTATCAATTTATTCGTGCGTTGCATGCTGCGGCCCAGCGCTACGCCAGGCATTACTATTCGTTCACTCGATCTTGAAGAAGTGAGCCAGAAAGCCGCCGGTCGTTCCTGGAACGGCAAGTTGACTCTTCCTCAGGCTGTTCTCGATGCCCACCCTGAGCTTTACCCCGATGAAAGCGTCAATAGCGGCGGAGTCGATATCACGATGTTCAGCGATGTGCCGCCGGGCAGCGGTCTAGGGTCTTCATCGGCGCTGGTTGTGAGTATGATCAAGGTGCTCTATGCCGCCTACGGCGTCAGCACCGATCCGCATACCCTTGCCGAGTTAGCCTATCGCATCGAGCGCGTCGATATGGGCATTCCCGGCGGGCGCCAGGATCAATACTCCGCTGCATTCGGCGGTATGAGCGTCTACCATTTCGGAGGCTCGCGCGTTATCGTTGAGCCGGTGCTCACCGATCCATCAGCGCTTCTCGAATTGGAGAGCAGCCTCATCATCGGCTATATCGGTGATCGACGCTTGCTGACTCGCCACTTGATGGAAGATCAGGTGCAACGATTGGTTCAGGGCGATACACTGCGCTATCACGATGAAACGAAAATGTTCGTCGATGAGTCGGTCCGGCTGCTGCGTAGTTTGCGCATCGCCGATTTTGGCCGCTTGCTCCATGACGCGTGGGAAGTCAAGAAGGCCTTTTCTCCGCATATCGCGCCGCCAATTGTGAACGATGTGTACGCGCTGGCTCGTGAGCACGGTGCATGGGGCGGCAAGATAACCGGAGCTGGCGGCGGCGGCTTTATGGTCTTCGCCTGTCCATTCGATCGCCGCCTTAAACTTGAGCGCGTGCTTACCGAGGCGGGTATGCAGGTGCGACCTTTCTCATTCGTGACGCAGGGCGTGCAGTCGTGGAACGTTGAAGAAGCTGAATACGCGACGGCGGAGACCGAGACGCCAGCACTTTAGACTACGCCTGCCCCATTACTTACAACGTCCCTCAATCTGCGATCGAATGACATTGCGAAGCGATGGTCTTGACGGCGTTCTACTGCCATGCTAGGATACAAACAAACTCGTAGACTCGCTATCGCAACCGGGTGGTGTCGCTGCCTTGAAGCTCACGCTTAACTGCTTCTTCGTTTTCGGATTACTCCTACCAGTACTGTTGTGGTCCGGGTCGACACTAGCATATCATATTTCACCTCGTCTCCCAACAGCGCAATATGCCCCCGATGACATGTTGGGCATACAAGCGTTTCTCAACGATCAACCCGGCGCGCTCAAGCAGTATCGTGACGGAGACCGAACCGCAGCGGCGATTATCGTGGACAATAGCCTGTATTATGGTCTCAGCCCGCGATTGCATCTGGCGCTGCTAGAAGCCGTCCATCACTTGTTGAGCGATCCTGCGCCTACACCCGCTATGATTCGGCAACCGTTCGGCGCCGCCGGGCCAGCAGGATTCGCCGCGCAAATCGAGTGGGCCAGCCGTGAACTACGCGCTGGGCTCGGTCCCTACGAACGGCCTCCGACAATCCGCTTCACCAATGGCTCAACCATAACGCTGACGCTCAACCAGGCGCCAGAAAGCATCGCCGTGCAGCGCTTTCTGGCCAAAGGCCGTACTATCGAAGAATGGCGCGACCTGGCCGAACGCTTCAACCAGGTTTTTCAAACTTACTTCAACAATGAATTGCCGGATCTGTACGCCGGATCATTCGATCCCTCCGCGCCTATCGCTCCCAACCCCGAAGACGACGATGGGTTCCTGCTGCATCCCTGGCCCAACGGTACGCGCGTCGTTCACCTGGCCTACTTCGACCATATGTACCCGACCGTGGACAGCGGCAACGATGGGAACGACTACATCGTGAATTACACCGGCGCCAGCAATGTTCAATACAATACGCATGATGGCCACGACTACTACTTCCCCGATCTGCCGGTAGGGACGCCGATCTTGGCGGCGGCCTCAGGCGTTGCCTATGCGCGCACACAACCCGGCAACGGTGTGGTAATCATGCATTCCGGCGGCTATGAAACCATTTACTGGCATCTCGACAGCTTTGACCAGATCTTCGCCGGTCGGGTTGACACCAACGAAGGCGTCTCGGTTCAAGCAGGGACGGTCATTGGAACCAGCGGCGATACCGGTTTTGTTCACGGAACGCCGCACCTCCATTTTGAAGTTCGGCGCTACGGCAAACAGATCGACCCCTACGGCTGGTATGGCGACGGGGAGGATCCATGCGTCGCCTATGCTGGATGCACCGCCGGTCGTTGGCTCTGGCACAGCAGTATGCTCGGCCTCTACGACTTCACTCCGCCGGATTACACCGGCGACGGGCAGATCGCCCCCGATCAGACGCCGCCGATTGGAACGTTGAGCGTCAATCCGCCGGAGGATCTCCTGTTGCTGGTGCATTTCGACGGCCACGTCTTGCAAGAGGTTGGTCACGAGTTCCCAACCATCGAGGGATCGCCGAGTATGCACGATGGGCGCTATGGGCAGAGTCTGCACCTTGATCAAACCGATGGTCTGACGTATCCCATCAGTAATAACCTGAGTCTGGAAGCCGGCAGTATTAGCTTGTGGGCCCGCATACCCGAACAGTATCCTCCCAATAGCATCAATCGACACTACCTGTTCGCCGCCAGCGCAAACGCCTCCGACTCGGCCTGGATTTATACTAACACCCTGGCTTTGCGCCGCGATATGCTCGGGCCAGATAACACCCCGCGCTGGGATTTCTGGACCATGCCAGGGGAGGGCGCAGCCGGACGCGACGATCTGACCACCCCCGATACGCTTGCACCTGGCTGGCATCACTTCGTGATCACCTGGGACGCGGCGCAGGGAACCAAAGCCCTGTACATTGACGGCGAACCCGTCGCCAAACGCCAGGACGTGACATTGCCGACGGAGATTGGCCCGCTGCTCCAAATCGGGCGCTTCACCTACGGTATGAGCCAGAGTGGGATCGACCTGGATGAACTTATCATCTATGATCGCGCCCTGACCAACGCCGAGGCTGCCGCGCTTGCCGCAAGCGATAGCGCGCTTGATGTTCAGCCCGCAGTCGTCACCGATCGCGCGGTGCTGCTCGACACCAACGCCCTCGACAAGACCAGCGGGATCGTCGCGGTTCAACTTGGGCGCAATGGCGTCTTTGAAGCACCGCAGCCGTACTATGACGCTTTCCGTTGGCAGCTTCCAGCGATAGAAGGGGAATACGAGCTCGCGGCGCGTTACTTTGATCGTACCGGCAACAGCGTCGTGGTGACACGCACCATCGAACTCAATCTGCCGCCGCGGGGCAACGCGGTGTCGATTTTGAGCGACGAGCGCCAGGCGAGTCTGCTCATTTCAGCCACGGATGCGAATCAGCCGATCACAATGCAAATCAGCCAGTATGCTGATTTCCACGATGCCGCCTGGCGGCCTTTGAAATCGCGATACACCTGGCTATGGCACACCGATGCGCCCCGCCAGCTCTACACACGTTTCCGCGACACGGATGGTCTTACCACATCCGCGCAAGCTGTTGAACCGGCGGCCTCGATCTACCTGCCGATTGTCATAGGCCGATAAGAAGCAAGAATCACTCAGGGCGCGACCAGATTGGTCGCGCCCTGTATAATGATCCCAGACACGCGATAGCGTTATCTACGGTGTTGGATATATGCCTGAGTCAGTCCAGATACCCTTGCAATCGCTGGCCAACGCTAGGATGGCGCAGCCGCTTGAGCGCTTCCGACTCTATCTGGCGTGTGCGCTCACGCGTGATGCCAAACGCTACGCCGATCTCTTCGAGCGTGCGACGACGTCCATCAAATAGTCCATAGCGCAATTCTATAATTTTGCGTTCGCGATCGGGCAATTCGTTCAATATCGACCGGACATCCTCATGCAGCATATTCTGCGATGCAACCTCCATGGGCGTCTCAACCGTCTCATCAGCCAGCATCTCGGCGATACGCCCCTCTTTATCATTGTTGAGCGGCTGCTCGATCGAGATGGGTTGTGTTGAAGCCTGAAGCAAACGTTTGACCTTGCGCAAGCTCATATCCAGTGTATGAGCAATTTCTTCCGGCGTTGGCTCACGCTCCAGTTCTTGCTCAAGCTTATAAATCGCCCGACGCAACTGGGTAATCGATTCGCTCAGGTGAACCGGCAAACGTATCAACCGGCTTTGCTCGGCGATTGAACGCGTGACTGCCTGACGAATCCACCATGTCGCATATGTTGAGAAGCGATTGCCGCGCGTGTAGTCGAACTTCTCAACCGCACGCATCAGACCGATATTACCCTCTTGCACAAGATCCATAAACGACATCGAACTGCCGATATATTTCTTCGCAACGCTCACTACCAGACGCAAGTTGGCCTGAACCAACTGCCGGCGTGCATCATCGCCACGGGCAATTTCTTGTTCAAGAGCGATGCGTTCGTGCCAGGAACTGTATGCCTCATTACGCATACGATTGCGGGCTTCCTTGCCACGAGCAATCAATTGAGCCAGTTCAACTTCCTCGCTTGCGTTCAGAAGAGGAACCTGACCAATTTCGTGAAGATAGAGTTGGATCGAGTCTTCAACTGGTGTTGAGTCCTCTTCTTCTTCGCTGATTTCATCATCAACCAGAGCGTCTTCGGGTGACGCATCTTCAACATCCCACGTCGACGATACGCCTTCAGCTTCCCACACCGGCAACGTACTGCTGCTTGGAGATGCTTTCACATTCCGACGATCCTTAGATATCTTAACTTCACGGAAGGCGTTCACTGTTTTTCTCCCGGTTGCCTCTCTTCACAGAAAAGCATCCACTATACCGGAGCAAGCTAGCGCTCTTTCCGGCGCACACTGATATTGTCACCAAAACGCACCGATGCTTAATTGATATTTTATATATTTGATTGTACGAACCCTGCATGAACATGGATGCATCATCAACAGCATCTGCACACCCTTTGCATATATTTTGCACCACCGAGTGCTACAACCGGTCACAAGATAACCATTCTCTCCTCTAACATATGCGCGGCTCGATCCACATATATTGTTAAGCTTGCCGTTCAACGACAAACCGCGCGAGGCTTTGCAATGCCTCTCGCGCCGGAGAGGGCTTGAACCTGTCCAACTGCGCCGAGGCTTGCTCGGCGTATACGCACGCATCACGCATCGCTTGAATTGCGCCGCCTCGCTCGATCACCTCGGCTACAACCTGAGCGATAACATCGTCACTCGGCTGTTCGTGCTCAAACACCTCGCTCAGCAATGCAGAACCACACTGCGCCGCCGCATAGATGAGCGGTAAGGTGATAACGCCTTGCCGGACGTCATTCCCGGCAGGTTTGCCCAGAGTCTGCTCATTGCCGGTGAAATCTAGCACATCATCAACGATCTGAAACGCCAGACCAAGGCTATATCCATAGCGACCCAGAGCAGTAATATCGGCTTCCTCACCGTCGCCGGCTACCATCCCCGCTTTGCATGAAGCTTCAAACAAAGCCGCGGTTTTGCAGCCGGTCTTGTACAGATATTGATCGAGTGCGTCGTCGAATGGTGTGACGGCGAGAACCGGATTTAACTCACCGGCGACTATCGTTTCAACCGCTTGTGCATAGAACGTGATGATGCGTGGGTCAGGGCTAAGCGCCATCTCGCCGGCCGACAAGGCAAAGAAATAATCGCCAACCATCAAGGCTACGTCGTTCCCCCAACGATGATGGACCGTTGCCTGCCCTCGCCGACGGTCGGCTTGATCAACCAGATCGTCATGCACCAGAGACGCCGCGTGAATAAGTTCGGCCGACGCCGCCGGGTGAATGGCGCGGTCGAGATCGTAGACGCCGAGACGAGCCGCAAGCAGCGTGAGCGCTGCCCGGAGCCGTTTGCCGCCAGAGTGGACAATATGTGTGCTGGCCGCGGCAATGAGATCGGAGCGCGACGCTGCCCGTTCAAGAAGCAAGCACTCAACCGCCGCCAGGTCATAACCCATCCCGGCTTGCGCCAAGATCGCCTGAAGCGACGACACGGAATGACCAGAAAATGTCGATTGGCAAGGCTCGTCACGTGTATCGCGATCAAAGCCTGCACATATGGGCGGCGTATCGGTAACTCGTTTCGCAGGTTGTGATCTATACATAGTGGTCATTCGTTACTACCCCAAGCAATGGAAGTTGAGAATGCTTCGAAGCCCCGCAAATTTGTGACGATTATCACGCTTAATATAGCACACTCTTTTCAGGTGTCAAGAGGTTATTGCGAAGGCAAATTCAAAGGCACGGCTTATGCAATTATTTTGCACAATATTTGCACGATTGTCTGTGATCTGCAACACGTTGGGCAAACTGAATTTAACCGGTCTTCGCCTGACGCTTTGATAATTGTTCATCATCGAGACAGTCAAGCATACCGTGCGCCGCACACACAAAACACACCGCATTTGTGGCGCCATCGATGCATATCAGGCGCAAAACTGCGGCAGAATCGTGTATAATACGCGGTATCATATTTCGTCCCAATCTATGACCTTAGCAACTCTGACATACATCCTCATTCTTTGGAAATACGTATGATGTAATAATGCGACCGTGTGAGTCGCAGGGGTTATCGCTTGCCCAGTGTACAGAATCGTGAAAACAATCCTGCTTTCTACGACGATGACGCCCTTATGGAGCTTGTTGCGGCGGGCGATAGTCGCGCACTTGAACAGCTCTATGATCGATATTCGCGTACCGTCTATGGTCTGGCGCTACGGATGTTAACCAACGCAGAGCAAGCTGAGGACATCGTCCAGGAAGCGTTTTGGCGAGTCTGGCGGCGCAGTGCAACGTTTCAGGCCCGAAGCGGGCAGTTTGCACCATGGCTGTTTGGCATTGCGCACAATCTGTGCATCGATGAGTTGCGTCGCCAAAAAGCGCGCCCGGCACCGGTTTATGACAGCGAAGACAATCTGATTTTGAGTGATCTGCCCGATCTGGAGCAAGACGTTGATGCCTTTACCTGGCAAGCCGAACAACGTCGATTGATTGTCAACGCGTTGCAGGGTTTGCCATCGGATCAGCGTCAGGTCATTGAGCTTGCGTATTTTCGAGGATTATCGCAGCGTGAGATAGCATCGCAATTGAATGATCCGCTTGGAACGGTGAAAACGCGCATTCGGCTGGGACTCCAGAAGCTCAAGCATATCTTGCAAACTCACGGTATCGGTCTTGAAGACCGTTAGCACTTAGCTGTCATACTTCAATAGATCGTGTCGTTTCTGGCAAGGTTTTCAGCGTTAGCCGAACCAATTCGCGCTATGACGTGTTGAGGTATGACATCTAGAGTATGGTGCGGCAGCAATGAATACACATAATGACCAGGCATTTCAAGAACAACTTGCTGCTTATGCCCTTGGGGCTCTCGATTTCGATGAGGTTGTCCAGGTAGAAGCGCAGCTGGCCGAATCGAGCAAGGCACGGGCCGAGTTGGGCGCACTGCGCGAAGTAGTCGGGTTACTGCCCTATGCAGTGCCGTCGGTTGAGCCGCCGGCGCGCGCACGTAAGCAGTTGTTTGCGCGTATCGCGGCGGATCAGGAAGATTCAAGCGATCAGCCGGTTCGTTCCAAACCAACGCCGCCGGCTTTCACACGCAGCCGCATCGCGGCTATGGTCGCCTTTGCAGCGATGTTGTTGATGATTTTCGGGCTGAGCGGCATCACGTTATCGTTGCGTAACAGCGTCGACAGCCTGGCTCGCACTAATCGCCAGTTGACGGAAGACATCGCCCAGATGCAAATCACACTCGCAGATGCGCAAACTGCTCTGGTTGATACGCAAACCCAACAACAACGCCTCGCGGAGCAGCTGG
>JANQID010000054.1 GCA_028282325.1 Chloroflexaceae bacterium | reverse complement strand
GCCGGAGGTATTGCTCCTCGGTCCAGAGGCCTTGCAGCGGCGCGAGGTCGAGGGCCAGCCCATCGGCTTCGCGCACCAGCTTCAATTCGGCAGTAGGTGCGATCGTGGTCATTGACGGCGCTCCGTATTGCATCGGGTACGGTCTATGTATTATAGCCTGCCGCCGGACGCGGCGCAACGGAGTGGTTTACCGATAGGCGCTGGCGTCGCTGTATCATACCAAATTTGGATGAACCGTTGCGAAATGTTTTGGCGCTGCTCCGCATTGTGATGCGGAATATCCGGCTCATCACTCGCCACTCGTATCAGCAGTTTACCGGAAGCGATGCTGCCAGAAATGATACAACGGCGGAATCAGCACATAATCGTAGGCTGGAAGGTAACGCGTAATCGCACCGCCAAATCCCTTCTTGAAGCGATAGACGCCGATGAGCGGATCGTTCTGCGCTTCGGCTTCAAGCGCGGCGCGTTCGTGTTCGTCGTCGACGGCGGCGGCGCGCCCCAGCGCATCGGGAATGCCCCACATATCGTAGCGCGTGCAGCCCTGTTCGCGCGCCCACCGGATCGCATGCCATTGCAGCAAGTGATTTGCGCCCGCTTTCAGCCCTGTCTCAAGCGCGCCGCCATAGAGATACAGCCCGGTTCCGGCGCCGACGAAGACCATATGCCCGGCGACCGCCGCGCCGTCTTTTTCGGCGATCAGCAGGCGGCTATACGGCTGAAACGCTTCCCAGGCGCGGCGATAATACGCTGCCGCGTGAATGCCAAACTCCGCCCGCACGCCGGTCGCCTGCATAATGGCATAGAATGCATCCAGATCCGCCTCCGCGCCGATGCGCACCGTCACCCCCTGGCGCTCGGCGCGGCGAATGTCGGCGCGATGGCCTTTGCTGAACCCGACCAGGAGTTGCTCCGTTGACGGCGCGAGATCCAGGTGAATGCTGCTGCGCGGCTGGATCGGGGCGGCGGGATGAAAGCCTTGCAAAAGGAGCCAGGTGTGATGCCAATCGGCATCCGCGTCAGCTTCAAGCAGATTTGGCTCGAAGCGCAAAAATACCGCTCGCTGGCGGCGCGCCAGCCGGATCAATGCGACGAGCAGCGCAGCGTTGACGGCTGCGTCGTCGGCGAATAACGGGCCGCGCGGCACGTAGGCCACGCTGACGCCATAGCGCAAACGCACCAGGACCTGCGCGCCGGCATAGATCGCTGCCGGTGTGCGCACAACAACCCGACGGGCGCGCCAGCCGCTCGATGACTTGAACTCGCCCCAGGCCGTCAGTTGCAGCGGATGTCCGTGGGGGTGATTATGGACGAACACATCCCACTCGGCAGGAGAAGGCTCATCGATGATGAGATGCTCGGAGGAAGCGCCGGGGATCGAGCGCTGCACAGCTTCCAACCGCGGCGGATCAGATCGCCGTTGCACGATTACCTTTGCATCAGCCACAGGCGCTCACCGTAGGTTCCAACGTCGGGTCGCAGATCTTCGGCGTAGTCATGGACGCGGCGAGCCATTGTCGTCGCATCGCCGAAGAGCATGCCGATCTGGCTGGCATAGGCCTCGATCGCGCTGATCTTGCGCGCCAGCGTCGCATCGATATCCAGAACGCTCGGTACAAAATCCCGGCCACGGGCACTCAACTGGCGCAACCGATCATTGACGGCGCCGGCGCCGGCGGCATAAGGGAAATCCTCGTAGAACGCCATAATGACGCCCTCGCGAGCCAACTCTGCCGCCAGGTCGTGGGTAAGCTGATGATCCACATGGTTGCCGACCCCAAGAGGCGCGTATACCATTGCCATCGGCAAGCGCTGCGTGATTTGTCGCAAAGCATCGTAAAGCTCGGCGCGCAGCGGATCATCGGGCGCGACGGCGCCGAACAGCGCGTCGTTGCTGGCATAACGTTCTGGCAGCCGATAGACCGCGTCAAGAAAGTTGAGCAAATACCCATCGGCGCCCAGACAATCCAGCGCTGCGACATCTTCACGTTGCCGTTCGGCGACAACTTGATCGGGAGCAAGATTCCACGTTGTATGCATCGCCTGGGCGAACGGGCTAAACGAGTGTCCGGCGGGCGGCGTTGCGCTACACGCCGTCACCACGAGTACGCGCTGATGACGGGCTATATGGCGCGCAATAGCTCCGCCGCACGATAACGCGGCATCATCGAAATGGGGCGAGATATAGACGTGGTCGTACTCGGTTGTAAGGCGCTCAAACTGCGTGAAATGATGCGGCATAGTTTTCGTTGCTATCCGAGAGTAGACAATCCGCCAGAGTGCGTTATAACGCCGCAAAACGCAACGTCACACACGGATCTACAACTCATCAAACCCTAACTCTTCCAACGCTTCTTCCGCTGCCTGCCGGCGATCTTCATCTTTGCTGCGCGCCAGGCGTTGAAGCACACGGCGGGCATGTCCGCCGCCTGTTTGCCCCAATGCCCAGATTGCAGCCAGCGACACCTCATGGTCATCATCATCAACCAGCGGCAGCAATGCCTGAACCAGCGGCTGACCCTCATCGGCGAGTTCGCCAACCGCGCGCGCTGCTTCATAGCGCATCGCCGGCGAGGGGCTGCGCAACTCGCGCTCAATGTATGGAAACCAAGTTGGACGCATTGAACGCCCCATCGCCACCAGTGCGCTCTCATTCATCATCTGGTCATCATGGGCGTATGCGCGTCCAATTTCGGCTTGCACCTCCGCCGATTCTGCGAAATAGCTTGCGCTTTCGAGTGCGCGACGCCGAACTTCGAGCGGCTGATCCATATCGGCCATAATCGCCAGCAGCGTAGTGCGGATGCGCTCGCCTTCCTCCGGCGGAAGCTCATCTACCTCGGCGCGATAGGCAAAACGACTCAGGCTTATAGCGGCCATCGCGCGCACGTTTCCTGATGGATCGTGCAACAGATCGAGCAGGCGGTGCAACGTAACGATGCGCTCATCCTCCCACAATCCGTCAATGGCCGATGCGCGAACGTCGGCGTGATCGTCTTGCAGGCATGCCTCAAATACCCGGCGGAAGTCCAAATCGACGTTATCCTCAGCCAGTTCATCCATCGTGTGGACAATTTCGATCCGGCGCGTGCTATCCAGCCGCCGCCAGACATCCCAGAATTCGCGCACCTGTGCAGTATCAAGATCCGAAAGCGCTTTCAATGATCGCCGCGGGATCGGATTATCGTTGTCGCTCAGGCTCTTGAGAAATTCTCGAAATTCCATAGAAAGCGAATAACGTAACATGAGCCTGCCTCGTAAGACAGGCCCCATGTTACGTTACGTATGCCAGACAGTATTATTCGTCGTAATCGTCGTATTTGCCGTAACCGATAAAGCGATCTGCTTCGTCTTCATCTTCTTCTCCTTCTCCTTCCTCTTCAGTTGGTTCGGGAGTGTAGAAGTAAGCGGCGGGCGTTGACTCATCGGGCTGGAATTCCGGCGTCGCCTCGATCAGCGAGAGCAAATAGGAGCGCGAAGCTGGGCGCAGCACGTTATATCCCATCATCAACTCGTCGAGACTCAGCCAATAGCTTGGCGCGCTGCGCGTTCCCGTTTGCTTGCCCATAGCGGAGAAGACGTGCTCCAAAATCATTTCAGCTTTGCGTCGCTCACTCATAGGCAGAGACTTGAGATTCTTCAAGCGACCGTACTTGCGCTGACTGGGAACCAGGTCTTCGTCCGCCATACAATAGTACGTGATGTTCGCAAACGCGAGCTTGTTCTTCTTCTCATCGAGAACCAGCAACCGATCCTCCACGCCTTCCGTTTCATCATAACTGATCGTGAAAATATTGGGCTGATCGGTGCGCGCGATCGTGACAAGCGCTCCGGCTACCAGGTGTTCGAGGAAAAACTCATCGAGTCCTTGAAGCCACCCGCCGCGGCTGCCGGTTGGATAACGCGCCTCTGCCAGAAAGCTGGTATAGTGCTGCGGCGATTCGAACCGTAAGACGGCAGACCGTTGTTCTGCCAGCATCGGTGCTGGAATCAGCGCTGCGAGGCCGGCGTCGAGCGGCAAGATGCCTGTCTGCCACTCGAAGAACGACAAAAACCGCGTCACGCTGCCGTTTTCGCGAATTGCTACAATATCTTGCGTTTCCGGGCTGTCGTCGTAGCCTTCCACGAGATAGCCGGCCAACTGGCCCATTTCGCCGGCCTTCACACGTTTCGTTCCGATGGGCGGCAACCCTTTAGCTGACCACAGGCGCGCCCCTTCAACGCCGACAAACTCAAAGTCTTTCTCGCGGTGCAGCCGATAGTTGAGCGAGAAACGAAAGCCCTCATAATCTCCGTGGCGAGGATTATGATAGTAGAGATCGGCGATAATCTCGGTATCAAGCAATGGTTCATTGCGTTCGACAATGTAATCGCGGATGCGGCGCAAGTCGTTCTTGCCCAGGTTGATCAAGCCGCCTTCGGGATAGAGGTCGCGCCCGAAGCTGACGATGCGGCGCAGAGGATCTTTCTCAAGCCGATCGAGAAGGATCTGCTCTAGCACGGCTCCATGTTCATCCAGAAGCGCTTCTACCGGTTGCGCCAAATCGATCTCTGTTCCATCAGGAAGTTCAAACGTTATTTCTCCCGCCGGTATTTGAATCGGCGCTGGTTTAGCTTCGATCGGCTCAGCCGGCGGAGCTTCCACGGTCTGGGCGAAGTCAATCTCTGGCTCGACGGGAATCTCGATCACCGAAGCTGTCTCGGTTGTTGGGATCGGCGCTGGTTCGGCTTCGGGAATCGACTCTGAAATGGCTTCTGCCGCTGTCAACTCTGCTGCTGGGATCTGGGCGTCGACCAGGGCGGCTTCGACGATTTCGACTTCTTCAACAACTTCGGGTGCGATCGGTGCGGTTTTCGGGGTTGCTGCGCCGGTATCAAGCAACGCTTCCGCCATCGCCTCAAGCGCTTCCTCAACTGCCGCTGGCGGTTCTTCAGTCGATGCGATCTCCGTCACGGGCTCAACGACTGTCGTAGGCTCGCGGATGTCTTCCTGACCGATAGACAAATCTGCCGGGGCTTTAACATGCTCTACCGTCATATCTTCCGGCGTTGGCTGCAGAGTTGCAGTCTCCACGGGGGACAACCCGGCCTGGATCTGCCAGTAATCGGAAATGAACACCGGTTCAACCGTTGTCAATGCCGGGCGCGAAGTTGACACGACGACGCTGATATCGTCAACTGGTAATGGCTGATCTGGATCGTGCAAGCGCTGTCGGAAGTTGTGCGAGATGTCTTCCTGGCGTGGCGCATACGCCCCCTGACGCGATGTGATATAGATTACATCGCCTTCATGCTCTTCGCGAGCGAAAATCTGAGCATTGGCTTTCAATGCTATGTCGATCTCTTGCACGACAGTCTCGCGGTCGCGCTGGCGTTGCACTGCAAAGAAGTCTGCCAGGTTCGCCAGCGTCTGCCGAATAGGCGAATCAGCCGCAAACAGCGTGCCCTGCATTGTCATCAGTCGAAAGATCTCGGCTGCTAACGCTTGCTGATCGGCGCTGCCATTGAACGAGGGCTCACTCATTCATTTCCCTCCAACACATGTTGACGCAATAGCTCGAGATAACGCTGAACTACAATCCTGACGTCGCGCGGCTCTCCAACTACACGCAGCCATTTGAGCAATGCCTGGATTGACGTTTCACCATAGATTATTGACTTAGCGTCCATAGCTCCCCTATAAACTTATATAGAAGACAGCAGAGAGGTTCAACACCCCTCTGCTGCAAATGATTCCTCACGGCCTATTAATCTGATCCGCTCTGCCTATACATACGAGTTGAATGCAGAAATTGGGCGATAGAAAGCCAATTTAAACTTTCTGCCATTATAACATTCACAGGAAAGCTGTGCAAATACATCTTCGGTATCGGAGCTTGTGTGTTCGCCGCCGGAATGCAGTAAGACCGCCAAACGATCCGTAGACGTTCCGGCGGATAGTTTGACGGTCTGGCGGTTACGCTGATGGTTCCTGGCGCACCTATGCGTACGATAGTGGCTAGTTAGTCGCACAAGCTTTCAAGGGCGAGGGCTAGCGCTCCTATCGCAATACTGTCAAATCCGAGCACTGACGCAACTACATTGCGCGGGCGCGAGAACTTCGGGGCGATAAATTCGTTCAGCTTGAGCCTGATGGCTTTAACGAACGCATCACCGCCGATGCGTACAACAATGCCGCCCATCACCAGGATCTCAGGGTCGAGCAAGGCAACAACTTGCGCCAGGCGCATAGCTAACAAAGTTACGGTTTCGCGCACAACCTGAGCACCCGCTGTGGGATCGCTAAAAATATCGTGGAGATTGTTGGTATGCATGCCTAACTGCTCGGCTCGACGCAATAACCCATTGATAGAGACCAACTCTTCCAGGGTGGCGGGCTGTCCAACGCCATTCCAACCATGGCCGACGATCGTGTGACCGATTTCGCCCGCAGTGGCATTTGCGCCATGATAAAGGCGTCCTTCTACAACAATGCCTCCACCGACGCCGCTGCTCAAGTGGAGATAGAAGAGATTGTTTGCGCCGGCGCCAATGCCGAAGGTTGCTTCGCCGAGGGCGATCAGGTTGGCATCGTTGTCAATCAACGTGGACGCGCCGAAAACGTTCTCGAATTTCTCCTGAAGCGGGTAATTCTCCCATCCCGCCATACGCGGCGACAATTGGATCGTACCGGTTCGATGATCAACCGGTCCGCCGAATCCGACGCCGATGCGGAGGAGGCGATCGTATGATACGTGGTTCTCGTCGAGCAATTGCTGTGCGATTTGCAGTGCGCTCTCTACAATGTGCTGTGGTTCATTGCTGGCGAGCGGTGAATGTTTGCCTTGAGAAGTGCGTCGGTTCAAATCGACCAGCACCGCGCGCAGGTCATAGCCGCCGATATCCACGCCAAGCACATAGCCATGCGAACCCAGGAGTCCCCAACGATTGTGTGTCAAACCTTGTTGTAGAAGCAGATGCGGTTCTGTCATAGGGAGCCTCCTCGTATCTGTCATTAGCATGGACAGCTTGGTCAGGGTGTGGACATGACGAAAGCTTTCAGGCGGCGCCAACCGGCATGTGGCATATCGGGAGTTGCGTGGTTTTAAGGGCTGTCAATTTAGTATTCACTCATTATAGCATAGGTTTATGCTCATTCTGAGGCCATAGGCCGATGATCAGCAGCACGCCGGCGACACTGATAAGGCCGAGACTTATCAGCATAAATATGTCGATTTGCTCGTCCGGAGCGTCTGGAGCCAGATCTGGCGTTGGCGCCGGTTGCGCAATGAGCCTTGAAGTTGGCATAGCTGTGATGGTTGGCAGTGCGTTGTAGAAATAGATCTTCCCACGCTTTGCCGCGACATAGGGCTGAACTGGGGTCAGTACGCTACTGTGCAGTGATGCCGGTTGCCGAACGGTCTGAGACGTAGCGGATGTTGCGATTGGTGCGAGCGGCGGTGCATTGATGTTCGGCGCTGACGCTCCGCCGTCTTCAACAATGTTTGCTACACCGGTTGTGGCGTCGGGTTCGATAACAAATGATCGATCATTAGGAGTAGAATTATTCGTGCTCGGAGTGCTTGCATTGCTTGCCGGCATAGGCGCGAGAACCGTATTCGGCGCTTCCGGCGAGGGTGATTGCTGGTCTGTCCAGGTGTTGGTCGCATAATCCCGACTGTAGCTTGTATCATCGGCGCTGCTGGCATAGGTAAAGCTATCAACGACTTTGCCATCAGGACGCAGTAAGCGCACCGTATCGCCGCCGTTGTTCAACAAGGCTCGCTCAAGAGTGACGAGTAGCACGCCGTTGGGCGCAATAACGCTGCCTTCGGCCAATATGCAAGGCTGACCGCCGCCTTGAATGTCGTCAATTATCCATCCTGCCAGATCGACCGCTGTTGAACCGGCGTTGTAGAGTTCTACCCACTCGTTGCTGAACAATGAGCGCGGCGCGGGCAGGATTTCGCTTAACATAATTTCTGTTTTATTGCTGCCGTCGGTAAGCGTCAACGTCGTTTTGCTTGTTGAAGATGGCGTTGGCGAGGATATACGAGTCGGTGAAGGCGTCCGCGTCGGCGAGGATGTACGCGTCGGCGAAGGCGTCCGCGTCGGCGAGGATGTGCGGGTTGGGGTAGCGGTATCGGTGCTTGTGGGTATTGGGCTAGCCGGAGGCGGGGCATTGGGTGCGCCCGGCGACGGCGGATAATCTGTGCTCCATGCGTCCGCGCCATCGCCAGCGCGGGCGTAGACCTGGTCGGTTGCAAGCGCCGGGTAGGCGATTGTTGCGCCGACGGCGACGCCTTTAGCATCCAGCAACTGGAGATCCGCCCCGCCATTGGTAAGAAAACCGCTTTCAAACTCGACAAGTAGGAGGGCTCCGGGTTCAATGGTCGCCGGTTCTATGGTTCGCTGTTGCAGCGCACCGCTCGTGCTGGTGCGCTGAATAGCCCAGTCGTCAATAACGACCGTCGCATCACCGGTATTGTACAGCTCGACCCACTCCATTTCGCCAGACGGCGGAGCAGCCATAACCTCGTTGATCACCAATGTTCGCGGCGATGGAGTGGCTGTGGTTGTGGCTGATGCAATTGATGTTGCGGTGTCGGTAGGCGTTGCGGTGTCGGTAGGCGTTGCGGTGTCGGTAGGTGTTGCGGTGTCGGTAGGTGTTGCGGTGTCGGTAGGTGTTGCGGTATCGGTAGGCGTTGTGGTATCGGTGGGTGTTGCGGTTGGCAAAGGGGTTGGTCCCGGCTCCTGATTCCATTCGCCGGGTGTTGCTGGCCCTTGCTCCCAATTATCGCCGCCATCAGGAATGCGTGCCCAACTCTCGCCTTTCGTGGTTGTCGTATATGTGTATGCGTCTATCTCATTGTCGACGCTATCCAGGAGGTAGAGCGCATCTCCGCTGTTGTTCAATACACTACCCGACACTGTGATAACCAGCAGCCCGTTTGGTTCGATCAAGCTCCCATCAGCTATTGGGATGCTGTTGGAGGCTTCATCCTGCAATCTCCATCCGTTCAATTCGACGCTCGACGCATTGGGATTAAACAATTCGACCCATTCGTTTTCTCCAGTATTGGGAGCGGCCATAAATTCATTGATCAGAATTGTGGGCGTCTGGGCTTGAACCGGCAGCGACAGGAACGCCATAACGGCAATCCATCCGATGATGATAACCGGTGATACAGTGCGGACGAGCGACGGCATATTGCAATCCTCCAGGATGTAAGAGTTGGATGTTGCGACACGTGAAATGCCTGGCATTTCGTGTGTTTATACCGCGTACTTGGCCAGGTAGTAACGAGGGTATTGATACCGGTGACCAGCGCTTCTCGATATCGATTATGGCCCAGCGTTGGGTGTGGGAGAGGAAATCACAGACCTGGAACCGCGTACGGACTCGAGGACAAACCAGCCTCCGGCTGCGGGTTGCCCCATCAGCAGCGTGATATTCCGTGCATCGGTCGGCACATCGAAGAGGATCGGGACGCTGACGACGCCGCCGCCTGCCGGCAATGGCTCTTCCAGCGCCACATCGCCTCGTTGTGCGCGCCCGAACACATCCAGATACAAGCTTGACAGACCCGGCGCCGGTTTATACGAGCGTCCTCGATCATCAACCAGCACAAAGAGATCCGGCGGAAGCGTTTGTTCTACCGTCTCTGCATTGCTGATCGAGAGCAGGGTGAGGACAAACGCACCGTCGGGTTGCACGTCGCCAATCGCGCCGTCCAGGGCCAGAGCGTATTCCGGCTGGAGTAAGACCGCCTTCCATTGATCATATTCGACCACTGTTCCCATAGGCAGCGATGTTGGCAGGGGTAAGGCGAGTGCGGTAGCAGTGGGCGACGAAGAAGGCGTCGCAGAGGCTGCTACGCTAGGCGTGGCGGCGACGTTTGAAGGTACGGCGTCGCTTGTTGCTTCAGGCAGGATTGCAGGTTGCACAATCGGCGTCATCGCCGGAAGCGCCGGAGTAGGCAGCGTTGGCTCGCTCGACGCATTATTCTGCACGAATGGCATAACAATCAGCCAAAGGATGACGATCAATGCTGCGCTGCCAATCAGCCAGATGAGCCAGCTATATGCAGTAAATGGCTTTGTCGGCGAAGCGATAACGGGTTCTGCGGCTGATGCATCTGACAAGGTGCGCGCGCTAGCTGATGAATCGCCAGTCAGCGTGGCGGCGGCGACCGTTGGAGCATCCGACGCTACAGCAGAAGCCGGATCTGCGGACTCGCGACTATCTGTTGGCTCCTGATCCTCCGTTGATTGGGCCTGAGCAGGTTCAGGATGCTCCTGAAGCCAGAGAAGGCCTTTGCGAGCCAGTGGATTATCGGGATCAAGCGCAAGCGCGTGTTCAAGCGCTCGTTGGCGCTCCTCGCGATTTGCAGCAACGCCGGCCAGCAACAACCAGGCCCGCGTTTCGTCGGGCCATTCACCGGTAAGCGCAAGGGCGAGCGCGCGGGCGTTGGCTTTATTTCCGGCGCGCGCCGCCTTCATCCCAAGCTTGAGCAGGGTGTCGACATTGATGTCGGTTTGATGCGGCAACGGTTTCGGATCGCTGTTCACGTTACATTCTCGGTGCATAAAACAAGGCCACAACGACAGCCAGGAAAATGCCGGTGTACGTTGCGGCCTGAGAGATGAGGTGCGACGAAACTACATGCGTTCGAGTACTAACCAGCCCTGATCGGGATTACTGCGCGCAAAGAATACAAGATTCGTCGCATCGGGCGCAACATCGAAGATCAGCGCCACGCTGCGAGTAATGCCGTCTGCCGGCAACGGTTGCTGGTGACTCAGATCGGCGTTGGCGCCTGGGATGACGTAGGCTGACGAAATTTCAGGTTGGGCTTCATAGACGCGGCCCTGCGCATCCTTGAGCACGAAAAAGTCGGGTGGAATTGGCTGATCCTGCCCCGTGCGATTGACCGCAAAAGCCAGTACGATAACAAATTGCCCCTGCGGTTGGAACGACCCCAGATTGCCAACCACTGGTGTGGCATACGTCGGCTGGTTAAAATCATAGAGCCAGCCATTGCTCTCAAGTGGGGTATTTGCAGCCAGAATTTGCGGGTTCGCCTCTTCCGGCGGTATGACCGGCTCTGTAGTCGCTGAGATCTCTTCAGTCGGTTCCTCAGTCTCTACTGTCGCCTCGGTTGGCGCTGTTTCCGTTTCACCTGGCGTTGCGGATTCCGCCTCGTCCGGCGATGGAACTGTTTCTTCGCTGCCTGCTACGGTCTCGGTGGTTGCGTTGATTGTTGTTCCAGCAGCCGGTTGACTTGTCTCAACGGCAATATTGCTCTCCGTACCGCTGAAAAATCGCTGCCAGATGAAGATGCCACCAACGATTAAGAGAGCGGCGATGACCAGACCGACCAATGCGCAACTGACTCCGCGCCGGGCGGGAACGGTTGTCTCCGTATCATCTTGAGTTCGTTGCGCTCTCCGCGAAGCACCTGTACGAACTCGCGAACTGCTTCGATCAGCTTGTTGCTCTTCTGAGGATATTGGATACGGCTCGGTGCGGCGAACGGCTGCCGGAGATTCGCTCATCACTTCAGAAAGCGTGTCCAGCGCTGCGAACGGATCGTCCTCGTCTACATCGTAGCGATCCCGAATTGAGGAAGATTCGTTCACCGTTGGCTCGGATGATGGCGGCGGCGCTGGTGGCTCAACAACTGTCTCGGCTGGCAATTCCGGTGACCTTGCGGAAGTCGAGACGTTGAGCGCCTGGAGTCCCTTCGTGGCCATCTCATTGTCCGGGTCAAGCGCAATGACGCGCTCTAGTGCGGCCTGGCGTTCGTCGCGATCTTCGGCCACCCCGGCGAGCCAGAGCCATGCCTGAAGATTTTGCGGTTCCTGCCGTGTCAGTAGGCGGAAGAGTTCGCGCGCATGCTTCTTGTCCCCTTCCCGTGCGGCCTCAATGCCAAGTTGCAGAATATTTTCCGGCTCTGCCACGCGTCATCCTTCCTCCCTACGCCCGGCAATGGGCAGAGAACTGACGATACGAATCCACCGAAGCTATTCTAGCATACTGATACACAACGGTCAACAGTCGATAAGGAGTTGATCGCGCTGCTAAGAGCCATATCGTGCTATGTGCCTGGTAAAGTGCAAAGAGTTTTTATACCTATGTGTCTCTGATATGATCAGGTGATGCCGATTAAGAGCGCGGACGGCGCGGTATGCCGAACATACGGCGGCGATTGCTCACGGTGCTGATGCTGACCCCCAGCCGATGCGCAATGTCCCGCAGCGGCAGTCGCTCGGTGAGATAGAGCTGACGTAACTCTGCCTCTGAGACAACACGCGGTTCAAAGCGCGATGAACGGATGCGTGCGCCGCATTCGCGCAGGCGCTTGGCTATCGTCGTCGGGCTGCATCCATAGCGTTGGGCGATGGTGACAGTTCCCAGGTGCATATCTTCGTAAAGTGTGCGGAGTTCGTTGCAAGCAAGATCGATTCGCCTGGGCATCTTTCTCTCCTTAATTTATACGTTATCGGATAGACACGAGCTAAGAAAAACGGGGAAGCGTGTGTTCCTCGCAATAGGCGTTGCTCCTGCCGATCGATTCGCGATAGGTCTACCAAACGATGCTACCCATGTCGCATGTCACCCTGACCCTGAGCGAAGCGGAAGGGTCTCGGCGTTATTGGAACCTGAGATTCTTCGCTGCGCTCAGAATGACCGCATGCGGTGCCTCCAATATGGTTTGGTAGTCGTCTGTCTGCATACGAGACGCGCTCTCTCAGAATGCGCCGACAATAAGAGCAATTGGTATGCGTTGTTCTGAATAGTCTATCCGTTATCGGATATATCAGGTGGTGAAAAAAGCACGGCGGAAGCACCGTGCCACGTGTCAATATGATTATTTTAACACGATACCGTGTAAATGTCAAGCGTCTGCTGCTGTGTCTGTTTCTGGCTCTTCCTGTTCAGTTTGGGGATTGGGTGTATCTGATTGCGCGCTGACATCATAGACAAAGCCCGCGCGCTCAGCAACCATTGTCAACGCTTTCTTGGTCGAGCGATGGGGGCTATGCAATCCAGTTTCCCACTCACTGACGGTTTGCTGTCGTACTGCCAGTTCATCAGCCATCTGACGTTGGGTCAAGCCCAGATAATCGCGCAGCGCTTTGATCTGGTGCGGACTCCATTTCACAAGTTCCTGATCGTTGGGTGATGAGAAAGTTTCCTGACGTTCGCTCATAGCTCACCTCATATGCGCACGAACAGTTTCTAGCGCTATTGTAACATGGCGCATATCAATGTGCGCGAGATAGCCAGCCTGTTTTACGGTTATCGGGCCTGTCCGCTCGTTGATCGAGGCGATTATACTCGCGTCTCGATAGGTGCATGGCTTCTGCGTGGTCTGAGGTGAAGTGCATTTGATGATCGCTACAACACGCCGACGGAGCTGTTATCACCAAGCATAAGTCGGTACGCTTTTGGCTTAAACGGGCTGCGGCCCACATCGACATTGCGGCCAATCAGGCTATCTTCAAGGCGATGCGGCAGTTCGCGAATGCTGCTCGATTCGAGGACGATGCTGTGCTCGATTTCACTCTCTTCTACCAGGCAATGGTGATAAATTGAGGTGAACGGTCCAATATAGGCATTCACAATGCGGGTATGTTCGCCAATGATTGCCGGGCCGCGGATGGTGCTATTAATAACCTCCGCGCCTCGTTCAATAATAACCTTGCCGATCAAGTGCGAGTCGCGATCGACATAACCGGCGATGGATGGTTCCATTTCGTCGAGCACCAGCCGGTTGGCCTCAAGCATATCCCCTTTCTTTCCGGTGTCGATCCACCATCCTTCGTGGATGTACGGATGCACCTTGCAACCATTGGTAATCAGCCATTGAATGGCATCCGTGATTTCCAGTTCCCCGCGCGCCGATGGGCGAATGGCTTCAACTGCGTTCCAGACGGTCTGGTCAAACATATAGATGCCGACCAGAGCCAGATCACTGCGCGGTTCACGCGGCTTCTCAACGAGCTGGATGATTCTTCCCTCTTCGTCGATCTCCGCTACCCCGAACTGCTGCGGATCGCCCACTTGCTTAAGCACGATCTGGGCATTGTAGTCGCTGCTTCCAAATTGCTCGATCAGCGGACTAATGCCGCCCTGAATGCAATTATCGCCCAGAAACATCACGAAGCGGTCGTCGCCCAGAAAGTCATGACTGATTTTGACCGCATGCGCCAGCCCCAACGGCGCTTCCTGCGGGATATAGTTGATGCGTACGCCCCAGCGGCGTCCATTCCCGACCGCGTTGCGGATCTCGTTGCCGGTGTCACCGATCACGATGCCAATATCTTCGATGCCCGCATCGCGGATAGCCTCAATGACTCGAAAGAGCACTGGTTTATTGGCGACCGGAACTAGTTGTTTGGCGCTTGTGTAGGTAATAGGTCGCAGGCGTGTGCCTTTGCCGCCGCTCAAGACCAGGCCTTTCATACGATTATCTCCTTTTTTGTGTGAGATTGCAGATGCGGGATTGTTGCTTGCCACGCCGCGGCTGGAAGCAAAGGCGCAACATCTTTTGCCTATAGCAACAACTATGCGGTATTGTCAAAACCGGATGATATTATACATGCATAAGGCCAGAAGCTTTACAAACTTCTGGCCTTTGCAAATGCCCTTGTATCGTCCCGGCATTATGGTCTATCGTCGTACACGAATAGCGCCGTAATAATGACTCTGCCAGTAGCCGCTCCAGATGTTGGAGACCTGCACGCCGTAGCCTGGCATCATCGCGTGAACCATACGCCCGCCGCCGATGTAGATCGCCACGTGCGAGATTCCGCGGCCACTGGTATTAACGAAGAACATTAGGTCGCCCGGCGCCAGATTATTCATACCGCCAACCATTGCGCCATAGGCTGTGCTGTACTGAGCTCTTGAGCTATGCGGCAGGTAGACGCCGAACTGCCGGTATACATAGCTGGTCAGACCGCTACAGTCAAAGCCACTGCTGGGGCTGGAGCCGCCGTAGACATAGCGATAGCCGACGAACTGCGTTGCGAAGCTGGCGATATCGCCGCTCGCCGGGATGTGAACGGCGCTGCCGCCACCACCACCGCCGCCGATGTTAGCCGGGAGCGCCGGAATGTCGTTGGTATAAGACACGCGTCGGGCGGCCATAGGCGTGATGTTCAGTAGGTCGGCGAATATCCAGGCCTTTGAACCGTCGCCAAGTTGCACTTTGAACCAGTCATCGTGGCGCGCCAGCAGATCAACTTCTATGCCAGCATCTACCGAATTGATACGACTATAGGCAGTGCCTGGCCCTTTGCGCAAGTTGACGCTGTTTTCATTAACCATACCAACCAGCGGCGGATTGGGATCGGGGATCGTTTCACTCACATGCACACGGTGCATCACCCCCGGTCCAATATCTAGAAACTCTCCTTTAACCCAGCCGTCTGTATCGCCGGACGCCACATGGAGCCAATCTTGATATTGTTCAATCAGCGTCAGTTCCTGGCCTGCGTTCAGTTTAATCATACTGACATAGTTTGTGCCAGGCCCATCGCGCAGATTCAAATGATCTTCGCGAACGAAGCCTACTTTGGGCGGCGGCGGCGGTGGAATATCTTCGGCGCGAACTTCAAAGAGTGCGTATATTGCAGCCACCGGAATATCAACTAATTCGCCGGCCACCCAGTAGGTCGCATTGCTTTGCAGTTCGCGGATCTGCAGCCATTCACCGCGACGCCCAATGACGTTGATCGGCGTGTCACCGGTTATGCGCGCCACGTCATCATACTCTAATCCCGGACCGTCGCGCAGTTTCACGACATCGCCGGCGATGATCGCCGGAACAGTCAGCGGCGCTAACGCCTCGCTTCGCGATGTGAGCGAGATCGGAACTGGAAGCGCATCGCTATTTTCAAGCGGCGGATCACCCTCCAATACCTGCGTCTCAGGCAGATCCAAACTGATCGGCCCTAGACCCAGCGGCGAATCCGACAATACGATCGCCTGGCTACTGGTCATATCCGGCGCTGGTTGAGTTGCCAGGTGACCGAGGACGAAAGCGAGAGGAATAAGGAGGGCGACTATCATATGTAATAGATAGCGCTGTGGAAGAGATTGGAAGATGTGGGGAGAAGATGAACGAAGCGAGGCTAGAACGTTTTGGACTTGTACAAATGGAATTGAATCATGTCTAAAGCGTTGTCGACGATAACTTGCCCGTTCACGAAGCTGACCCAGATCATGAGCGGCCTGAGACGAAAAGGTACTGCGTTTAAGCTCTATCATGGAGCGATTTACCTCACTTGTGTCCCGTAGTAGAGCTATATCGGGATATGACTATAGACTGCACAACGCATGCAAAACAGCACGTAACACAGATAGCTTACCCAAAGCTCGGACTGGGAAAGTCTAGCATAGGTTAAAAAAAAGCGCAAGCATCAGATAGTTATCAGCTAGATGCCAGCCTGGTATCATTATTCAACAAGTGTCTGAGAAACGAATGACAGAAATGGGCCTGATACGATGATAGATTTGTTAAAAATCTTGAACCCTTCCTGAGAAGTGGCTCACCGCGCAAAGTCGGCGCATAGTACTTGAAATCAGGGGTTGCGTCAAGCGCATACCGTTGTTCGTCTGTTCGTCGGCAAGCGTTCATGCCGCGCAGCAGAAAGCGCCAGGGAAGCAGAACATCCGAAATCAGTGCTCAAGCGTTGATATTCAGGGCGCTTCTATGAATATGCGACCCATTTGCGCGAGCGTCTCCGGTGCTACGATCATTGCGTAGCGGTCGTCGCCGACGCCGAATGAGACCATATGCTCTCCGATTGTGTATCGCTCGACAGAGAGTGCGTCAAAGTCACGCATAGTCCAGATCATATCGAGAATTCGCTCTTTGGGCATATCGGTCAGCACAAAGCCTACAAGCGAGGCTGTGATTTGATCGACGGAGAGGATGTTTTGGAAGTCGCCGCGTTCGCGGAGTCGCTCGCCAATAGCCATAACTACAGCTTGTTGACGGCGAATGCGCATAAAGTCGCTGTCCGGGTGCCGAATACGGCTGTAGGTGAGTGCGGTGGCGCCGTCCATTTGCTGGAGGCCGGGTCGAAAGTGGACAGTTGTATAACCGTAATCCATTGTGGGAAATCTGTCGTCGTACAACTCCTTTTCGACGTTGACCGTGATGATGCCGATCGTGTCGATCAGGCTGATAAATCCTTCAAAATCGACCATTACCACGTAGTCGATGGAAATGCCGAGCATATTGCCGATTGTATCGCGTGTCAGTCCCATACCGCCATTCGGGGCGCCGTAGAGTTCGCCCCAAACATACGCTGCATTGATCCGCGCCGCGCCATAGCCTGGGATCTCCGCCCATAAATCACGCGGCAGCGAGAGCAACGCGATACGGTTGCGCTCAGGATCGACGCGCAGCAACATTAGTGTATCTGTGCGCGGGATGCCCTGCTCTCCAGGACGGCGATCATTTCCCAATAGGAGGATAGTGACGGCTTCACTTGATGTCAGCGGCGTCTCGGTTGCGAGCGGTGTGGATGTTGCAGGCAGCGTGGATGATGGCGTTGTGAGCAGGATCGCCGTTGCCGACATAACAAGATCCGTTGTTGTCGGTGTAGGTTGGATCTGGTTTCCCGGTGAAAAGACCCGTCTTGCCAGCATCGCCACATGCCCGCTGCTGGCGGAATCTGCGGTTATTGATGGCAAAGGCGGAATCTTCGTTGGCAGCACAGCGGTTCTCGACGGCAATACGTTTGCCGGCGGCGCTGTCGTGACGACCATCGCGGAAATATTTTGCTTGGCGCGTTGGATAACGCCCAATATCCATAACCCTGTGCTGATTGGCAGTGCGACGAAGAGAATGATGCTGATAATCCAGACCCATCGTGTTAGTGATGAGCCGTGTCTCGGATGAGCGACAGTTTGCGTTACAGGTTGTTGTCGGGTGACTGGGTCTTTGCTAGAGGGGTTTGTCTCAGGGGGAATCGCCGTTTCAAGCAACAGGCCTTCTAAAAGCGCTTGATGGGTAGCGCGATAGGTGCGGCACGAGGGGCATATAGCCAGATGAAACCCAAGACGGGCTGTTTGAGGGGTGTGCGATCCCGGCTGAATGCCGTAGTCGATCAGCCGGCAGGCCTCGCGGCAATTCATACTGTAGCCTTTGCTTCTGAGGCAAAGTGATGTCTTGTGATCTATTGTAGCAACAAATAGTGTGGATGTAAAGGGTAATCTATATGCAATGAGTAATTATGAGTTCTGAGAGAAGCCTAAAACAGGCGCTCTGCGTCTTTTTTGGTTTACGCTTTTTATGTGCGTAATGCTTGCTGTGAATAGCTCGATATGCTATACTCGGCTTAATGATACGCATTTATCGCTTCCAAACGCGAAATTAAAGATGTCCGCTCCCAGTTGCGGTCACCGTCTTATAGAGAGATCGGATAGAAGGTAGCCGCATACTGGGCGATGTGCGGCAGTAAGTATGGCTGCTGACGGTGCGGAAGCGCGGCTCCCGCGCTTCAGAGGCTGTCCAACCTTAATATGTGATCTCTCTATTGCGCGGATAAGCTGCCGCCGCAGGCGGTCCGATTCATCCGCTTGTTATGCGGAGTGCAGCGGAGCAGACAAGCGATGAAGCGTGCTTATCCGCGCATT
>JANQID010000004.1 GCA_028282325.1 Chloroflexaceae bacterium | reverse complement strand
CGCATAGGGTCATTCTGAGCGCAGCGAAGAATCTCCGATTCCCCCAACGCCGAGACCCTTCACGCTGCCTGCGGCTCCGTTCAGGGTGACATGCGGCATGGGTGTCATCCACTCTGCCCGCGGCTCCGTTCAGGGCGACATGCGGCTGGGTAGCATCGTTTGGTAGCGGAACACACGGCTGTGGAGAAAACACAAACGGAGCGGCAATGCCGCTCCGTTTGTGCGATGTCAGAGGCCCGATGAAGTTAGCACGGACCGCGGGAATATCACAACCAGGTCAAACTTATTCTACGCTCCTGGCATCGTTCAAAGCGATCATTCAGCGACGCTGCTTGCATCGATGACCGCTTGCGCGATCTGCTCGCCCCGGCCTTGCGGCAAGTAAATGTATCGACCGCCGAGCCAGGTTGCAAGCTGCTGCGCTTCGCCACGCGAAACGAAGTTGCGCTGGGTATCGATCACGATGGCGCCAATACCCGCTGATCGCAACTTACCGGACAGAACCTGCACTTCTTCACGCGCTTTATCGAGCCGCTCTTGCTTCGAGAGCGCAGGATCGGGAACCAACGGCACATTTGGCCGCCCGTCGGTAATCACCACCAGCGTGGTGCGATGAATGCCCCGGCTGCGGGCTTGCTCGGCGGTTTGATATGCGGCAAGCAACGCCGCGCCCAACGGCGTCCCTCCGCCGGTCGGCAAGACGTCAAGGGCCCGTTTTGCCAATTCAACGCTTTGCGACGGCGGCATCAGCAAGTCGGCGCGCTCGCCGCGGAACGCCAACAGCGCAACCTGATCACGGTGAACATAGGCTTGCTGAAGCAACGCATTGATCGCGCCTTTGGCCTGGCGCATGCGATGCAACGCCATCGAGCCGCTAGCATCAACCAGAAAGCAGAACAACGTCCCGGCTTTGCTCTTGAACCGCTTGATATGCAAATCATCAGCCCGCAGATGCACGCGTCGCTCTTCAATCGCGGCGTGGCGGCGGCGATGGGCTGGAGCCGATTTGCGTCGCTTGATTGTTGGCTGATAATTTCCATTGCTGGCGGCTTTCTCATCGGCGGATTGCTGGCGCACACGTTGCCAGGGAGCAGCAGCACGGAGCGTAGCCACGATATCGAGCCGACCGGCGCCCGGCAATCCTGGAACCGAGCGAATATGACGCCCCCGCTGACCCGATGTCGCCCCGCGCGAACCGCTACGCCCACGCTGGCGAATGATAAAGGGCGTTTCTAGGACATCGGGCGGTACATCGGTATCCATCGCCGACATCACCAGATCTTCGATCGCCGTAATCTCGTCAGGCGGTTTCTGTTCCTGATCGGGATCATCGGGATCGCTCTGATCCTGCTGTTGTTCCTGCTGCTCAGGCGGCGGCGGTTCGGGCTCTTCAGGCGGCGGCTCTTCTTGCTGAAACTGGGGCGTCCGGGTTGCACGCGGCAACAGCACATACCGGATCGCACGCTCAAGATCGTCATCAATCACTTCATCGCGACTGGCCAGCGCCGCCGACGCTAACGCCGCCCGCGTAGCGAAAATATCGGCGCGATGACCTTCGACGCCCAACGCCAACGCCGCTTCGATCAACTGATGAACCTGCTCATCACTGATGCGAACCGTCGGCAGCGTCTCACGCGCGGTCAGCACCAGTGCCTTCAGCAAATCCTCTTCGTCCTTCCATTCTTCCAGTTGCGCTGTATAGTTCAAAATACGCTTCTGGAGAGCCGTTTCTTCTACCGGAGCATCGTCGGTCGTTTTGCGGCGTCGCCGTTTTGGCTTCGGTATCTCGGTGATATTGCGCCGTACCACTTCCGCGCGTGCAGGAGTGGGGGCCTTTGAGATCGGTGCAACGATCAAACCGACCCGATCAAGCAAGTGGCGGCGCGGCGGACCCTCGGCAGGATCGTAGGTCGCCAGCAGCGCAAAACGCGACGCCTGGACGACACTCAAGCCTTCGCGTTCAACCCGCACCACCCCGCTATCGAAGGATGCGATCAACTGGTTAACCGTACTATCTTCCAGAAGATTGACGCCGTCAACATAGAGCAAACCGCCGTCGGCGCGCGCCAACAACCCGCTGCGATACACGCGCGAACCCGTCGTGAGCGTACCCTCCAGATCCAACCCGCCGAGCAGGCGATCTTCGGTCACGCCGATCGGTATCTCAACAAACGGCGGTTCCGTCTGGCGAACTTTGCGCGACTTCGACGTTCGTTTGGGAGCTTTGCTCGTCAATGACTGCACAGTTTCTGCGCCAAAGAGATGCGCATAGCTCCGCATCAAGGTACTCTTGCCCGTACCGACCCCTGCCGCCAGCACAACCCCGCCCAACGCCGGATCGACCGCCAGAAGCAACAACGCCTGGCGAGCAGCATCGAGGCCAACGAGAGCGGTAAACGGCAGCGCACTACTCACCCACCACCTCACTTACCGCGCGCTGAATCTTCACTTCGTCGTCTTGCGTTTCGAGCGGATCCTTGCGCAAGCGATGACGCAACGCCAGCACAGAAACCCGACGCACATCGTCCAGCTTCACTTCGTTGCGACCCTCAAAAGCCGCCAGAGAAGTCGCCGCCCGGCTGATGGTCAACTCGCCGCGGTGGCCGTCAATCTCTAACTTCACACACAACTCGGCGATCTTATACAACACCGGGTCGGGCAATTCAACTTCCGGCAAACGCTTCTGAGCGGATTTGATCTGGCGGCGCAATTTCGCCTGCGCCTTCTCCCACTCTTCGGAAAACGCATGGGGATCGGCGTCATAGGCGCGGCGACGCTTGACAATTTCGACACGCTCGGACACATCGATGATCGTCTTAATACGGGCATGCAAACCAAAGCGGTCAAGCAACTGTGGGCGCAGGTCGCCTTCCTCAGGGTTGCCGCTACCCACCAGCACAAACTTCGCCGGGTGACGAATGCTGATGCCTTCACGTTCAACCAGGTTTACGCCGCTGGCGGCTACGTCAAGCAATACGTCAACCAGGTGATCTTCCAGCAGGTTCACTTCATCGATATAGAGGAAACCGCGATTTGCCCGCGCAAGCAAACCTGGAGCAAATGCCTGCTCGCCCTGCACTAGCGCACGTTCGATATCCAACGTTCCACAAACGCGGTCCTCGGTCGCCCCCAGCGGCAAGTCAACCACCGGAACGGGAATATTGACCGAGCGCAGACGCGTCGATTTTCGCTCGCCTCCCTGGCTCAGTTCTTTCTGCTTTTCACGCACCCAGTCTGAGGGATTTTCCGGCGAGCTATTGTAGGGACACCCATAGACTGCTTTAATCGTCGGGAGCATAGCGGCCAGAGCACGCACAGCTGTTGATTTCGCAGTACCACGATGCCCCATAACCATAACACCGCCGATTGAGGGATTGACAACGCACAATAGCAGTGCCAGCTTTAACTCCGCCTGTCCGACAATACCAGCAAATGGATAGGGCGGCGTCGCAGCAGTTGTCGTTTCTTTTTCTGCTTCCTTCTCGTTCCCGTTTACGTGCGTAGCGGCAGGAGCCTCAGTATCAGTAGTTTGCGATGTCATAGCATAAACTGCAAAGCGCAAAACGCGACGCGGCGCTGCAATATAGCAGTCGTTACGATCCACGTTTTACGCTTTACACTTCCTATCCTTTCTGAAAAGCCTCGAAATCTAACGCCAGCCGCCCATCTCATGCTGCGGATTGACCTCTGCACCCCCAGCATCTTTTCGCCGACCGTCCTGCAATCTGCGGGCAAACGCAGTGATGTTCGTGTAATAGAACCCGATCAGCAAACCAAGGACGGTGATGATCAACGACGCCCAACATACAATCAATGGAGTGAATGGGCCGATCATCTCTGTATACGTTCCACCCATAGCGACTACTCCTGTTCAAACCTTCCTGCCTGATTGACACAGTAAAGATATGATTGCTTTTCGTGTTTTCTGGGGATTGATCTGGAAATTCAGTGCTCATTTTACCACATATTCAAAATACGCCCGTCGATTACCAGCGACGCCAATACGGTTGCGCTTGATCCGGCGCGCTGAACGACGCCACGGTAAAACTCTCGCACCAGCGCTCGAACAGCGCCGCCAGTCGCCGTTGTAGGCGCGATCCCCAGACACGAACCACATTAACTACCACGAGAAAGCCCATCATACGCCTGCCTTACCGATACATTGGCGACGCGGGACGGCGGAGATCAACATAGCGAAACGCTTCACCGCTCTTCTGTAACGCCGCAAGAATCGCCAGTTTGCTGTCAAGTTCCTGGTCGTTCCCAAAGCAGATGGTCGTATGCCCATCAACCGTCAGTGTCAGGCCTTTTTTGGGATCCTGCGCCATATCAGTAACATACAGACCCAACTCCTGAAGCAGTCGGCTGACCACATTTCGGGCGGCAGGCTCCATCCCCGGACTCTCGCCGACCGCCAGCGATTGCTGCACCATCTCAAGGTTGATGGTCGGAATAATCCGCATCGGCGTTGCACCGCCGAGAAGCTCTTCAGCAGTTGCGCCCGTCGGCGTCATATTCGGCTCCGCCGCGTCAAAAACAGCCAGGAACTCGTTGTACTCAAGCGGCGTGACAGCGTTCATATCAACGCACGGCGTCGTTCGATTGATAATGCGGCGCGCCAGATCACCGAACAGGGAGTTGAATTGATGATCCGCCAATGCGAGTTGGCACGCATCGGCCATATCGCGCACGTGATGATCAAGCGGAATCTTCAACAACACCGGTAAGTTGGCCCGTTCGGCGAACCGTTCGGCAATGCCGCTGCCGTCATCACGATTGATCACCAAGCCAAGCAATGTAGTATGCCCGCCCATGCTGGCGAAGTATTGGGCCGCCCGCGCGATATTGTTGGCCGCATAGAGGCTCTGGCGATCATTGCCGCACAGGATGATCACTTCCTCTGCCAGCGAACGAGAAAGAGGCGTGGCAAAACCGCCGCACACCACGTCGCCGAGAAAATCCATCACGACGTAGTCTAACGCCCACTGGCTCATGCCGAACTTCTCAAGCATATCGAAGCCAAAGGTAATGCCGCGCCCGCCGCATCCGCGTCCAACCTCCGGGCCGCCAATCTCGCATCCATACACCATCGCTCGACCATTCATAATCTCGGTTTTGAAGACTATGTCGCTAACCTTAAGGCCGTCTTCACGGCCGGCTTCTTTCAGTTCACGCCAGGTATCAGAGATCGTGGGCAAGCTTACGCCGCCAAACAGGGTATTGCAACTGTCATGCTTCGGATCGCACCCCAACTGCATCACACGGTTGCCCAACAACGCCAGTGTACTGACAAGATTGGTTGCAAAGAAGGATTTGCCCATCCCTCCTTTGCCATACACGGCAAGCATACGCGCTCTGGCTGCGCTAGCTTGTTGCGATTTTGCAGGCATACCCGGGCTTCTTTCTAGCAATAAACATGCGCTCGTCGCACTATACAGCTCCATTGCTGCTTGATCCTGGCCACTCTACAACCACCTTCAAGCAACTCGGATCTTCGAGCGCCAGGCGATAAGCGGCCTGTATCCGTTCCAGCGGGACACGGTGGGTCAACAGCTTGCTAATGTTCAGATCGCCATTTGCGACCAGATCACGCACACGGGGCAGTTCGCCATCAGAACCGAAGGTCCACTCGCGCGCAACCAGGATCTGAGCTTCGCGCATAAACACCGGCGCGTATGGGATATCAATATGATCATAGTATCCCAGCAACACCACCCGGCCATGATCGGCAAGCAACGGCAGCGCCCCGCTGAGCGCTTGCATCGATCCGGTCGCCTCAAGTAGAACATCAATATTCGCGTCGGTAATTGCCTCATCAAGCGACTGTTTGGCAACATTCACAACTTGATCGGCCTCGGAGATCGAAAGCCGTACATCCACGCGATCGGCGACAGCGACATACGCAGCGCCCGCCAGCCGTGCAACTCGCGCCGCAAGTTGGCCCACGATACCTTGGCCAATAACCAGAATCCGATCACCCTGTTTAATATTGGCGATATTCGCGCCATGAAGCGCGGTCGCAGCCAACGCCAATACGACCCCGGACGACGGATCGATGCCATGTAATGGAACAACACGATGCGCTTCGGCTGTGATATATTCGCTCTGCCCGCCCCATGCCGGATTCACGCCTTTGAAACAGCGCGCGCCGCCCACATAGACCCACTGATTTAGCAGATCCTTCGGCGCCTTCGCCCCCACTTGTACAACTTGACCGACTGTTTCATAGCCTGGAATAACCGGGAATAGCAAGGCCGGATGCGGCATACGTCCATCCAGAAGCATCCGCTCGGTTCCCGAGCTAATCGAGGTGTAAGCCGTCCGAATCAAGACATCGCCGGCTTTTGGCTCCACCACCTGAACATCGCGGAGTTCTACAACATTTCGACGCGGAATAACCACAGCTCGCGATTTGAGTGCCATAGCGGCAACCTTACTAGTGTTGACGAAGCAACATGCAACAATTCTGTTAAAGTAACGCTATATTTCACCACTGTTCACGCTACAATCTCGCCGCTTAGCTCGCCGCCTCGATCTGCGTTTGCTCTTGCGCCCGTCGTACCGCACGCCGATGCAAGAGCGAGCGAGCGCCCTTGCTGACAAACTGCGCTGCATTAATCAAGTAGGTAATGTAGGCAAACAACATCACCAACATCACCGAGCGATCATCCCATTGGAGCCATTGCACCACAAAATATGCGTTATGGGTGAGGATTGCGATCAAATTACCCAGATCTTCCCAGAAAAACTCCGGCGCCATAAAATAATGCCCATAGACATCATGCTCCCACCACATCCCTGTAATGGTCAACGCCCAGATCAGCGCAATTTTGAGCCAGACGCTGATGGTGGTAATCACATACCCTTCACCGGTCATGAGATAACGAATGACCAGGTAGAAGCTGATCAGGAAGACCAGAAACTGGATCGGCGCCAGGATGATCTGGACGCGCGTCCAACGAGAGGCATTACGGCGTTCCAGTTGTTCGGGCGTATACATAGTAATCTAGTAATCCTTTCGCGATCCCCATCAATTGGCCAGGAATTTCAGCGCAATAGCGGAGCAAACACATCGCCTGCACCTGCCCGTCATACTCCAAGCCATTGCTGACCACGCTCGCACTACCGATAGCACAGCCCACCGCCGCCGATCCTCAGCGGGGTGAGCGCATTGAGCACCATCCCTCACGCGATATAACCGAACGAGCTAGCCAACATCTTTGTCGAGAACATACGCGAGACAAGACAACGCATCTCTCGCCGACATTGATTAACAAGGCCAAGCTAACCAGTCGTTTCCAGAGCCATCGCCTGGCCGATATCCGACCGGGAAATCCCTTTGAACTCACGGACGCTGATCGTGCTGAGCACCCCAACTGCAGCGATCATCACCAGCGCTTCAAAGCCAAAAATGAACGCATAGCCGCCAGCAACCGACATCAGGCCTGTTTCAATCAGCCCCGTATGCAACGCACCGCTCAGCACATTCGCGACGCCATTGCCCAAACCTTGCGCCATACCCCACAGGCCCATATAGAAGCCCACCGACTCATCGACGGTCATTTCCATCATCATAGCCAGCGCGCCAACATCAAACAACCCGATGCTAATACCCATTAACATAAGCGCCGGATCGATCAGCCCACGCTGATAGGTCGCCGCTGAGACTGCGATCAAGATCAAGCCGGCAGCAATGCCCAGGCCGCCAATTATCGCAACCGTTTTGCGGGGAATGCGATAGATGACAGACAAGATACCGATGAGCAACATACCCAGAATGGCGCCGACACCCCAAACCTGCTGGAAGCGCGCGGTTTCCTCTTGAATCATGCCGAAGACTTCCGCGCCGAGCGGTTCGAGAACGGCATCCTGCAAGAAAATGCCCATGATACCGAGCAATACGAACATAAAGAAGCGACCGATATGAGCATTGGACTTCATCACCTTGCTCGCCAGACGCAGCGTATCAAACGGACTCTCGCCTTCGGTCTTCTGAACAGCAAGCAACTTCTGATGTTCTTCACGCGAAATCCGGCGCTCCATACCGATAACGCCAATGACAGCCGCAACCATCACAATAATCGGCGTTAGATTATAGAGCTGCTGCATCTTCGCAATATCAAAATCGGGCATCACCACACGAGAAACGGCAGCAGTGAAGATACCGCTGACAATGATGACCAACCAGACGACCGCAATAACAATGCCACGGTCGCGCTCGTTCGTCACTTCCGCAACTAGGGCGTTCGACGAACTGCCATTGGCCGCCATCGCCACGCCGAAGATAAAAATCAGCACAAAGGCCAGTAACATCGCCAGCCATGGCTGCTGGTTCAGTGCAAGCGCGGCGGAAGAGAACTGAATCCCTTGTGCCTGCCACGCAGCCACCTGCTCTGGATTAGCCATACCCGCGGCGATAGTTGGCAACGCCAGGAAAATCAAGCTGCCAACCAGGCTGCTCAGCAAGATATATGGCGTGCGCCGAAACCCAAAGATCGGGTGCCGGTCAGCCATATGCCCCCAATAGACCTGAAAGAACGAAATGAAGTGATGCAACCCGATCAGTGTTGCGACGATCAGCGCAATGACCTTCAAATCCGCGATCGCGGTGCGGTTGAAGTTGAACGTGAGCAAGGCAAACATCCAACCCGCACCAACGCGCATAATCGCCAACCGCAGCGTTTTGAACACAATGCTGAGGAAACCAAGAACCTTTTGTGTCATTGTCATCTTAATCCTATGGTATCAAACGCCATTGCCTGATCAACGCCATCGCCGCCAGGCGTCTGGAACTTCCACACGCTGATGCCACACAGGATGTTGCCGCCAGCAATGTAACAACAACTTCAATACTGGCGACAAACCCATATATGAGAACTGGATATGGAAAACCAGTGGTGATCAAGAGACTGGCGAAGATGCCAAGAATAATGAGGCTTCTCCAAGAAGTGTCGCGGAAGGAGCGCAGATCCTGCAGATCTAAGAGGCGGATAAAGAGCACGGCTGCCTCCCGCAGCTCGCGAATAGCATTTCGAAGACAATCCGAGTCAAGAAGGACAGGCTTCCCTCCAGCAATCCATCGAACCGTCATGAGTTCGAGTGTTTTAAATGCCAGGCTGAGAAACGCCATTGTCTTCACTGCTGCCCTCACCTGAAATTCCGTAATGTTACGTTATAGCGAAGCCGTAGTTCACAGTTTGAACTACAAAGAAGAGCGACAAAGCTTCGCTATGAGCCAAAACAACTCACAAGCAGAGCCGTTCCTCGCCGGAACACAGCAATTGTGGGGTACGGTAATGCTGAGTATAGCATAGTGTGAAAAACGACGCAATGTTTGCATTCATAGTGCAAAGTCGTGACATGATATTTACTATTTCAAGAAGTTCGATTACAAGAAGTAGAATCGTTGTATATTATGGCATAACTGGAAAAATTTCTATGGATATGATAACCTATAAGCAAGTAGTTAGCTACTAGAAGTATTTAATCCGTACTCTGGCGAAGGGTACGAGATTCACATATTGCTGTAACAATGATAAATTACACGTTTGCGATAATATTTGGACATATCTGTTTGTTTTAGCACTATTTCAACACTTAAAATCAATTAAAATTGTTTTTTGTTATATGAAAACGCCGCATACTACGCTCAGGATTGTCCGATGAACTCAACTAACACTCCACAATGAGGGAGGTTATCTATGTATATACGATGGGTCGTGCGGCGACACAAAAACGCCTCCGTCGCCGATACCAGTTTCCATGATGCATATTTAGTCGAAAGCTTTCGCGATCAGCAGGGCAACCCGCGTCAACGCACAATCTGTTATCTCGGCAACATTCGCCAGATCGGCGATGAGTTTCCAGCAATCGAACGCGAGTTATTTCTGCTGCGCGGCGAGCGCATTCTATTCTCAGTGAACGAGATCAGCGAAGGCGACCGTGAAGAGGTGATGCGTATGCTGCGCGAGAAGGTTCGCCCGCTTGATAATCAAGAGGTCTTGAAGGCGTTTACCGAAAATGTGCGCTGGTATCGCCGCTGGTGGGAGAGGCATGGGGGAATGCCTTCAGAAGAGGAGATGATGCGCATCGTGCGTGAGACGCGCGGAACGCCGGGGCCTATGTGAACGATGGCATTGTCGATACCAAACGATGATGAGTATGCTGTATCTGTATGTCAACTTGAGCGAAGCGAAGGGGAAGGGTCTCGATGGCCTGGGAATCCGAGATTCTGAGCGCAGCGAAGAATGACCGCATGCGGTGTCTCCAATATTGTTTGGTAGATATATCAGGGTTGCGGTGATCGCCCAACGCCGAAGGTATGCCATTGCGCCGCAGTGCCATCTCTATCTGGATCATAAAAATATCGCGCCAGGCTTTCCACGTTTTGCTCGGTCAACACCTGGAGTGAATCAACCATCTCGTGTACAGTTGCTTCATACGTGGCGCTCCCAAACAGTTGATCAAGCATCAAAAACGCAACAAACGGCTCAGTTTCGCCCTGCATAGATACTTCAATATAGCTGAATCCATCAATGGTAAAGTGCGTCTCCCCGGCAGGATTAAAGACCTGATACGCGAACCGTTCCGTTTGCTTCCAGACGCTCTCGTCCTGTAACTCGTCAAATGGGCCGCCCACGCCCATTTCGGGGGGAATCAATATGATAGTATGGAAGACGCCCTCATACACGATCACCGCCTGGTTTTCGTTTATGCGTAGCACAAATCCGCGCATCGCCTGCTCCGGCCTGTGTGCGATCGCATAGAGCGGCTGATCCGTCGATTGCAGCGCTTCGCTTAAAGATATGACATCGTCTTCCTGCAAAAAGGGATAGCGCGGATTTGCCAGGCCAGTTCGCACACCGAGAGCGGATTGCGCCGCGCTCATACTATTCAACACAAAGTTATCGGCGGTAGTTGTCGGCAATACAGAAAGTCGAGTCGCTTGCCAGGGATGCGCCGCCAGCGTTTCGCCTTCGCTCTCAATTAAGACCGTGACATCTAACACCGCATACGTTTCCTGATCAATCGTAAGCATTACCTGCGCCGGCGCGGTCGTCGGCGTCGGATCATCGCCAGGCAGCGGCGGAAATGGCCATTCGGTGCGATAGGTAATGATCTGCGCACTACGATCGCCAACGCGGGCGGCGCCGAGTGAAATCGGTGCGGCTCTATAGGCCTGAATGAGGTAATAGCGTCCGACATCAAAATACCACCAGTCATACTCGAAAAACGTAGGGTCAGGCTGTTGACGCAAGATCGGCATAAGCCGGTCAATTTCGGACTCTTCCGCTGCAACATCGACCGCGTCGTCTCGCCAACGATACTGGATGCGCTCCTGCCCGTCGGTGGCCAGTGCATATATCGGTCGTTCGTCGCCGCTCTGTTGAATATGTACGCGCAGCCGGTGCGGCGATGCGTAATCGTACCAGCGTTCAAAGGTCCACGAATCCTGTTGAATGCGCGCAACATAGGCTTCATGGAGCACGCCCTGCTCAACCGCAGGTTGCTCGAAGCGATACAACGCCGCTTCCGTCAGGTCGGCGGCGGACAGCGTTTGGCGCGGCGCATCCGACGACAGCGTTTCGCCCGGCACTGAGGGGATCAGGAGCAGCGCCAGCACGAGCGACAGGACGCCCACGAACAGCAGCGTTCGGGGGCGGCGACGCAGGTCGAACAGCAGCGTACGCGTCTGATCGAGCACAACCGAGACGGAAAGCTGCTTTCGCCGTGCAGGTCGTTGTTGATTGTGCATCTTCGCCGCCGCCTGATCGATCAGCCGACGAGTCATATGCGCCGGCGGCGTCGCCGCGAACAGCACCGGCAATACCCGTTGCAGCCAGGACTCGCTGCGCTGCAAGCCATCGCGCAACGCCCGCATCTCGGCGCTGGTCAGCAGAAGACCGCGGAGCTGGCGCACCTCATCTTCGGGCGCCATTCCATAGCGCAACTGCATAATCCGCTGCATTTGCGAGCGTGAAGCTGTGGCCGGAACATACCCCAGCGTGATCGTCAGATCACAGCGCAGATCGGATTGAACGACATCAAGCGGTATAAGCGCATCATCACTTTGCCGTTTCGACCGCAACGCTTCATCGCCCGCCAGCACAGTCAGCGTTTCGGCCTCCCACCCCAACAATACACTTGCACCCAGGGCAAGCCGCGCCAGCGGAGTCGCGGAGGCCAGTACGCGTAACAACCGCGTAATCGTCTCAGGGACGACATCAACCCGCTCTAACGGCGGGCAATGAAATTTCCAGGCCTGGCGAGCGCGTCGCGTCGTTCTGATCTGACGCAACATGCTGACAACCAGATCGCGTTCAGGATCGGAGGAATCGATCGACAGATTAGCAAACGCCTTGACCGTCAGGGTCGCAGCGCGCCCGGCATCTCCGACAACAAAGAGCGCCAGGCGATAGATGCGATCCTGGAAATGCATAACCAGGTTGGAAACGTCGATTCGAGATGACTCTGCGGCGGGTCGCGAATGGAGCATAGGGATTACTCTTGCGAGCAAGCGCCTTAGAATAGCAATGCAGGAGGAGGCATTCCTGACACTGAATACTGATAGACCGACTAATCAGAGCCGAAGCTCATTCTCATCCTACCACAGTACGAGCAGGCAAACAATGCGCTTAACGTGATGTCTTCGGCGCACCCAGACCGGTCAGCAGCGTTTTGACCTGATTCCGATCTCGCAGCTTCTCAATAGTCAGGTTATCAGCATCCTGCGCCAATCCGGCCCAGGTTGGATGCAGCAGACACGCCTCTCCAACGAGATCAGCCGCTTCCATCACCAGAATTTCAGGATTAAATCGGGGAACCATCGAACCATGGGCATGGAAATTATTCGCCGTCGCTGTAAACGTCGTCCGCTTCCAGCTCCCATCGGCAAAGATAGTGTAGTAGCGCAGCAGTCCTTGCAGCGGCGGGATCAGAGCCGCGAAACACCGGGCCGCCAGTTCAACATTGGCCTGAGGATGACTTTCAGCCGATTGGCCGATCGGCTTCGTCAACTGCTTGCGGTCATAAGCAAATTCTGCGTCAAGGTAGAGGATAAATGCCGCCCGGTCTTTCACCTGCACTTGAAGCTGATTCATATCAAACCGGCTGCATTTCACGAGGATATTTTGGAGCTGAAGGCTCTCGTTTTCAACATATTGAAACGCTGCAAACAGAATGTCACGAAAGTTCTGAGATTGCTGTGCGAGTCTGTTCTCTATTTCTTGATCGGCTTCGAGCGCTCGATCGGATTTGCGCAATGCTTCACGGACGCGAGTCTGGGCATCTACACCAAGCATGCAAACCTCCTTACGCAACTATTCGCCAACATTAGTCATCGCGACGATCTTCGCAATTTATCGCTCGCCATCGTCGCACAGCACAGCGTAAACAACACGATGAACGACGGCGCGGAAGATTCCCCACGAACGCCAACGTCCGACGATGTCATCGCTATGAATATCACCGACCTGTTCCAAAGCTTCTGCAAGCGCCGGCAGTTCTTCAGGCAAAACTTCGCGGAAGCCGCCCAACCGCTCGCCCGGATCCTGGGGCGCGAGCACGCCGCCGATTTCATCGACGAGGAACGCGAAGGTTGCAAACAAGCCATGTTCCGCCGAGGTCGCAGCGCGATATTCGATGACTGCCAAAAACCGACGCACTGCCACGGTGAGTCCTGTCTCCTCGTCCACTTCACGCAACAGCGCCGCCTCGATTCCCTCGCCGGGCGCGACGCCGCCGGTCAGCAACCGATACGCACCATACGGATAGAACGTCTTCACGGCGGTGATCAAGCGCCCGTTGCGACGACGCACAACCATGCACACCTCGCCGATGCGGTCGGTTTTGATCAAGGGATCGAACGAGGCGTCCGTCAGGTCGGCGACAACTCGCCGCGGCGCTCCGTAGCGCGCGGCAAGGGCTTCGATTTCAGTTTCGCGTGTTGCAGCCAGCACCATAGATTATGCTGCCTTCTGCTCGAATTAACGATGCGCGCTTTACATCTTCCGCTCACGTTGAATCCCGGCATATGCCGATGATCGGGTTCACATTCGGCAATGTGAGGCGTCGCATAAGATTGCTATAGTATACCATTATCCACGTCGCAATTGCTCTTGACACTATTCTTGATTTACTTTATCATCTTAGTAAGGTATACATCTTCAGGAGGTTTCGCCAATGGCCAATCATACATTTTCCGCCGTTCGTTCTAGCAGTACGGCGGTTCCATTCGATCACACTGCGCTGCGCTTCAACCAGACAGTGATCATCATATTCACAGTGAGCGGATTCGTCATCAACCAGTGGTGGCTGGTCGCATTTGTCGGCGCAATGTTGGCGCTGGGAACGGCATTCCCGCGAGTAGCGCCGTTCCAGCGTCTCTATAGCGATCTGTTGCGGCCACGCGGCTTGTTGCGACCCGACGTACGCGAGGAGGATCCTGCGCCGCATCGATTTGCGCAGGGGCTGGGCGCAACCATGCTGCTCATCGCCAGCAGTGCGCTACTCGCCGGATTTGCGGTGATTGGCTGGGGACTGGCGCTGGTTGTTGCAGCACTGGCGGCGGTGAATCTGTTCTTCGGATTTTGCGCAGGGTGTTTTGTCTATTTACAGATCGAGCGATTGCGACGCTGATTGTGATGAATTTGGATGAGTTTGCTATGCTTGAACGACTCTTGATTGTTATTTTCGTCGGGTTGGTTATCGTTGCGGGTTGGGGCTTGCTGCGAATCTGGCGCGCGGCCCATCTGCGCCGGTTAAGCGCCGAAACGCCGTTCCGCGACCTGGCGCCGCTCGGTCAGCCGGCGATCATCGCCTTTTCAACGCCGTCATGCACCGAGTGCCGCTCCCGCCAGCAGCCAGCCTTGAAACGGCTCGCCGCCCAATTGGGCGATGCGGTTACCATTCGCCTGATCTCGGCATCGGAGCATCCCGATCTCGCGCAGCGCGTCGGCGTGTTGACGGTTCCGGCGACGGCAGTGGTCGACGCAAACGGCATTGTCCGCTGTCTCAACTTGGGGTACGCCAACGATGAACATTTGCTCGCTCAGGTCCGAATGTATGCCTGATACGCTTCAATCCGCTCCCATAAGCGTGTTGCGAGGGTCTCGCTTGCGCTTCCCAGCGTATGGTAAATGTCGATAGCTTCGTCGCGATACTGCGCGATCTTATCGCCGGTCCAATGGTCGGGCGGCGGCTGAAGGTTCGTGATACGATCGGCCAGCTTGACCATCCACACTTCGGGCGGTTGCTGCCTGATTCGTCGCAGGCTATCGGGCATCTGGAGGGGGCGCGCGAGGGCTGGATCTTTGCTCAATGCCAGCACTGCATCGGCCACCGCCGCCCCAAACTCCTCGCGCACCTGGTCGTAACCAACAGCAGTATCCTCGATGACATCGTGCAGCAACGCAGCCTGCACCGCCAGATCGGCATCTCGCCCCAGCTCAACCGTCAACGCGGCCAGCACTTCCATACTCACCGTCGTCACGTGCAGCACATAGGGCAGCGTCGTCCCCGTAATCGTCTGACCTTGATGCGCATACGCCGCGAAGGTCAGCGCTCGGGTGTAACAATCCGGCGACCAGATCGGGCGATCCATAGCGCTACTTCCCGGTCAACAGATTGTGACGAAACCAATCTTCAACCGATCGCGCTTTGCGCGTTCCCGGCGTCTGATTGAAGATCTTGCGCTGCGCCGCCCGAATCGATGATACTAGCGTCATCGCCTCAACCGGCTTGCGCTCATCACGAGAATGCCGCTGAATGAAATCGGCCACATTTTCGCCGGCAAAGAGCTTCAGCAAAGGATCATCGAGCGAGGAGTGAAAACGCACCCCACGATCGACGCCCCGTGCGCGGGCGAATGAAAGGATGCGGCGGTCGCGATCTTCGAGCGGATAGTGATCGATGACAAAGACCGCCAGCGGCATATGCGCCGTTTGAATGAACGGCTCGGCGTATGACGCTTCAAGACCCTCGGAAAGGGCAAGATAAATGATCGGTCGCGAGCGATACGTCATACGTGATACGAACGCGGACAGATCAACGCGCGCGTCGAGAACCTCGTGCTGCAACATATTCGACGCCAGAAGGCGTTGCAAATCGTCAAGCGCGCTTTGAAAGTGTGCAAAGACCAGAACGCTCGCGCCCGTGATAAGGGCCTCGCGCAATTCTTCCTGAATACCGTGCCACTGCGCAGATCTGGTAAGCCAGATCGCGTCCGATACCTCTGCTCTCCGGAGTCTGCGGAGCCACATGGTATCGACCTCCCCACGAGAGTTGTTGATTGCCGATGTTTAGCGCACCATTCAGAGTTCAGGCGTAGGAGTTTTCGACTCCATCGCAAATCTCATACGTTATTGATCTCGAAACGGTATATTTCGCATATTGTTACACATTTGGTGAAACAATGCAATAACGAACGGGCCTTATTTTCGATTTCTAACTATTTTCCGTCTCGCCAGAACATCATTTCCGGCAATCGGGCGGCCTATGTCGTCTATCATTACGCAGGAAGTTGGGCCAGCTCCAGCAGGAGATCGCGCAGCGCGGTCGCGACCGTGACAAGCCTGGCGGCGCTCACGATCTCCGGTTGATCCGTAGGCGTGTGGACGATCGTGGAGAGGAGTTCGGCGACCCATTCCGAGGTCAGCGCCAGGGCCGGTCGCTGGTTGAGCAGGAACAGGCCGTGGTCGCTCTGGTACCACAGCTCGCCTTCGACGATGCCGGCGTGCGCGGCAAACGCGCGCCGGATGCTGTTGCGCCCTTACCCATCCAGCAACCAGCGGTGGACTTGCTGCGGCGTCAGATTGCCGCCACAGATGATCGTTGCCACGAGTTGGTCTTGGAACCTGGCGCGATGCTCCAGGATCGCCGCAACGCCGACCGCGCCGGACGGCTCGACAACCAGGCCCAGGTGTTGATGCAGCAACTTCATAGCGGCGAGGATGGCGTCATCGCCGACGAGCAGCGCGTCATCGACGGTTCCGTCCATATCCTTGACGGCCTCGGGAATAGGAATGCGTACAGCGATGCCATCGGCGATCGTGTGGACGGCACTATACTCGATGATTCGACCGGTGCGCCACGACTCGACCATCGCCGGCGCGCCCTGCGCGGCAACGCCGATCATCTGCGTTGCCGGCACATACGCCTTGACCCAGCGCCCCACGCCCGTCAGCATCGCGCCGTTGCCTAGCGCGACCAGAACGCTGTCCAGCGGTTCGGGCCAGCGCAGCAGTTCCAGACCCATCGTGCCGGCGCCCTCGCCGGTTGCAACATCACGGCTGTCCTCAATGAACGTGACGCCGGAGGTCGCCAGACGGCGAGCTCCGAGTTTGGCGGCGTCAAAGTCATCGCCGTGCAAGCGCACCTCGGCACCCAGCGCCTGCATACGTTCAATCTTCAGCGGATTGGCATGCACGCTGGCGTACACAATCAGCCGGATACCCCTGGATCGACACGCATAGGCCATCGCCTGGCCGAAATTGCCGGCGCTAGCGCACACAAGCTGCGCCCCGGTCGGAACCTGCGCCGTGAGATAGGAAGCACCGCGGCCCTTGAAGGAGCGAATCGGATTGAGGGTTTCAACTTTCACAACCAGGCGACAACCCAAAGCGCGTTCCAGGGACTCGGCGCGATACTGCGGCGTGTTGAGGAACACCGGATCGATGACGTGCATCGCGTGTTCGATATGCGCCAGTGACAAACGATGTGACATAGGTCAACTCCCCAAGATTCACAGAACCTGTCTGATAGAGTGGCAGAAAGCAGACTGGGCCAGTCTTCCAGAAAAACGTGTGCCGAAGGCTTCGCCGGACATTGCGCGCAGACGTTCAACGGTATGCCGGTTGTGAGACTGGCCCAGTCTGTTCAGACAGTCTCTCAGCCTCCGGCTTGCAGCCGGTCGGCAAGCCGGGTGATCTCCGAACGCATCGCCAGCCGCTCCAGCCAGCAGTCGGGAATGCTCGTTACGCCGTAGTACGCGCCGGCAACCTGGCCGCACACCGCGGCGGTGGTGTCCGCATCGTCGCCCAGGTTAGCGGCCATCAAGATCGCTTCTGCAAACGTCTCCGCGCGCATAAAACACCACAGCACCGCTTGCAGGCTGTCCACGACATACCCGCTGCCGCGGATGTCCGCCTCGGATCGATCCCGGTAATCGCCGCACGCAATCGCGACGATCTTCTCCGCTCCGGCAAAAGTGTCGCGGTCGCCGAACGCGATGTCCGCCTTCGAGTCGCCGTGCAGCGCCCGCCAGATACAATTTTATTGTTGGGCGGCACTTTTGCCAGGACCAAACGTTTTCCCTTGACAAATGGTGCGAGATGAACTATATTATATATAAGTCGTTTTACGATATATCGTGCAATGACATTTATATAAGGAACAATCATATGCGAGATGAACCTTTGTCTTATCTTCCCCTCACTGAACCGACCTTTTTCATCTTACTTAGCCTTATCTCTGGCAAAAAACACGGATACGCTATCTTAAAGGATGTAAAAGACTTGAGCAATGAAAGAGTAAGTTTGAGTACCAGCACTTTATATACTGCAATCAGCAGGCTTCTCGACCAAAGGCTAATTGAGCGCCTCCCCGATGACCTTGAGAATAGTACCAGTCCTGGCCTGCCTCGGAAGGCTTATACCCTGACCGAGTTAGGGCGACGGGTATTTGAGGCAGAAACTCACCGAATGCAAAACTTGGTTACATCTGCCCGTTTGCGTCTGAGCCAGGAGGGGATATGAGAAACAGTCTACGGATTCTTGGATGGCTTTATTCCTTATGCTTACATCTTTACCCACGAGCTTATCGGGTCGAGTATAGTGAAGAACTTAAAATCGTCTTCAATCTAGCATTGCATAATGCGGCTCAAAAAGGCAGTTTTTCAGTAATAAAACTGGTTTTGCGAGAGTTGCATGATTTGCCAAAAGCCATCATTTTTGAACATCAGCGAGATAGGAGCAAGTCTAAAATGTTGACAAAAATCAGTTCGTTCTTAACCTTTGATCCTGGCTCTTGGCGAGAAACTATAGCTGTCTTGGCCCCATTTTTGGTGTTTGGCGCATTTCCCACTTTCCTCGGTTATCTACGTTTGTCTCACCTTATCCCCCACTGGTTAGATGTTGGAATAGCCCTCAGTATGCTTGGTCTGTTTCTAAGTCTATTCAGCATTGGCATTATCAAAGGGGTTCCCCGTTGGTTCCTACCTTATCTGGGGCTACCTTTATCCCTTTTTAGCGTTTATATTTTTTTTGATCTGGTATCATCCATTTGGTACAGAGGGCCAAGTCCTTACACAATGCCGGGGATACTACTAAGGCAATTTGTTAATCAAGGCCAACTTTGGATAGGATTGTTGGTGGCTGCAATCTTTGTGATTTTGATAACCAGTTTACTCCCCTCATTTCGTCCATTTCATTGGCGTCTCCGGCAAGACTGGACGCTTCTCTCCTTTATTCTGTATGGAGCCACCCTCTTCGCTTTAGTTCTAACTTTTGATGATTATATCAACGAAGAGCCTTATAAAATTGCATCCATGTTGTTCTTAGCTGTTGGCGGCTGGTGCTATTTACGGAGTACACACGCCTGGCAGCGCTTTCTAGCCTTATTCATCGGATTGACTCTCGCGATGATGACAGCAGCAGTGGGTAAAGCAATTCTATATTCTAGCCCCACTTGGCCTTATCCACGCCACCTCACTTGGCAAACGGAAGCAATGAGTACGATTATTATGTGGGGATGGTTAGCATTGATAATAGCTGCGCCCATCCTGGTAAAATATCTGCCTGGCCTCCATAAGTCTCAACCTACAATATAATCAATATAATTTTAGCCGCCCAACGCCTGAGTTCACTAGCGCCGGGCTAGCCCCGAATGACACAATGAAACACACCTTCGCTGCCCCGCCGAGGTTGACGAAAAGCCAAGATTAGGCGTCTAGTGCAACGATTTGTTATCGGGTGCTATGGAAGTAAGACATGTTCAAATTTAAAGGTACGTCACCACATAACAGGTAGGTAACCAGAGCCTGTGATAATCTCGTCTCTCGTGAGAATTGAGACAGTATGCCCCAAATCTTGCAAGTGTAGCCCGGTACTGACGATAAATCTGCCGTGTAATTCGGGAATAAGCAAACCTTCTGAGGTTAAGCTACGTTCAAATATTGCCATAGTTAAATGGACTCGTCCAGCGCATCTGCTTTCGCACTCATATGCACGCTGAGTTGAGATGAGCCATATATTTCAGTATAGAGTTTCTATATACTAGATCAACAACGATTTTTTGTATATATGGCAACAGTCCGCCAATTGAAAAGATTACTACGCTTGGTTGGTGGCCATATTCAATATTCGATAACACAGAAGATAACGAATACACATCTAATGACTCAATACCTTTTCCTTGAGCAGATCGTGAAATATTTTCATTTTCTTTCAAAGCCTCTTGTCCGCTCATAATCAGGTTGTAACTCTGAACTGCGTTCAGTGAGCGTTGGTATGCGCTCCGCATATTTTGAACAGCTTCATTGTTATCCTTACCAGGAATAATTAATGAAGCTTGTTCTTCGAGAAAATCAAGGCCGGGAACGTGATTCTTCTCTTGCGCACGTGCATCAATTACGTTGGGCAATTTAGCTTGAGCACTCTGCCCCGTTTTCTCTGCAAATGGATCAATACGGTCAATCATATCAAATAGTGACCGTGCAGGAATCCTATCTAATGTCACAGCGACACACAACAGAGACCGGCGCTGGCAGCGCGCCAGCCGACAGGATATAATGGACGCAGACTAATTCGAGAGGAGCATGAGCAATGAGCGAGATCGTCGAAGTTGATGCGCGGGGCGCGATTCAGCTGCCACGTGACCTGCTGGCCGCAGTAAAGCCGCACACCCGCTTTGTGCTCGAGGTGCAAGGTGAGACGCTCGTCCTGCGCCCAGTCACAGCCCTGCTGTTCTGGCAAACCGCAACGTCGCAGGAGCGAGCTGAAGCTGCGCGACAATGGGCCGAGCTTGAGCGTCCGGCCGCGCCGCTTATTCCTGGTATGGCTCTGCGCCGTGACCAAATGTACAACTGAGGGATTGCCTATTCCTCTGACGCTACTATCTGCGTGTATGTTGTGAGGCTGAGATATATGGTTGCTGGCATCGCTCTCGGCAACAGGCAGATGATCTGGCGTGCGTAGCCGTTGACCGAAATTGCATGAAAGTGTCGCGGTTGTCCTATGCGTCTACCACATGGCGATCAGGCAATTGTTGAGATGGTGAAGCTTCAGGAGTATTGCCTGAGCCTGACCCATCCCAGAGGACGTCATAAAGCACGAGTATTTGCTGCTGTCTTGGGGTTAACCGCTGACGACGCTGAGCTCTTACGCGATGCGTTGCTCCAGGCAGCACTCACTGAAGACGCGATCCCAACCGATCAGGACGAGTTTGGACAGCGGTATGTTATCGACTTTCAGATGCAGGGTCCACAGGGAACCGCAATCGTTCGCAGTGCTATAGATCGTGCGAACCGGTGAGCAATTTCCGCGGCTTACGAGTTGTTACGTGCGCTAAGGGAGGACGAGCCCGATGAATGACACACCAAAATTGCTCGATGTCGTTGCACTACTCGAAGATGTCCCCGATCACGGACTCCGCCGCGGCCAGGTCGGCACGGTCGTCGAGAAGTTAGCGCCAGACGCCTTCGAGGTAGAGTTCAGTGACGACAATGGTCGGACATACGCGCTGCTTACGCTGCGCTCCGGGCAGCTGATCGTGTTGCATTACGAGCCGGCGCTAGCAGCGTGATCAACGGCTCCACGAGCATTGATAGCGCCATTGGCGTGGCAGCGGGAGCAGACGCAGATCGGATGGGTGCTCGGCGAGATAGATACCCAGCGTGCCGTAGCTGCGATGATGCAGCCAGGCCATCACCACACGATCCGAGTCGGGTGGTGATGGCCTGTCCCCACTGGCGCGGCTGTGACGTCGAGACGCGGAGACCCCACGCGCTGCTGCGCCCAATCAGCGTGATCGTCGCCGGCGGGTCGACCACTATGGCTGGATCGGGTCATCGTCGTCGGGCAGCGGCTCAACTACGGGCGCAGCGGCGGCTCGCGCAGCGCGGCCGGTATGAAGATGCGCCTGGCGCTGGCCAGTCTCTTCCACACCTGGCAGGCGCGTGGGCTCAATCCGTTCGAGCAATGCCGGGCCCTCCTCAGCCAGCCGATGGCAACCCCGACCACGTAGCTGCGATTCCGTTACCCCGATCGTGAACAGTTACTTTGCAAGTTGCATTTTTACAAAAACGTTCAATGTGGTATAATTTATCTATATCCCCCCTGTTAGCTTCGGCGAAGGGGTGCGAAGCCGTCCATATGGGCGGCTTCTGTGTTTATGGGGGTTCTGTTGAAAGCAAATACTTACGTTGACGGCTTTAACCTTTACTATGGGGCTTTGAAAAATACACCCTATCGCTGGTTAGACATTGCCAAACTCTGCCGCATTATGCTGCCACGTGACGCCATTAGCCAAATCAAATACTTCACTGCTCTTGTAAATCCACGTCCGACAGACCTCAACCAATTAACTCGCCAACAAGTTTACCTGCGTGCGTTGCAGACAATCCCTAACCTTGAAATCATCTATGGGCATTTTCTAACCCATGAAATTATGATGCCCCTTGCCCCGCCTAAAAGTGGTTATGTCAAGGTGATAAAAACGGAAGAAAAGGGGTCTGACGTAAATCTGGCACTTCACTTGTTAAGTGACGGGTATAAGAGCGCCTACGATGTGGCGGTTATTGTCTCCAATGATTCTGATTTACTGTTACCCGTTCAGTTCGTCAAAAAAGAACTGGGCAAAAAAATCGGCATCCTCAACCCACAGAAACACCCAAGCAAGGTGTTAAGTGCAAACGCGGATTTCGTCAAGAACATTCGCCGAGGCGTGTTATCAAAGAGCCTTTTTCCCACAACATTGACCGATTCTCAAGGCACGTTTACAAAACCCGCAACATGGTAAGATTGGACGTATCACCTTATCTACCGAGCAAGGCTTTGTATTGGTTGATAGCAATTTGAGTTTGCGAATATTCTCTTAAAGCATTGTGGCTTGTTTGCCGCCCAACGCTAAGTTCACTGGCTGCCGACAGCTATAATTGGCCCCAGAAACTGGACCACACGCGAAGTAAAGATCTGGTAGGATCGTCGCATCGCGTGTGGAGGAACGTATGGCCAGAAAACGTCAACGG
>JANQID010000140.1 GCA_028282325.1 Chloroflexaceae bacterium | reverse complement strand
GCCGACCTCGACCGCCCGAACTGGTCGGCGGAGCAACGCCGCCAGCACGCCCCGGCCGGGACCACGATTGACCGTCGCGCCGCATAGGATAGGTGGCACGACAATGCGGAAATCTCCCATAGGAAACCTATGTTCTGTCCGCCCCTGAACGCACGCGGGAGAGGGGGAACTCCAGCGCAATGCAGTGCCAGATCCTTCATCCTTCATCCTTCATCCTTCATCCTTCATCCTTCATCCTTCATCCTTCATCCTTCATCCTTCACCCTTCACCCTTCACCCTTCACCCTTCACCCTTCATCCTTCATCCTTCATCCTCATCCCCGCGCCAGGGCGATCAGATCGCGGGACTTCAGGTCATCGATCGAGTAGTAGGCGGCACCGAGGGCTTGGGCCAGCGGGCGGGCCAGGCCGAAGTTGAGTACACCGGGCACCTCGGTATCGACGACGATCGTGGTCAGGCGTGGGTCGATCGCCAGCTGCGCGGCGATCTGGAGCGCCTCGGCGCGCGGGTCGGCGCCGGGGGCCAGGGCGGCGTTGGCCTTGCCGTCGGTGACGACGATCAGGATCGGGCAGGCAGTGGGCTCTTTGTCCAGCTGGAGCCGCAGCACGCGCAGCGATTCGGCCAGGCCGACCGCGAGCGGGGTGCGCCCGCCGACCGGCAGATCCTGGAGCTGGCGCGCCGCCAGCTCGATCGAGGCGGTAGGTGCCAGGGCCAGGGTCGCGCCCTGGCGGCGAAAGGTGATTAGGGCGACCCGGTCGCACTTCTGGTAGGCGTCGGCGAGCAGGGCCATAATCGCGCCCTTGGTGGCGACCATGCGCGCCTGCACGCCCATAGAGCCGCTGGCATCAACCAGAAAGAGCAGGAAGTTGCCGACCCGGCGCTCGCGCAGCCGCTCGCGCAGATCTTGTGTACTGATCGCAATCGCCATGCCGGGCGGGGGCTGGCGGCGGGCCTGATCGGGCGCTGCCGCCCGGATGGTCGCGTCGAGGGCGATGTCGCGCCCGCCTCGGCTGGGCACAGCCTTGACGTAGCGCCCATGGCGCATGGTGCGCGTGCGCGTGCGCCGCCCCGATCCGCGGCGGGTGGCGCGATCCTTGCGCACCTCAATCCGCCGCACCACAAAGCTGTTGCCAACCGCAAAGACCTGTTCCTGCTCGATGGATGGGCCCGGCGTGTCCTGGTCGCCCTCAGGCGGCGGATCATCGGCAGACTGCGGTGGCGGCGGCGCGTCCTCGCGCTGCTCCGTGGGCGTCTGGTTGTCAGGCTGCTTGGACGAGTTCTCAGGACGTGGCGGCGGTGGTGGTGGTGGATCGGGCAGCGCATCGCGCTGGCGATGGCGCAAGGCCAGCGGCGCCACCCGCTCGATGTCGGCCAGGGTCACGTGATAGCGCCCCTCGCAGGCGGCCAGGGCGGCGGCGGCGCGCTGGATCACCAGGTCGGCGCGGTGGCCGGCCACCTGGCGCTGGGCGCACAGCTCGGCGATAAAGCTGCGCAGGTTGGGCGGCAGGCTCACCGCGTCCAGCCGCTCACGGGCCGCCAGCAGTCGGGTGCGCAGCTCGGCCTCTTGCTCATGGAACTGGCGCTGGAAGGCACTCGGGTCGCGGTCGAACTGCTCGCGCCGCTCCAGCACCTCGACCCGCACGGCGACATCCTCCTCGGCGGCGACCTCGACACAGAGGCCGAAGCGGTCGAGTAACTGCGGGCGCAGCTTGCCCTCATCGGGGTTCATTGTGCCCACCAGGGCTACCCGCGCAGCATGATCGGCTGAGATGCCCTCGCGCTCGACAACCTGGCGACCACCAGCGACCGCGTCGAGAATCACATCGACCAGGTGGTCGTTGAGCAGGTTGACCTCATCGACATAGAGGATGCCGCCGTGGGCACGGGCCAGCAGGCCAGGCTGGAGCCGACGGTCGCCCGACTGGAGCGCCGCGCCCCAGTCGAGCCCGCCCAGCAGCATCTCCTCGGTTGCGTTGAGTGGCAAGGTGAGCAGGGGCAGCTCAGGCAGCAGGCCGTGCAGGGCGCGCACCGCCGTCGATTTGGCCGTACCCTTGCCGCCGCGGATCAGCACCCCGCCGATCGCCGGGTCGATCGCCAGCAGCTGCAGGGCCAGCTTCATAGTCGCCTGGCCAGCAATGGCCGAGAAGGGGTAGAGCGGGCGCAGGGTGGGCATCGTCTAACCTTGCGCCGCCTGTCGCGGGCTCTGCCAGACCGTGTCGGCGACGCCGGCGCGGGCGTTGGCGCTGCGCGCCAGCACGAAGAGGGCATCCGACAGCCGGTTGAGGTAGATCGCCGCCTGCGGGTTGACCGGCTCGTCGTGCGCCAGGGCGGTCACCGCGCGCTCGGCGCGCCGGCAGATCGTGCGCGCGAGGTGCAAGTGCGCGGCGGCCGGCCCCCCGCCGGGCAGAAGAAACTGGCGCAGCGGCTCCAGGCGCGCTTCGAGCCGATCGATCATCTGCTCAAGCGCCGCAACATCGGCCGGCTGGACGCGCGGGATATGCGGCGAATCCTCAATAGCAGTCAGATCGGCGCCGACGACCAGGAGCATATTCTGTATCTCGACCAGCATCTGGCCCAGCTCCGGGTCAATCTCGCTCGCGCGGGCCACGCCAATCGTGGCGTTGCACTCGTCGACCGTGCCATATGCCCGGACACGTGGAGAATCCTTGGCGACGCGCTTGCCGCCCCAGATCGCGGTCGTTCCTTCATCACCGGTCTTTGTGTAGATTTTCATAGGTTGTTCCTCCATTGGCGGAAGAGGGAGACTCTCTGCTTCCTCTCTCTTTTGTCAAAAGGCGTCTGAGCGCACCAGCGCCGCCAGGGCGTGCAGCGAGGCGACCTGCTGCGACGGACCGCCGTTCGTCGTTACCTCCCAGCGCGGCGCCTGCTCATCGCCGTTGATGACGATTCGTAGGGCCGCCGGCTCGTGGGCCGCGACCATATGACAGCCGGCGCGCTCGAGGGCGCGGGCCGTCCACACGCCAAGCAGCCCGTCGCCCACCAGGGCCGCGCGGCGCTCGGCCGGCGGGTGTACCTGGAAGCTGCCCTGGCGGCGGTCGAAGCCGATCCCGGCGCCGGCGAAGGTGGCCTCGAAGGCGCCGCCCAGCACCAGATCCTCGGGCGCTCCGCTGTGCAGCCCGCCGCCGGGGGCCAGCAGCCAGAGGGCGTCGGCGCTGCGCAGAGCCAGGTCGAGGTCGTGGGTCGACAGCAGCAGCGCCCGGTTGGTCTCGCGGGCCAGCCGGCGCAGCAGGCGCATCATCTCGACGCGCCGCGGCAGATCGAGGAAGGCGGTCGGTTCGTCGAGCACCATCAACAGCGGCTCCTGGGCCAGGGCGCGGGCCACCATCACCCGCTGGCGTTCACCATCGCTCAGCTCGTGTACCTGGCGCTGGGCCAGGTCGGTCGCACCCACCGCCTCCAGCGCCCAGCGCACGATCTCCTCGTCGCGGACCGTCAGGCGGCCGGTCCAATCGGTGTGTGGGTGGCGCCCCAGGGCCACCAGGGCGTAGGCGCTCAACTGGCCGACCTCGATCCGCTCGGTCAGCACCACGCTCAGCCGGCGGGCCAGATCGCGCGGTCTCAGACCGGCGATGTCGGCGCCGTCGAGTAGCACCCGCCCGCCCAACGCCGGCTGCATGCCCACCAGCGTGCGCAGCAAGGTCGATTTGCCCACCCCGTTCGGGCCGAGCAGGCAGCCCACCTCACCCGCATGCAGGGCCAGGCTCAGGTCGGCGGCGACCACCCGGCGCGGGCCGCGGCGCGGGGAGTAGCCGATGCTGAGTCGCTCTGTCTCCAGCATAATCGCGCTCATACCCCGAAGGCTCCTCTCGCGACACCGCGGCGCAGGATGACCCAGACCACCACCGGCGCGCCGATGAGAGCGGTGATCGCGTTCAGCGGCAGCACCGTATCGCTGCCGGGCGCCTGGGCCGCCAGATCAGCCAGCAACGCGGTGGTCGCGCCGAGCAGCGTACAGGCCGGCGCCAGCACGCGGTGGTCGGCGCTGCGCAGCAGGGCGCGAGCGAGGTGTGGCACGGCGATGCCGAGAAAGCCGACCGGCCCGCAGAAGGCGGTCACCGCCCCGGCCAGGATGGCGCTGCCGGCCACGATGCCGATCCGAGCGCGGCGAATATTCAGGCCCATCGTCTGGGCGTAGGCCTCGCCCAGCAGCAAGGCGTTGAGCGCCTTGGTGAGGGTGAAGGCCAGCAGCAGGCCGATCACGACCACCGGCGCCAGAACGCGCAGCTGGCTCCAGGTAACCCCGCCGAAGCTGCCGAAGCTCCAGGCGATGTAGGCATGGATGCGCTCGGCGATGCTGAAGTAGAGCAGCAGGCTGACGATCGCTGTGGTCAGGTAGCCAACCATCAGCCCGAGGATCAGCAGGGTGATGCTGCTCTGCACGCGCTGGGCTAGGGCCAACACCAGGCCCAGCACCGCCCCGGCGCCGATGCAGGCTGCGGCCACCAGGCTCAGGTTGCCCAGCAGGCCGACGACAGCGAGCAGGGTGGTGTTCGCCGCACCCACAGTCAGCACGACTAGGGCCACCCCCAGGCTGGCCCCCGAGCTCACGCCCAGGACATAGGGGTCGGCCAGCGGGTTGCGAAACAGCATCTGCATCTGCAGGCCGCTGACCGCGAGGGCGGCGCCGGCCAGGGCGGCAGTCAGCGCCTTGGGCAGCCGAAAGTCGTAGATGATCGTGGCCCAGGTGGCGCGGGCCGGCTGGCCGCCCACGACGATCGTCAGCACCTGGTCAAGCGGGATGCGCACCGAGCCCAGGCTGAGGCTGAGCAGGAACGTCCCCAGCAGCGCCAACAGCAGCGCCAACAGCGCCAGCGGGTGCAGGCCCAGCCGTGGCCAGGGCGACTCGGTTGAGATAGGCACGGCGTTTGCCACAGCGTTACCCTCTATGACAAGGTTCAATCCAATGTGACAGTTTGCCGTCGTGCAGCTCTCGATCCCCAGCCCCCTCGCCCGCGTGCGGGCGAGGGGGCGCCGCGCCAGCGGCGCGGGTGAGGGCTATGCGACGGTAACGTAAAACCGACACTCTACGGCTCCAACTTCCTGTAGTAGTACAGCTCGCGGTCAGGCAGCAGCTCCGGGTGGAAGATTGTGATCAAGTCGGCCAGGACGATATCGGGGTTGGCAACGCCGCTCTCCCAGTAATCATTGCCGCCGTTCTCGTTCTGGCGGGCGTTGTTGTTGTAGATCGCGCCGTTCTGGAAGGCGGCGAACTTGGCGTAGCGCTCGTCATCCTTCGTCACATCGGCCAGGCTCTGCCAGTAGGTGCTGCCGTTGAGCCAGAAGTCGGCGTCCTGAGCGCGCTCGAAGACCACCTCGAAGCTCAGCTGGAGGCTCCCGGTCGAATCATCGTCGGCCCAGAGGTAATCGGCGCCGGCGTCGACCAGCATCTGGGCCACATAGCTGTCGCCGCCCGAGACATACCAGACGCCGTCGTAGGTGAAGCCGGTGAGGACGGTCGGCTTCTCGGTTGCCTCACGGGCCTTCGCGGCCATCTCGGTATAGCGTGTCGCCATCTCGGCGTAGCTCTGCTCGGCGGCAGCCTCCTGATTGAAGAAGAGACCCATATACTTGATCCACTCGGCGCGACCCAGCGGCCCATGTTCAAGCCAGGCCGAGTCGAAGGCGACGGTCAGGCCGGCCTCAAACAGCTTCGGGTAGGCGTCGTGGTCGGCGTTGCCTGCGGCCGAGGTCATCACCAGCTCAGGAGCAAGGTCGATCATCTGCTCGATATTCACATCGCTGCCGCTGCCGACCTCCTTCAGCTTGCCGGCCTCGATCAGCGCGATCACATCGGGCGTGTTGATGTGCTTGAAGGCGCCTACGCCCACCAGGCGGTCGAGCGCCCCTACCTGCATCAGCGGCGGCAGCTCGGTGGTGGACATAGTAACGATGCTCTTGACCGGCACCTCGATCTGGGTGGCGTCGGCGAGGGCGGGGTCGGTCGGCGCGGGCGTGCCGCACTGCACCAGCACATAGCGGTAGGCCTCCTCGGCGCCGGGCCAGGGCGTCTGCACCGTCACCAGCTTGTAGTTGTGAAAATACTCAACGCTGAAGCCCTGGGCCTCGCTCAGCGTCACCTTCTCGGGGAAGTAGTCGATGTCAGGGTCGTAGTCGGTGACACAGCCCTCGGTCAGGTTGACGACGGGCGCTTCAATGACGGTGACCGTCGGCGCTTCGGTAGGAACCGCTATCGGCGCGGGAGCATCGGTGGAGGCGGCTGTTGGCCCAGGCGCATCTGTCGGCACCTGGGCGGCGGGCTGGCCGCCACAGGCGCCGAGGGCGGACACGAGCAGCAAGACGGCGATCCAGCGGTATGGGACACGCATCGGGTTTTCCTTTCCAGGGCCACGCGCCCGCCTGGGCGGCGGCGACAGCAACGATTATCAGCGCCGGGTTTGCCCAAAGGCATCTGGTCGCCAGAGGCTTCGGAGCAGCCGGTTGTGGCGGGCCCGCTCGCGACCGAGCCGGTCAAGCACATTACAGGCCGCCACCGTAGGCAGCCAGCCAAGCAACTCAATCTCGCACTCGGCGTGCAGGATGCGCTCCACGCTCAACTCCAGATCACGCAGCAACAGATCGTCTGGCGACTCAGGCATTGTGCGACCTCTCTTCTTTACAGATGCGGTTATGGGCTAACGCAACGGCTCAGGGATATAACAAAACCACGCGACCACGTCGGTATGCGAACGTAAGTCTGGTAACGAAATTCGGCAAAGCATATATCTACCGGCGCTATGGCGCTGGTCAGGTGATGCGGCAACCGCGCAGGCCGTTGCGCTGAAACAAAAAACCCGGCCTCTGACGAGGGCCGGGGGGAACACAACGGCGCGGGCGCCGATCACGCGGGGTGATCAGGGGGCGCGGGCCATGTTCGCCTCCTTAGCTCGAGAAGAGATGAACACACATATCGCGGCAGGCATCCTGGCTTCCGGCGCTCGCTTCAAGCGGCCGGTTACAGTTGCGGCACAGCGCTGGACTCACACCAGCTTCCACCTTTACGCCCTGGCATCCGGGCTGTCGGGTCACCGCGACGATCTTGGATTGCATAGGTGCAGACGGCGCGTATTATAGCACATGTTGGCCAAGAGGATACGTTGCAAGCAGGCGACCGCATCTGACGCCCGGCAATTCGCTCTTGCGCGATAGCAGGTTAGAATCAGGCCTGATCATCCTCGCCTGGCGCAGAAATATGCTTCGAAATGTAGGCAGGTTCACCCATGCGCTTGATAAGATCGATCTGAAGCTCCAGCCAGGCCATGTGCCCCTCTTCATCCATAACGATTCGCTCGAAGAGCGTGCGGCTTCCTATATCGCCTACGTCTGCTGCTTGACGTGCAGCAGATGTGCGGTTTCTTCTCGACTCATGAGTTTATCATCCCTGTCACTATATAGAGCAATCCTATCTCGCTTGTGAGGCCGGAGCCAAAGACCAGCGACACGCAACCGCAAATAGTCGCTACCGAACCGGCGCAGGATGCTGCGGTCGCGTCTCTCCCGGTCTCCGGTCTTGCTGCTTCACACATGTTCTTGAATTAGGAAAACGGATGTCACCCGGCATCGGCCTCCGCAAGACGCCGGTAGCGGATCAAAAAAACTCTCGTCAGCTGCGCTCGCGCGCGTGTGGACAGGCTTCATTGAGAGCCGTTGAGCGCGCGATGCTGGATCGTGAGATTGCGCTCCAGCTCAACCCGGCTGCGCATCAGGATCTCGTGGGTGACGACTGTCGGGCGCAGCGCATCAACGATCTCGCGGCAGCGCGGCGTGGTAAAGGGGCGATGCTCATCGATCTGCGCAACATGGTCGCGGGCGACGGTGAACTGCTCGCCGAAGGACAGCTCGGCGAAGCCGGCGGGCAGGCCGGCGGCGCGTCTCGCGCGCTGGTACGCGCCCGACAGGCTCAGGTTCAGGTGCATGCCCTCGATCCGCGCCCGCGTCCGTGGCGTGAGCTGGGCGAGCCGCTCCAGCACGAAATCGACCGCCGCATCCTCGGTCTGGATGTCGGGCTCGGTGTTGATCAGGTGCGCCGTATCGAGGACAAAGGCCCAGTTCGTAAAGCGCAGCTCGGCGACGAGCCGGTCGGCTAGCTCAGGGTCGGTGAAGGTCAGGCCGGGCCACCAGAGGTTTTCGAGCCACAAGCGCACCGGCGGCTCGCCGCCGGGGAAGGTCGCCGCCGTCGCGTTGAGCAGCGCGATTGTGGCATCAATCACCTCCTCGGCGCTGAAGGCGTAGTCCCGCGTGAACGACTCCTCCATCGTCACATGGCTGACGTGGAAGACGGCGTAGCGCGGGCGCAGCGCGGCAGCGCGGGCCCAGATCGCGTGCTGGAGTACGATCATATCGTCGGCGTTGCGCGCACCATCGGCCAGAAATTGGCGCTCGTCGGCGGGTACAGCCGCGTCGCCGCCATCGCGCCAGATCTCCAGCCAGCGGATCCAGTAGGGCAGATGCACCCCGCGCACCAGGCCGGCGGGCAGATCGGGCGCGGGCTCGTCGCCGATCAGCAGTTCGATCCCGTCGAAGCCCAGCCGTGTCGTAAGATCGGCGACTGCGTTCCAGTCACCGGCGAACAAACCGATGTGGGTCGTGTAGACCGAAAAGTTAAATACCTGCTGCATTTGCCTCCTCGGATGGCAATCAAAAACCCCGACCTCTGACGAGAATCGGGGCGCCGCGACAACCAGCGCGCCCATCACGTCGGAGCGCTTCGGGGGCACGCTGATGTTCGCCTCCCTGGATCGAGAAGGGTCGAACAGACATGTCACGGCAGGCGTCCTGGCTTCCGACGCTCATCGGGAGCGACCGGTTACAGTTGCGGCACAGCGCTGGACTCACACCAGCTTCCACCTTTACGCCCTGGCATCCGGGCTAGCGGGTCACCGCGACGGTATAAAATTACCTATGTGCAAGATGGCGGCGATTATAGCATAGTTTGGGCAAGATGCTATGAGGCCTACTCTACCACAACACATGGAGACTGCAACCGGGCGTCACAGATCTTCTTGCATCCTGGCATCCTCGCCTCACCGGGGCGTGTATAAACGCGCACCTTCCTGCTCTCCATCCTCAAACTCAGGCCCTATCAAGAGATAGGTCCGGTTCCGATGCCGGATAACGCTGCTCGAAATGTCGTACACGGCTTGAATCATCGCCGGGGTGACGATCTCCTCCGGCTCGCCCTCGGCCATAACCCGGCCGTTCTTCAGCACCACCAGATGATCCACCGTCGCGGCAGCCACATTAATATTGTGCAGCACCGCCAGAACGCCCTTGTTCTGAGTTCGGCTGTAGCTGAGGAGCCTGCCCATTATCTCGTACTGGTGTTTGATATCCAGATTGTTTGTCGGCTCATCCAGCAGAACAAGTGGCGTCTCCTGCGCCAGGGCTCTGGCAATCGCCCCTTTCTGCCGCTCGCCGCCGCTGAGCTGATTAATGGGCCGTTCCGCCAGATCCGTCAACCCAAGTTCTGTAAGATTTTTGCCGCCGCCATCAGATCATGGGTGTTCCGGTGCCAGGTAAAATCCGTCCGCCGACCCAACAACACTGCCTCAAAGAAGGAAAGGTAATGCTGTGAAACTGGGGCACGTAGGCGATCCACTTCGCCAGTTGCTTCGCGGAAAAATGGGCAATCGGCGTCTCGGAAAGCGTGACCATTCCACCGGAAGGTTTCAACACGCCGGTCAGGCACTTCATCAGGGTGGTCTTGCCTGATCCGTTGGGGCCGATCAGGGCTGTCATTCGTCCCGGGGCGACCTCGATATCGATGCCGTGGAGTATCTTCTGCTCTCTGTAGGCGAAGGTTATATTTTTGCCGGCTAACATCTTCGCTCTCCCTGGCGTGCCTTTCCACCGAGTTCAACGCATGATTCCTGTATCAGGCCAATCGTTACATATACCGCTTATGAGGCGGCGAGGATCACCCCTGTAGGGGAACCCGCGCTTGCCTCCAGGACGGAGCGTCCAGCATTCTTCCGCATCGCAAACCCCGATAGCTATTCGGTGTACAGACTGCTCTGGGCTACCAGGGCATCGAAGAGATCCGGTATGCCGTAGAAGGTTTCTAGGATCTCATTGGCCTTTGCTTCCATATCCACGTCGGCAAACAACGTCGGATAGGCGAGTTTTGCCATATACACGGTATCGACCAGACCGGTGGCAATGTCCCAGCCCATAAAATAGCCCTCGTAGTGATAGATCTGCCTGGCCTTCACCGCACTCACGCTTTGCAGGATCGGGTCATCCATATAGGCGCTGATGTCGGCGCGATAGGACTGGGAAGGCGTGTGCAAGAAGATGAAATCCGGATTCCAGGCGATCAGTTGTTCCTTGGAGATTTCCTTCCCGTAATTGGCCTGATCGACCACAGAGTTGAGCCCCAGGTAGGTCACCTCGGTGCATATCGTTGCGGGACAGCGCCGGTCTCTCACCGGACTTCCCCCGAACACTCAATCACATTATTTGGTTGCCTCACGCTGCGCCAGAAGCTACAAGGCGCTTCCTTGCCTCATAAATCATTACTGCCCACCGCCGCCGCCAGCTCGCGGGCCAGTTGGAACGAGCGCCGCGCCGCCTCCTCGCTCAGCAGGCCGAGCCCGCAGGTCGCCGTGATCAGCGTGTAATCCTTGAGGGCGATCTGGGAATCGCCGCCGCGACTGACGACCACCCAGCGGGTCAGCAGGTCGGCCAGGGACACATCGGCCAGGTCGCGCAGGGTGGGGATGATCCCAAAGGCCAGGACCCCGCCGGCGGCGAGAAAGGATCGCACGATCGAGTCGGCGCAGAAGGCCTCGCTACGCTGGTAGGCGTCGAAGGAGACGACATCGGCCCCGGTCGCGCAGAGCAGCGCCAGGGGCGGCGTCCGGTCGGGCAGGGTCGCGCAACAGTGAACGCTGACCAGCGCCCCGCTCGCTCGCAGGGCTTGCGTCAGCCCATGCACGGTCGCGAGCAGCTCGGTGTTGTTCAGGCTCGCCAGTAAGGCCAGGTAGGGTTCGTCGAGCACCAGCAGCACGGGCGAACGCCAGCGGGCCAACCGCATGATCTGCCAGCGCGCCATGCGCTCGATATAGGCGCGCACCACCGCCAGCCCCTCCGGGTCGTACAGTAGCGGCTGCTCATCGACAAATATCTGGGCGGCCAGGGTTAGCGGGCCGATGATCTGCCCCTTCAGCGCGACCGCACGGGGGAAGGCGTTGGCCGCCAGCGCCTCCTCGAAGGCAAAGAAGCCGGCGGCGACATCGGGCGTCAGCGCGGCCTGGCCATAGCTGAGGCGGTACAGCAGCTCGGCCCGGTCGCCCCGCGCCAGCTGGTAGCCGTAGCGGCCCTCGCACGGCTGGAGCAGATCGGCCACCGGGGCGAGCGCCTGCTCGACCATCAGCTCGCCCGGCGCGCGCTGCGGGAGCTGCGGCCAGAACGGGATCTCCGGACAAAACTCGGCCACCAGCCGCACCGCGGCGGACGGATCGACGTGCGGCAGGCTGCCGATGCCGGTGATCGCACCGCCGCCCAGGGCAGAGCAGGTCAGGGCGGTTGTGATATGCATAGATTCCTCCTCTGGCAATCTTCATCGCCTTCTGCTCATCTCGCGGGTCATTCTCAGGGCTTACAGCACCTGCCGATACAGCCCATTCAGCACCTGCTCCACAAGAAAGAGCGCCCCCTCGGCGCCCAGCAGCTTCTTCGGCAGCACATCGAGGTAGCTGCCGCCGGGCAGCGCAACCTCGACCCCGGCCACCGGCCTGCCACTGCTACGGGCCTGGGCAATCAGCGCCTGGCTCCCCACGACGACATCAGGCGCCTGGCGCTCGTCAAGGTCGGCGCCCCAGGCGCTGGCGCAGTTGATCGCGACCAGATACTCGCGTAAGGGCTGCACATAGGCGCTGGTCTCGTCGCTGAGCCGCACCGCGAGCGGCGTCATCCCCAGATAGTAGTTGAGCCAGCGCGTGAGCGGGTAGGCCAGCGAACCCTCGGCCTGGAGCACGAAGGTCGCGCCTTTTGGCAGGCCGGTCAGCGCATTAAAGCGGCTGATCGCCTCATAGCTCAGCCGCCGCGCCGCCCGCACTGCGGCCAACCCCGGGGCCGGGTCGGCATTGACCGCCCGGCAGACCTCGTCGAGCCAGGCTTCGGTCGCATCAAAGCCGATCGGTGCGCCATATCGCGGGAGCAGCCAGGCCATCCCGTAGCGCTCACGCAGCCAGGCCGCCAGCTCGTCGCCGTACTCTGCGTGGACCAACACATTGACCTGGGCCGCCCGCAGGCTGCGCAGTGCGGCGACGCTGCTCCCGGCGCTCAGCGTCGCCCCGACGCTGATCCCGCACAGGCCGAGCAGTTGGCGCAACTCATCCAGGCTGCCCTGCCAGTGGCGCTGGTAGAGCGAGAGCCCAAGCAGGTTGACCTGGCGCGCGACTACCGGCAGGGGCGGTGGCGCCAGGCGCTCGATGGTCTGCCGCAGCGCGCCCTGAAACCCCGCCGTGAAGCTGACCGAGTACCCAGGATTCTCCAGCGCGAGGCAGGGCGCCTCCAGGCCAGCGGCGGCGATCACCCGCTCCAGATCGTCGCCGATCAGCGCCGCGCCGGGCGCGTTGACCAGCGCAATCAGCGCGTGATCGCGCCCGGCGGCGATGGACAGCAGGCGATCAAGCTTATCGGTCGCGCCAAACACATAGTCGTGGCCGTCCATATAGGTCGCGGGAACCCGCGCCTGGCCGAAGTAGAACTCGCTGCGATAGAGCAGCGGATCGAGCGCATCGCCGCGGGCAAAGCTGCGCTCGGACAGCGCGCCGTGGTAAAACTTGCAGCCAGTCGGGCCGTGCAGTAGCACGGCTGCGTCTGCGATCCCCTCGATCGCCAGTATCGCCCCGCTGAAGCTATCAGGCGTGATCAGAGGCAACGAGCACATGGTCGTTTCTCCACCCTTCGTAGATCGGCGCCTTCAGCAAAGTTGCCCAGCGCTGCACCAGGCGCAGGCCGCTAAAGAAGCCCACATCGGGGCATAGCGGAATGGTATCGCAGTGTAGCGGCAAGATTGCGCCCGCCGGCGTGTAGGAGGATAGCAGCAAGTGCGGCGCGAATCGCCCGATGTCGGCGTCGCGCTGATCGGGCGTGTAGCCGGTCTCGACCGCAAACTGCCCGTTGTAGCGTGTTCGAAAGCCATGGTCCTCGATCGAGTTGAGAATGCCGACCTTCACCAGATCCATCCCGGCGTCCAGCGCGGACTCCACCACCCAGTCAATATCGTGGTTATAGGTGACGATCATCAGCCGCCGGCCGGCCAGCCCCGTGCGTATGTGCTCAATGCTGCGCAGATAGTCGCTGCGCGCCTGCGCGATCACCGCCTCGGCGCGCTGCGGGCGCCCGAAGAACGCCGCCAGCTCATGGAGCCAATCAACGGTCTCGCTGAATCCGACCGGGAAGGGCTGCCGTGCGAAGGTGGCCCCGAAGCGCTCGACCAGGAACGCCTGGAGCACGCGCCCCAGGTGGTCGTTATAGGCCAGCAGGTTGAGCGGCGCCTTGAGCAGGCCGCGCAGCGCCTCCACCGAGGTACGGCGGACGAAGCGGCAGTTGACACGCAACCCCAGCTGCTCCAGCAGGCGCGTGACCTCACGCATATTCGGCTCGGTGTTGGTGGCGATGTTCTTCTCGGCGACGATATTGACCAGGTTGTCCTCGGGCGGGCAGCGCGGGTCTACCAGTGCGCCGGCGCCCTCGATACAGGCGTTGATCACGCCCTGCATATAGTCGCCCGCCATATTCCCATCGGTCGTGAGCGGAATGAGCGGCACCGCGCCGGCTTCCCCTGCCGCGTCGGCGGCGATCTGGCGCAGGTCGTCGCCGATGATCCCCGCCGGGCAGGTGCCGGCCAGGAAGATCGCCTGCGGCCGCCGGTCCAGCGCCCGGCGCAGGGTCGCCCGCAGCGGCTCGGCGCCGCCATAGATCGACGCAGCCTCGTCCATGTCGCTGCTGAGCAGGTTCGGCGCAAGCTGCTCAGGGATGGCGATCCCCTCACGGTAGAGCGTGTGGATACCGCTGGACTGGAGGGTCTGGCCGGCGAGATTCGCGCAACTACGCGGCCCGTGGGCGATCACGATCGCGTCCTGGATATGCGTGACCGTGCCGACCGCGCCCGAGAAGGCGCAGCCGTGTAGCGGCTCGCGAAACAGGACGCTCTTCGAGAGAAAGTGCACGCCGGTCGCCGACGTGGGCGCGGCGGGGGTCACTGGCGGCGCACCGCCCCGCGCAAACTTCGACACGTATGCTGCGCCGTGAGCTGGTATCGGGAGCGCGTCGCTCGTCGGTTGCTGGTCTTCGGCAGTGCCATTGGTACGGCGATGATGCGATGACGCGAGGAGGGGCTGTCGGTCTGCCGTCGCCTCTTCATCTCCCGGCGCAATCGCATCAAGCACCCCAGGTGACCCGCTCGTTGATTCCTGGCTCTTGCCGCCATTCGTCGCCTGCCCGGGCGCCGCGCCGCCCGGCGCCTGCCAGGCATTGCCCAACACTACCTGCTCCAGCCCCTCATCGTCAAGCGGCCGCGCCGGCCAGAGCGGCGGCCGGGCCAGCAGCGCATCGGCCAGGCCGAAAAGGCCAGCCGCCTCGCTGCTCGCAGCAAAGGCTTCGACGACCGTCTTGCCCTGCTGCTCAGCCACGCGAAACAGCTCGCTGCGCGGCAGCGTCGCGAGTATCGGCAGCTCTACCGCCTGCGCGAAGCGCTGTACCCCGGCGGGCGACTCGTGCGCGCCGCGACTGTTCAGGATAAGCCCGGCCACCTGGGCGCCTGCCTGCTCAAAGTTGCGCACCCCGCGCAGGATGTTGTTGGCCGCGTAGATCGCCATAAACTCTTCGGACGAGACGATGCAGACGACATCGGCGTAGCCGGCGCGCAGGGGCACCGCGAAGCCGCCGCAGACCACGTCGCCGAGCACGTCGTAGAGCGCCACGTCGAAGGCTGTGCTATCCAGCCCCAGCTGATCGAGCAGCGCGAAGGCGCTCAAGATGCCGCGACCGGCGCAGCCGACGCCCGGCTCCGGGCCGCCGGCCTCGACGCAGGCCACCCCGCCGTACCCACGGTACACGACATCGGCGAGCCGCCGCTGAGCGGGCGGCGTGTCGCGCAGGTACTCAAGCACTGTCGTGGCTCGCCGGCCATCCAGCAGCAGCCGTGTCGAGTCGTGCTTGGGGTCGCAGCCAATCTGCAAGACCGTCCGCCCCCGCATAGCGAAGGCCGCCGCCAGATTGGCCGCGATGGTCGACTTGCCGATGCCGCCTTTGCCATAGAGTGCAATTCGCATCGCTACGCTCCCACGTTCCAACGACAAAAAACCCCCCGGCCTCTGACGAGAACCGGGGGCACCACAATAACCAGCGCGCCCATCACGCCAGAAGCGCTCTGGGGGCACGCTGATGTTCACCTCCCTGGATCGAGAAGGGTCGAACAGACATGTCGCGGCAGGCATCCTGGCTTCCGACGCTCCTGGGGAGCGACCGGTTACAGTTGCGGCACAGCGCTGGACTCACACCAGCTTCCACCTTTACGCCCTGGCATCCGGGCTAGCGGGTCACCGCGACGGTATGGAGTTAGATAGGTGCGAGATGGCGGCGATTATAGCACACTTCGCGCAGAATGATAAAGGTGTACATACAGTACAATGCCCTGGCCCGCCCGCCGATCAGTTTCAGGAGCCAATTGATGTTTGAGCATAGCGCTGAGCGCTTCACCCCAGCTGTGCTATAATGATCATAGCGCCTGGCAATAAGCTCCGCAAACACTCCTCTCCGGGCCCGGTCACGATGATATTGGCGCGACGAGAAACACACCGCCGACCTCGGCTTTTTCACCGCATTGTCTCCGCATCATCACCTGTATATGGTTTTGCGCCATCGCGGGAGATTTGTCTTTATGGCTGTGTGTTGTGATTCTCAATGCCTGTGGCAAACTTGGCACGGCGATCACGCGACCGACGACGCATAACATAGATGTGCATTCGATAGAAAGGCAGATACGTTTATGGTGAACGCTCCCGCCGACGTGCACGACATGCTGGCGACACAGCAATATATTGCGACGGATGAGATTGCGACGGCGATGTTTCTCGCCCAGCGGCTGGGCAAGCCGCTGCTCACGGAGGGGCCGGCCGGCGTCGGCAAGACGGAACTCTCCAAAGCTTGGGCCGCCGCCGCCGGTCGCGAGTTGATCCGCTTGCAGTGCTACGAAGGTCTGGATGAAACCAAGGCCCTCTACGAGTGGGAATACGCCAAGCAGCTGCTTTATACCCAATTGCTGCGCGACAAACTCAGCGAAGTGCTTGGAGACGCGCAATCGTTGCGCGAAGCCGCCGACCGCCTGGCGAGCGAGGAAGACGTCTTCTTCTCCGAGCGGTTTCTGTTGCCGCGACCGCTGTTGCGCGCCATCACCAGCGACCAGCCCGTCGTCCTGCTGATCGACGAGATCGATCGCGCCGACGCCGAGTTCGAGGCATTCCTGCTGGAGGTGCTGAGCGATTTCCAGGTGAGCGTTCCGGAGTTGGGGACGTTGCGCGCCCGGCATATGCCGACTGTCATTCTTACCAGCAACAATACACGCGAGTTGAGTGAGGCGCTCAAACGACGCTGTCTCTACATCCACATTGGCTATCCTGATCTGGAAGCCGAGCTGCGCATTGTCCAACTCAAGGTTCCCGGCCTGTCGCCTCGCCTTGCCCGTGAGGCAGTAGCCTATGTCCAGCATCTGCGCGAAACGGATCTGAAAAAGCATCCGAGCGTCAGCGAAACGCTGGATTGGGCGCGGGCCCTGGTCGAACTGAATGCCCAGGCGCTTGATCGCGCGACGCTGGATAATACGCTCAGCGTGTTGCTGAAATACGAAAGCGATCTGCGCCAAGCCCAGCAGAGTGAGAAACGCAATCGGCGCGATGAATTCGGCGGACGGCGAGCGCTTCGCGATGAGAGTGATCTGGATTGGCGGAGTTAGTGCAAGAGGCGGATCGATGGAACAGCGAATTGTGGATTTTATCGCCGGTCTGCGTGCGGCCGGCGTGCGGATCAGCGTCGCCGAGAGCGCCGATGCGCTGCGTGCGGTGGAGCACATCGGCATCGCCGATAAAAGCTTGTTCCGCTCTGCGCTTCAGGCAACGCTAATCAAAGAACCGCAGGATGGCGCAACATTCCGGGAGTTATTTCCCCAATTCTTTGGCGGGGCCGCAAAGCCGATGCGCCAACCGGGCGGCGGCAATATGAGCGAAGAAGAGCAGCAGATGCTCCAGCAGATGTTGCAGCAGATGCTGGCTGCGATGACGCCCCAGCAATTGGCGCAACTGTTTCAGGCAATGATGCAAGGCCAGCGCCCTGGCGACCAGCAGATCCGCGATATGGTTGATCAAACCGCCGCACCGAATATGAGCAACCCTATGTACCAGGATTGGATGGCGCGCCGGGCAATGCGCCAAATGCAATTCAACAAACTGGAACAGGCGCTGCAAGAACTGCTGGAGAAGTTGCGCGAGGCCGGAATGAGCGAAGCGGCGTTGCAAGAGATCGAACAGGCGGCGCGCGCGAATCAGCAAGCCCTGGCTGAACAGATTGCACAGCAGATCGGCCAGCGTATGCGCGAGCAGGCGCGCCAGGAAGGGCTGCCTCAGCCACGCGCCGAGGAATTGCTCGATCGCCCGTTCGAATACCTCAGCCCGGAGGAGGCGCAGCATATGCGCGCGCTTGTCGCCCAGCTCGCGGCCCGGCTGCGCTCGCGGCTAGCGTTGCGTCAGCGACGCGGCAAACGTGGTTCGATCGATGCGAAGGGCACGATCCGGGCAAACTTGCAGTTCGGCGGGGTACCAATCGTCGTCCGCCATCGCCGTCGCCATCTCAAACCCCGACTGGTCATCATCTGCGACCGCAGCGTCTCAACCGAACGCTTTATGAGCTTTATGCTGCTGTTGATCTACTCCTTGCAAGATCAGATCAGCCGCACGCGCTCGTTTGCGTTTATTGACCGTATCTATGACATCAGCACCTACTTTGCTGAAGCTCGGCCTGATACAGCCATCGAACAGGTGATGCGCAATGTTCGTCCGACGCGGAGCTACAGCACCGATCTGGGCGCCAGTCTGGGTGAATTCGTGCGCGATCATTGCGATTGCGTTGATCGACGCACAACGGTCATTGTAATGGGCGACGCACGCAACAACGAGAATGATCCCGGCCTCAAGGCATTCGATTTTATCAAACGCCGCGCCCGCCGAGTGATATGGTTCAACCCGGAGCCACCCTTTATGTGGGGGCGCTTTGATCCCGGCAGCCTGAGCAGCGATATGTTGAAGTATATGCCGATGTGCAATGCGGTTCATTATGTCAGCACGATGCGCCAGCTTGCTGATGCCGTCGATCGGCTGCTTACGCAGGATTAGCCGCCATATGCCCGCAGAGCGCTTCGCCCGTCGCTGGGAGTTGATAGAGCGATCGGATAAAACATAGACAACAGAGGACTGCCAATCCTACAGCTATTTTGTACGACCTATACTTATGACCTCTTTACGATCTGCGAAAGGCGTTCAAAACCTATCACGGCTTTGTTTCCATACATTGACAGGCGCGCATCTCGATGGTAGCATGAATCTTGATTTGTTGACTCAGCTTTGGCCTGCTCGACCAAAGCTGTACTCTCGAAAATACCCGTACTCTGGCAATTCCCGGCATCCGGAGCCGGGTTCTTTCATTCATACAAAACATATGCGTATTTCAAGCAAGGGAGAATATGGCCTGCGGGCGCTCTTTGACCTGGCGCAACACTATGGCGAGGGTCTGGTGCAGAGCGACGACATTGCTACCCGACAGGGCATTCCCGTCAACTATCTCAACCAGTTGCTCATCCTGCTGCGCAAAGCGGGGTTGATTGACAGTCTGCGCGGCCCCCAGGGCGGGCATATGCTGGCCCGCGCGCCTGAGAACATCACGTTGATCGAGGCGTTAACGACGCTCGAAGGGCCGTTGCTGCCGATTGATGTCAGCCGCGACGATCTAACGCCGACCCAGATCGACGATCGCGCGATTATCACGGAAGTCTGGTGCGAGTTGCGCGCAATTTTCGAGAATCAGTTGCGCGAGATAACTCTGGAAGATCTTTGCCAGCGCAAACGGCAACGCTCCGGCAATGTGATGTATTATATTTAAACGCCGGGAATAGGCGGAACGAACGCGGGCTAGAAAAGCACCCCCTGCGCCTCCAGCCAGAAACGCCCCGTTGATAGCAGCCCCAGAATGAGTAACGTCGGGATGATCGCGATGGTCGCCGGTCTGGCCAATTGGCGCAGGCTAGTGATCGAGCCATCGTATCCCATCATCAGGCTGGTCATCAGCAAATTGACGCTGTAGAGCACGCTGGTAATGCCGAAAAAGGCGATGAAGGCCAGCGGCCAGAACATAAACGCGATGTTGCCGTAGATTGCGGTCAGCGCCAGGAAGTCGATCGCCAGAATACCGAGGAGTTCACCCCAGTTGCGCAGCACGGGCTGGTGATCGTCAACATCTTTGCGTAGGGACAGGTTGAAGATCAGGTGTAGGAGGACGGCGATTGAGACGCCCATACCCATGCCGGTGATCGTGCGCAGGCGATTGTCGGGCGTATAGAGGTGCGGCAGCCCCAGATCGAGGAAAAACGAATTGAAGCCATCGACGCCCATAACCACAACGAAGAGCACGAGCACGGTGGTGATCGACCAGGGCGGGATGCGTCCGGCACGCTTGCGTCCAATCAGCCAGATATAGCCGATGGTCAAAAGAAAGCTCATATAGATGCCGGCGTTGCGGGCGCAGAGCGGAAATTGCAGGTCGCCCATAAAAACGAGATGCTGCTGGCCGCACACACCGTGGACGACTGCGTACATTTTCCACTCCAGCGGCAGGCCGGGTGTAAACAACAGCCCGATCAGCAATATGCCCATAACGCTCAGAAATGTGGAGATCCAGAAACGATCAGATTTTGGTTGGGCGTAGTGCGTCTGTTCAAGCGGAACCGGCGTTTGTTCATGTGCCGTCGTCACATGCCGTTCAGTCACAACGAGCGTCCTCTAAACAAATTCAATAGTGAATGATAACCGACGTGCCGATATCGGCCCATTGATAGAGCCACTCGGCGTCGTCCATGCCAAGATTGATGCATCCGTGCGACATACGCACGCCTGTGCCGAATGCATTGTGCCAGTAGGTACCGTGCAGCGCCACGCCACCGACCACATACATCACCCAGGGGATGTCGGGAACGTGCCAGCTTTCGTCGCCGACCGATCCCGTCATCGTTTGCATCGTCAGCTTATCATAGACGGCAAACTCGCCCGCGGGCGTATTAAAGCCGTCGCGACCGGTTGCCACCGGCGCGCGATAGACCTCCAGCGCGCCTTCGTAGGCGGTTAACCATTGGGTCGAAAGGTTGACTTCGATCCGTCGCTGCCATAAGACCGGATGCCAATCGGCTGCTCCGGCAATCCGTTCCGTCGCGGCGGTGTCGATCCCACGCGCCTGGGCGATCTGGCGTCCCAGATCGCTCAACTCAACCTCGTGCAGCGTGTTGAGCATGATGCCGTTTGCCCGCTCCATATTGCGATAGAAGGCAGCCATATCGCCAGGGTTGTATTCGAAGCGGGCGCGCTCAAAATACTGCACGATACGGCCACTGTCTTCAAACTCTTCGCTGACAGGATAGCCAAATATCTCCAGTCCGCCGCGACGTTCCCAATAACGCCGAAACTCGCCGTACAACGTGTGCTGGGTTTCGGGGAAATAGCGATAGCCGTTTTGCGGATCGGGAGCGCCGGCGAATGGGCTTTCAGCCGTCAGTTCGCGCCCGATCAACCCCAGCTTGACCCGACCGGTCGCTTCGGGCGCATCGGGATGATATTCGAAGCGGGCGCGCTCGAAATATTGCACCACGCGCCCATCCTCGATCAGCTCTTCGGTGATGGGATAGCCAAAAATAAGCACCTGGCCGTTGGCGCGCCAGAAATCGAGAAAGCCGGAACGGTTGCTCAGATGATGGCCGGTCTGAGGAAAATAGAGTGTCAGGGTCAACGGCAGCCGGGCGGGATCGATCGCGTTGAGCTGGCGAGCGAGCATTTGGCGATAGTTGGCTTGCTCGGCCTGGGCAGCGACGACACGGGCAGCAGCCTCTTCCGGCGAGTAGGCAGGCAGAAAATCGGCGGTCTGCGGGCGTGCGACGGCCTGGTAATCCCATGCGGCACCCAGGAACAGCGCGGCGGTGCAGGCGAGCAGCAACAATTGTAGTGAGCGGAGGCGCATAGTCGGTCTCTGGGGCGATTCAAGCGTCCGTTACCGAACGGATGTGCTATAAATGTTTTACACGGAAACAAATGAAATAGTATCTCTTTGAACCTATTATACGCATGAATGCGAGAAATTTCTAGATCTGCGCCTATTGCAATTTGTAAAACTATCGCAGATGAGAACATGATGAGACAATCGTCCTTCCTCTTGCAGTCTGCACGCGCGCGCGCTACACTGAATGAACGTTAGCAAATTCCAGAGCGCTCCATCCCTATGTCATTACGCGCACGCTTGATCCTCTATTACACCGGCTTTTTTGCCATCGCCCTGATACTGCTGGGCGGAGGAGTGATCTTTACGGTTAAAAGCGCGCTCGAACGAGGTGTTGAAGGAGACCTGTACGCGGGAACCCAGCAGGTGCGCACGATCTTCAATTCGGGCGGCCTCAACAAGATCATTACGCCGTCGGGCGAGGTGCTCTTGCTGCTGCGGGGCGATTATACGCGTGTATTCGATAATCCCAATCTGCTGGCCCAGGTTTTCGCGCCGCGCGGCGAGTTGTTGGGGCGCTCGCCTAACCTGGAAGGCCACGAACTGGCCTTGCCCGATGACATTCTGGCTGAGGGATTGGCGCAGCCGGAGTTGATGATCACCCGATCGCTCAATGACGGGCGAGTGATGTCGCTGATCACGCCGCTGGTTTTGCGCAACAACGGGCAACTCATCGGCTATTTGCAAATCTCGCGCTCGCTGAATGATGTTGATCGCACCCTGAAGCTGCTGCTATTCATCTTCCTCGGCGGCGGCGCGATCGTGCTCTTTTTGACGGCAGCCGGGGCGACCTGGCTTTCGCGCACCGCACTGGCCCCGATTGACCAGGTGACACGCACGGCGCAGAGCATTGCACGGGCGGAGGACCTCGATCAGCGTGTCACCGTGCCTCGTTCGCAGGATGAATTGCACCGCCTCACCATTACCATCAACGACTTGCTGGCCCGCCTGGAAGCCCTTTTTATCACCCAGCGCCGCTTTGTGGCCGATGTATCGCACGAGTTGCGCACGCCCCTCGCCGCGATGCAAGGCAACCTGGAAGTGCTGGCGCGCGGAGGGTACAAACGCCCCGAATTACTCGACGAGTCGCTGGCCGATATGCGCCGCGAGGTTGCGCGCTTGATCCGTATGGTCAACGACCTGCTGTTGCTAGCGCGCAGCGAATCAGGCGTGCAGTTGCGTATGGAGGCCGTCGAACTCGATACGTTGCTGCTTGAACTGCACCGCGAGCTAGCGCCTCTGGCGGGCGAGGCGGCGCTGCGCATTGGAGCTGAGGATCAGATCAGCGTGCGGGGTGATCGCGATCGGCTGAAGCAGGCGGTGCTCAACCTGGGGGTCAATGCCATTCAGCATACGGCGCCGGGCGGCTTGGTGACGCTGAGCCTGGAGCGCCGCGAGGGCTACGCCTGCATCGCGGTGGCGGATACCGGCGAGGGCATTGAGGCGGATGATCTGCCGCACATCTTCGAGCGTTTCTATCGCGCCGACCGCGCGCGTTCGCGTCGCAAGGGCGGCGTGGGTCTCGGTCTGTCAATCGTCAAGCGGATCGTCGATGCGCACAACGGCGAGGTAACGGTGGCCAGCGAACGCGGGCGCGGCAGCACGTTCGCAATCTGGCTGCCCCTCGAAGCGACCTCCACCGAGTCCGACGCGCCGGCAACGCCTCCATCCTATGGCGATCCGGCGGTGGCGTGAGCGTAGCTGCTGGTGTCGATCAGGAGGGCGTGGGCAATGGGAAAGGGCATCGCAAGCTCCTTGCTTACAGCGCACAGCTACAGGCTATCATAGTCAATATCGCTCTGGTAAATCACCGGCAGCCTCCGCACGCGCCAGCTCGGCTTTGGCCTCCGCCCAGTTGATGCGCGGCACAGCTTCGTCCGCTTCACGTTCAATCTGGGCCAGCACATCCGCCAGCAAAGCAGCGTCGCCGTCCGATTCATCTGGGCCTTCGTGACTCCAGGAATCGAGCAGCGATGACCGCTGCGCTTCGAGCAGGCGGGTCAACTCTTCGCGCACGATCCGGCGCAGCAGCGCTTCCAAATTCATTTCGGGACACCGTGATCGTGAATTGGTCTGGGGTATTGCTCATAACGGATTCCTCCTTTCCCGTGGCGCGGGTTTGAACAGACTCATTATAGACCATTCCTCCCCATGGCCGGCGTCGCAGCTAAAGACCTGATGGCGCAGTACGGCAGCAGTGATCGGGACGTTGAGCTGCGGCGCGTGGGCGTAGCTGCCGGTGGCGATCAGGAGGGTATGACTACGATCAAGCGTCATCGCGCCGCCTCCTGAGACCGCACAGTTCAGCAGATGCGTAGTACGATTTCACGGCGTGCCAGAAGTGATAGCAGCCAGTGCGTCAGCGCTCAGGGCGGGGGCAATGCGCCGGGTTAGATACGCGATGAGCTCTACCTGATCGAGCGGTGAGAGTTGATCGGCCAGTTGCTGCATTTCTTATTAAGGTTGTAGCCATTGTTCGGGGCTCCTTTTCCAAACGGCAGATGACCGGCGCTGTGGCGGAGCGTAGTCAACTCCTTTTCATCGAACGACCCAACCATTTCAAGCCTCATAATAAGCGACCGGCGCGTGTCTGTCGAATGCCCGTATATGTAAAAGCCGCAGGCGGCGGGCTTGCTTCCAGGACGACGCCTTGCGCCCCCTTTTTGCATATCCCTCCATTTCAGGTTACAATCAGGGGGCATCCAGACGGAACAAGTAATAAGATAGAGAACTCGGAATATGCGCATCACTGCAATGATTATGGCAGGCGGCGAGGGAACGCGCTTGAGCGTTCTTTCCGAGAAACGAGCCAAGCCGTCAGTCCCCTTTGCTGGCAAATATCGCATCATCGATTTCACGCTGTCTAACTGCGTGAACTCCGGGATTTTCAATGTGGCCGTGCTGACCCAGTACCGGCCACATTCGTTGAACGACCACATCGGCATTGGTAAACCCTGGGACCTTGACCGTATGCGCGGCGGCGTGCGGCTGCTGCAACCCTACCAGGGTCGCAATGAACAGAGTTGGTATCGGGGTACATCGGACGCAATCTACCAGAACCTGAATTTCATCCGCGAACAGCGCGCCGACCTCGTACTGGTACTCTCCGGCGACCACATCTACAAAATGGACTACCGCGACATCATCGAGACGCATCTGCGCAAACGCGCCGATCTGACCGTCGCGGTGATGGAAGTGCCGTTGGAGCAGACGGATCGCTTCGGCATTATGACCGTCGATGAGCAAGATCAGATTGTTGAGTTTACTGAGAAGCCCAAGGCGCGCGACAAAGGTACTCTGGCTTCGATGGGCATCTACGTCTTCAACACCGATATTCTGATTCGGCGGCTCAGCGAGGGCAGCGAGGACAAGCCGCGCATCGACTTCGGCAAGAACGTCATCCCGGCGATGATCGCCGAAGATCGCGTCTATGCCTATCGCTTCGAGGGGTACTGGGTTGATGTCGGGACGGTTGACGCGTATTGGGAAACCAATCTTGAATTGCTCGACCCGAGCTGTGCGTTCAAGCTCTACGATCCATCGTGGGTTATCCGCACACGAAGCGAAGAGCGCCCATCGGTCAAGATTGGCCCCCAGGCGAGCGTGGTGCGCTCGATGGTGTGCAACGGCAGCATCCTGCGCGGTACGGTCGAAAACTCCGTACTTTCACCGGGGGTATATGTCTCGCCGGGCGCAATTGTACGTGACAGCGTGGTGATGAATGACACTTGGATCGGTCCGGGGGCAGTACTCGACAAGGTGGTTATCGACAAGCAAGTGGTCGTCAATGCGGGCGTGCAACTGGGTTGGGGCGACGATCTTGCCACGGCCAACAAGTTGCAACCCGAAAAGTTGAACACCGGCATTTCCGTGGTTGGCAAAGGCGCGCACATTCCGGCGGGCATTTCCATCGGTCGCAATGTCGTGATCAACGCCGATCGCAACCTGGACGACTTTCCAAGCGGCGACATCGTGAGCGGTGAGACGGTTTAGGCAAACTCTTACTAACCTACAGGTGCTATGTTGCGAACACTAGCTCTCATTCTGGCCGGCGGCGACTCGCCCGCATTGAGTGTATTGACCGCAGAACGCACCGAGGCGGCGGTGCCGTTTGCGGGCAAGTTCCGAATTATCGACTTTGCGCTCTCCAACTGCATTAACTCCGGCATCTACAACGTCGGTGTGCTCACCCAGTATCGACCGCGCTCGTTGCATTCCCATATGGGCGTCGGGCGCCCATGGGACCTTGACCGCGCCCAGGGCGGGTTGCGCATTCTGCATCCATTTCCAACCCCCGAAGGCAGCGGCTGGCAGCGCGGCACCGCCGATGCCGTACGCTATAATCTCGACTTCATCGCCGACCAGAAAGTCGATGCGGTGCTGCTCCTGGCCGGCGATCACGTCTACAAGATGGATTACCGCCCGCTATTGCAACTGCATACCGATAGCAACGCCGATCTGACAATGGCAGTGCATAGCATTAGCCCCCACGAAGCCCATCGTTATGGCATTGTCTCGATCGGCGCCGATAATCGGGTGGAAGGCTTCGTCGAAAAACCGCGCCGCACTATGTCCAATCTAGCCTCGATGGGAATCTACGTATTCCGCAAGGAGTTCCTCACCGATGTGCTGAGGCGCACCAATGAAGCCGATTTTGGGCGTCATCTGCTGCCCGGCCTCATTCGCGACAGTCGTTATGGTGCGATGCGCGTAATGGCCTATACCTTCAATGGCTATTGGGCCGATGTTGGAACAGTGCAAGCCTACTATGAGGCAAATCTTGGGTTGTTCGCCGAGACGCCGGCGCTCGATCTCTACAGCCCGGATTGGGTTATCCACACCACGAGCGCGGATCGGCCCGGCGTCGAAGTTGGCGAAGCGGCACGGGTGGAAAACAGCTTGCTCAGCGACGGCTGCCGCGTCTACGGTCAGGTGATACGCTCGGTGCTTTCGCCTGGTGTCTACGTTTCGCCCGGCGCGGTGGTGTGCGATTCAATCATTCTCGGCGATGCGTGGATCGGCCCTGATGCCGCGGTGGATCGCTGCATTGTGGATGAAGACGTAACGGTAGGCGACGGGGCGCTGGTCGGCGATGGCGATGACAACACACCCAATCGCGATGTCCCTGAGCGCCTCAATACGGGTTTGACATTGGTCGGGTTGCGCTCGCAGGTTCCCGCCGGCGCACACGTCGGGCGCAACGTGGCTATTAGCCCGCGCACCGGCGAAGCCGCGTTTGGCCACGATAAGACCGTGCCGAGCGGAACGACGCTTTGAACTCAGATGCTATCACCAATTCTTGAACCACGATGTTGCCCGATGTTCAAGCCCAATCTGCACTCAAAGCCCGCCTGATCCAGGGCCACCCGTGGGTCTATCGCAATCAGGTGAGCGGCGGCAGACGGTTGCAATCGGGCACCTGGGTGCGGGTGCGCTGCGGCAGTTTTAGCGCAATCGGACTCTGGGATCCCAGCAACCCGATTGCCGTGCGCATATTCGCCCGCAATGACGTGCCATCCGCAGCCTGGATCCAGGATCGCATCTGGGAGGCGTGGGAGGCGCGCGCATCGATACGCGAGCAGCAAACGAACGCCTATCGCTGGGTATATGGCGAGGGTGACGGTTTGCCGGGATTAGTCGTCGATCGCTACGGCGACTACGCGATAATTCAGACCTATGCTCAAAGCCTGGCTACGATCATCCCCGATGTCGTTCCAGCGCTGCGGGCGTGCGATGCCGATCTGCGCGGCATCGTTATGCGTGACGCGGCGCCGACATTAACCCCGAACATAGATGATGGTGCGGCGGCACCTACACAGCATCAGTTGCATACACTGTGGGGCGAGCTTCCCCCCGCCGATCTGGTGGTGCAAGAGCATGGGCTCTACTTTCGCGCCAATCTCTATATCGGCCAGAAAACCGGGTTGTTTCTTGACCAACGCGAAAATCGGCGTACCGTCGAGGAACTTGCCCGCGGACGGCGCGTACTGAACTGCTTCGCCTACACCGGAGGCTTTTCGCTCTATGCCTTGCGCGGCAGCGCCTCACAAGTCGTCAGCGTCGATATCGGGCGCGGTCTGGCGGAAGCGGCAGCGACGAATCTGGCGCTCAATCAGCTTGATCCGGCTCGACACATATTTCTGACCGAAAATTGCTTCGAGTTGTTGGATCACTATGCAAAAACCGGCCAGCGATTTGATATCGTCATCCTCGATCCGCCGAGCTTTGCCAAAGAAAAGACGAATATCCATTCGGCACTCCGTGCGTATACTCGCCTGAATGCTTTGGCGCTGCGTTGCATCGAGCCGGGAGGCTGGCTCGTGTCGTCGAGTTGCACGAGCCAGGTATCGCCGGAGCAATTCCGCTCGCTCCTCGCCGATGCGGCTGTGCGTGCCGACTGTCGATTGCAAATCGTTTATGAAGCAGGCCAGCCAATTGATCATCCGGTTCCGGCGGGCTTCCCCGAAGGGCGATATCTCAAGTTCATCGTCGCTCGGATCCTACCTCTGCCATAGAAATTGTTTGGCGCGGCCAGATCAAATGGCGAGACTTTAAACGCATTGCATCCGGTTTGTTGCAACAAAAAAGCAGGCGACCGAGCCACAGCCGCCTGCTTGCCAAAGTAATATCCAGTTCCGCCTATGCCGAACCTGCCAAATCCTCGTGTCCTGACGAGCCACGTTCACTAAAAACATCCGACACCAGCTTCGAATGGCGCAGCTTCCAGATCAACGCTCCAAGAGCCGGGCCGAAACGATCCACAATATGTTGCCGCTTGCGTCCGACGTAATACAACTGGCGCGCCACTGCCTCCCATTGCGAGTCATCAGTGTCATTCGGCGATTGGCTTGCCTTGGGTCGAATGCTAAATATTGCATCGTCGAGTCCAAACGTGGCAGCCACATCGACCAGGTGCGGAATTGCTTCATAGGGCGGCTCTAATTCCAGGTGCGCACGAACATAAATATCGTGTCGTCGGGCGATGGCGACAATCCGTTTGATCTGAGAGCGGGTCTGATGCGACTCGAATACACGGCTCGCCGTTAAATCGAGGCGTATCGTTTCGCAACCTGCTTGCGCGAAATGCGCCAGCAACGCCTCGTCGAGCACGTCTATATCAACACAGCCTTCCCATCCAATTCCCAGATTCGCCTCGCAGATGAGGCCAAGCAGTTCGTTGAGCCAATCACGATGGCGCGTCAGGCTCATACCCGGCAATAGATAGTGACGGACACCATATTCGCGAGACACGCTGCGCATCTCGGCGACGATTTGAGCTGGCGAGCGAGGAACAAAACCGTCGGACGCCTGCTCATCGGGAAACCCCGCCAACAGCGTCGTTTGCAATTCGCCGCCGACGGCCCGCTGCGCATAACTTTCAATCGAGAGCAGATGGCGCGCCGGAAATGGCAAACGATCAATATTGCCCCCTGGCTTTGAGCGTGCTTTCGGCAGCTTATCAAGCGATATGCGATGATCTGGCGTTCGCGAACGGGCGTCGATCCAATCGAACACATCAACCCAGCCGAAGCCAATTTCAATCTCTCCACGGCTGATACGTATCGGTACAACGCTCGTTTTCAAATCGTCGAGCAAGCAGATGGCCTCATCAAGCAGGTCAAGCCGGTCCCCAGCCACGACAATGGTATGGGGACGAAAGGCTCGCAGGGGATGGAGCGACGCTGACAGCGGCGCATCTGGCTTCAACGCAAGGTCATATATACGCACAATATGACGATGCTGCTCCAACACTGCGGCCGCATAGGCCAGGGTGAGCGGCGGCGTTGCCGGTAATGTATGAGATGGGAGCGCTATCAATGCCACATTCACACGCGAACCCTTTGTCATTATGGATTGCCCAAGAGTACAAACAAATATACTCTCACGATCTAACATGTATATGAACGGTGATTTGAGCAGAAATAATAAAAGCGTTAGCTGATCCAGTCAATCCGACAGCGGTAAAATCAGGAGATTCGGGACGCCTCATCACATGTATTATGCCTCTACTGTATGCAGATGCTCGACGAGAGGCAACGTAAAGGTGAATCGACTGCCGCTACCCTCTTCACTTTCAACCCAGATGCGGCCATTGTGGTTCTCAACAATTTGTTTACAAATTGACAGACCCAGGCCCAGGTGCGCTCCTTGACGTGAGGCTTTATGGTCAAGTCGATAAAACCGACCAAAAATCCTGGGTATCTCCTCGGCTGGAATGCCAATGCCGGTATCAGTTACGTGAATTTGAAACTCAGTATCGCATACCTCAGCATCTATTGCAATTGTACCGCCGGCTGGCGTGGCTTTAATGGCATTCTCGACCAGATTCGTCACGACCTGACCAACACGCTCGGCGTCCATGCATACGGCAGGGAGGTCATCTGGAATATCACACCTGAGCGTAAGATCCGATTGCTCCGCCTGAAGTTGCAAGCGAGCGCTCGTCGCCCTTATAAGATCCGCGAGGTCGCTGATCTCCGGACGGAGACGCAATCGACCGGCCTCAAGGCGATTAAATTCGAGCAACTCGGTAATTCGACCTTTGAGTTGATCCGCCTGGCCATTGGCCAGTTCAAGAAACTCGCGCTGAAGCTCGGACAGTTCACCAGTACGCCCTTGCAGGATAACCTTGAGAAAGCCATTTAGCGTATTGAGCGGATTGCGCAGTTCGTGCGATACCATAGAGATAAACTCGGTACGGACTCGTTCTTCAGCTTTCCGCTCGGTAATATCATGCAGCACAATCGCCACATAGCTCTGATCATCATCTGTCACACGCACAAGCGATGCAAAAGCCTGGTACGCGCGTTCACTGCCATCTTCGTGATCACCTATGCGCAACTCGCGATTTAAGATACCCTGATAATTGCTTCGCACTTCATAGGCGCATTGCGACAACTGCTCTTGCAGCGTATCGTTAATCAGATCGCTATGGGCCAGCGCCTGGTAGGCGACAGGGTTTGCCAGAACCATCGCTCCCAACTCGTTGAATACCACCAGACCGTCGCCAATGTCACGTAGCACAGCTTCGAGCATTGCCTGCTGGTGCGCCAATTGCGAGTGAAGTTCCGCATTGTGGATCGCAATGCTTGCCTGGATGCTAAATGAATTCAAGTGACGCGCTTCCGCTGCGGTAAACGCCTGGCGATGCGTGCTAACAACTGTTAATGCACCGCGCACTGTATTGTCGATATCAATCAGCTGAACGCCGAGAGCCGACACCACACCGTAATCATGAAGATCAGCCCATTCACGCTCATACGCGGTGTTCTCAGCCAACAGCGCGCTCTGTTGGCGCATAATATGCTGAGCGAGAACATCTTCCCAGCCATCGTTCAGTTCACTACCTTGCGTCGGCATATACTGGATGAACTTGGAACCATTGTCAAGCATCAGCGCGGCAGCCGTAATCCGGGTGGCGCTAAACATTTGCATCGTACTATCGAGAATCTGGTTAAGCACATCTTCCAGGCTCAGCGAGTTGGTAATAGCTCGCAAGCTCTCTTCAAGCGCCTGTTGCGATCGAATACGCACCCGCAAGTCGTTGTTGATGCTTTCCAGCTCAACGATGCGTGATTGTGACTCAGCTTGTTCATGTTCAAGCTGTCCTGCAAGACGCTGGCTGCGTCGCCAGCGTCGCTCATTCACGATAAACAGCAATATGACACTCAGTATACTGCTGGCGATCAATCCCCAATATGTGAGGATCTGGCTCAGTCCGAGATCAGACATATTCTGATTCTGGAGGAAAAGCGCAGAAAGATACGCCGGTCCAAATATTGTTGGAGATAAGAAGATCCAGGGAAATGACCGGCGATAGAGAATGGCTTTGATGCCGAGAATTGCATAGACAGGAAAAATTGCCGGATTGAGCGTCGGGAGCGAGCCGAGAAGAAAGACTATCAACAGCGTGTCGCTTACCATCGAGCTTGCGAGCAATGCGATACGTCCCGTTTTAGATTGTCGCATGTCGGCGAAGCGCAACGTAACCAGCAACCCCAGGTTGATGATCGCATAGACGACAATCTCAAGCATTGCTACAGTTTCAAGGTTCGATCCAACCAACCCCCAAACGATGCCAAATATTGGCAAAGGCAACATTGCTCGCACCAAGTCACGACCGCCGGTCGCTAACCAGGGCTGGGCGCGAGCAATGAGAACTCCATTAGCAAGCATGGCCAGTTTCTCCTGACTAGGCGTTTTGTATTGCGTAGCCATCGTTGTTCCGTTCATCGACTACACAACGCCGGGTTGCAGGCGTTTTTGGAAAAGGCGTAGTGCTATGCTTCGAACTTATATCCCAAATTGCGCACTGTGATGACGTGGCGAGGATGTTCGGGGTCTTGTTCAACTTTTGTACGCAGGCGACGAATGTATACGGCGACCAGGTTACTCTCACCTTCGTAATCATATCCCCACACTTTGCTAAGGATCTGACCGACATTGAGAATACGCCCAGAGTTTTTCATCAGATAGTACAGGAGACGAAACTCAAGAGGGGTCAATTCAACCGTTCGGCCATCATTGAAAAGTACTTTGTGTTCGACCGGATCAAGAGTAATATCGCCCTGGCTAATCCTTGATGATGGATTAAGCATATCGCTGTTGCGCCGGCGGAGGACGGCCTCGACACGCGCCAACAACTCCGATGGCTCATACGGTTTGACCAGATAATCGTCGCCACCGATCTGGAGGCCGGTTACGCGATCCTGAAGTTGTGAACGACCCGACAAGAAGATAATCGGAACATCTGACTGACGGCGAATCTGGCGACAAACATCGAAACCGCTGACTTTCGGCATCATAACGTCAAGCAGAATTAAATCAGGATTGTGTTGTTCAACAGATTGCAAAATAGTGGTAGCATCGTAGGCTTTATGTACTTTGTATCCTGCTTCTTCAAGCACAAAAGAAGTAAGTTTGACGCTCGGAATATCATCATCGGCTACCAGGATGTGCATTGCTGCGCTCCTCCATATTGTTCTAATCAGAATATAACATGGCTAGGATCCCTGTCCGGGGTGTAATGAAAGCAGTCTGTTCAGCGCACTCCTAGCATTTAGATTGTAGAAAGGCTTTATAACCAGATTGTTACCATAAAGTTAACTCTATGCGATAGTAGTATTTAACGCTTTGCACCAAGCATTATATTATTGAGATCGTCAAGCGCACTAGACTCCCTTCCGGCATTGTTGCAGACTCATGTACTAAGAACTCACCGGATGTACGAAAAGTTACGGGGTGAATAAAGGATTTTGAAGTAGATGAACAGATTTAATCGCAGGGGGAGCGCAAGTCAGGCGACTCCCCCTGGATGTACGGCTGGCAGATAGAACGAGGAGGGCTTACTTGCTGCGCACCAGTCGGAGTCGATCACGATTGCGCCGACGCGGAACGGAGCCTCCTGCAACAAGTGACATAGGCCGTTGAACGCTGCTGATTCGTGCGGGCTCGCTGGGCGACTTGGGATGCGCCAATGGCAGCGGGTAGGGCAGATGATGAGGTTGGTAGCCAAGCAGACGCATAATCGATGCTTGGTCCTGCTGGGGAATGCTGCGGGTCACCAGACGGCCCTCTACATCGGTAATGACAACTCGGTGCGGTTCGGGACTGAGGCAATGGTGCGCGCCGCCGCGCCCGGAGATCATTTGCTGATACGCACCAATGCCGCAGATAGCGATCACTTGCCCTGGGCCGCCGGCAGGCAACATGAGTGGTTGTTGCCGGAAACGCGGATAGACATCGTCGGAGTCGCATGTTCGACGACCGGCCAGTCGCACCGGTCGCACCGGAGCATCCCAATTGTCGAGCGGGAGCACGACGAATTCCTGATCCTCCACGAGCAAGCTGTCGGGCAAGCTGACCATCAGGCTGCCGTTGATCAGATGCCAGTCGGGTTCGCCGGGCTGTCCCGCCTTGACTTTGCCGACTTCAAAGAGATATAGGCTATGGGTTGCGACGGTGTAGCGCCCAAATTCGCCAATGAGATCGGGCATAGGAACGCTAAAATCTGCGCATATGGCCCGTACTTCCGACATAAGCTCGGTCAGAAAATGCGCATAGTCAAATTGGAAGTCGAGCCGATAGCCGGAGGTTGGCATTCCGCCGCCGAAATTAAAGTAGCGCAGCTCTGGGGCGCGTTGACGCAAGCGACAGTAGGCCACAATCGACTCGCGGAGTGTAGTCAGAAAATGCTCGCGATCTTCCACCTGGCTGCCGATCATCGCGTGATAGACAGTCAGTCGATGCCGCGTTGATTGCAAGCGCTCGACAACGGCGTCGATTTCAGCCATCGTGAGACCGAACCGATCATTGCCGGGGTGAAATCCATCGCGATTTCCGGCAGCGCGTTCACGAACGCCCAGTTGAAAGGGAGCCGGACACTCCATTAACGCATCAAGTTCTTCCAGGTCGTCGACAATCGGAACGATATTGGTATAGTCATCGATGCGGAGATCGCAGATAGCTTCGATATAAGCAGGCTCTTTCGAACCGTTGCAGCATATGAGGCGGTCGCCAGGGAGTATTCCTTGTCGCCAGAGATGTTGAGCAATGCGCACATCGGCCGCTGCCGACGTTTCGTAGTGAGCGCCAGCCGCGAGCGCGGTCTGGATAACGTCTGCGGCAAAGTTGGCTTTGGTTGCATAGGCGTAGATGAAAGAGCCAGTGTATTGAGCGGCGGAGCGAGCTTGCCTGGCCCAGTTTTGCATCGAGCGGATGCGCTCGGTTATCAGCGGGTTATACGCCACTTCAAGCGGCGTGCCATAACGGCGGACCAGATCGCTGAGGTTGATCCGATCACCGAAGTAGAGGTGACCGTTGTGGCGAGTCATAAAGTCGGTTATCACTCCCTCGCTGGTGCGATGGTAGTGTTGTGCAATGTAGCTAGCATATGCCTGCTGGTCCAACTGTACCAATGCCCTCCTTCACAGTGAACTGTGTGGTTCCAAGTCTGTCGAATGCGTCGTAAGGAACAGAGCCGATCATATGCAGCAGTGTGTTGTATGGGTCCTGTCCCTTTGTCTTCCTTAAATGCGTACGGCGTTGCGTCGACATTCCAAACAGCACATAGTAACGCCCAGCGCAAGCTAACGCCCGGCGCTGGCATTCTTTGTTTGGTCAAAAGAAACGACAGAATCATGCACTGGTCAGATGCATCAGATGAAGTCTGACCATAAGCATGCGCGACGAGACAGGGTGATTTTCGAGGTTAGAGAAGAGGCATAAAAAGCCTCCGCATCCTTATCTGAAGCGGAGGTGCGTCTAAAAGCGCTTGGATTGATCGGCGGCTGGTTTAGAAGTGGCGCGCCGACAACCGCGAACGAGCTGCGATGTTCGTTCGTGCGAAGCTCCAGCAAAGGTACGGTTGTGCAACATAACCCGGCATAATCGCCCGGTCTCGATTGGAATTGCCGTCCATATAGCCTCGCACTAGCTCGTCTGGTGGGCCATCGAGACACCATAAAACCGATAGTGTCAGGATGTGGTAAAGGCCTCTCACCTGAGGCATTGCTTCGCATATACAGCAAAACATGCCGGGCGCCAGCGAGCAAGAATACCGTGGTTGATGACTCAACCGAAAGTGAAGTATACCCTGAAACAAAGCGCGCGTCAAGCTTTAATACGCGTTTTCTTGTTTGCCAGTAAGGAGATCGACGATGGTGCGCAAGATTATTTTGATGTCGAAGAGTAAAGACCAGTTTTCGATGTAGTACAGGTCGTAGCGTGTGCGCTCTTCGATGCTCGTGTCGCCGCGCAGCCCGTTAATCTGGGCCCATCCGGTAATACCGGCTTTTTCTTTGTGGCGGCGCATATAGCGAGGGATCTGCTGGCGGAATTGCTCGACCCAGTGGGGTTGTTCAGGCCGTGGGCCAACGACGCTCATTTCGCCGACCAACACGTTGATGAAGTTTGGAAATTCGTCGAGCGACGTGCGGCGCAGAAATTGTCCGATCCAGGTGATGCGCGGATCGTTGGGCGTTGTCCAGCCCGGCCCGATTTTCTCGGAGTCGGTGCGCATCGTGCGAAACTTCACCATCCAGAATGGCCGGTTGTCCATACCTACCCGTTGTTGCAGAAAAAAAACGGGGCCCGGCGAACTAAGTTTGATCAGTATTGCGATAAGCAGCATTATCGGCGAAGCGGCCAGCACAACGAGCGACGCCACGATTATGTCAAGGCTGCGTTTAAGCGCGCGGTTCCAGGGCAGATCGAGGGCCGCGTTCTTGACACTCACTAGGGGCAGGCCGCTGAGGTCGCCGATGGAAACCTCGTTGTTCGTGATGAGTTGAAAGGTATCGGGATAGACCTTGATTTCCACCGACTCGTCTTCCGCCAGCGAGACGATTTCCATCAAATCTTGTCGGGATCGTCCGGATAGCGCAATGAGCACTTCGTCAGTGCGAGTGGCACGCACGACGCGACCGAGTTGTGATGTGCGGCCCAGCACGGGCAGACCTTCGACTATACTGCCAACGGCGGCGACATCCGAGAGAAACCCCTGGACGCGGTAGCCGGACTCCGGGACGCGCTGGATGATATGCCAGACAGCGCGCCCAGGTTCCCGTGCGCCGACGATTAGCACACGGCGGGAGTCAATACCGCGACGGCGCAACTGGTTCAGAACGTGACGGTAGAGAAAGCGCACAAGCACGGCTGCGACGGTGGAGCCAAGCCAGCCGAGCGCCAGCACGCCTGGCGTCCAGGGCATATTGGCAAGATTGAACTCTGGCAGGATCGTGTTCAGCACTAAGGCCAGCACGGTGACAAGCGACATCGTTGTGAACACTTTATAGGCTTCATCTACAAGTGAGGCTCCTCGCCGTACGTCATACAGACCGGCGAAGGCAAAGGCACTGACCAGAACCAGGTTGAAAAGCAGCCAAAAAATGCCGGTCGATTGAAAATCTGCCGGGAACTTCAAGCCACTGCTCCGGATATCCTCGGCTTGCCAGAGATAAACAACCGTAAATGCTCCGTTGACGGCGAGTATATCGCCGAAAATCCGGGTTAGGCGCAGCAGCGCGCGCCAGGCGATCGGACAAGTGCGGGCGTTGTTAACCAACGCGGCGCGCGGCTGGGGGGCGGATGAGATTGCGGCCAAGAGCCATCATCTCCTTCACGGTAATGCCAAATTCGATCAAGGCGTTCAGCGGTGCAGGCGTGATTTCGGCGTAGTGTTTGCGATGAAAGATTCGCATCGCTTCGTAAAATGCGCGAATCGATGGAATGGCGCGGCGGGTGCTTGCTGCACGTTTGTAGTGCAGAATGTGTACAGCCGGGTAGTAGACGATGCGCCAGCCGTATTGCTTAATCCGGTAGGCCCAGTCGAGATCCTCGCCGTACATAAAAAACTGCTCGTCGAGCAGACCGACTTCCTTGACGACACTGCTACGCAGGAACATACACGCCCCGACAACTGAGTCAACGTCGGTTTCGACATCGGTGTCGAGATAGGTCAGGTTGTAGCGCCCAAAGCGCGGGCTGCGCGGAAACAGGCGCGTGAGACCGAGCATGCGGTAGAAGGCGACTTCGGGCGTCGGGAAGCTACGCCGACAAGCGAGATCAAGCGAACCGTCGGGCAACAGCACCTTGGGTCCGACGACACCGACATCATGATGATTATCCAGATAGTTGACCAGGCTGTCGATAGCGCCTTCGGGCACGACAGTATCGTTGTTGAGCAGCATCACGTAGTCGGGGATCGTCTGCGTCGGATCGTCCGGCCAGAGCGCCGCGCGCAGCGCCAAATTGTTGCCATACGCGAAGCCGCCGTTATGATCGCTGACGATCAGACGCACCTGGGGAAAGCGTTGGCGTACCATCGTGACGCTGTCGTCGCTCGATGCGTTATCGACGACCCACACTTCCACAGCGGCTTGAGACAGATGCCGATATAGCGAATCCAGGCAGTCAGCCAGAAGGTCGGCGCGGTTGTAGTTGAGAATGATGATCCCAATTGTGCGCATAGATGCCGCTCACACTGCTGCAACAATAACGTGTATATGCGTGCCAGACCACGCGCTATTATACACCAGCCTTGTATCGCTGCATTCCTGGCTGCCTGGTTTCAGTCTTTATATGGGTCGTATCCATCCTCGCCGGCCATTGCTACACCGATCGGGCGCAGGGTGTGCAGAATACGAATGCTGTCCGCGTGGGCGTTTAACACGCCGCGCAGCCGTCGATAGACGTGGGGGCTCTCATCGGTTCCGGCGCCGCGTAGTTCGACGCCGGCGGCGCGTACGCGTTTCAACATCATCTGGCGGCTGATCTCGCCCAACTTGACTGCTTCCATTTCGCCGGCGTGGGTTTCTTTCCAGGCATAGTTGTGGTGGTTATGCACTTCGTCGGCACATCGCTCGATCTGCGTCAGCGTGCTTTCACCATGTTCGCCCCATCCGGGAATGCCGTTTATCAGCGTATACATCTGCGTCACCTCGTCGCCGGCTATGTTCTGCATTGTGATCGGGGCCTGCGGTTGAGAATTTACGCATTCTATCATACACCGACGTACAGAGCAGGCAGCAGGTTACTATCGCGGTATAAGCCATAGCAAAGCTTTCTATCAAAAGGATAAACCTTCACTGGACAACCCGGCAACCTTGCAATTGCACTGAAGAGTCCCGCGTCGCTAGACAGATTAGCGCTCTTTGCGTACAATGCTACCAACATCGAAACACTTGCGAAAAACTGACACCAGCGAAGGGCGAAGAATTGTGCATGCTTGAGCAACGCCGCTTCGCCCTGTGTTGGAGCCAGCCGCTGATATTTAGCAAATCTGGTTGCCTCTAGAGTGATGTGAGGAGAGCGCATGAATCGGCTGGAGAGTGAAATTCTCTTTACCCCCATCCCTGAACGCATCGCCCGTCTACGTGATCTTGCCTACAATCTCTGGTGGAGTTGGCATCCGGAAGCTCAAGATCTGTACTGCCAGGTTGATCCTGATTTGTGGGAGTTGGTGTACCACAATCCGGTGAGCTTTCTGCGCGAGGTGCGCCAGCGCAAGCTCGACGACGCCGCATCCGACGCGGCGTATCTCAAGCGATTTGATTCGGTTATGGCGGATCTTGATGCGTACATGGCCCGGAAGGACACCTGGTTCGCCAATCACTATCCCGATACGACGGGTGAACTGATCGCCTATTTCAGCGCCGAGTTCGGCATCCATGAGTCGTTGCCGATTTATTCCGGCGGTCTGGGCATTCTTTCGGGCGACCACCTGAAAGAAGCCAGCGATATGGCCTTGCCATTTGTCGCAGTTGGGTTCATCTATCCGCAGGGTTACTTCCGCCAGCGTCTTGACCACAGCGGCTGGCAGTTCGCCGAGTATCAGAAGCTGGACTTTGCGAACGTCCCAGCGGTTCCGGCGCGCACGCCCGATGGCAAAGAGGTGGTGATTGAGGTGGATCTGCCGGGGCGCACGATCTATGCCAAGGTCTATCGCTTCCAGGTGGGCCGCATAGAGTTGCTGTTGATGGATACGGACATCCATCCGAATAGCCCGCAAGATCGCGAGCTTTCGGCGCGGCTCTACGGCGGCGACCAGGAGATGCGCGTTTCACAGGAAATCGTGCTGGGCATTGGCGGCGTACGGGCGCTACGCAAGCTGGGCTATACGCCGACCGTCTGGCATATGAACGAGGGGCATTCTGCTTTCCTGGTCCTCGAACTGGTGCGCGAGATGGTGGCCCAGGGCAAGCCGTTCGCCGATGCGGTGCGCGAGGTGCAGGCCCGCTGCGTCTTCACCACCCACACGCCAGTGCCAGCCGGCAACGACGCTTTCCCGTTGCCGTTGATGGAGAAGTTCTTCTGGAGCTACTGGCGACAGTTGGGACTCAGCCGCGACGAGTTTATGAATCTGGCGCTGCAAGAGCAGTCCTGGGGCGCAACGTTTGCGATGACGGCCCTGGCGCTGCGTATGTCGAACCACCACAACGGCGTGAGCAAATTGCACGGCCATGTGGCTCGCGGTATGTGGCAATGGCTCTATCCTGGCAAGTCGGTGGACGAAGTGCCGATTATTCACGTCACCAACGGCGTGCATTCGGCCTCCTGGCTCGCACCGGAGATGCGCGAACTCTACAATGTCGTGCTGGGCGAAGATTGGGAGGATTATCTCGACGATCCGGAATTGTGGACCAAGCTAGCCGAGACGCCGGCTGAGGTACTCTGGAAGGTGCGGCGGAATGTTAAGCATCGACTGATCGCCTTTGCACGCGAGCGCACCCGCCAGCGTTTCGAGAAGCTTGGACAGCCGCCGGTAGTCTGGCCAGTGTTGGAAGAGGATATATTCACGATCGGGTTCGCCCGGCGTTTTGCCACGTATAAGCGCGCAACGTTGTTGTTCAAAGATATGGGCCGCCTTAAGGCGATGCTGCATAGCTCGAATCGCCCGTTGCAGATCATCTTTGCGGGCAAGGCACATCCCAAAGATGATCCCGGCAAGCATTTCATCCAGCATGTCTATCAGATGTCGCAGCAATCCGATCTGGCGATTCGCATTCTCTTCCTGGAGGAGTACGACATCGCGATGGGACGCATGTTGACCCAGGGCGTCGATCTGTGGCTCAACACCCCGCGCCGCCCGTATGAAGCCAGCGGTACCAGCGGACAGAAAGCCAGCCTGAATGGCGTGCCCAATCTGAGCATTCTTGATGGCTGGTGGCCGGAAGCGTTCAACGGCAAGAACGGCTGGAAGATCGGCGAGGAGCACGAGTATAACAATGCGGATGAGCAGGACTGGAACGATGCCGTATCGCTCTACACGACGCTGGAGAACGAAATATTGCCGTTGTATTACAACCGCGATGCATTCGGCGTGCCGGTTGAGTGGATCAATGTGTGCAAGGAGGCGATTATGACGATCGCTCCGATGTTTAGCATGCGACGGATGTTGACCGATTACCTCAGTGAGTTGTATATGCCGGCTGCCGCTGAGGCCGACGCGTTGTAGGATGCCGCGCCCGGTCAGATGAGTTGCCGAGGTTGTGAACGGTGTGACGGTATGATCATATGCGAAGGGCCGGCAGCGATCCGCATCGCTCCGGCCCTTTTGTTCTAACGCTCGTTATGCCCGGTTCTTTGCACAGCCTGTACGTAACGTTGCGTGATTGTTTCGGCTCGCTGCATGGCGATGCCGCGCGGCGCGCCTGGTGGCCGATCTTTGGCGCCGATCCGCCGTTCGAGATGTTGCTGGGCGCGGTGCTGGTGCAGCGCACCCGCTGGGAGGCGGTCGAAGGAGCGATACTGCGGTTGCGCGACGCCGGCTTGCTGACGCCGGGAGCGCTGGCCCGGTCGGCGGAAGCGGCGCTGGCTGATCGCTTGCGCCCAGTTGCGTTTTATACCCAGAAGGCCGTCGGTCTGATCGCCATCGGCGCCTACATCGACACACATTATGCCGGCGATACCGCCACGTTGCTCGATCAGCCGACCGAGCGGTTGCGCGTTGAGTTGCTGGCCCTGCCGCGCATCGGCGCGGAGACCGCCGACGTGATTATGCTCTACGCCGGCGCGCACCCGGTCTTCGTGGTCGATGGCTACACGCGCCGGTTGTTCGGGCGCGTCGTTCCCGCAGAGACCAACGGTGCATTCGGGTGGGATCGCGCCGGGTACGCCGTCGTGCGCGCGCGGATCGAGCGCGAGCTGGCCACGGATGCCCCTCCGGACGAACGCCGCCGGTTATACGCCGATTACCACGCGTTGATCAACGAGCAGTGCGTGCGCTATTGTCTCGCCCGCCCGCGCTGCGACGGCCCGCCCTCGCGGCGCGTGTACAGCGTACAGGCCGGGCGCGACGCCTACCTCGACCGCGAAAGCGGCTGCCCTCTACGTGCGGTGTGCGCGTTTTATCGTTCGTCATAAAGGGCAAAGCAACTTTCCCCATACTCCGGGCAATGAGAGCGTGCGACTCACCACGCATCGCCCGCATCACTCACCGCGCATGCTTCGCGCCAGCGCGACGATCCGCTGGCCATAGTCTGTCCCCGGTACCGCCCAGCGCCCGTTCAGCCCGCTGATCATCGGCGCGGCGCCGCGATAGCTGTCGGGCAACGGGCGATAGGCCAGCGCGAAGGCGATCATCGCCTGCTGAGCGGCGTTTGCATCCTCGTCGCGCAGCGCGTAGGCAAGCAGGCGGCCCAGGTGTGCCGGCACGCTATGGTCGGCCCAGGTCGGAAAGCTGATCCCCTTGCACCACACGTCCCCATCCCAGGCCCAGCTACCTACCGGCGGCGCGTCGGGCGTTCCCTCTTGTACGCACCCGGTCACGCCCAGCCCGGCGGGGTTGCGGCGCGGGCGCAGCGACCACCACGAGGTCAGATTGCCAGTTTCGTGGGCACATTGGGCGATGGCCAGAAACCAGTCGATGCCGACCGTGTTGCCATGGCTCTGGTAGGCGCTGACGATTTCGGTAATCGCCGCGTCGGTGTACGAGGCGTCGGCGAGGGCGGTCAGCCAGGCGCAGGCTTGTGCGGCGCTCCCCGACGGCGGGCCGATGATCGGCGTGTCGTTGGGCGAGGCGGGCGCAACAACAAGCGGCAGCCAGATGCGATAGTCGGCGCGGGGCGTGATCGCGCGGGCCAGCGCGCTTCCTCCGGCGGCGAGCAGTACGGCGAACGTAGCGTGCAACAGGCGGCGGCGTGAGATCATCATTCCTCCGTAGGCGAGTATTGAGTAGCGAGTGACGAATGACGAGCGATGAACGGCACCACGCAGCTATGATAACCGAGAATCGGCGATACCACACTGCCGAGAGCATCAGCATAAGCCTGGTGACGACCCATTCAGCAGACTCAGGGCAGGCTGCGAACGGCAGCAGATCTGCAACCTAGGCCATCTTCACGTCAGACAGCTTCACCATTGAATCGTATGTCGGTTTGATAAATCAGCTGTCTTGATACGTGCGAACGCCGCATGCTTTTTCATCAACAAAACGCCTATCCGGACATATTTGCCAATTATTAGTACTCTGCACCTATTTCTAGCGAACTCTTACTTAGTCTAACAGGGCTGTAGCGAAGGGACTAACATCTCTCTTCTTTTTAGACCGTCGCCAGGGTATCCTTAGACTACGCGAGGATAGAACACTGTGATCCTCCACGCACTCTGACAAATCGGATCAGCGGATATCATCAATCCTCTGGCCGCATACTGCTTGAACAATCAACTCAATGCATTCAAGCTTTTCCAAACATCCTTATCACCATCACACTACGGGAACAGCAATGCAAACGCAACATCGCACCATTACATCTTTGCTTATCATCCTGTTAGTTGCGCTGCTTTATATCAACACTGCAAGCGCAACCAGCTTCACCGCATCCTCAGGCGATCTTGAACCGCCGCTAGAAGATGCGCTTATTCCGCCGCCGCCGCCAGCCAATCTCGCATCATCGCAGAGCGCTTCAGCCGGGCCCAGCCAGTTTATGGCCGGGAATGTCGCCGTACGTCTGGTGTTGCCAGAAAGCAACGGCAGCGCCGAGCCTTCGACTGAAGACTGGACAGAAGCCCAGATCGATGCAGTGGAACAACAGGTCGAAGCCGGACTGAACTGGTGGGTTGATCGATTGCCCCTCGCTCAATTGAGCTTCACCGTGGAGACTCAGGTTCTGCCGACAGCCTATGAGCCAGTTAACCATGGCTGGAGAGATGAGAATCTGTGGATCGCCGATACATTGGGCAGCCTGGGATATAGCGGCAGCTACTTCACCCGCGCCTACAATGCGACATTCGATCTGCGCGACCAGAAAAACAGCGACTGGGCGACAACGATCTTTATCGTAAACAGCGCAAACGATAGCGATGGCCGATTTACCGATAATCGCTTCGCCTACGCCTATATTAACGGGCCCTTTATGGTGCTCACATCAGACGTAGGGGCCTACGGCATGAACAATCTTGGCCCGGTTATTTCTCATGAGTTGGGGCACACTTTTGGCGCGCTTGACCAATATAGCGCGGCGCGCGTCTCGTGCAATCGACAGAGCGGCTATTTGTACACGCCAACCAGCAACAGCGAATACGGCGATTGTCCAATGAACCTGCCTAGCATTATGCGCGAAGTGCTCAACTCTTTCCGCAACGGCTCGGTTGACCCTTCGGCACTCGCCCAGATCGGATACCGCGATAGTGACAACGACGGCATTATCGATCCGCTCGATACAACACCAGAGCTGACAATTAAATCCTCGGCGCAGGTGCAATCTTCCGGGCAGCGGCCAGAAATTCGCGGCTCCAGCAGCGATGCAGGCTATCCGTCGCCAGCCCAGAAGGTTGTGTCACTCAATGCCATTACCCGCATTGAATATCGAGTAAATAATGGTTCGTGGCATCCTACCATCCCGACTGATGGAGCCTTTGATGATACCGATGAGGAATTCTCCATCATACCGCCGCTCTACGATGGGACGCACGTCATTGAACTGCGCGCGGTCAACTCGGTCGGCGCAACATCAGATCTATCAGATCTGAGCCGGATCACCGTTAACGTCAGCGGTGTAGGCGTACAGCCCAATTATGCCATTAGCGCACCAGATGCTGTTAAATCGCAACAGGTTGATATTGAATATACAGCGCCCGCAGATACTCAGGCCGTCCAGATTGGCTATGATCCGTTATTCACCGACGCAACTTCCTGGATGTCACTCGCAACCTCAACATCCTTCTCGCTGCCTTCTAACGAGGATGGAGCCTATACATTCTATGTCCGTTTCCGCGATGCCAACGGCCTTGAATCGAGGGCATACAGACAATCGGTTCTTCTCGACACACAAGCGCCTACAGGTGAGGCACTACTCCAGGACGGCGAGCCAAAACAGGTTATTCTCTCTGCAAGCGATGATCAGGGCAGCGGCGTTGACGGACTAGAACTGGAGATCGATGGGCAGGCGAGCACATGGCAAGATTATACATCTCGGATTGATCTGAACGGTGAAGTTGACGATGTGCGCGTCCGTTTCCGCGACGTAGCCGGGAATGTATCACCTTACGTCTCAGCGCAAAGCCAGAGTACGGTGTATTTGCCGATGGTTATTCATAGTTCGCATTAAATAGCCTTCTCCAGCCTGAAGGAGTCTAGGTTTTCGCGATGGTTGCCAGTTTTGCTGGCAACCATTATTTTATCTGGTAGAATTAAGGCGCTATGAAGAAGGATGTGAGCAGGAACCATCATTCGCTTGCCGTTGGTTCGCGTTTAGCGCAACATGCGTATTTTGCCGAGGTAGAACATCAATGAACACTCGCCCGCTTATGCTTGGCATTGTCGGAGACAATGCTTCCGGCAAGACAACGTTCACGCGAGGAATCGTGCGCATTCTGGGCGGCGGCGTAACGCCTATTGCTCTGGATGATTATCTACGTTACAGCCGCACGGAGCGATCGCGACTTGGTCTCACGGCGCTCGATCCTGCCGCTTACGATATAGAGCTTCTGACGGAGCACCTGGCGACGCTACGCTCAGGCGGAGCGATCAACAAGCCGATGTACGACCATCGTTCCGGAACTTTGCGTGCATCCGAGCACGTCATCGCAACCAATCTTGTTATCGCATACGGTATGCTAACGCTGACAACCCCTGAGCTTGCCGCGTTTTTCGACCTTACGATCTTCGTTGAACCGGATGAGGATTTGCGCCGTCAATGGGAGCAGAGCCGCGATATAAGTCAGCGCGGTTATACCCCGGAGCAAATCGAAGCCCAGGCTGCGCCGCGCAAGCGTGATGCTGAACGCTACATACGACCACAACGTCGTCACGTTGATGCCATAATCCACTTTTCAGCAACAACCGCCGCTCCTGATAGCAGCAAACAGCGTTTTGACCAATTGACTGTACGACTTATACAGCGCCGCAATCAACACGGACCGCTAGTGATCGAGACAATAGCGGCAATCCTCGATCAAGCGCCAGACGTTCGCCCATATATACAGTTGCGGGAGAATGTTGTCGACGAAGATGGTCTGATTGATGATGAGATAGAGATTCTGGGAACAATCACCGCCACACAGGCCTCCATCCTGGAAGATCACATTTGGCGGAAGATGCCGGAACGACGGCGGTTAGCGCGTGAGCAACTCGGAGTGGTGACTGAAGAGATGAATTATCGCCGCCAGAGCGACACCCTGGCGCTCACCCAATTACTGGTGGCTTATCAATTAGATCAAATGCGGCAAACCTAAATCTATTTCGCCTCTCGACTCAAGAGATGCTGAAACCCCTTGCTTTTACATTGTACCAATGAGCAAGGGGTTTCATGATCGACGCTCATTCCATTATTTCACGGAACAAGTTACAAACCAGCGTCCCGGCGAAGTGCATCGGCTTTGTCGGTTCGCTCCCAGGGAGCGTCAATATCATCACGCCCAAAGTGGCCATATGCCGCTGTGTTGCGATAGATAGGACGGCGCAAATCCAGATCACGGATGATAGCGCCCGGTCGCAGATCAAAATGTTCGAAGATTAGTCGCTCGATCATCTCATCGCTGACTTTCCCGGTGCCAAACGTCTCTACGCTTACCGACAACGGGCGCGCCACGCCGATCGCATAGCTAATTTGCACTTCGAAGCGATCCGCCAGACCCGCCGCTACGACGTTCTTCGCGACATAGCGCGCCGCGTACGCCGCGCTGCGGTCCACCTTCGTCGGATCCTTGCCGCTGAAAGCGCCGCCGCCATGACGAGCCACGCCGCCATAGGTATCGACGATGATCTTGCGTCCGGTCAAACCACTATCGCCCATCGGTCCACCGATTACAAAACGACCGGTCGGGTTAACAAAATATTTAGTTTTGTCATCCAACCAATCTGCGGGAATTTCTGCGCGAATGACATGTTCGATAATATCATCGCGGATCTGCTCCTGGCTCACATCAGGCGCGTGCTGGTTGCTAATCAGCACCGTATCTACGCGCACAGGCTTGCCATAGGCATATTGCACCGTCACCTGGCTCTTGCCATCGGGGCGCAGATAGGGCAACACTCCTTCTTTGCGGAGGTGTGACAGGCGTCGTCCCAGGCGATGGGCAAACGCAATCGAGGCCGGCATCAACTCAGGGGTCTCGTTGCATGCAAAACCAAACATCATCCCCTGGTCGCCGGCGCCTACCGTCTCCACTTCCTCTTCGGTGGTAGTGCTGCGAATCTCTAGTGCCTTATCGACGCCCATCGCAATATCCGGCGACTGACCATGCAGCGCAACCATCACGCCGCACGTATCGGCATCAAAGCCGTATGACGCATCAACGTAGCCAATTTCGCTGACCGTTCGGCGAACGATCTCTTCAACCGGGACATAACCTTGTGCAAACGTCACTTCACCCATAACGACGATCATACCGGTCGTGGTCGCCGTCTCACAAGCCACACGCGCACGCGGATCAATCTTCAGAAACGCATCCAGAATGGCATCGCTGACTTGATCGCACAGCTTGTCCGGATGTCCTTCCGTCACCGACTCACTGGTGAAGAAGAACTTGGGCGATTGCATAAATGTGGTTGACATAGACTTTCTCTCTCTTGCTACAGGTTATATTCGCGCGAAAGAAGCGCCAGCGCCGATGTTCCGCGCGATACCGTATGATGTAGAAAAAATCGTATACATCAGAGCAATAGGCTATCCCAATGTCGTGAACAACGGGTTCTCTATGTTCCTTCCTGCCAGGAATTGAGGTAGTGCTCTTGCTCAGGCGTCAGCATATCAATGTCGACATCCATCGCTTTGAGCTTGAGCGCCGCGATTTCGCTATCCAGCTCCTCCGGCAGCTTGTGAACGCCATTTGCCAGCTTGCCCTTGTTTTTGATCAGGAACTCGCTCGCCAGCGCCTGGTTGGCGAAGCTCATATCCATCACTGCGCTGGGGTGACCTTCGGCGCTGGCCAGGTTGATCAAACGCCCCTCGCCCAGCAAGTTGATTTTGCGCCCATCCTTGAGCACATACTGGTCGATAAACGTACGTGGCTGGCGCTTCTCGACGCTCATCGCTTCCAGAGACGGGATATCGATTTCGACGTTGAAGTGGCCGCTGTTGGCGATGATGCAGCCATCTTTCATTACGGCGAAGTCCGCAGCATCCAGCACATGCTTGTCGCCGGTTGCGGTCACAACGAAATCAGCCAATACCGCCGCTCGCTCCATCGGCATCACCCGATAGCCATCCATCGCCGCTTCCAATGCGCGGATGGGATCGACTTCGGTGACAATCACATTCGCGCCCATACCCCGCGCGCGTTCGGCGATGCCACGCGAACAGAATCCATATCCACCAACGACGAAGGTCTTGCCGGCCAGCAATACATTCGTGGCGCGGATAACGCCATCGATCGTACTCTGCCCGGTGCCGTAACGATTATCGAACAGGTGCTTGGTGGCGCTGTCATTGACCGCAATTACAGGGAAGGTCAACACACCTTCATTGGCCATCGCGCGAAGGCGAATCACACCGGTTGTCGTTTCTTCAGTACTTCCATACATGCTGGCGATCAAATCGGAACGATTGCGCAACACGCCCGTTACCAGATCGGCGCCATCATCCATAGTAATCTGGGGATTGTGATCCAGCGCAGCGGTGATGTGCTGATAGTAAACTTCGTTGCTCTCACCCTTGATAGCAAACACCGGGATGCCATGGTTCGCAACCAGCGCAGAAGCCACATCATCCTGGGTGCTCAAAGGGTTCGAAGCGCACAAGACGACATCAGCGCCGCCGACCGCAAGCGTGCGCATCAGGTTGCCGGTCTCAGTCGTCACGTGCAAACAGGCGCTTAACTTCACACCCTCCAGAGGTCGCTCTTTCTCGAAGCGTTCAAGCACCTGGCGCAACACCGGCATTTCTTGCTCTGCCCAGTCCATACGCTTCTGTCCCTGATCCGCCAGATTGATATCCTTCACGTCATACTTCATACTCATGCAGATTATTACTCCTTGCAAAAAGACCTTCTTCGCAAAGCCAACGCTTCAACTAACAACAGAAGATATGCGTCTCAACCTCACGAACACATCTGGAATCCATCGAGGTGCGCAACCAACAAAGTTCATGCCAGTTGGAGCGCTGCCATAGCCTCTTCAGGCAATGCAGCGCCAAACGCAGATTGATAGCGCTCGCTAAATGCTTCGCGCGTATAGAAATGCTCCTGGCAACCGCGCTTCTCAATAGCATAGGTGGCCGCCAAAGCTGCGACTCGGCCTGTAATTTCCAGCGGCAAGCCGCGAGCCAGACCGAATACCAGGCCAGACAAGAACGCATCTCCGGCGCCAGTCGGATCAACAATTTCAGAGACGGGAGCGACTGGAATAGTAACGCCCTGACCGTCAGTTGCACTGGTATAGATGGTCGATCCGTACTCGCCGCGTGTAATGACGGTGATTGGGGCGCTGGCAATCAACTCAGCTTCGCTGATATCCAGACGCTTCGCCATCATACCAAACTCGTAATCATTGCCCACCAGCATCTTTGCGCCTTTCAAGCCGACGCGGATATGCTGCGCTTCCAAGCGCGGCGTTTGCTTGCCAGGATCAAATACATAGGGAACGCCAAGCTGCTGACATTCGGCGGCGTAGCGCTCCATCGCTTCGGGATCGGTCGGTGAAATCACAACGAGATCGTCCTGGCCAAGCCCAAAATCTTTCATCGAGAGTTCGCGCGAACGAGTCATTGCACCGGCATAAAAGGCCACAATCTGATTGTTCGAACGGTCGGTATTAATAAAGCACGATGACGTAAACTCGTTCTCAATCTCAACAATGCCGCTCGTATCAATGCCATACTGATCGAGCCAGGCCCGATATTCGGCGAAATCCTGACCTGCCGTCCCGATAATCAGCGGCTCCTCGCCGAGCAAAGCTAGATTGTACGCGATGTTGCCTGCCACCCCGCCTCGCATTTTGCGCATCGTGTCGACCAGGAAGCTGACCGAGAGCATATGGGCTTTATCGGGCAACATATGATCCTTGAAGTAGCCTGGAAAGTTCATAATGTAATCATAGGCCAGCGAGCCAGTTACCACAATTCGCACAGCAATATCCTCCTCCCATCACCGATGCCAACCGGAGTCATATTAATCCGTAGAATTCTCGCATATGCGCGGATACATCGGCGCATAACTGAAGCGCTTGTTCGGCGCCTTCCGGCGACATAAACGCCAGATCATCGCTCGTCGTTATGAGCGACGCTTGCAGAAGCGCATCACGCGACAGCCCTCGCGCCGTCAGACGATCAATGATGTTGAACAATCGAGTGCTCAATGCTGCGGAAGTTTCGAACGCCAGCATATGCTCATCAGCCGGAACGATGCCCCATGCAATGTAGCCAGGGCGTTCGAGAAAAGCCGCCAATGCGTCCGTCGCATCAAATAACGTCGCACTATGTTCGTAGGAATCAAGGATGATTAGCTCGACGGCGGATTCGAGCAAGCGCGACCAATTCACCATACCCCTTGTCGCCAATCCCCGGCAGCCCTTGAGTCCCGCAAACACGCGATCAAGCAATTCGAGGCTTTGCTCCCAACGTATTGGACAAAATGGCGAGTTAAATGCATCGAGAAATGGCTCTTCTACGCAGATGATAATATCATCTGATCGTGCCGACAATCGTGACTCCTGCCATTCGACGCGGAGTGCTAGATGCTGAGCGAGCGCTTCGAGCATCGCCGGTTGATAGGCGAGCGAGCGTCGACGTTCATCAGTGAGCCGCAATCCCAGGCTGATCGGGCCAGCAATTTGACCTTTAAGCGCCTTGCCTTTGTAGCCTTGAATCACATTCAAACGGTACAGCAACTCGGTCATTCCTGCTGCATCTTCTGATGGCAAGATGCCCGTTGTAGTCTCATCGCGAAGATAGTTTAATGCTAGCTGATCCAGACCCTGCTCAGCTACCGCTTGTTCAACATAGATAGACTCTTGTTCAGTATCAATTACAACGCCCGGAAATGATCGCACACTTTGTACAATACCCTGTTCACGGAAATCCCGACACGGCAGCCTTGGCCATGACAATATATGCGGCATTGTGGATTCGAGAATCTGTATCGCCCGTGCTGGATCGCTGTGCGGCAAACTGCCCTGAGCAATTGGCAAACACGCCGGAAAAAAAGAAAGAGGCATCGCCCTTTATTTCTCTACCCATTCCTACCCATCGCGCCGACCAAGCCCAAAAAGCCCTTGATCAAACGGCGGGCGAATCACTCCCTGTTCGGTAATGATTGCGGTAATCAGGTCATTTGGCGTCACATCAAATGCCGGATGCGCCGCAACCACATGCTCCGGAGCGACCAAACGACCGCCGATATGCGTCACTTCATCGGGTGATCGCTCTTCGATAGGTATCAGATCACCGCTGGCAAGCGATAGATCAACGGTCGAAAATGGCGCTGCGACATAGAACGGAATCTTGTGATATTGTGCCAGCACCGCGAGGCTATAGGTGCCAATCTTATTCGCCACGTCACCGTTCGCAACGATGCGATCAGCGCCGACAATAATGCAGTCCACGTTACCGCGGCTCATCATAAAGCCGGCCATATTATCGGTGATGAGAGTCTGCGGAATGCCGGCCTCGCGCAACTCCCACGCGGTCAGGCGCGCGCCCTGAAGAAACGGTCGCGTTTCATCAACATGCACGTGGATCGTGCGCCCCTGGCTATGCGCGGTTCGGATCGGCGCCAGAGCTGTACCATAGCCGGCAGTCGCTAAACCGCCCGCATTGCAATGGGTCAGCACATTGCCACGTTCAGGGATGAGCGGCGCGCCATACTCCCCTATGGCGTGGCACATATCCAGATCTTCATGCAAAATAGCATGGGCTTCATCAAGCAATCGCTGCCGCAGCAACTCCGGCTCATTGGAAGACGTAATCGCCTTCTGGAGCATTCGCTTGGTCGCCCACATCAAATTCACTGCTGTCGGGCGCTGGGCATCAAGCGTCGCTTTTGCTTGATACAATTCTTCAATGAGTGCCTCGACTGTCGTCGCAACACTATTTCTCGCCGCCAGCGCCATACCATACGCCGCTGTGCAACCGATTGCCGGCGCTCCTCGAACCTGCATCGTCTTGATCGCCCGTGCAACTTCATCCACTGTCTGACAACGTACAGTCACCTGCTCGTGGGGAAGTCGGAGTTGATCGATCAAGCAGACATTTGCGTTTTCCCACCAGACTGTCCGCAATTCGTTAGTGTTCATAGGTGAACCTCACAGAGAGCAAAACCGAGCACAGAGCGAGACTTCACATATCTGGCATCATCCAAACGACACATTGCGCACGACTTTCTTCCGGTTGCGATCTTCGTATCTCGAAAAAAAACCTCCCGCATAGCGAGAGGTTTGCCTAGGAAGCCTCTCATCTCTCAAGCATTGTGGCATCGCCATATGCTTGCAGGAAGTGGCACCTTCCTAGAAGACTTGAGTTTCACATTATGCCGCAAGTTAAACCAGGGCCCAAAACTCAAAACTTCCGTATGGGGTTGCCGGGCGTCATCGGGCCAGTCCCTCAGCCCCTCTTGATGAGTTTCCGTATGTATGTTATTACAAATTTTTGCTTATGCTTAAGACGACGGCGATTATAACATGCGTAGTATCAAACCGCAACTACAGCTACCAAACGATGCTACCCATGCCGCATGTCACCCTGAACGGAGCCGCAGGCAGTGTGAAGGGTCTCGGCGTTGTTAGAATCTGAGGTTCTTCGCCTGCGCTCAGAATGACCGCATGCGGTGTCTCCAATATTGTTTGGTAGCAACCTACAGTCTCAAAACCGCCCAAAAACGATTGTGAAATACGTATCCCCCAGCTTTACAGTTGGCTTTTCAAGCAAATTCTGCGCTAGACCAACACAATGAATGGGCCATCTGATAATGAGACAGCCCATTACAAAGAGTCAAATGTTGTCAAGGCAACGCCAACCGATTTCCCTGATTAGAACCCATTATGCAGCGCGATTTTTAAGACCTCATCCATTGAAGAAACCGGCACAAGATGCAGATCCTGGCGCACTTTATCTGGCAATTCGACAATGTCCTTCGCATTTTCCCTGGGCATAATAAACGTCTTAATGCCCGCCCGATGCGCCGCCAGGGTTTTCTCCTTTAAGCCGCCGATACCAAGCACCTTGCCGCGTAACGTCACTTCGCCGGTCATAGCCACATCGCGCCGCACCGGCTTGCCGGTCATTGCGCTAATCAACGCCGTGGTCAGTGTAATGCCAGCCGAAGGGCCGTCTTTCGGCACTGCCCCTTCGGGTACGTGGATGTGAATGACATGCTCATCAAAATAGCTCGGATCGACGCCGAACAACTCAGCCCGTGAACGAGCGTAAGACATCGCCGCCTGGGCGCTCTCGCGCATCACATCGCCAAGCTGGCCGGTAAGATGAAGCGTGCCTTTACCCTGCACCGGCAAAACTTCGATGCTCAACACATCACCGCCGGTTGGCGTCCACGAAACGCCGGTCGCCACCCCAACTTCGTCCTTCTCCTCAGCCAGCCCGTAGGAAAAGCGCTCCGGACCAAGGTATGTCGCGACATCGGCTTCGCTGATCGTATAGCTTACCGTGGAGGATTCGCTCGTGTCTTCATCTTGCACAGTCGCCACTTTTCGCGCAACCTTGCGGCACAGGCTGGCAATCTCACGCTCAAGATTGCGCACGCCGGCCTCGCGGGTATACCCGCGCACGATCTTGATCAGCGCTGAGTCATCAATCACAAGTTGCTCGGCTGTCAAGCCGTGAAACTCAAGTTGCTTCGGAGCCAGGAAGCCGCGCGCAATCTCAATCTTCTCATCCTCGGTATAGCCGCCGATCTCGATAATTTCCATACGATCGCGCAAGGGGCTGGGAATAGGTTCAAGCTGGTTTGCCGTCGCAATGAAGATAACTTTACTCAGATCGTAAGGTATTTCCAGATAATGATCGCTAAAGGCATTGTTCTGCTCCGGATCGAGCACTTCCAGCAATGCCGATGTTGGATCGCCACGAAAATCCATCCCAACCTTGTCGATCTCATCCAGCATAAATACGGGGCTATTCGACTTCGCCGTTTTCATCGCCTGGATAATGCGTCCGGGCATTGCGCCAATGTAGGTGCGCCGATGCCCGCGAATCTCGGCCTCATCGCGAACGCCGCCCAGACTCGTGCGTGCAAACTTGCGATCCAAAGCACGGGCGATCGAGCGGCCCAGACTCGTTTTGCCGACGCCGGGCGGACCGACAAAACAGAGGATCGGCGAGCGCATCTTCTTGCCCGCCAGCTTGCGCACCGCCAGATACTCCAAGATGCGCTCCTTGACTTTCTCCAGGCCATAGTGATCAGTATCGAGCACCTTCTGCGCCTCGCTAATACTGATCTCGGCATGCTCTTCATCACCCCACGGCAGATTTACAATCCAATCGACGTAAGTGCGAATAACCCCAGCCTCGGGACTGTTCATGCCTTGCTGGGCCAAACGCTTGACCTCATGCAGCGCCTGTTCTTTGACATAATCCGGAGCATTAAGCTCGGCAATCTTGCGGCGCAGTTCATCGACCGGGTCGTCGCTATCGTCATCTTCGCCTAACTCGCGCCGAATGATCCGCATCTGCTCGCGCAAGAAATACTCCCGCTGGCCCTGATCAAGCACTTCTTTCGTATCTTGCTGTATCTTCTGGCGGAGTTTGAGCAACTCCAACTGGCGCGCCAGAATAAAATACGCTTTACGCAGCCGCTCGACCGGATCAAGCGCATTGAGAATATCGAGGCGATCGCTAAACTCGAACGCCGGCCCCCACGTCACCAGATCGGCCAGATGGCCGGGTTGCTGAATACGATGCACAAACGCGATCGCTTCCTGCGGCACTTCACCAAGATAGTCAACGAACTCATCAACCTGTTGCTTCACCGTATCCATCAGCGCTTCGATCTCGGCGCCAGCGACTTCAGGGTCATAGATCAGATCGCAGCGCACACGATAGAACGGCTCGCTCTGGGTGACATCAACAATCCGCGCTCGGCTCATGCCTTCCAACACAATCCGGACAATGCCATCCGGAAGCTTGATAAATTCTTCCAGTTTGGCCATCACGCCGATCCGCGGAAGATCACGCGCCTGGCCATTCTTATAGCTCTCGATTTCATGCTCAGAAACGAAGATGAGCAAGACCTCGCGGTCTTCATCCCAGGCGCGTTCCATCGCCCGATATGATTTGCCCTGCCCAACCTGGAGCGGCACCGTCATATGCGGCATGATCACCATCTCGCCCAGAACTACCAGGGGCAACTCTCGTGCATCCAGGTTTTGCTCATCCAGCGCCGCGTTGAACATCATCGCTTCTTCTGATTCAACATTCACGCTGGCATCGATGTCAAAAGGTTGCTGTTGGCGCTGCTGGTTATCGTTCGTCATTGGAATTCCTCGTTAACGTATGCAAGAACAGGCAACACTGCTTTCCAAACACAACTTTTCGATGCTTTCAACCATTCCTCGCTCACTGTCACGCGCTAGCTCTATCCATAGAACGTTTGAGACAGGCAAACGTTGCACTCAGGTTAATCAGCGGCCAGATCAGATAATCGTCTGCCAAACCACGGATCATCTTCGCGAAATTGCAGCGCATAGAGATGGGCATAGACGCCGTTGCGCATCAACAAGTCCGTATGTCGGCCTAATTCAACCAGACGACCCTGCTCGATCACCGCGATGCGATCAGCACGTTTGACCGTGCTGAGACGATGGGCGATCACGATGCTCGTTCGCCCGCGCATTAAATGCTCCAGGGCTGTTTGCACCAGACGCTCGCTTTCGCTATCGAGCGAACTGGTCGCCTCATCCAGGATCAGGATCTTCGGATCTTTCAAAATCGCACGTGCGATAGCGATTCGCTGACGCTGGCCGCCGCTGAGTTTAATGCCGCGCTCGCCGACGAGGGTGTCATAACTTTGCGGCAGCGTGACGACAAAATCGTGGGCGTTCGCGGCACGCGCAGCAGCTTCTATGTCAGCATCAGCGGCGTCGAGTCGCCCATAGCGAATATTCTCGCGGATCGTGCCGCTGAACAGATGCGTCTCCTGCGGAACGATGCCAATTTGCTCGCGCAAGCTGCGCATCTGAACATCACGAATATCGTAGCCATCGATCAATATGCGACCGCTCTGTATCTCATAAAAGCGGGGGATCAGATTGCTGATCGTGCTCTTGCCTGCACCGCTTGGACCAACGAGCGCCAGCATCTCGCCGGGTTGAATCTCCAGGGTCAGATCGTGCAGCACAATCGGAGCATCTTCCTGGTACGCAAAGCGCACCTGGTTAAATACGATATGGCCGTTTACTGGCGGCAGCGGCGGCGCTCCTGGCGCATCGACGATCTCCGGCGCCGTATCGAGCAGTTCGAACACCCGCTGCGTTGCGCCAAGCGCTTCTTGAAGCTGGCTGAACAAGTTCGTAAACGTATTCATCGATCCGGCGATACTGCCCGAATAGAGCAGAAACGCGATCAAGTCGCCGGCTCGGATCTGATCGGTTAGCACAAGCTGCCCGCCAACCCAAAGCACCAGCACCATTGCGCCCCAGACTAACACGGTAATCAACGGCTGGAAGAGTGATCGCGTCCGGGTTCGGCGCATTGCGCTGCCAAACATCGTCTCGATTGCATCGCGAAAACGGCGAATCTCGTACGGTTCGCGCGCAAACGACTGGACGATGCGTACGCCAGACACCGTCTCCTCCAAAACGCTGGTGGCGTCGGCGAGACGATCTTGTACATCGGTCGAAATGCGCCTGATCCAGCGCCCGAACACGATGCTGATAACCGTCGCCAGCGGAACAACGAACAAGACCACGCCTGTCAATTGCCACGAAACGACCAACATCAAAACCAGCGCGCCGCTAAATTGAATGATGGCCTGGAGAAACGACGCGACATTGGTTGTGGTCGTTGTCTGGATAATCGACACATCGTTGGTTACGCGACTGGTAATTTCGCCGACGCGCCGGTTGTGAAAAAAGCTCAGCGAGAGGCGTTGGAGGTGCTCATACGCCGCGATACGCAGATCGCTCACCACACGCTCGCCGACGAATGCAAGCAAATATGTTTGAACGAGACTAAAAATTGCCTGGAGCGCCACCACCCCGACTAGTGCAAGCGCAACCTGGTTTAGTTGAAATTGAGCGTTGCTCTCGGCGATCGCGTTAACCAACTGCCCTACCGCCAGCGGCAAGATCAGTCCCATCGCGCTCCCGGCAACCAGCGCTATCGTTGCCAAGGCGAGGCGCCAGCGGTACGGCTTCACATAGCCGAACAACCGTCCCCAGCGTATTTCGCGGATGGATTGCACATTCGGAGCCTTCGTTGGTGATTCTGAACCGCCGCCCTTGCGGTGTGAACCCATCAGGCCCATCGTTTACTCTCTGCGTGTTCCAAAACCCAGGTCATACCTTCCAGGAATCGTTCAAGCAAGCGCATCAACAGGGAAATGTCGTCATAGTTCAAATGCATCAACGCCGCCTGGATCTGGTCACGCCGCGCCTGCTTGATCTCCGCGATCAACTCGCTGCCGCGCGCCGTCACCACAACCATAACCTGACGCCGATCTCGTTCGTGGCGCGTTCGTTCAACGAGCTTTTTCTCCAACAATCGATCAACCACGCCCGTTAATGATGCCGCTGATAAATGCGTCGCCTCGGCCAGATCAGACATCTTGCACTCACCGGTTGACTGGTTCAGGTGAAGTAAGGTATAGAATTGCGGCAATGTCAACCGAAAACGCTCGTCATCAAGCAATTGCATAAACTGGCGCTGACTGAGCCAGCTAATCTGGACAATCGTTCGCTCGATATCATCAAATGCGTTATGGGATGTCTCCGCATCTACAGGGTGTTGATCTTGCCACGAAGATTCCATAGCCGATCCAAACTGTTGCTCATTTTCTTAAATATTTAATGTTATAGAGTATATCATTTATTAAATATCACGTCAAAGTCGCGTGACGTGCGTATGACCAAAATCACGTCGCGGAGAGCAAAGAGGAAGAGATCTGTTACGTGCATAGTCGCAATGGTGCAATCCAGGCCCTACAAAAGATTCGGCGAGGATCCGGGCCGTGAAATGCCCGTATACTTCAATTCGATAGAGATCTAGGATAGAAGAGTGAACATTTTGCGAGGACGCTCACAAGGGGAAAACCGCTGGTGGGGACGGTGGGACTCGAACCCACACGCCTTGCGGCACATGCTCCTAAGGCATGCGCGTCTGCCAGTTCCGCCACATCCCCAGCCTTGACCGAGTATAGCATACGCTCAGGGGTCTGGCAAGAAGCAGGGATGTGCATATAACGAAGATTGTCCCTTGCCGCTGCCCTTATCGCTATGCTATCATGCGAACGCTCTCCTACACTTTCTGCTACAAGGAGCTGAAAGCTAGTGTACACTAAAATGTGGGAGTGCATCTCGGACTGTATAGTTCGTGATTTTCATCATTCAGGAGTACGCTGTGAAAGCCGTCGTCATGGCCGGTGGCGAGGGAACCCGCCTGCGCCCGCTTACGATCAATCGTCCTAAACCTATGGTTGCGCTGGTAGATCGCCACGTGATCCACCATATTATTGAATTGCTGAAAATGCATGGGATCACGGATATTGTCATCACCGTTCAATATCTGGCGAACTTGATTCAAGACTACTATGGCGATGGCAGCAACTACGGCGTCAATATCACCTATTCACTGGAGGAAGTGCCGCTGGGCACCGCCGGCAGCGTCAAGTACGCCGAGCATCTTCTCCAGGAGCCTTTCCTCGTTATTTCAGGTGATGCTCTGACGGATTTTAACCTGACCCAGATCATCGATTATCATCTGAATAGCGCAGCCAAAGCGACCATAACCCTGACCCGCGTGCCTAACCCGCTTGATTACGGTGTGGTGATCACCAACGATCAAGGCTACGTCAGCCAGTTCCTCGAGAAGCCAAGCTGGGGCGAAGTATTCTCCGACACTGTCAACACGGGCATCTATGTCCTTGATCCTGAAGTATTCGCCTATATCGAAAAAGGCAAAATGGTGGATTGGTCTAAGGACGTGTTCCCGCGTATGTTGCGGAAACAGGATCGCCTGATGGGCTACGTTACCCAGGGTTACTGGACCGATGTTGGCACCATCGAGCAATATATGCACGCCTGCAGCGATTATCTCGATGGCAAAGTCAATTTGCCGCGCGTGGGCCGAAACATTGGCGGCGACATCTGGGTCGATAACGATGCCGAGATTGCGCCGGACGCGCACCTCCACGGCCCGATCTTTCTGGGCCACGGCGCGAAGATCAAAGGCGGCGTCATTTTGCACGGGCCGTCGGTGATACGCGATTACACAATTATTGACTCGCGGGCGAGCATTGATCGCTCGATCATCTGGCGTAATTCGTACATCGGCGAGCGGGCCGAGTTGCGCGGCGCAATCGTGCTGCGTCAATGCAATATCCGCAGCCGGGCGATGCTCTTTGAAGGCGTAATCGTCGGCGACGGCGTGCAGATCGGCAGCGGCGCCGTGATCCAGCCGAACGTCAAGATCTGGCCGAGCAAAGAAGTCGATGAAGGGGCCACAGTTAATAGCAGCATCATCTGGGGCAGCCAGGGTCGCCGGGTGCTTTTTGGACGCCACGGCATCACCGGGCTGGTCAATATCGAAATTACTCCTGAATTTTGCGCCCGGCTCGGCGCGGCCTACGGCGCCATTCTCCCCCGCGGCTCCACAGTAACGATCAACCGCGACGCGCACTACACGCCGCGTATGCTGAAGCGAGCGATGGTGGCTGGTTTGCCCTCGGCCGGCGTCAACGTTCACGACCTGCAAAATGTCCCTATCCCGGTAGCCCGCTATTTCACCTATGCCAGCGGGTCAGCCGGCGGCATTCACGTACGTCTCTCGCCGTTTGACAATCGTGTCATTGAAGTAAAATTCTTCGACCAGCTTGGGCTAGACATTACCTCGAGTATCGAACGCAAAATCGAGAATGTGTTCTTCCGCGAAGACTACCGACGGGCCTATTTAGATGAGATCGGGCGGATCGCCTACGGGCGCAACGTCGAGGATACCTATATCGCGGCCTTTCTCAATGCGCTACGAACCGACGCCCTCAGCCGAATATCTTATGACTTCAGCCTGGTGATGGACTATGCCAATGCGAACACCAGCCCGATCCTTTCGTCAATTCTCCGTCGATTGCACGTTGATGTGATCGAATTAAACGCTAATCTCGACGAGGAGCGTATTTTCCAGACCAACGCTCAATTCGAGGAAGGCATGCGCCGCCTGACCCGCATTACACCGGTCGTAGAAGCGAGTATGGGAGCGCGCATCGACGCCGGCGGCGAGAAGATTTTCCTGGTTGACGATAGTGGCCACCGCTTGCCGAATCTGCAAGCACTAGCAGCGCTGACCGTACTGGTGCTTCAGGCAAATGGCGGCGGCGCCATTGCCATACCGGTAACAGCCCCCCGCGCATTCGAGGGACTTGCTGCGAGCTATGGCGGACGCATCATTCGCACACGAGCGACGCTTGGCGCATTGATGCAGACAGCAGCCGACAACCACGACCTTCTTTTACTCGGCGATGGTGCGGGAAGCTATATTTTTCCGTCGTTTTACCCAATCGCCGACGGCTTGTTCAGCGTCGTCAAGATTATGGAGCTGCTCAAGCTGAACGATACGACCTTGAGTTCGGTTGTCGATCATCTCCCGCCGTACTATATGTATCAAAGCCGCGTGCCTTGTCGCTGGGAAAACAAGGGTAAAGTGATGCGCATCCTCAATCAGCAATATCAGGATCGGCGCATTGACCAGGGCGAAGGCATCAAGATCGATCTTGGGTACGAGTGGGTGCTCATCCTGCCCGATCCTGACAGCCCCTCTTTCCACATTATTGCGGAAGGCGCCAGTAACGATCAGGCGCGTATCCTGGTCGAAAAATATAGCGGCCTGGTCGCAAGCCTGCAATAATGAGTTTCGGAACCATCGACACATACAAAGCGTCCTTCACGCAAAGGCGCTTGAACGCATCACGATAATCGGTTTGGCAAGAGTCGGATGATCTTGCCGCACTACCTCAATCTACAGCGAGACGAGCATGACACAGCTCAACCTCATCGGCCAGACATTAGGCGATTTTCAGATCGAATCCGAGCTTGGGCGCGGCGGTATGGCCGTTGTCTATAGAGCGCGCCAGATCACCCTGGATCGAATTGTGGCGCTCAAGGTGTTGCCGCCCGAGCTTTCGTACGATACCAACTACATTACCCGCTTTCGCCATGAGGCGCGGAGCGTTGCGCGCCTCGAACATCCGCACATCGTCCCAATCTTCGAGATTGGCGAATCCCAGAATCTGCATTACATCGCTATGAAGTATGTAGAGGGACGCACGCTCAAAGAGCTTGTGCGTGCGGAGGGATCATTGCCGCTGCAACGCGTGGTGGATTTGCTTTCGCAGGTCGCCCAAGCCCTCGATTACGCCCATCGCCTCGGCGTTATTCACCGCGACATCAAGCCCTCCAATATCATGGTGACAAATGAAGGATGGGTGTATCTCACCGACTTCGGTCTAGCGCGCGGCGTCGGCGGATCAACGGGTTTGACAATGACCGGCACGGTTATGGGTACGCCGGAATATATGTCGCCCGAACAAGCCCAGGGAGTCTCTAATATTGGGCCAGCAACCGATATTTACGCCCTGGGCGTGGTGCTCTACGAATTGCTGACCGGCGCTTTTCCTTTCCAAGCCGATACACCGATGGCAATGCTCGCAGCCCGCCTGCTGCAAACGCCGCGTCCACCGCGCGATGTACGCGGTGATTTGCCACTGCCGGTTGAAGATGTGATTATGCGCGCCCTGGCGCGCAACCCGGACGCACGATATGACAGTGCCTCTGCGTTGGTCGCCGCGCTCCGCAGCGCCACAGGGATCAGTGCGCAGACCCCGGTGCAGCCGCCGGTTTCGCCGCCGCGCGGTATGGCGCCCCCGCCGACTGTGGTGGATCACGCTCCTGTCCGACAACAACAATCACAACCGGGAAGAACGCCAACATCACCAACACCGCCGCTCGTGATGCCCGCGAATACCGGCCCTACCGTGGCGACTTCTACTCCCCAGGCCCGCGTCGCTGCGGGTACGCCGCCGCCATTTCCCCATCAACCAACCCAATCGACGACGCCGACCACACGCCCAACCTCACGGAGCGGTCTTTGGCTCGGCATCGGGGGAGGAGCGCTTGCGGTGGCGCTGGTAATAGTTGGGATCATCGTCCTGGGCGCAGGCAATGGCCCGGCTCCAGGCCCAACCGCTATCCCTCCGACAACGGTGGTCGATGCGCCGCCAACCGAGATCGAAAAATTGCTGACGGTTGGCAATGAGGCGCTGGAGCGCCCCGGCGGTATGGATGAAGCCATTGAAGCCTATCGACAAGCGCTTGAGCTTGCGCCGGGGAATGCCGACGCATTGACCCGACTGGCGTTGGCCTACAACTTGCGTGGTGACTGGCATCAGGCCGAACAATACGCGCGCGAGCTGATCGAGGTAAGCGGTGGCAAAGGATACAACGCCGCCCTTGGACACACGCTGCTGGCCGATGCTATCGGATCGCTCGGCGACAACTTTACCGCACGCCAAGAAGCGCAACAGGCGATCGATCTGGCGCCTGATCTGCCCCTGGCGCATGGCATCTACTCAAACGTGCTGGCGAACTTGGCAGTTGAGCACAATGATGACGCATTGCTCAACGAAGCGCTCGCATCAGCTCAAACAGCCCTCGATACCCTCGGCGACGCACCCAGAGAGATCGAAGCATTGGTACGCAACTCGGTCGGCTATACCTATGGACGTCAGCACGATTTGACCGACGACACAGGTGCGCTCGAACGCGGCAAGGATCAGTTCAGCCAGGCCATTGCGTTGCAAAATCACATTGCGCTCTTTCATTCCAATCTGGGCTATTTCTACATCGATCAAGGCGAATATGATCTGGCCCGTGAGAAATTTGAAAAGGCGTTGGATGTTGATCCGGCGTTTGCGCATGCCCAGACCGGCATTGGCTGGACATACTACCACGAAGACGATACTGACGAAGCCATTCGCGCTTTCGAAGCGGCGATCGAGCTTGCGCCCGACGATGCCGGATCGCATTTTGGCATTGGACGCATTTTCTACGATAAAGATCGCTACGATGAAGCCATCGAGAAGTTCACCGAAGCTAGCGACCGTAACCGTCGCGAGTCAAACTATCAGACATGGATAGGTGAAGCATATCTCTTTAAAGGCTACTACGCCGATGATCCTGACGTTGAAGAGGCAGCCTACGATGAAGCCGAACGAGCCTATTACGCCGCGCTGGAGATCAACAACGAATCGACCTTTGCAATGACCGGGCTGGGCTGGATCTTGCAATATCAGGAGCGGTACAACGACTCAATCCTCTGGTTTGAAAAGTCGTTGGGTATCAACGAAGAACAGAGTGAAGCCCACAATGGCCTGGGTTGGAGCCTGTTCAATGTTGAGCGCTATGGAGATGCAGCGCCACACTTCCGGCGGGCCGGAGAACTTGACGATACGTATGTCAATTCGTTCTACGGCCTGGGGCGAACCCTTGAGGAAATGGGGCGCATCGGAGACGCCCGCGCAGCCTACGAGCAAGCGCTGGAGCTTGATCCCGACTATGACCGCGCTCGGGACGCCCTCGAACGCCTGGAATGAATACCCGCCGCGGCGCCCGATTTCGCCTTGACCGACAACAAAGGCGAGACGATTACCCGGGACGCTTTCGCAAACAAACCGCTGCTGATCAGTGTCGTCCCTTCGCTCGACACGAGCGTCTGCTCCAAACAAACGGTTCGTTTCAACCAGGAAGCCGCCGGTATGGGAGACAAGGCCAATTTCCTGACGGTTAGCGCTGACTTGCCTTTTGGCCAGGCCCGCTGGTGCGGCGTCAACGATGTCACCAATTTGCACATGCTTTCGGATCACCGCGATATGAGTTTTGGTGCCGCCTACGGAACTTATGTCAAGGAAGTCCGAATCGAAAGTCGCGCAGTATTTGTCGTTGACGCCAACAGCAAGATTCGCCACACTGAATACGTACCTGTTGCCGGCAACGAACCCGACTACGAAGCGGCGCTGGCGGTTCTGCGGCAGCTTGTCGGCTAGACGCCTTCACGGAACGCAACAACAATATGCTAATAACGCCGGAGGGATAACCATCCGGCGTTATTGCTCATCCACTCGCAACTTCTCCCCAGATCCAGAAGCTTCAGAACGCCCCCTGATCACGCAAATACCCCGTCAGCGCGCCGGTTGCCCGTGCTAATGTTGTATGCTATACTGTCAGACGGCGCGGAAATAGCGACCAAATACACACATCTCCTGATCGCCTATGCTCCTGCTAACGAGCGGCGTTAGTTCATATGCGAAACGATGGAGATGGAGGAAAAAATTCTAAGGAGAAAACTTCAGGTATGACACAGGCAGTGGCGCGAATCGTTCCGATCAAAGCACTATTAGAAGCCGGTGCGCATTTTGGTCACCAGACCAACCGTTGGAATCCGAAGATGCGATCATACATCTTCGCGGCTCGCAACGGCATTCATATCATCGACCTCCAGAAAACAATCATCGGACTGACGAATGCGCATCATTTCGTTGCAGATATCACTGCGAGGGGCGATCGCATTCTTTTTGTAGGAACCAAGAAGCAGGCGCAGGAGGCTATCGAACAGGAAGCCGAGCGTTGCGGTCAGTACTCGATTACCCATCGCTGGCTTGGCGGCACCTTAACGAATTTTGTCACCATTCGTACGCGACTACGCCACCTGGCTGACCTGGAGTCCCGTCGGGATCGAGGCGACTTCGCCAAACTCACAAAAGCGGAAGCGCTCAAGCTTGAGGAAGAGATTGGCAAACTCAACCGCGTCTTCAGCGGCATCAAAACGATGGATCGCCTTCCGGCCGCCCTTTTTGTGGTTGACCCGCACAAAGAACTTTTGGCCGTGAATGAAGCCTTTAAGCTGGGTATTCCCGTAGTTGCAATGGTCGATACGAACTGCGATCCGGATATGATCGACTACGTCATCCCGTGCAACGACGATGCGATCCGCGGCATACGGCTGATCACGAGCAAAATAGCCGATGCCGCACTCGAAGGACTTCATCGGCGCGAAGCAAGCGATGGGCAGTAAACCTGCGCCGCTGTACTATATGCCCTGGTGAGTAAGACCGGCGTACGCAACAGTTCGCCATCACCTATTTGCCCACGTAATCTTGTGGCTACTTTATTTCAAGGAGTGAGACTGTGGCTGTCCCAACCGAACTGGTTAAGGAATTACGCGAACGCACCGGCGCAGGCGTCAAAGAGTGTCGCGATATTCTGATGCAGGCTGATGGAGACATCAACAAGGCGATCGAGTTGTTGCGCGAAAAAGGCATTCAAGCTGCAGAAAAGAAGGTTGGCCGCGAAGCTAAAGAGGGCCGCGTTGAAGTCTACATTCACCCGGGTTCGCGCCTTGCAGCAATGGTTGAACTCAACTGCGAAACCGACTTTGTCGCCCGCACGGAAGATTTCATCGGCCTGTCGAAAGAAATCGCGTTGCATATCGCCGCCACCAACCCGCGCTATCTGAAGGTTGAGGACGTAGCCGAAGCGGATATTGCCGAAAGCGATATGACAGCCGAGAAGTATTACGAAGAGAACGTCTTGCTGGCCCAGCCATTTGTTAAGAATCCTTCGATGACGATTGAAGACAAGCTTAAAGAAGGCATCGCCAAGCTTGGCGAAAATATTCGTATCAGCCGCTTCGTACGCTACGAGGTCGGCGATAGCGAATAGCCGCACGGGCGCTTCGCGGCGATGCGGGCATTCGGTAATCTCCAATTTTTTTGGGTCGCGCAGTACCAGATGCGATAACACGTTGTATGACACAACAGGTTCTGCATATGCTACTGCGCGTTCGTTTACAACCAAGCCCGTTATGACGCCCAAAGACGCAAAGGCGCGTCACTTCCCCTCTCTCGCGTGTCCTTTGCGGCTTTGCTTCGGAAGGATCACTCCACAATTATGCAACAACCAAAGTATCGTCGGATTTTAATCAAGCTCAGTGGAGAATCGTTGGCCGGCGACCAGAAAGTCGAGAGCATCGATTCCGACCAGCTAGATTTTCTCGCCAACGAGATCGAGCACGTGATACAGCATAATGTCGAAGTCGCGGTCGTCATCGGCGGGGGTAATATATGGCGCGGCAATCGGGCTATCGCACGAGGTATGGATGCCGCCCAGTCGCACTACATGGGGATGCTCGCCACCGTCATCAACGCTCTGGCCCTTCAGGATGCGCTTGAGCGGCGGAATATTTATACTCGGGCGATGACTGCGATAAAAATGGATGAAGTTGCCGAGACGTACATTCGCCGCCGCGCAACCCGCCACCTGGAAAAAGGACGGGTCATTATTCTCTCTGCAGGCACCGGCAACCCGTACTTCACAACCGACTCGGCAGCCGCATTGCGCGCGGCGGAGATTCACGCCGAGGTTATTTTGATGGCAAAGAATGGGGTCGATGGCGTCTATTCCGCCGATCCGCGACGCGATCCGGATGCGGTGCGATTTGATCATCTCACCTATATGGATGCGCTTAGCCGCGGATTGACGGTGATGGATAGTACGGCCTTGACCTTTTGTATGGATAACGACATCCCCATCATTGTTTTCAATGCGCAGGATCCGGGAACAATAGAGCGTATTGTTATGGGTGAACAAGTGGGGACTCTGGTGAGCAATGTGGGAGAATGGTAATGGTCGATGATATCATCAATGAACTTGAAGACAAAATGGTGAAAGCCGCAGAAGCGCTGCGCCACAATCTGTCAACGATTCGTACCGGTCGCGCTTCAACTGCGCTCGTCGAATACATGCCGATCGAGGTGTATAACTCGACGATGCCGCTCAATCAACTTGCCGGGATCAGCATTCCTGAGCCCCGGCTTATCGCCATCCAGCCGTATGATCCGAGCACGATACGTGCAATCGAGCGGTCGATCCAGCATTCCGATCTCGGCATTAATCCGAGTAACGACGGAAAATTGATTCGCCTCGCCTTGCCGACGCTAACCGAAGAACGTCGCCGTGAACTGGTCAAAGTAGTACGCACGCGGGTTGAGGAGATTAAAGTATCGATACGCAACCAGCGCCGCGACGCAATTGACCATTTGCGCAAACTGCAACGCGAGAAGCTCATCAGCGAAGATGATGAGCGACGAGCCCACGACCGCATTCAGGTCATCACGGATAAGCATAGCAAAGAACTGGATCACATCGGCGCCGACAAAGAAGCCGAAGTGATGGAAGTGTAGGATCAGCGGTCTGAACGTGCGTTTGCCAGTTGCTACGCTCGAGACGACAATTCCAAACTGGTTCTGAGACCGCTGAGAGAGGAACGAATGAATTCGGAAGTTGTTTCCGATTTACAACGTATTCCGCGACACATCGCGATCATTATGGACGGAAACGGACGATGGGCGCGCAAGCGCGGGCTGCCGCGCCTTGCTGGACATCGCGCCGGCACCGAAAATATCCGCTCGATTGTTACCGCCTGTGTCGATCTGGGAATACGCTATCTTACGCTTTACGCCTTTTCCACCGAAAACTGGGGACGGCCTTCGGTCGAAGTTGAAGGCTTGATGCAAATCCTCAGCGATTTTATCGACCGCGAAACCCAGACGCTGCATGAGCAGGGCGTTCATTTGCGCCATCTGGGGAGACTCGAAGGTTTAAGCGAGCGTCTCAAACGTAAAGTGCGCTACGCCATTGATTTGACAAGCCAGAATACGCAATTGACGCTCGCAATCGCCTTTAATTACGGCGGTCGAGCGGATATTGTCGATGCAGTGCGTAAGCTGATTGCGCAAGGTGCGTCGGCTGAAACAATCAATGAGGATCTCATCTCCGAGAATCTCTCAACAAGCGGAATGCCCGATCCTGATGTTGTCATTCGAACCAGCGGCGAATGGCGGCTGTCGAATTTTCTAATCTGGCAAACTGCATATAGCGAGTATTGGACGTCTCCGGTCTTCTGGCCGGATTTCAAGCGTGATCATCTGTACCAGGCAGTCAGAGATTATGGACGGCGCGAACGTCGCTTTGGCCTCATCGACGAGAAAGACTAGTTCATTAGTTCCGCGTACTATCAGTGCTGTTATTCTGATACCCATTCTCATCATTCCGGTCTATTGGGGTGTCTGGTCGACAGCGTTGCTGGTTGCGGTCGCAACGATTATCAGTCTTACAGAACTGTACAGTGTGTTGCGCCACGCCGGCTATCAGCCGCGCTATGTCATTGGTTCAATCAATGCATTGCTGCTTTGCGGCGCTGCAACGCTGCAAGGCCAGGTTCCGATTGATCTGATGAGCGTGGCCGTCGGCAGCAGCATTATGCTTGCACTGCTCAGCGAAATGCCGCGCCCTGATCGGAAGCGGAGTCTTCCTGGCTGGGCGTTTACATTTGTGAGCGCCTACTATATCGGCGGCTTGTTGAGCCACTACATTCTGCTGCGCCGCATCGACGCTCCACTGAATGAAGGGCCGCTGTCGTTTCTAAATATCCCCCCCGGCGCCGCGTGGATCTACACGGTGATGGCGATCACCTGGCTGCAAGATACGGCAGCGTATTTCGTAGGCCGAACATATGGACGTCATCAGATGGCGCCGATCCTCAGCCCAAAGAAGAGTTGGGAAGGCGCTGCAGGCGGTCTACTGATGTCGATTGCAGCAGCGATGTTGGCCGCTTTTCTCCTGGGATTGCCCATCAGCTATACCGCAGCCGCGATCATTGGCGTCATTGGTGGTATCGCTGGACAGCTCGGCGACCTGGGAGAATCGCTGATCAAACGACAAATCGGCATCAAAGATGCAAGCCATCTCATCCCCGGCCATGGCGGCATTCTCGACCGTGCCGACAGCATGTTGTTTACGGCGCCCGTGATCTACTACTGTTGTCTCTTTGTATTGACAGTGCCCTTGTGATACGGTACACTGCTAACGATGTCGGGCGAAGGCGGGTGCAAGCCCGCCTTTAATTTGTAAACAGTTGTTACATCGCCCGCTGTGCAAGCAACGAAGCCATAACGCCAACGTACCGAAAACGCTGGATATACATCACCTAAGGGAGATCGCCCGTAATGCTTGGCAACCTCATCGACCCGATTATTACTATCGGGGCCTTCCTGCTTATGCTTTTTATCCTCGTTGTGATCCACGAGTTGGGGCATTTCCTGACAGCCGTGCGACTGGGCATTCATGTTGAAGAGTTCGGCATCGGCTATCCTCCTCGCGCCATGGTGCTCTTTGAGCATAACGGCGTCAAATATACGTTGAACTGGCTGCCGCTCGGCGGTTTTGTACGCTTCGGCAGCGGTGGAGATAACAGTCTGTACGGCGCAGGCAGTTTGTCCGAGGCACATCCCTGGACCAAGATTCCGGTGATGCTAGCCGGCCCATTGATGAATCTGCTGCTAGCGATCGTCATTTTTGCGATCTTGTCGATGACGGTCGGTCTGCCCACTACAACCGGTCATCAATTCATCAGCGAAATTTATCCCGAAACGCCAGCCGCCGCAGCCGGGTTCCAGGTTGAGGATCAACTCATAAGCCTGGATGGTCGCTCGCTGGAAGACGGCGCGGTGATTAGCGAAATCGCCCGTCAGAACCTCAACGTGCCAATCACGGCAGTGGTGTTGCGCGATGGCGAAGAAGTCAGTTTGACTGTGGTTCCAGGACCCTGGACCACGCCCGATGGTGAAACGCTCCCGGTCGGCCTGGGTATTGGCTACAATCTCCATCGCGAGTTTCGTCAGACAACCAACCCGATCGAAGCTACGATATCCGGATCAGCATACACCTATGACCTGCTGGGGCAGATGTTCAACGGTTTGGCACGTCTACCGGCCGCTATCGGCGGCTTGTTTAACCCGGATGATCAAGGCGCCGAAGAACCCATCGGACCGGTGGGCATCGCCCGCGCGACCGGCGAAGTGATCCGGCAGGATGGCGGATTCCTGGCCTTCTGGAACCTGACGGCAATCCTAAGCCTCAATCTGTTCCTGCTCAATCTCCTGCCGATCCCCGCGTTAGACGGAAGCCACATTATTTTTTCGCTGATTGAATGGGTGCGCGGCGGCAAGAAGGTTCCGCCGGAAAAAGAAGCGCTCGTGCATGCCCTCGGTTTTGCTGCACTGATGGGCTTGATGGTTTTGATCACAGTCAATGATGTCATCAAGGCCGTGACTAACGTGCCCGTTCTCGGAGGCGGGTAGGCGATGGAAATTATCCGCGCCAGTGAAATTGGCGCGTACGTGTATTGTGCGCGCGCCTGGTGGCTAAATCGGGTGGTGGAGATCGAACCGGAGGGTCGCGAGCGCCGCGCCCAGGGGACGCTGTTGCACACCCAACACGGGCACACCGTAACCTTCAGTCAGATGCTGCTGCTGCTCGCGATCGGGCTGTTTTTTGCTGGCGTAGCACTTGCTGTCATCAGCATGTTGCCGTAATATTTCTGAGATGTACATAGCAACGACGAAGGCTGCCGTAGTCTTCGTCGTTCTTTTTCGGGTTATGATCACTGTTGTCGCGGTTGGCTTGATTACAGCGGCCCTACTTGCTTTATGGCTCGCGCTGCGCCTGCGTCGCGCCACCGGCCTTCCATGGGGCGATATTGTCGCCTCCGATACCGACGGCTTGCGGACGCTCGCGCGACCGCTCTACGCTTCCCGTTATGGATTGACCGGCAAGCCGGATTATATTATGAAGATTGACGGAACCTACATACCAGTCGAAATAAAACCAGGACGTCAAGCGCAAAAGCCTTACGAATCAGATCTGATGCAACTCGCCGCCTATTGCCTGCTGATCGAGGAAACCTACGGAACGGCGCCCGCCTACGGGCTTTTGCGCTATACTGACCGAACCTTCCGTGTGGATTACGACGATGCAATCTACAACCGCCTGCTCGATATCTTGGATGATATGCGCGTTCTGCTGGATGCAAGCGATTGTGAGCGCAGCCATAACGAGGCGCGCAGGTGCGCTCGATGCGGGTTTGTTGATGTCTGTGCTGAAGCGCTGGTTGATTAACGGCAAGAAGATGGTATCATGGTAACTCGTAGCGAGATCATTTCACACATTGAAGCCAGACTGTCCGGTATGCTGAATGATGAACAGCTTGCAAGCTGGACATTTGATCAGTTCTATGATATGGAGCTACACGAAGCGGGACTCTCTCCGGACGACGCAACGATCATTCCCGCGATATTGGATACGCTTATGTTTATGGACGATCCCGCCTTTGCGCTAGATGAAGCTATACTTCGAGATCTAATCACACAGTTGAAGTACGCATGAAGATCCGTCAACATCCCCGAATGCACGAGATTCGGATTGATGACGAGGTGTACTCCTACCCACAACAGCTTTTTGCCAAAGTCACCGAGTTATTCCCGGCTGCCGTGTGTGTACGCATCGGCATTCTCTCGATCAATGGCCATATGGAGCTTATCCAATCGCCACAGCTCTGGCGAGCCGAAGATATCGAGAACCTGAGCGTCTGCCGCTACTGTGGATGTCGCAATGATCTGCAAATGGAAAGCGGAACGGGCGTCCCGTTCCGCATCTGCGCGCGATGCCGCGCCGCTCTTTATAACCGCCGTTCACACTTGCAGAAACAAAAGTAACGTACTCCGATGCACTCGTTCTCCTGGGGTTATTTCCTGCATATGTGCGAAAATGCAGCCCTACGATTTCAGCATAATGCTGTCAAGCTGATAGACAAGCGCCTCAAATAAATCGCTCTCGGTGATGATGCCAACTACAATGTTATCCTCGTCGACAACCGGCAAGCCGCCAATCTTGTTTTCAATCATCAAGAGCGCCGCCTCACGCAAGCTGGTGTCCGGCAACACCGTGATCGGATTCTCCGTCATCACTTCATAGACTCTGATCTGGCGCAACGCCTCGGCAATATCCAGCGGATCAAGCCCGGCGGCACGGAATACATCCGCACCGCGAATATCGCCCTGGGTAATGATGCCGCGCAGTTCTCCTGTATCAACCACTATCGGCAGGCGCCGGATGTCGTGTTCACGCATCAGCGCCAGAGTATCGCTCAGGAATGCTGCGATGTTCGCCGTTACCGCTGGCGCACGCATCCAGTAGCGGATTTCATGTTCCACAGGGAACGTTCTTTCATGCTTTTCAGTGGCAAATTGGGCGCACATACTACACACCTCCTGGCAGCAACTCTGCCGCGACATTACCGTATCTCTATAGCCGCTTTGCTATATTCATTCCATCATATCATACTCGTACTGCAACATACCATAACGCTTGCTCACCAATTGTAATCATCTCGCAACTATGCAACGTGCGGTTGTGGCTTTTTTCACATCGGTGATTATTTCTTCTCTCGTTGGCAGAAGTTCCTGTGCTACAGTAATCCAAAAATATCCACCTCTTGCTCTGACGCACATCGAACCCTTTTGAAACCAATCACGCCCTTTGGCACGAGCTATGATCACTCAGCAAACTCCAGAGAGTTTTATTCACGGCGTCCCGCTAGTCGGCATCGACGATCGGTATGAGGATCGCGCCGCTGCCGGTCGCAATCTCGCCGATTTACTCGGCCGCTACCGAGGCGAGCGCGCGGTTGTCCTGGCGTTTCCGCCCGGCGGCGTCGTGGTGGCTGGCGAGTTGGCGCGGGCGTTGCGCTTGCCATTGGATGTAATGATCGCCCGTGAGTTCCACACCCGCGCGTTCCCGCAAGTTGTCGCCGGCGCTATGAGCGAAGGCGGCGGCCTCTGCCTCAACGCTGCGGCGATCCGACTGCCCGGTATGTCGATGGATGACATCTGGAACGAAGCCCGCCACACCCGCCTCGAAATTATCAGCCTGCTTGATCACTATCGACCGGGTCATACCTTCCCCAGTATGAACCGTCGCTCAGTCATTCTGGTCGATGACGGCCTGTGCAGCGGGTTGCATCATCTCGCAGCCATTCAGGCGCTTCGCCGCGCGCATATTCAACGCTGCATCGTCGCAACGACCGGTGGATCGCGGGATACCGCCGCCATTGTCAAACGCCTAGCCGACGATTTTGTTATGCTGTCAAGCCTAGAGAGTCCGTATCCCGGCTGCGACAATCGTTGGCAGCGATCCATTAGCGATGATGAGGCTGCACCTTTGTTGCAGCGGTATCAGTTCCGACCACAACCGGTTGAGCGCGCTGGCAAGGGTCAGCCTGCCGAGGCATCCAACGATAGGCCCAGAAAGTTGTTTAACTTTTCCAGCAAGCTGGCCGCGGCGGTGCGCGGCGTCCCGACATCGGTTTCCACCACAGCTTCCGACGACAACGGCGGCTCGTATGCAACCCCCACGCCGGGAACATCTCTCGCGCAGCCCGCGCTTGCCGATTCGTAGATCCCTTTAGGATCACGTTGCCGGCAGATGTTAAGCGGGCGCTGTGCGCAAACCTCAGCAAAACGCACAATTCGGCTGCGCGCCGCATCACGGTACGCCCGGCAATTAGCCATCGCCGCGATGATCGCGCTTGCGCCGTCGCGCGCCAACCAGGCCGTCAGTCAGGCGATCACGCCGTAGAACCAGTCGCGCTCGGCGGGGGCGTAGGTCGGCGTCGGCGTCAACACGACGCGCAACTCGTCCGAGTCGAGGAGATGCGCCCGCACGCCGCGCTCCGCGAGCAGTTGGCGCAACTCGCGCGCAACGCTGGTTTTTCCCGCCGCCAGCAGCCCGGTCAGCCAGATGACCCATCACGGTTGCGTCTCCATTTTCACTCCAGGTAATGATTGATCGCTTCCCACTCAAACTGGCGCTCGTCCATCACACGGACGGCAAATGTCAACAACCGCCGCCGCACGAAGTCGTTCAGCGCGGGATATCACTGCGGGCTGGCCAGCACCAGCGCGCGCCAGGCGAACCAGGGCTGAATTAGTGAAGAGACGGCAACCCGACCGTCTATTCAAGCGCCGCCAGCCGCTCCCGCAGACGCTCCAGGGCGGCGCGAGCCGACTCGAGCGCTTCGCGTTCGCGCTGCACCACGTGCTCCGGGGCTTTATCCACAAAGTTGGCGTTGGCAAGGCGCGCCGCCCGACGTGATACGTCGCTCTCGGCGGTCTCCAATTCTTTCGCCAGTCGGGCACGCTCGACGTCCAGGTCGATCATACCAGCGAGCGGCAAGAACGCTTCGATCTCACCGATCACCAGTGCAGCGACGTGACGGGGTTTCTCATCAAGCGTCGCGATGATGTCGAGCTTTGCGTCGTCCACACGTGCCAGGCGGCTGATCAACGCGGCTTGCTCCTGAAACATTGCCGTGTGCGGCCCTCCAACAACCGTCGCCGCCACCCAGCGCGCCGCCTCGACTTTGTACTCATTGCGCACGTTGCGAATACTCACGATCAGTTCGCGTAGCAGGTCGAAGGCAGCCTCGGCCTCGGCGGCGTCGTGATCGTCATCAGCGGTCGGGTAGGCAGCAAGCATAATCGTGTGGTGCGCGCCGTCCGTCGCATTCGACGCCGGATTGAGGTATTGCCAGGCAGCCTCGGTCAAAAACGGCATAAACGGATGCAGCAGCCGCAGCGCGCCTTCCAGCACGGTGAAGAGGATCGCGCGCGTGTTCGCCTGGCGCTCGGCGTCGCCTTCGAGCTGCACCTTGGCAATCTCAACGTACCAGTCGGCGAACTCGCTCCACAAGAAGTCGTGAACATGACGCCCGGCCTCGCCGAAGTTGTAGCCCTCCATCAAGCGCCCCACGTCGGCGAGCAGGCGATGGTAGCGCGACAGAATCCAGCGGTCGGAAAGGGTCAGCGCGACAGCAGCGGGAATGGCCGTCCGGTTCTCACGCCAGTCGTCCAGCTTGCCGATCACGAAGCGGGTGATGTTCCAGATTTTGTTAGCGAAATTGCGCGCCGCCTCGATGCGCTGCGGGTTCAGGTTGAGGTCTTGCCCCGGCGTGCCGCTGGTTGCCAGGGTGAAGCGCAGTGCGTCGGCGCCCTGGCGATCCATCACTTCGAGCGGGTTGACCACGTTGCCGTAGCTCTTGCTCATTTTGCGACCGTGCTCGTCGCGCACCAGACCGTGCAAATAGATCGTGTGAAACGGCTCGACGCCGGTCAGGTAGCAACCCATCATCATCATACGCGCCACCCAGAAGAACAGAATATCGTAGCCGGTTTCCATCACGCTGGTCGGGTAGAACGTGCGCAGGTCGGGCGTGTCTTCAGGCCAGCCCAGGGTGCTGAACGGCCACAGCCCGCTGCTGAACCAGGTGTCGAGCACGTCCGGATCTTGCACGCCGTCGGCGGGCAGCGGTTCATCGGGATGCGGCGCGACCATCGAGCCGTCGGGCATGTGCCAGACGGGGATGCGGTGCCCCCACCAGAGCTGGCGGCTGATGCACCAGTCTTCGATGTTTTCCAGCCAGTGGAAGTAGACCTTCTCGAAGCGTTCGGGAATGATGCACGTACGGCCTTCTTGCACCGCCGCCAGCGCCATTTCGGCCATCGGCTTCACGCGCACGAACCACTGCTCGCTCAACAGCGGCTCGATCACCTCGCCGCCGCGCTGGCTGATGCCGACGCTCATCGTGTGCGGCGCTGTCTGCACCAGCATGCCTTCGGTTTCGAGATCGGCCAGGATCGCCTTGCGGCAGTCGAAGCGATCTTGCCCGGCGTAGGGACCGCCCTCGGCGTTGATCGTCGCGTCCTTGTTCATAATGTTGATCATCGGCAGGTCGTGGCGTTTGCCGACTTCGTAGTCGTTCTTGTCGTGAGCCGGCGTGATCTTCACCGCGCCGGAGCCGAACTCCTTGTCCACATATTCGTCGGTAATGATCGGGATGCGGCGACCCAGCGCCGGCAGCACGGCATATTTGCCGACCAGGTGCGCGAACCGCTCGTCGTCGGGCGCGACGGCCACGGCTGTGTCGCCGAGAATAGTTTCGGGGCGCGTCGTCGCCACGGTGATCCACTCGGTCGCGCCGGCGGCCCAGTTTCCGCTGCCCCAATCGGCGGCGGGGCCATCCCAATCGGCGGTGATGATCGGATAGCGCACGTACCAGATCGAGACGTTGCGCGTCTCGTACTCCACCTCCAGGTCGCTCACGGCGGTGCTCAGGCTCGGCGACCAGTTGACCAGGTAGGCGCCGCGATAGATCAGGCCGTTGTCGTAGAGCCGTTTGAACGCGGTATGCACGGCCCGGCTCAAGCCTTCGTCGAGCGTGAAGCGCTCGCGGCTCCAGTCGCAACTGGCGCCCAGCCGCCGCAACTGGCAGGTGATTTCGCCGCCGTATTTTGCTTTCCATTCCCAGGTGCGGCGCAGAAACTCCTCGCGCCCGACCTGCTCGCGGCTGGTTCCTTCGCTGCGCAACAGTTTTTCGACCTGGCTCTGCGTTGCGATGCCAGCGTGGTCGGTTCCGGGCAGCCAGAGCGCCCGGTAGCCTTGCATTCGCCGCCAGCGGATCATCAAATCTTCGAGCGTGACGAACATCGCGTGACCGAGATGGAGTTCGCCGGTGACGTTGGGCGGCGGAATGCTGATCACGAAGGGCGGGTTCGGCGCATCGTCGCGCGGGGCGAAGAAACCGGCGCGTTCCCACCAGTCGTAGAGCGGCTGTTCGACCTGTTGGGGCTCGTAGGCTCTGTCCATCTCCGCCGGTCGGGCGGGCGGCGCAACGCTCATATCGTGTGTCGGCATACAATATCCTCGATCAATCAAAAAACCCGCCGTCTTTCCAAGGACGAGCGGGTTTACCACACGTGGTACCACCTTAGTTTCGGAGCCGGGCATATGCGGCGACTCCCTCGCGGGCGCTGTAGCGGGCGCTCCCGTGCAACCTTAGTGAGTGGGCGAACACCGTTCGGGTTGCCGGCTCCCAGGCGACCTTCGACGTTTCTGCAACCGGGGCGGGCTTCCAGCCAATGACCCGCTCTCTCTGGCGGCGCGCAACGCCTACTCCTCCTGTTCGCAGCCGTGACTATCTGCTGCCGCCTATTATACCGACACATCGGGGCAGGCGCAAGGGACGAACGGCGTAGACCCGGAGGCGCAGGGATCAACCTGGCTATCTTCCGCTACCAACACGAGGACATCGCACTGATTATTATGATATGCAAAACGCCGCGCATCGTGCTATACTAATCGCCAGTACAAGCTACTGCTTACCTTCGTCGTCAGGTGATTGCGACGGCGTGGCTGCCGCATGCCGCACGTCGAGATCACGCTACAGGGTTCATTATGTCATCCAATCTCGCCGAAATCGAGCGCTGGCTGTGGGACGCCGCCGACGATCTCCGCGCCAACTCTAAACTCCGCACCCCCGGCCCCTCTCCCGCGTGCGGGAGAGGGGAGACCGCAACCAATGCCGGTGGCGTTGGCGAGGGCCGCATCGCGCAGAATGTGGCGGCCTTGTTGGAGCGCAGTATGGTTGACAGGTGAGTACAATGCTCATAGGCCGCAGCAATAATCCGATGGAAGGAGCCTCCGCATGACGACCCCACAAGATCTTGTGAACGCCCGGCTCTACGCGAGCGAGGATGCGGTGATCGAGGACGCGCTGCGTCACCTGCTTCGGGCACGACCAGATCTGCGAATTAGTCTGGCAATCTATCGCTATCAGCACGAAGACATCTCGCTGGCCCAGGCCGCCACGCTGGCAGGGGTGAGCTGGCCGCAAATGAGCGAGATTATGGTTGCGCGTGGGGCGCCGCTGCGCCTCGGCCTGGAGTCACTCGACGAGGCCAGGGCGGAGGTGGAGACGCTGCGCCGGGCGCTGCAATGAATGTCATCAGTAATACAACCGTGCTCTCGAACTTCGCACGTATTTATCAGCTTGCTCTCCTCCGCCGGCTCTAATGAGCGCTCAATGGAACTGATTGATTATCTCGCCCTCACCCCCGGCCCCTCTCCCGCACGCGGGAGAGGGGAGACAAGCGAGGACTGCCGTGCCCAACGATGACGCCAATGCCTCACGACGACCGAAACCAGTGTTGCGCCAGCGTGCCCGTGAGTTGCGCCGACGGGCGACAACTGCGGAGGCGCGGCTGTGGCATTATCTCCGGGGCGGCAAGTTAGGGGTGAAAGTGCGTCGCCAGCACCCGATTGGCCCGTTTATCGCCGATTTTTGTATTGTCGAGCGCCGCTTGATTATCGAAATTGATGGGGAGGTGCATACTGCGCAGGCTGAGCGCGATGCCGAGCGGAGCGCGTTTTTGGAGGCGGACGGCTACCGGGTGCTGCGGGTTGCGAATGCGCGGGTGTTGGATGAAACCGATGCGGTGCTGGCTGAATTGCGGGCGGCGCTGGATACATAAGCGTGTAGATGCCGCGCCATCTGTCCATCGCATCTCCCCTCTCCCGCGCGCGGGAGAGGGGCCGGGGGTGAGGGCCGCATCGCGCAGAATGTGGATGGGTAAGTTTTGATCCTATGCGTCTGGCTGAACAATACGCTACGCTTCTGCCGCCGGTCGTGGCAGAATTGTGGAAAGGAGCCACGATGAAACTCGAACAATTGCGCGCCGGGCGCGACGAGATTCTGGCGCTGGCCGAGCAGCACGGCGCGCAGAATGTGCGCGTCTTCGGATCAGTGGCGTGCGGCGAGGAAGGGCCGGAGAGCGATGTCGATTTGCTGATTGATATGGATACGCAGCGCAGCCTGCTCGATCTCGTGGCGCTGTGGCAAGACCTTCAGGATGTACTCGGCCGGCGCGTCGATGTTGTCACCGAGCGCAGTCTGCACTGGTACATCCGCGACCGCGTGTTGCGCGAAGCAAGGCCGCTATGAAAGACGACGGTCTGTACCTGACCCATATCCTTGAATGTATCGCGCAGATTGTTGTCGCACTTGACGGATCTTTGCACGCTCGCCAACCTGTCGCCAACCCAGACCGGTCAGCTCCGCTTCTCGTGCGCGGAGCTGAAGAGAGCAGAGTATGAATAACGATGTTGTCTGGCCGCTCATTGTCATCGTGCTGGTCATAATGCTCGCCGTCGTATTGCCCTTCACCGACCTGGGGGCGCTGCGAAACCGCCTGCGCGCGCTGCTGCCGGGTCGTATGGTCAGCTTCGAAAAAGTCTACCTGCGCGCGGTTGTGAACCGCCTGGGCAATACACCCGCGCTGCTCGTGATCGGCAGCAGCAGCGACACGTCGCGCCGGGACCTACGGCTGCTGGAAGCCTTCAGCCCGCTGACGCTGCGTCCAGATAGCGACGCTGCGTTGCCGGCGCAAGCGGGCAGCCCCGGCGCGGAGATCCAGGCCCATCCCCGGCTGCTGATCCGCGGCGACCCCGGCAGCGGCAAGACGACCCTGCTGCGCCATATTGCGGTGATCTGCGCCCGTGACCGGCTGGGTGACGCACGCCGCTGGCGCGACGACCGGGTGCGGGATGTGTATGGCTGGTCGGGCCGGCCACCCTTCCCGATCTATATTCCCCTGCGGGCGCTGCCGACAACTGCTCTTCAGGAGCAGCAGCCGCTGCTGCAAGCCTATGGCAAGATCCTTGCCAGTATTCTGGGAGCCGAATTGCAGACCTGTCCCCAACGCTTCTTTGAACGGCGCGTGCAGCGCGGGGGCTGCCTGCTGCTGCTCGATGCCTTCGATGAGCTGCGCAGCGCCGACGACCGGGTGCGTCTCGGTCGCCTCATTGCCGGCCTGCCGGCGGGACCGGCCCGTAATCCCAACCGCTGTGTGGTCACGTCCCGCATTGTCGGATACGAGGGCCAGCTTGATGAGGCGGGCTTTGTGCAGCGACTGGTTGAGGAGCTGGACAACCGGCAGGCCAGTGCGTTTATTCGGGCGCGGTATATGGCGATTGCCGCGACCGAGCGGCGCGCCTTGGGATTGAAAGACGATGAGTCCCTGAGCTGGACCCCGGAGCAGCGGGCCGCCAGTCTGATCAACCGCTTGCCCGCCAACCCGGGGCTGCGCCGTTTGAGCCGGAATCCGCTGCTGCTCTCGCTGACGGTGGCGCTGCATCATCATCAGCGGGGCAAGGGCCAGGAGCTGCCCCAGGAGCGCTACCGGCTGTACGAAGAGGCGTTGAAGCTGCTGGTGTACGACTGGGAGCGGCGCAAGGATGCCGATATCGGGCTGGAGCCGACCGACAGCTCCAGTGACCTGAACCTGGACGAGAAGCTGCGCCTGCTGCGCGAGCTGGCCTGGACGATGTTTGAGCAGGCGCCGGCCGGGGCCGACAGCCGTGCCCACGCGGTTATCACGGGCGGGCAGGCCCGGGCCGTGCTGGCGCAGACGCTGGTGCAGATGCCCGGCTGGGCGCCGGATCGGACGGACGCTACGGAGCGGACTACCCACGCCCGTTCCGAGGCGGCTCGCTGGCAGCAGAACCTGACCCAGCGAGGCGGGGTATTGCAGGAGCTGGGCAATGTGCCGGGGACGGGCGAGGTGGAGATCCAGTTCGCGCACCTGACCTTCCAGGAGTACCTGGCAGCGCGGGCTGCGGCCAGCGAGCAGCAGGAGCGCCGTCGCAAGCGGCTCCTGGCACATTGGAATGACCCGCGCTGGCGCGAGGTGCTGCTGCTGTATGCCGCCAGCTATGATGCCACGCCTGTCGTGAAACACCTGCTGGAGCAGCAGACACTCGCCGGCCAGGTGCTGGCCGGATCGATCATTCTGGAGCGCCCGATCAACCTGGACCAGGCCTGTCGCATACAGACCCTCGATGCCCTGCGACGGCTGGCCCTGGGGGACGGCCAGGCCGATGTGGGCGCCGCTTTGGATTTGTTCCAGATGATCTACGATGTCGGCGGCATGGAGCTGTTGCAGACGGCGCCCAATGCTCCGGGTGGGACCGATGCAGCCATACAGACCCGGCTGATCGCCCTGCTGAACGGCGAGGCGCCCGGTCGGCCCGCATCCCGGCCGGCTGCGCCCCGGGTGCAGAAACTGGCCCTGCGCATGCTCGAAGTCGAGCCGGACTATCGCCTGCGCCTGGCGGCCGGCTTCGCCCTGGCGCGCAACGACCCGCGCTACGCCGACGACGGCTGGATTCCCGAGCTGGTTGAAATCCCGGCGGGTCCGTTCCTGATGGGCAGCGGCAGCGACGACCCGCACGAACGAAACAATGAAAAGCCGCAGCACAAGCTGGATCTGCCGACCTACTGGATCGGCAAGACCCCGGTGACAAACGCCCAGTGGCGGCGTTTTGTCGAGCAGGGCGGCTATGCCAACCAGGCCTACTGGACCCAGGCCGGCTGGCAGTGGCGGGAATCAGAGAATGTCCGGCAGCCAGACTATTGGTATCGTCCAGATTTCAACGGCGATAACCAGCCGGTCACGGGGGTCTCCTGGTACGAGGCGGTCGCTTACTGCCGCTGGTTGAGCGACGTCACCGGGCAGGAGTTCTACCTGCCGAGTGAAGCGGAGTGGGAGAAAGCCGCCCGGGGGCCGGACGGGCGGGTCTATCCGTGGGGCGACGCCTGGGAGCCGGGGCGCTGCAACAGCAAGGAGCTTGACCTGGATTGCCCATCGCCCGTGAGCAGCTTTCCGTCCGGGGCCGGCCCCGATGGCGCCCTGGATATGGCCGGGAACGTCTGGGAGTGGTGTGCCACGAAGCGGGGGAAGAAGTATCCCTATACATTGGAGCCGGAATGGGATGCCGCCTATCTGGAGGGGACCGATGTTCGCAGCTTG
>JANQID010000138.1 GCA_028282325.1 Chloroflexaceae bacterium | reverse complement strand
TGATGCCCTCCAAGCGGTTCTGAGGTGAGATAGCACCCCTCATGATAGCCGTGTTGGGCGTTGTGAACACCTCCATTTTCTAGGTGATAGGGTTTGAGGACAACGGCCGACGTGCTGCCCATCCTTTGTAAGCTATACTATGGCAGAGCAGCATTCACCAAACCTTATTGCTTCCATTTTGTATCAGACCATCGGGCTGACACCAAAACAAAGTTGCAGAAGAATTCCTATGGTGCACTCTATAGATTGAAGTTCTTGCTCGACATTCAACATGAGAGACAATCGCATAATATCGAGGAAGCAAATGAATGGAAGAAGCTCAAAGAGAAGATTATCCCACAGATACAACATCTGATGTTAAAAAACCACAAACAAAACATTGATGTTGCAACAGCAGAGTATCTATTCAAACAAACCTACATTCGGACAGACGAGAGCCATCTTCGACAACCCAACAACATAGAAGAGTTAGGGCTCGCGCTACAGCAGATATTCCCTGGGACACCATTCACGATAACGCAACTACAGGACATCTATGTTCGCATCATCGTCATGATTATGCGCAAGACATTCTCCGGTAAGGTCAACGACAGACAAATTGAGGCCCAGGATGTTCTGGACTGTTGTTCCAGTCCCGGGCCACCCATCGCGAGCAATATCAAACTTGACAAAGTGCCGGGCGAAACGAATCTTGACAAGAAGCTATATCTTGGAGGGTTTGACCCAACGGAGATGAGGCTATTTCATCGACAAAAGGTTTTTGCGTACGGACGCAGAAGGCAATTGCAGTTGCTGGGATATGAGAACATGCTAGAAACACTTACGATGAAGCTTATTGACGCACAAAGCATTCTCCGCGACAGCATCTGCCGAGAAGACGGCGTAATTGAACGACCCGGCCCAAAGATATTGAGGAACCTTCGTGATTCACTAGGAAGTATCACTAACCAGGGTTTCCCAGATCATCCAGAGTTGGAATTAGGTGAGCAGTTCTGCCTCGGCACGATCTGGAATGAGACTAATCAGTGCACCATTTGGTGGAACGCATTCGATCACTAGATCCAGGCAAATGAGTAACCGGTCGGAAGATGAGAACCTAGGCAAAAGGCAGAAGTCAAAGGCGAAATTTCACTTTGCATCCTTGATGGAACAGCTAGAAACACTGTGGCTAGAAGTTGAACTAAACGATAAGATCTTCACCATTGAACGATCTATGCAGGTCATTACTGGCGCAATGAAGGTACGAGAAGGGATGTATTTCTCTGGTACCGATGCTGCCCTTTCAGAACTCATCAGCGTTGAAGACATATCACTGTTCTTTCTTCAAGCACTTAACATACCCATCGTGTCAGTAAAAAAAGCAGATGGCGATCCTGATCCTCTATCGTTCCCATTATTGATGCGAGGATTCATTCTTCATCAGGAGGATAGTTACGGTGCGATCCTCGATAAGGTACAGCCCGAGCAGCGTAAAGCTGACATTATTGGCTTCTTGAGCAGGATTACCCCTGAAGGACGCTACGGTCTAGAAGACAAACTCGGTGAGGCGCAAAGAAACACACAAGAACTGCAAGAGTATTTTGGTAATGTGGCGGATTTTCTCAAAGAGAACGATGTACCAACTCTGATCGAAGCAGAAGCACGAATGCGTAACGCTGAAGAGTCACTGAATACTGCGCAACGGCAGCAGAAGCAACTTCAGAGGAATATAGGCAATGCAGCACAAACTGGCGTTCAACAGCCTGGCAGATTGGATGTACTGCGCGAGAGTTTGCTGGCGACGAAAGAACGAATAGCTCAGTCGCAGCACAACCTGACGGGGCTTAGATCGGAAGAGGAGCGGCTGCAAGATATCCTTGCATCCCTCGAAAGTGATCGCAAGAAAGCTCAGCGGCTACAGACTTCAAGCACCATTCTAAGCAGCGTTGAGTTCTCTGCTTGCCCAAGATGCTTGCTGGAGATTTCTGAGGAAATGCACCAACGGGAGCAATATGCCCGCTGCTCTCTCTGCAATCGACCTCTGCGTACAACATCTGACTCCTTGCCAAGACGGATTCCGAGAGTTGATGATATTGACTCGCAGATTACCGAGGCTCAACAGGTCTTGGATGATGTTCGTTCCGAACTGCAAGACGCACATCAAGTTCTTGAACAACTGAGACAGGACGAACAGATTGCTGCACAACAGCTCGATCAGGAGCTCGAAGCGTTTGTTGCACCTGCAGTTGATCGCCTACTTGCCCAAGCTCATGCGATTTCACAACGGGAAGCAGATCTTGCACAAGCACGATATCTCTACAAGCAAGCTCTAGCGTTGGATGAGGTCCGGGAGCGCTTGCAGATGGCTCAACGGCAACAGGCTCAATTAGAAGATGAACTGCGAGAGCAGAAAAAAGCAAACCGTGAGCGTTTAAGCCTTCTCGATCAGTATTATGACCGAGTCTTGCGGGCTGTGGAATTTCCTGATTACCAATCTAGTTCTATCAATAGCAAATCGTTGATGCCAGACATTAATGGCAGTATGTATATTCATACCGGCACAGCCTTCAAAGGTCTTGCGACACTCGCATATCATCTTGCACTCTTCGATTTATCCCGACAAGAAGACACGTTCTTCCCCCGCATGCTCGTCATTGACTCGCCCGGGGTCGGCGATCTCAATGACACGAGCCATGATCAGCTCCTACGATATATCGCGTCCTTACAACACGGCAAAGAGAGCACGGATGCCAGCGATATGGATTGGCAGATCATTCTTACGACGCGTCGCATGATAGACGAATTGAGGCCTTATGTGCGCGAGGAACTAAGCGCACCGGATCAGATGCTTCTTCGAAGCCGTTAGAGACACCACTGACGCAGGGCCTGGTGAGCGACGAGGCGTGCCAGTTGCGGCGAGCGAAGATTTTGGCGGAAGTGTGAGGGTCGGAAGCGTGGAGCAGGGTGCTCGACAGGCCGATGACACGGCCTTTTCTTTCGGCGATCGACCATGATCCTTCGCGTGGTTGACGCACAGGTTCGCCCGCTCATACGTGCCGATCAAGGGAGGCCGCCAGCGGCGCTGAAGCGCACCGTTAGCTGCCCAACCAAGCAAGATGATCATTCGAGAACTCACTTCAGAAGACATTCCTTGGATCGAAGCCATCGTGACCAAGTACTTCGGCTCCCCGCACGTTGTATCCCGTCATATTCTCCATGACGTGCGTACATTGCCGGGGTTGATTGCGGAATCGGGCGAGGAGCGTGTAGGTCTCCTGCAGTACGATGTGCAGGGCGGTCAGTGCGAGATTGTCATCCTCATTGCTGTTCCGCAACGCCAGGGAATCGGCAGACGACTCCTAAGCGCGGCCCAGGAGCTAGCGTGTGATCGGCGCCTGAAGCGGGTGTGGCTGATGACGACGAACAACAATCGCGCGGCGCTCGCGTTCTATGCAGCAGTCGGGGGACGCATGGTTGCGGCGCATAAGGGAGCTGTCCGGGAAGCGAGAGAACTCAAGCCCGATATTCCCGCGTTTGATGAGCAGGGCGTGCCCATTGAAGATGAGATTGAATTCGAGTTCGCGGTGGGCAACGAGGGCAGCTAACAACTCGCTAGAGCGGACGCCCAGCGTTGGGCGCAGGCCATTAGCGCCTGCTACGACCGACTTCCTGTAAAGGTGATACAATACGGACATGCTCATAAGCAACGTTCCGCTTCGTTTATGGGAGGTTGATGATGCCCGTCACGTCAGTCAAAGAGCAAGTGACCCAAGCCCTTGACACACTCAGTGAAGCCGAGCTTCAACAGGTAGCGGAATATGTCACCTTTCTGCGCTTCCGGGCACGGGTTGCCCCACAGCCAGTGGTCGATACAACCCAGCTTGCTACCCTCTATGCCGAATTTGCGGATGAGGATCGCGCCTTGGCGGAGGAAGGGTTGGAGGCATACCGCGCCCACTTGCACGATGAGGACGCACAATGACCGTAAAGCGGGGTGAGGTATGGTTCGCCGATCTCAATCCGATTCGCGGATCTGAGCAAGCAGGCATCCGTCCTGTGTTGATCTTCCAGAACGATACTATTAACGCCGTCTCGGCCACGATGCTAGCCATCCCCTTTACAACCAATCTGCGTCGTGCCGCCTTACCGTCATGTGTACGCGTGGCGGTGGGCGATGGTGGTTTGACCAGCGACTCAGTGGCATTATGTCACCAACTCCGCGTCCTGGATGCCACGCGCTTAATCCGGCGTTTGGGAAGCGTGAATCGGCAGACGATTTTGGCGGTAGAACGCTGCGTGCTGTTTACCTTGGGGATCGTCTGACGCTGCATTATCACCGCGGCATTCAAAGGGGATAGATGCCGGGCTTGAATACACTATTTTTCTCTGGCATTCCAGTCAGGAATAGAACAAATGAGCAGCTGCCACGGTGGAACATAGCTCAATATTGGTGGCGCACTCTGGTGGTTTTCGTGCCTTCGTTGATCAGTAAGGGGCTGAAAAACCGTGCCAGTTGTTGCAAATCAGGCCGGGAAAAAACCCAATACCCCTCAATCACTATCGAAAGGTGAGTTTTGCACACTTGTTTGATTTTGCACTCTGACTACAGATGAGCCTATCCTCTACCCACCTCCAACACCCTCCACCCCCGCATCCCCGCCGACCACCGTCTCCAGAACGCGTGTCGCGCCCGCCTGACGCAGCGCCTCGCCAACACGCGAACGCGCGTCGGCATCGACCAGGGCCAGCATCACACCGCCCCAGCCGGCGCCGGAGAGCTTGGCCCCCGCCGCTCCGGCTGCACGCGCGGCGGCGATCAGGTGTTCCAGTTCGGGCGAAGAAACGCCGATCTGCTCCAGCAGGCGCTGGTTGTCGTTCAGCAGTGCGCCGAGTTGCCCGACAGCGCCGTCGGCGAGGGCCGCACGCGCCTGAAGCGCAATCGCGCCCACCTGGTCGAACAAGTCCTCGTAATGCGCCGGATCGGCTTGCCAGCGCCGGCGCACCTCACCGACCGGCAGGCGCGTGGCGCTGCGCCGGCCCGTGTCGCCGATCACCAGTATGAACGGCGCGGCGACGCGGATCGGCTCGATGACGGGCGGGGGCGCGCCGGTCGCGGTTTCGGCCTGGCGAACGAACCAGATGGCTTGCTCGTAGGCGACCACGGTGTTGTCGATGCCGCTGGGCGTGCCGTGGAACCGGCGCTCGCTCGCGTAAACCAGCGCGGAGATGTCGGCGGGCGGGAGCGCGCGCCCGAAGTGCGCGGCCAGCCCGCGCACGAGCGCCGTGGCAATCGCCGCACCGCTGCCCATTCCGCTGGCGATGGGAATGTCGGCGGTCAGCGTGATGTGTACGTCAGCCGGCGCGACGCCAATGGCGTGCAGCGTGGCGCGCGCCAGTTCGCTCAACGTCTCGTTGGGCGCGTCGGCAGCCGACCAGGTGCGATTCAGATCCGGCGCGCTGAAGCGGATGCCACGCCCGGTCTCCTCATCGGCGACGCGGGCATAGGCGCGTATGTCACCCAGCGGCAGAGCAATCGCCGGTCGCTGGTAGACCACGGCGTGCTCGCCGCACAATATCAGCTTGGCAGGAGCGGAAGCGAGGGTCATAGGGCGCATCTTCCTTCTACACGAGTGGTCAGGGATCGGTGTTCAGGGATCAGTGTTTAGGGATCAGGGATCAGAGATCAGAGATCAGTTGCATATGCCGCGTCGCCGTGCAGAGGAGGGGCGAAACATCTTTCGCCCTGTCCCCTGTCCCCGCAACGATTTTCGCCTCTGTCCCCGCGACGGCTCACCCGCATATGGCATGCCAAGGCGTGATCCCGACTGCTCAAACAGATTCTTGGCGTATCAGGGCATTCCCCACCGAACATTGTGCAGATCATAGCCGCTCGCGGCGAGGGGAACCACCGGCCCGCCATTGGCAGGCAGCCAGACGAGCGTCGGCGTCTGCCGCTCCAGGCGAACGACGACCGCCCCGTCATCGCGACTGCTCCAGAGCACCGAGCGAATGACGGCGTCATCATCGCGCAACGCCTCCAGCTCGGCGGCGTTCCCGACCGCACGGTGCATAGTATAACGCAAGGGCGGATTGTAGGAAGCTTCCGCGGGAACCTGAGTCGTTCGGCTGAGGAAGAGGTAGAGCCGGCCATCGCGGCCCGGATGGGGGGCCATAACCAAGAGCGACTCGTCGCCGGAACGACCGGGGATCAGCGGTGTCACCGCGCCGCTGTCGGGATCGGCCAGCCAGAGCCCCGGCTCCGGTATGGAGAGGCTGGCCGGGCGCAGGTTGATGTAGAGAGCCGCGCTGTCCGACCGCCACGCGCCCCGGTCGCAGAGCGTCCCCAGGTCGCCGTTGGGCGCCGTCAGCGCGATTAACGCGCCGGTATCCAGATGTTTGACCACCAGTCCGCATTGAGGAATGAAGTGAAAGAAACCGTTCAGCAGCAACCGCGATCCGTCGGGCGACCAGGCCAACGGCGCATACGAACGCGGCGCGGGCAGATATTCCGGATCGACCGGGTCGTCGGGCTGGAGGAGTTGCAAGCCGTCTTCGCCTGTCACCAGCGGGAGAAACACTTGCGGCGACGCGATCTCCTGCGCGGGCGGCGCGGCGATTGCCGCACTGCCGGCGTCGATCAGGTATACGCCGCCAGCGAAAGACGTTTCCGCATCGGGATCGGCGCTCAGCCGCACGGCCAGCGTTGCGCCCTGCGGCGACCAGCGCGGCGCGGCGACGCGCACGCCGGGCAGCGAGAGCAGTACCGTACGATCCTGGCCGAACGCATCGCTGCGGATCAACTCGCTGCGGTCATCGCGCTCGATGATGTAGGCCAGGGTTCCATCCAGCGGCGAAATATCAAAGGCGGCAACGGCGCTGGCCGTGCTGCGCACCGGCGTCTCGGCGGTGATGCGCATCCGGGTGATTGCATCGGACTCGAAGCGTTGAATCTGCCCATCGTCGATCACATAGAGCGGCGCGGGCAATACGTTCGCCTGCTCCGGGGAGCTGGTCGCCAATGCAATCGGCGTTGGCGCGCTGACAGTCGCGGTGGGCAATTCAACCGGCGGGGTGGTGGGTTGAACCGGCGGAGGCGTGGGCGTTTGCGGTTCGCCGGCGCACGCCCACAGCAACACAACCAGCGAGACGCCGAGCCAGCGTAGCCATCCGTTCACGTGAACGCCTCCGCGCTATTCCCATTCGATAGTGGCCGGAGGTTTGGAGGAGATGTCGTAGACCACCCGATTGACGCCGGGAACTTCGTTGACAATGCGGCTGCTGATGCGGGCCAGCAGATCATACGGCAGGCGCGTCCAGTCGGCGGTCATATAATCTTCGGTGGAGACGGCGCGCAAAGCAATCGTATCGGCGTAGGTGCGTCCATCGCCCATCACGCCGACGCTCTGCACCGGCAGCAACACGGCAAACGCCTGCTGCGTAGCGCGATAGAGATCCGCCACGCGCAACTCTTCCATAAAGATCGCATCGGCGCGGCGCAGTTTTTCCAGACGCTCCCAGGTCACCGCTCCGATCACCCGCACCGCGAGGCCGGGTCCGGGGAAGGGATGCCGCCAGACCCAGGACTCCGGCAAACCCAGTTCGAGGCCCGCCGCACGCACTTCATCTTTGAACATATAGCGCAACGGCTCCACCAGCGTCATCTGCATATCGGCGGGCAAGCCGCCAACGTTGTGGTGAGTCTTGATCGTGATGCCTTTGGAGCGATCGGGCGCTTTGCTCTCGATAACATCGGGATAGAGCGTGCCTTGCGCAAGAAAGGCGACATCTTCGAGGCGGCACGCCTCGCGTTCAAAGATGCGGATGAACTTCTCGCCGATGATCTTGCGCTTCCGTTCGGGATCAGACACATCTTCGAGCGCCGAGAGAAACTCTTCCGCAGCATTCACGGCGACGAGGGGAATGTGAAAATGCTCGCGGAATGTATCGATGACTTGCTCGGCTTCGCCCAACCGCAACAGGCCGTTGTCAACAAACACGCAGGTCAGCCGGTCGCCGATGGCGCGATGGACGATCAACGCAGCCACGGCGGAATCGACGCCGCCGGACAGCGCGCAGAGCACGCGCTCGTCGCCAACCCGTTCGCGCACGCGCTCAACCGCTTGCGCCACAAAATGCGCCGGTCGCCAGTCGCCTTCGCAGTCGCAGATGTTATAGAGAAAGTTGCGCAGGATGTCCCGACCGTGGATGGTATGAACGACTTCGGGATGGAACTGAACACCGTACCAGCATCGATCATCGTTGCCGACGGCGGCGAAGGGCGTGCTGGCATTCTGCGCCAGCGGGCGGAAACCGGGCGGCAATCGCTCGATGCGGTCGCCGTGGCTCATCCAGACAGACTGTTCGCGCGGCAGATCGGCGAACAACGGGTGATCTTCGAGCGTCGCAATCGTCGCCGGGCCATATTCGCGCCAATCAGCCCCCTGCACGACTCCGCCGAGGGCGTAGCTTTGCAGTTGCATACCATAGCAGATGCCCAACACCGGCAGATCAACATCGCGCAACCATTCTGCCATACCCGGCGCACCCAGCTCATAAACGCTGGCCGGGCCGCCGGAAAGGATGATGCCGCGCGGGTTGAGGGCGTGAACACTGGCTTCGGTCGCATCGTGAGGGAGCAATTCACTATAGACGCCCAACTCTCGTACGCGACGTACGATGAGTTGGGCGGTCTGTGAGCCAAAATCAAGAACTGGAATGCTTGCGGACGTCATACCAGAGTTTTCAAAACTAGCGATTTAGCGATACGGTGTAACGGGATCGCTTGAATGGTTTGCGCGCGCCAACCGCTGCTTCTAATACAAATTCTTCGTGATCGTCTTGCGCAACTACATCCGCCCGTTCATTCTCAAGCTCGACGATAGCTGGTTTGTATGGCGCCATTTGCCATTGCTGCGGCAGCTCTGCAACCACCACGGAGTTGTCGCCGCCATACTCATTCGGCACATACCGGTCGGCCTGCCAGTCGTTATGCCAGTCGCAGCCATTTAGTAAATAACGATATTGATATTCTTTTCCAATATCAAGATCCAGAGTAACGCTCCAGCCGGTGTCATTCAAGCGAAGGGGCGTCGCGGTTATATTCCAGTCATTGAAGTCGCCGACAAGATAAATGTGATCGGCCCATATCGCGGCTGGCATAGAGAAGGTAACGCGAACTTTGCCTGGGTTCCCAGGGGCTTTGGTTATCATAGTGACACTCCTTTGTACATGCGATAACAACATCGTCGTTGTGATCGTGATTAGTATATCACATTGCGAGCGATTTATGGCAAAAATTTGTAAACGATCACCGCGCCGGATTGGAAAGCCGGCGTCGCAATATGCTCGAATTTGCTCAGGCTTTCCAAAGCATAATGTGCGCGTTCCAGCTCGCCGACATAGATGTAGTCAACGTCGTATTCGCCCAACAGATCGCGCGCTTGCAGCGGATCGGTCGTGCTGTAGATAAGTTCCACGTCGCGCTGGCGGGGGTCGATTTCTGCGCGCGCTGCTGCGTCGCCGCCACGCCATTGTTGTTCGTGCCCCGCCCATCCGAGCACCGTCGGCAAGCCGGTGCTGGCCGAAACGCCCGCAAACCCCGCGCCGTTGTAGGAGCCGCCGCCCGGGCCAATCATTTCTAGTACCACGCTACCCGGCGCGGCGTTCGCGCGCAGCCAGTTGATCGCCGCGGCTTCATCCGGCGAATTCTCGCGCGGCGTGCGCCCATTCAGTCCGGACGATTGGCCCGCAGAGTCCAGCGTGTACAGGTTGACCGCCGGGTAGACCAGTGCGCCGACCAGCAGAACGACGACGCCCGCCATCGTGATTGCCGCAACCGCACGCTGCGCCGCTCCTTCGCGCGCCAGCAACCGCCAGAGCGCGAAGGGCGCGAGGGTCCCCCAGAGCAACCAGATCTGGTAATAGAACTTGAAGACGGTGTTCATCCGGTTGCCAAATACGTCGCGGATAAAGATGAGTTCGACGCCGACCAGGATCGCGCAACCAAGCGCCGTGACCAGCAGGCTAAAGGATCGAGCGGGATCTTCGGCCTCGCGCAGGGCGCGATTGGCGGCGAGCAGGCCCAGCCCCAACAATGCCAACAGCGGGAATTGGATGAGCAGGCCGACGATCAGCAGCAGCAGCGGCAACCAGAGCAGCGCGGTTTGCAATCGGCTAGGCGGCGTGACGCCGGTACGCTGGCCTCCCAGGTAGACATAGGCCGTTAGCGGCAGTGCAAACAGGCCGAAAATGATGACGAAGGCGTGCAACCCGCTGCGACCGGCGGTGAACAGGGCGATGAGCTGGCTCAACCGCCCGATCACGGGCCAATCGATGAGCGGCGCTTGTGCGCCGACCAGCGAGCGGAATGTCAGGTAGAAGGGCGCAAAAAGGACGAAGATGGCGATCACGCCGAGGACCGCCTGTGTCAGCAGATCGCTCCACGCCGGCGCTTCGGGCTTTTGCCGCGCCAGCCGAATGTAGAGCAGCAACAGCGCCCCCAGCCAGAGCAACATGTAGGTAGGCAAATCCCAACTGTTGATCACATAGAGACTGCCGATCACGATGCCGGTGAGCGCCAGTTCCAGCCAGCCGCGCCAGCCGACGCTAAATGCGGGCAGCGCGGCGCGGTTCAGGGTGGCCAGCGCCAGCGCCAACGCCAGGAGACCGAACGGCAGCGCCATCACGTGCGGGTGCATATCGCCGAGCCAGAAGCTGAAGAAGGGAAACTCGACGATGTTGTAGGAGCGCATCCCGTCGGGGTATTCGTCCCACAATGCGCGCGACGGCCACCACCAGTTGAAGTCGCGCAGTTTGTCGCTGCGCTCCAGGGTCGTAAACGCGCCAAAGTCGGTTGTGATGACTGAGGACGGCAGTTCGATCGCATCCGCGCCGTTGATCGCCTGAACCAGCGCCGATCCCAGTTGCAGGCCGTCGAGAGCCACGACGCGCTCATTGCCGACGATGATCTGCAAGACGCCGGACTGGTTCCCGGCAAACAACACCAGAATGACTCCCAGAAGCGCGCCGGCCCAGACACCGACGCCGACGCGCTTCTGCGGCCTGTCATCACGCGCTCGCGCGATCGCAATCAGATTGACGATGATGCCGGAAACTCCCAGCGCCGTGAGCGCGAAGATGAGCGCCAGCGCGAGATTATAGGCGACGCTCGGTTCGAGACCGCTGAGCAGCGCCATCACGGCCATCAGCAGGTAGCCAAAGTAGTAGTAGTTGATGCTGAAGCCCGCCAGCCAGGGGTCGTTCGGCGGAAACGCCGCGCTGTTCTGGATGGCATTGAAGAACGCGAAGTCCATCGGGCGCTCGGTACCCCAGGGCGCGGGGTTGTACGAGCGCATCCAGGCCACGAAGACCAGCGCCAGTAGAAAGATCGCTTCATAGGCCAGCACCGTCGTCCAGGGCGGCGCACGCAGCGACACCGCGCCGTGCGCACGTTCGGCGCGCCACGTCAGCATACCGGCCACACCGACCAGCAGCGCGACGACGATCAGCAGTGGTGCGCCGAACGAAGCCAGCCCGAACATCGCCAGCAGCCACGCGCCATAGCCGATCAGCAGCAGACCGAGGCTTTTGCTAAAGGCGTAGCCGTGGTCGGGCAGGCGACGCAAGAGAAAGGTTGTCAGCGGCAGCGCCAACAAGCCGAGCGCCTGTGCGATGAGCCACCAGATTGCGATTTGCCAGAACATCGTGTGCGCGGCCAATCAATCCTATTCAGGCTGTAAAGCCACTGTAGTGCCGCCTTCAGGCGGCTCCCTTCACCGCCTGAAGGCGGCACTACGCAATCTTTACGACTGCGATCCTCAGTTGCGGGCGGCCTGGATTTGCGCCAGCAGTTCGCGCGCTTCCGGGCCGAGATAGCCGTCGGGAGCGAGCGCCAGGCAGGTTTCGAGCGCCGCGATCGCCTGGTCATACTGGCCGCGTTGTGCATAGAGCCGACCCAGGAAGAAGTACGGCTCCGGCGCGCCAGCATCGATCGCCAGCGCTTTGGTGAGCGCAATCTCGGCTTTGTCGAGTTCACCCCACCCCAGCAGCGCTACGCCCAGTTTGTTCCAGTTTCCGGCGGTCGAGCTGACTTGAGCCGCCTGGGTATAGGCTTGCTCGGCTTCGTCGTAGCGCCCCGCCTCGGTCAGAATATCGCCCCACAGATGGTGCAGCCCGATATCGTCGGGGTTGGCCTGGGCGGCGATCTTCAGCACACGCGCGGCGTCTTCCAGCCGCCCCATCGCCCGATAGCTCTCGGCCAGACCAAACGCCAGCGAGCTATCGGTCGGGTCGGCGGACAGAGCCTGTTCCATTTCCTCAAGGCCGGCCGGAATCGCGCTATCGGGCGTCGGCGGCTCCGGCGGCGTGATCGCGGTAAATTCCGCAGGCGCTTCCAGCGCATACTGGCGAGGAATGTCTCGCACTCGGTAGATCTGCACGTCGGGCGTGTCGTAGACAACGTCAAGGTACGATCCATTTAACTGCGTGAATTTGTCCAGCCCGTCCGCATTGTACAGCGCACGCTCCACCCCGCCGATATACACATAATCTACCCGATACTTCGCCAGCAGGTGCAGCGCTGTCTCGATGTCGGCGGTATTGAACAACGTCTCGACATCACGGTCGCGCACGCCAGCCAGGAAAGGATCGCGTTGTTCGTTGACGTGCAAAGCACTGACGATGGTCGGCAAGCCCGTATTCGCGGCGATGCGCACGCCATAGCCGCGGTAGAACCCGAGGTTCGACTGCGCTACGATCGGCGTTCCCTCGATATTGCGATTGAGCCAGTCGATAGCCTGAGCATCGCCGCGCAGGTCGATGTTGATCTGCTCGACATCCGCCGCGCAGCCGCCGAACGCCTGGCAGGAGTAATCGAAGTCAGTCTCGCGCAGAAACGCCAGCCCGTCGAGCGTCGGCGGGAGATCGACCGGGAAGCGATTGGCCAGCCGACTCGGTGTACCGGCCAGCGGGAAGACCGCCGCCAACGCAACGAGCGCCGCCAGCGCCAATCCGTACGCTGGACGCAACGCCGCGATGATCGGCATACGCGAATCGCGACGCAACGCGCGCAACAACTGCGGCAAGCTCGCCGCCGCTGCCAGGGATAGCAATGTCCAGATCTGGACGCCGAATTTGAAGACGGTGTTCATCCGCCACCAATCGTTGTCCACCAGGTGATCACGCACGAAGATCACCTCGATGCCGATCGACACCGCCCAGCCGAGCATTGCCAGCAGCAGGACGAACCAGGTTTCGGTGCGAATCCGCCGCTGGAGCAACAGCATAATACCGATCAGCAGCAGCGCGCCCAGCCAGAGCCGCAAGCTCTGCGCGGGAGCGACAATCGCCGCAGCACCCAGCATGCCGATGATTACGATCATGGTCTGACCGGCCAGGCGCGCTGATTGGCGGCGGGCGATCACGCGCCAGAACGCGCCAAAGCTCACCGGCAGCAGTATCGCCAGGAACAGGCCGTAGACAATCAGATATTCGGTCGGCGTTGTGCCTGCGTTGACGAGCCCGATTCCGCCGACGAAGGCGTGAAAGCGATCGAAAAACGGCGTATAGAGCGCCAGCGCGCCGACGGTGACAACCAGCGCCAGCAGCGCCGCACGTAGCAGCGCCGCCCAGGGAATGCCCCGCTCACCGGCTGTGCGCCACGCCGCGCCCAGCGACGCCGCGCCGAATACTAGCGCGTAGGTCGGGAAATCCCATGAATTTGTCACCGCCAGCGCACCCAGTGTTAGCGCGATGAGCAGATAGCCGAGGACGGCGGGCAGATGATCCACACCCCATCCATCGCCGCCAGTCGTCGCTCTCCGTTCGACAATCTGCAACGCCAGCGCGATGGCCAGTAGCGAGACCGGCAGCGCGATCAGGTGGGGATGCAGATCGGCGAATAAGAACGACCAGAACGGGAACTCGTTGATGGTATTGGCGATCACCCGGCTGGGGCCGACATACCAATCGCCCAGGCGTTCGCCCATCCCGGTCAGCCCGCCCTGCGCCAGCGCATCGATCACCGGGCCGACGCCTCGCGACCAGCCAATGGGAATGACGCCGGCCAGATTGCCCAGCAACGCCAGGAACGCCGCGCCGAGCAGCCCATAGCGCACACGCCCGGTCAACCGCGCGACCAGCCCATAGGCCCCGGCCAGCGTCACGCCGGCCAGCGTAGGGATGACCAGGTTGTAGGCCAGCGCAGGATCGATGCCGGTGATCTTGATCGGCAGCGAGACCAGGAAAAAGCCGTAGTAGTAGTAGTTGACATACCCGCCGCTGAAGAAGGGATCGTAGGGCGGCATCACCGGGCTACGCAGGATCGCATTAAGAAAGCCAAACTCCATCGGCTTTTCGCCGCCCCAGGTTGGATGCCACAGGTCGGGGTTGAACGCACGCAGCAGCGTGAACAGCGCGAATCCGATCAGGAACACGCCCTCGCCAATCAGCGCTGCCCGTCCACGATTACGCAGGTGCGCTCCGATCAGGCGCACACCCTGGCCCAGCGTGTCAAGTAGGCTGCGCCGGGCTTCCAAATCGCCCTCCTGGCGTTGTCGTCGGATGGCGATCAACGCCGTCAGCCAGACATTCAGCGCTAGCATCAGGATAAAGCCAATAAAGACGCCCCAGCGGTCATAGCGCAAGATGCCCAGGCTAACCGGCAGCCAGACCGCGTAGCCAAACAGGAGCAGACCAATCACACGCGCCCAGATCACACCGCCGTCGCGCCAATGCCCAAAAATCGTGATCGCCAGCGGCAAACCGAGCAGCCCCAGCCCGTAGATTGCCGTGAGCCAGACCAGCGCCGCCGTCCACGAGTTCGCACTGGCCCAGCCATTCCAGGTGTATTCATTCACGGCGGGCAACTCGTTTACCGGGCGATCAAGCATCAGCGCCGGCAGTGTGTCGGCGTGCGGCGGTTGCACCGCCAGGTCGCTGGTCAGCATCGTCGGCGCGCCCGGCTCGACCACGCGGTAGATGCGCGTGGCGCTCTCGCTGAACGCAACCTCCAGTGCGCCCGACTGCGCCAGCGTATCAAACGCCGCCAGCCCGTCGGCGGCGTAGACCGCCCGTTCCACACCGCCGACGTAGACATATTCGACGCCGTAGTCGTCAAGCAACTTCAGCTTGCGCACTGTATCCGTGCTGTTGAAGATCTCGCCGATCATCGCCTGGCGGCGGGCGATCACCGGTTGAGCGTTGACCGCGTTGCGCTGCTGGATCTGGTGCCACTCCCAGCCGAGCAGCGTCGGCAGGCCAGTGTAGGTCGCCACCCGTCCGGCCCAGCGGTACGAGGGCAGGTGCGCCTCTACGATAATCGGCGTGCCGGTGACGTGGCTCTGGAGCCATGCGATGCCCGATGCGTCTTCGGCCAGCGGGAAATCGACGCCGTTTTCGTTGCCGTCGACGTAGTGCATAAACGCCGCGCCGTCGAGCGTGTTGGGCAGATCGGCTGCGTAGCGGTCGGCGAGGCGGGCCGGCGTGGCCGTGAGCGGATAGGCCAGCGCAGCGACGATCAGCAGCCCGACCGCGCCGCTCCAGGCATAACGTACAACGGGCGCGGCGCGGCGCGCGAACCATGTCCACATCCACGGTAGCGTCGCCGCCGCCGCCAGCGCGAATAAAATCCAGGCATGCAGGCCAAACTTGAAGACAGTATTCATCCGCCCCACATCACCCTTTACCACGACGACCTCGACCAACAGACTCAGACCGAGCGCCGCACCGGCCCAGAGCAGCGGCAAGAGGACACGCGGCGGCATTCGACGCATGCGCCAGGCCAGCGCGGCGGCGCCAATTACCAGCGGCGTCAGCAAGGTCAGCGCTGTCCATTCACGCGCCGCGCCGACAAGCGCCAGCAGCGCCAGGCCACCCGCCAGCGCGCCGTACACCGGAACACGATAGCGCGCCCCGGCGAAGCGCCCCATCAGCAGGATGCCGGCGCTGCCGATCAAGAAGATCCACAGCCCGTGGATGCGCAGAAGATCCCAGAGCGCCGTGCGTTGCGCAAGCCACACCTGTTCGAGCAGCGTCGGCGCCAGGCCCTCGCGCAGCAACTCGGCGCCCGACGACTCGGTGGCAAAGTTGCTGGTGAACGGCAGGAACAGAATGTTGCCGATCACGACGACCGCCGCGACCTGACCGCCAAAAGCCAGGATGCGCCGAAAGAGCCCGGACGCGCGCCCGCGCCACGCCACCAGCCCGATCGTCGCCGCCGTCAACGCGACGTAGGTCGGATAGTCCCAGGTATTGGCGGCGCGCAGCGCCCCGGCGAGCAAGCCCAACAGCAACAGAACAACCACCGACGGCAGCAGATCACGCGCGCGGCGACTGGCCCAGAGGCGGCTGCCACGCGCCAACACGACGTTCAGCCCCAGCAGCGCCAACGCGAACGGCATCACGATCATATGCGCGTGCAAGTCGGCGAAGAGAAACGTGAAGAAGGGGAATTCGTTGACCGTACCGGGAATAATGCGCGTTGCGTCCCAGAACGCCCATTCGGGCCGCTGCGCCTGCGCGGCGGCGTAGCCGTCGACAAACCAGATCGCCTGGGTGAGACTGCCCAGCAGCAAGACAAAGACCGGCGCGAGCAGCCCAGCGCAGCGAGCGCGCCATTCGGCGGCGCGCTGCGCGACGACGCGCGGCGCAAGCAGGTTGTACGCCACACCCCACGCACCCAGGGCCGTCAGCGCGAAGAGCGTCGGCACGGCCAGATTGTAGGCGACGCTCGGTGCGATGTTGGTGAGGTGGATCAGCGCGCCGACGATCACGAAGCCAAAGTAGTAGTAGTTGATGTAGCCCCCGGCATACCACGGGTCGTAGGGCGGAAACGCCGCGCTCTTCAGCACCGCGTTGAGGTAGGCGAAGTCCATCGGCTTCTCACCGCCGCGCCCCGGATGCCACAGATCGGGGTTGAACCAGCGCAACAGCAGACCGAGCGCGAAAAACGCCAGGAAGATGGCCTCGGCGGTGAGCAACGCTCCGCGCCGCGCGCGCCAGAAGGCGAGCAATTCCTTGCGTGAACGCCACCCGACCCACGCTCCCGCGACCAGCAGCGGCGTCGCGCAGAGCCAGAGCGTGGCCGGGGTGAACGGTGCGAGGTGCAGGCTGCCCAATAGCCACGCGGCGTAAGCGACCAGCAGAAGCGCCAGCACCCGCGCCAGGGCGAAGCCACGATCGGGCAGGCCGGGCAGTACATGGAACAACAGCGCAAATCCCGCCAGGCCCAACGCCTCCAGCACGATTAGCCAGACCAGCGGCGCGAAACGATTGGACAAGCTTTGCGGATCGAACAAGCGCGACCAGGTTCCCGCCGCGCGATAGTCGGGCCACTGGCTTGTGGTGAGACGCAGGGCGGTGGCGGTGCGATCGGCGACATGCACCGGCAGCTTATAGACTTCGTCCCAGTTCACATCGCTCGTAATCAGCTCGGCGGCGCGTTGGCGCGAGAAATCCGCCGTCTTCTTGAAGATTAGCACGCGCGGGTGGTCATAGACCGTGAACGCTTCTTCCGCACTCTGGTCGGGAATGTCAATGCCTAGAATCGACGGGTAGGAGGTGATATCGGCGACCAGTTCAAAGCCTAGCTCGCCCGCGAACAAATAGTGGTAGTAGCGCATCAACGCCGGGTAGCGCATCGGCAGCCGGACGGTCGAACCATATACCCGGTTGCTGGTCAGGGTGATGTAGTCGGCCTCTTCGAGCTGATCCAGCAGGCCGGATTCGTACTGCCCGGAGCTGTTGTACGCGCCAAAGTATTTGCGCTCCTCGTCCTCGGCGTAGGGCGCCATACCCACACCTTGATAAATCGATCCCCAGGGATTGATGCCATCGACTTGCAGCGGCAGCGGGTCGTCCCAGCGTTCCGACGCGATCCGCGATCCGGCGGGCGCGTGATCGAGCAGCCAGCGCGCCGCGATCACGCGCGAATGTGGCTGGTCGTAGATCCGCGAAAAGGCGTAGGCCCAGCCAAGGGTGACGATGACGACCAGAACTAGCGCCCCGCGCGCGACGAACTGCTGCACGGCGCGAATGGGCGTGCGCGCCCGCCGCGCGGCGACCTCGTTCGCCCATTCCCACATCCTGACGAGCAGCCATGCCGCGAAGATCGTCAGCGCGCCATAGATCGGCAACAGGTAGCGCATCGTGATAGCGAACTGCCCGCCCTGCCAGGCAAAATAGAAACCGACCCAGATCCAGAGGATCAGCGCCGCGAACGATCCCGCCGCGCCTTGCCGCCACGCACGGCGCCAGCGCCGCATCGCCCACGCCGCCGCGATCCAGCCGCTCCACGCCGCCAGGCCGAGCGCCGGCCCCATCCCCCAGAGCATCAGGTTTTTCCAGGGGAACCAGTAGGCCGGGCGCTGCACCCATTGTTGCGAAGGCGGATAATCATATTCGCCGGTGACAAGCGAGCGCACCGTGCCCAAATTTTCAATGAAGCGCGGGTCAAGCCGCAGGTCGAAGAAGCCCCACCCGTGCATCATCGTCAGCCCGACCGGATCGATCCCCGGCGGCGGAGAGTCGGGCCGCGAGCCGATGAAGGCGTCGGGTTGGAAGATGCGGAAGGTCAGCAGCGTCAGGACGCCCGCCATCGCCAGCAACGGGAATCCCCGCTGCGTGAAGCGAGAGACGAAGGACGCATCGTCGTCATCGCTTTTCCGACCACCCAACGCCCAGATCGCCGCCGCGACAATCGCCGTCAGTCCCAACGTCGCCAGCGTGATGCGGTTGGCCATGCCTATGCCGATGCTGACACCCAGCATCGCGAAGCTGAAGACGCCGCCGGTCTGGGCCGCACGCACCGCCCAGTAGAGCGCCAGCAATACGAAAAATGTCGAGAAGATCGGATCGACGAAGAAGTGCGCCTGCTGGATCTGCATCACCGTCAGCGCCGTGAACAGCGCCGCCAGCAGGCCAACCCGGCGATCAAACAGCCGTTGCGCGATCAAGTAGACCAGCAGGATCGATCCTAGATCGAAGAGCACGGCCAACGAGCGCCCCACTTTGACAATGTCGCCGTAGGTGGTCAGGTTGACGCCGTCCGGGTTAAACAGCGGCATCAGCAGCGTGAGCCTGGGCAGCGCACGTTCGGGGTTATCTATCGGTGGGCCAGTGCTGGTGCGCGGGTTGGGCGGGCCGGTAATCGACGGGACGGTCTCCGGCAGCGCTTCGGGCGGCGTCAGCAGCACTGCCGTGAGCCGGGTCAGCATCATAGGAAACGGCCCATAGACAAAGAGAGGGAACTGCTCGTAGTTGCGCGGATTGACGGGCGACCGCGCCGAGTCGAAGTATTCGCCGAGACCGGCGGGCAGATGCACTGATGAAGACACATCGGTGAAAAAGCGCTCGTCGGGATGCTGGCCCGTGCCCGCATCCCAGTCGGTCAGGCTGAGGGTGCGAAAATACAAGCCGATCAGCAAGATTGCCGCCAGCGCGGCCCGCGTCGCCCATACGGCGCGGTACGAAGGCTGAACCGACGCGACATCGGCGTCGCGGGTTTCGGCGGACGACACTTCACGTTCGAGCGAGCGGGCGGAGGATGGTTGCAGATCCACGCTACCTTGCCTGTATTATGCGCTTGCTAGCTGAAACGAACAACAGAACGATGCACGATTGCTTTTTTGCAGAGACCGCTCCTGGAGAACATTATACAAGCGGGGCGCTGAAGCGGGCAAGGCGAAAGCTGCGGGTCGATTTTGCAGACAGGCATATGTTTCGGTCTACGAGGCGCCCCTTTCTAAAAGAATTGTCACCTAAATACAGTTGTATATCAATGCGTGGCTGTATATAATAACCAGGAGACAATCTTAACAAGGATAAGGAAGGGTCTCATGACCACTCGCGTTCGTTTGTTCTTTGCCCTAATCTTGATATGGTTGATCATTCCCTCCGGTTCACTATCCGTCTTCGCACAAACTGACGAGCGTTGTTTTCCAGAAACCGGCTTTTGCATCGCAGGACGTATTCGCGAGTTTTGGGAACAAAACGGCGGGTTGCCGGTATTCGGCTTTCCCATCACTCCACAACGCGAAGAGTTAATTGAGGGTCAATCGCTTCAGGTGCAATGGTTCCAACGCAACCGCCTGGAATTGCACCCGGAAAATGCGCGCCCGTACGACGTGCTGCTCGGACGGCTCGGCGCAGATCTGCTCACGCTGCAAGGTCGCGATCCATTTCTGTTTCCGAAAAGCGAATCGCAAGCCGGATGCCGCTTTTTCCCCGAAACCGGTCACAACGTCTGCGGCGATATTTTAAGCGCCTGGCGCGCTAATGGCCTGGAGATCGATGGAAATTCCGGCAAGACGGAAGCGGAAAACCTGGCCCTCTTCGGACTGCCGCTGTCTGACCCGATCACCGAGACTCTCGGCGATGGCAAGCAGTATACGGTTCAGTGGTTCGAGCGCGCCCGGTTCGAATTGCATCCCGAAAACGCGCCGCCGTACAACGTGTTGTTGGGGTTGCTCGGCAGCGAGGTAGCAGCGGCATCGAGCCAGCCCAAACCGCTCCCGCCGCCCTCGTTCAATAACTGCCAGCCTGATCCGAATCCCGATGCTGCACCAAACTATCCGGTGATGATTGTCAGCATCGATAAAGAGACCGAGAGCGTCATGCTGCGCAACGTCAGCACCGAAGCGGTCAATCTCGACGGATGGCATATGTGTAGCATCAAAGGCAATCAGGAACACCTGGGCATCGGCGGCATGCTCGCGGCGGGCGAGACGAAAGATTTTAAACATCAGGGCGGCTACATCTGGAGCAATAGCGATACCGACGATGGGGCGCTCTATAATGCTAACGGCCAGCTTGTCAGCTATTGGAAAGATAACGAGTAGCCCAGAAGTCTGAAGCGACGTATTGAGGACTGGCAGTCTTTGAAGGACTGCCAGTTCTATAGCCACATTGTACTGACCAGTTTGGGTGACGCATCGTTTCGATCGGCGCGGTGGAGATCGGACGGGCGTGTGCTATAGTAGCGGCTGCACATCGCCGATTTCTGAACGCTGCAACTATAAAGCGCCTGCGCCTTGAAATGATCGTCCTGCTGGGTTTTGCTATAGCAATCCTACTCAGGTTGTGAAGTCACTGTAGTGCCGCCTTCAGGCGGTTCCCTTCGCCGCCTGAAGGCGGCACTACGCAATCTTTACGACTGCGGTAGGATTGCTATAGCAGCCTCGTCGTCCTGTGGCCGGCGCAACAGGCCTTGATCGCCGAAGGGCGCGATCTACGCCAGGACTACATCGGCGCCCGACGGCTCATTGAGCGGCGCGATCTCTATACGCCGTTCACCGCCGCCGAACTGCGCGCGCTCAACGTCATTCCCAACGCCGGCATATGGATGCTCCTGCCCGCGTTTCTGCTCACCTGCATTCCTCACTGGCAGATAATCGAATGGCTCGCCGCCCGGTTCGGCGCGCCGTTCCCGACCTGGGTCGGCTTTACGTCACCGGGCTTCTACGCGCTGGCGCTGCTCTTCTTCCTATTTCTCCGCGCGGGACGCTCGCGGCAACCCGACATCTTGCACAAGATGCGTATAATGTGATCATCAACGCGCAACCAGAACGTAGATGCGACGGCCAGAGAGAATATAGCCGCCGCAGCAGAAACGGCTGATCGTCCCCGGCGCGCCCTGCCTGGGAGCGATCCGCCAGAGGAACGTGAATCATATGGATGAACAACTGGCTGAGTGGTTATACGATGGCGCTGTTGCGCTGACCCAGGGGGACAAGGAACGTGCGTGCGAGCTGCTGATGAAAGTAACCGACGCTGACGAGACCATTGCGGAAGCCTGGCTCTGGCTCAGCGGCGCAGTGGACGATCCTGAAGATCAGCGCACCGCCCTCGAAAATGTGTTGACGCTGGATCCGGGCAACGAGAGCGCCCGACGCGGTCTGGAATGGCTTGCCCAACAAGGGATGTAAAGCGAAGAGGCCAGGGGCGCGGCTGGCGTTGCCGATGCAGATATGCGAACCGACAACGCCAGTTCTGACCTGTTTATGACTCGATCGGCTCCCGCCCAACCCAAAAGATATTGCGCCGGATATAGCTCGCACTGCGTACCTGTACGTCACGATACTCGGTGACATCATCTTCGTTCACCAACACGACATTGGGAGTGATCCCATTAAAATGATCGGCGTAGGCATCAATCGCCTCCGCGATCTTGCTGGTCGCAGACATTTTCGGATTATCGTTGTACCACATCAAATAGACCGGCTTCGTCATCACCTGCCCCTTTCAGTCGGAGCGAAACATCTTTCGCCCTGCCGCATCGGCAATCGCCTTCGCCTCTCACACATCTGCTCTCGCCCTTACGCCCCCGCAAATCCTCTCCACACAAAACTCCACACGCCTACCCGCAAATCCTGAAATATCGTGTAGCGACCGCCGTTGCGGCAACGCACCGTGAAATAGCGCCGGGCATTCTGATGACGCCGGGGCGGCCGCTCCCACACGCGATCAATCGCATAGACCTGGTAGGTGCGCCCGCGCCAGAAGAAACGCACCGGCTGATAGCCAAAGCGTTGATCGAACATCTCAATCGATTCGACGCGCCAGCGCCAGAAACTTGCCCACTCGACGAGACGTTGCTGCCAATACGGCATAACGATCGGCCCTGATTGTCCCCACAAGTGCAACATCATTTCGCGCCTTTTGTACTATGCCTTGAGCGTTTCAGACAGCTCTATTGTAATAGAACAAAAGTTCTAAGTCAAGTATTGCACTCAGATAACGCGTGTGCTATGCTAATACTTATGCAAAACAGTGACGAACAATCGAGCCGCAAGCCCGCCGAAGAGTACAACCACATGGTTCGCTCGCAGACCAATCTGCTGGATGAAGTCAAAAGCGCGAACGCCCGGTGGTATGAGTTGTCGTGGGAGCTCGACGAGGTGGAACACCGTCTGGCCGAGCTCATCGCCCTGCGTGAAGACAAGGTCGATATGCTGCTCGAACGCGAGATCCACATGTTGCAGCAGAAACGCAGCGATCTCGAAGATCACCTACTTCAACATATGCTCCAGACCGATGAACTGAACAGCCAGATCCGGCGCAATCAGCCGCACGCTGACGTCGATGAGAACAACGATGCGGTCTGACCCCCAGACTATGCAGCGCTTCCCTATTCTTCCACAATGATGTCGCCGCTTTGCCCGCCGCTTTTACGCGCCAGGCGAACATCGGTTATGCGCATTTCCCGATCAATCGCTTTACACATATCATAGACCGTCAACGCGGCGACGCTCGCGGCGGTCAACGCTTCCATCTCAACGCCAGTCTGGCCGTGCGTGCGCACAACGGCTTCGATGTGCAGCGCATCACCCGCAGCGCCGGGCGTCAGGATGACGGCGGCATAGGTGAGCGGCAGCGTGTGGCAGAGCGGAATCAGTTCCGGCGTGCGCTTGGCGGCCATAATGCCTGCGATGCGCGCTGTCGCCAGAACATCACCTTTCGGCATATCACTCTCCACAATCCGCTGTAACGTCCCCGGTTGCATCTGCACCGTCGCACGGGCTACCGCCTCGCGCCGAGTTTCGGCTTTGGCGCCGACATCAACCATACGGGCGTTGCCGTGTGCATCGATATGAGTAAGCGGCGACTCATCACGATCCGACATGATTTGCTCCTTCTTGTCTATACCGATATACGATCATCGTAGCACGATCCGTAAAGCGTTTCCGTACATTGATCCGAATACTGACCCCAAAATTGGCACAAAAAAGACTTGAAACTGCGGATCGAGTGGTATATAATGTGTATATATGTGGGGCAAAGTGGGGCAAAGTGGGGAATAAGAACAAATTTTCTAATTTTACGCTTTGACACTTTTGAACCAGCTTTTAGACGTCCAACGCGCAGGAGGGTCTCAACGCCGTGTTTCTCGGCGAATTCGAACACACTATCGATGACAAAGGCCGGATAGCTATTCCGGCTCGTTTTCGCGAGGGACTCAGCGAAGGCCTGGTATTAACGCGCGGCTTCGATCGGTGTCTGCAAGCGTTCCCGCGCCAGACGTGGCAACCACTGGCGCAACGCATTAGTAGTATGTCGATGGGCAATCGTGAAGCGCGCAATCTGCGGCGTTTGCTCTTCTCCGGGGCGGCTGAGGTTGAGGTGGATCGGCAAGGGCGCATTCTGATACCCCAGAACTTGCGCGAATATGCCGGATTGAGCGATCAGGCCGTCATCGCCGGAATGGATACGTACTTCGAGCTGTGGTCGCGCGACAACTGGGGCGATGTGTTGTCCAACCTTGACGACAGCGCCAGCATCATCGCCGAACAACTCTCGGAGTTGGGCATATAGGATGACCGATGACCGTGATGCAACAACCCGATCGCGCATATTGTCCGCCGATTTTCAACACGCATCGGTGTTGCTTTATGAGGTGTGCGCGGCGCTCCAACCCCACCCGGGCGGCGTCTATATCGACGGCACGCTCGGCGGCGGCGGCCACGCGCTGGCGTTGTTGCGGCAAACGCAGCCGGGCGGGCGCTTGCTGGGCATCGACGCTGACCCGGCGGCGATCCAGGCAGCCGGCGAACGACTGGGCGCGGAGTTTCCCGCTGCGGCGTTTACGCTGTCGTACGGCAATTTCGCCGAGATCGACAAGCTCGCAGCCGCGTATGGGTTTGCCGACATCGACGGGATAGTGCTCGATCTTGGCGTCTCGTCGTATCAACTCGACACGCCGGAGCGTGGCTTCTCGTTCAACGCCGATGGTCCGCTGGATATGCGGCTTGATCCAACCCAGGGACGAACCGCCGCCGATCTGGCGGCCGAACTGGACGAACGTACGCTGGCCGATGTGATCTATCGCTACGGCGAGGAACGGGCATCGCGACGCATCGCCCGCCGAATCGTCGAACGGCGGCAGGAACGCCCGGTTGCCACCACCGGCGATCTTGCCAGTCTGGTCGCCCAGGCTGTCGGCGGACGCCGAGGACGGGAACGCATTCACCCGGCGACGCGCACGTTTCAGGCGTTGCGCATCGCGGTCAATCGGGAACTTGAACACTTAGAACAGGCTTTGCCGCAAGCCGTGGATCTGCTTCGACCCGGCGGACGGCTAGCGGTTCTGAGCTTTCATTCGCTGGAGGATCGAATCGTCAAGACCTTCTTTCGCGCCGAGTCCGGGTATGGCGGCAACGCGGCGGAGGATCGCCCGATTCGACTGAAGATTATTACACGCAAACCAATTGAGGCTGGCAAAGCGGAAGTGCAAAGCAACCCGCGCAGTCGAAGCGCGAAGCTCCGTATCGCCGAAAAAGTTTGAGCGAACCGGGATAAACGACAGGTAATTTCAAGCGAGGAAATCGTATGGCTGTCAATATGCAACGTCTCTCGCCGATACAGCAAGCGCGAACACGGCGACTCAATCTTCCAAGCTATTTGAACCTCGACGGTAGCCGCTATCTGCTGGGCGTAGTGATTCTGCTGTGCCTGATGAGTTTGATCGCACTGGCGCAGACCGGCGTTGTGGCGACAAAAGGCTATGCGATCACGCAGCTAGAGCAACAACAAACCGAGCTGTTGCGCGAGCGAGCAAGCCTGGAACTCCAACTTGCAGAAGCGCAATCGTTAGAGCGAATACGATCACGCGCCGAGGAATTGGGATTGCGCCCTATCACCAAGGATCAAGTGCGCTATATGACGATCGACGAGGACAAGCTATTTGATGATGCTATCGGGCCAGCAGGGGCAAACGCGTCCGAATCCAACACCCGATAAGCAACAACAAACATCCCATCGAACGATATGGCAGGCATCGCACAATCCAAAGGACATAAAGCCGCCAGGGAAGAGGCCGCTCAGGTCAGCCTGCCCAAATGGCGCATTCGAGCAATGCTGTTCATCACGGCGTTAATCGTCGCCGGAATTGCAGCGCGTCTGGTTGACGTGCAAGTGACGCAGCACAAGGCGCTGGCCGATAAAGCGCGGGGCGAAATCGATCAGCAGGTGACATTGCAGCCCCGACGCGGCGTCATCACCGATCGACTGAGCAACGTGCTGGCGATGGATGTTGATCGCGAAAGCCTGTGGGCTATTCCAGAGCTGATTCCAGCCGAAAGAGCGCCCAAGCTGGCGTTGACCCTCTCCGCCCTGTTGGGCAAAGAGGTCCAACCTATTCTTGAGGCGTTAACCGATCGCGAACATTACTGGACACCGATAAAACGCTGGCTTGATCCGGAGGTCGCCGCGCAGATCGATGCGTTAGAAGAGCCGGGCCTGCGCATGGTGTACGAACCCCGCCGCGTCTATCCCCAGGGCGACACGGCGGCGCATGTGATCGGCGCGGTCAACTTCAACGGCGATGGGGTAAGCGGCGTTGAAAGCTTCTATAACACGACTCTGAAAGGGGTAACGGGAACGCTCCAGGCCGAATTTGATCCCTACAAAAATCCGATAGCTATTGCTCCTCAGCAGCGAACCCCGGCCCAGGATGGTGTTAACTTGCGGCTGACCATTGACCCGCTGATCCAACATTTAATCGAGACAGAACTGCGCCAGGCGGTGGAACAACACGAGGCGGACGGCGGATCGATCATCGTCATTGACCCAAACACCGGCGCGATTCGCGGGATGGCGAGCTGGCCAGCATTTAACCCCAATGACTACAATACCTACCCTGAAGATGTATTCTACCGCAACCCGGCAATCAGTGATCTCTATGAGCCGGGAAGCACATTCAAAGTCATTACAGTCGCGGCAGGCTTGCAATCACGCGCCTTCACCGCAGACACCCAGGTCAACGATACCGGCGTCATCTATCGCTATGGCGAGCCATTGCGCAACTGGGACGGACGTGCGAACGGGATGATTGATCCGGGTGAAGTGATCAGACATTCCAGCAACGTTGGCGCATTACAACTCAACGAATTGACCGGCGCCGAACAGTTCTACGCCCTTGTTCGCGGGTTTGGCTTCGATCTGCCCGCCGGCGTGGATATGGATGGCGATGCGCAGGGTCTGATTAACTTTCCCGGTTCGCCGAATTATACCGATATGACCCTGCTGACCAATTCTTACGGACAGGGCATCGCCGTTACGCCGCTGCAGATGGTGCGCGCGGTTGCGGCTATCGCTAACGACGGCGTTATGATGCAACCCTACATCGTTGAAGAACGTTGCGACAGGGAACAATGCACACGCACGGAACCAATCGAAGTTCGCCAGGTGATTGAGCCAGGGGTAGCCTGGACCATTCGGCGCATGCTTGTCAATGCGGCCAACCACTACGCGCCCGTCGTCTGGGGGCCGCGCACCCGCAACTATGATGACCAGTGGCTGGTTCCCGGATACCAGGTGTGCGCCAAAACCGGCACGTCGTCGATACCGCTGCCGGGGGGCGGCTATGATCCCAGTTTTACGATCGGCTCGGTGGCAGGCTTCGCCCCCGCCGAAGATGCACGTTATGTCGTGCTCGTAAAGATTGATCGCCCTAAGGATGACATCTGGGGCGTTCAAACAGCTATTCCGGTCTTTTACAACATTATCGAACAGCTTATGCGCTATGAGCGGCTGGCGCCCGATCCAGGGCTGCTCAGTCCGGGACAAGAAATCGCACGCTAGTTCGCGCATCAAGTGCGCCAGACCATACAACGCGCTCTTCTCAAATTATGGATGCGCAAGATTGAGATGAGCGATCTGGTCTCATCGCACAAATTGCATTCCTTATCTTTAGCTAGAGAAGCGGCAGGTTTTGTGCTACAATTGCCGCCGCATGTCGTAGCAATGAGGAGGAAGGCATGCTCAACCTGGTGCATATTCTGTTTGGCGTCCAGCCCAAAGCGACGCGGCAAATGCCGCGAATTCCAACGCATTGGCAAGAGGCGCGCTTTTCCGAAGTCGTGATTGACTCGCGCGAGATAACGCCGGATGCTCTGTTCGTAGCATTGCGCGGCGAACGGACAGATGGGCACAACTTTCTCGTCGAAGCGGCAGTCCAGGGCGCTCGGGGCGCATTGATCGTACGCTCCGAAGTTGAGCGGCGGCGCTCCGATCTGGAGGCGCTGCAACATCCCTGGTTGTTGCTTGATCCATCCACTGCCGATGGCCTGGAAACATGCGCTGCGGACACCTTTTTGCTTATCACCGTTGACGATCCGCAAATGGCGCTGCAACGGCTGGCCGCATATCATCGGCGACAACTCACGTTGACTGTTGTTGGTATCACCGGCAGCGTGGGCAAAACCTCCACCAAGGAGGTTGTGGCAGCGGTATTGAGCCGCCGCTTCCGCACCTTAAAAAGTAAACGCAGCTATAACAGTGATGCCACTGTGCCAACTACCCTGCTCCAGATGGACTTCGATCACGAAGTTGCCGTGCTGGAGTTGGGTATGTGGGCGCCGGGCGAGATCCGGTTTTTGGCGAATCTCGCCCGGCCCCAAATTGGCATCGTCACCAATGTTGGGCCGTCTCACCTCGAACGTATGCGGAGCATTGAGGCAATTGCAAATGCCAAAGCCGAATTGATCGAGTCGTTGCCACCTGATGGTACAGCGATTTTGAATATCGATGATGAACGCATCGCGGCAATGGCCGACCGCACCTATGCGCAGGTGTTTCGCTACGGTCTCGACCCCAGCGCCGATCTCTGGGCCGACGCTGTTGAAAGTCACGGACTAGAAGGCATCGCCTTCCGCGTCCACTACGGCGATGATGACGTGTTCATTCGACTGCCGTTGTTGGGACGGCACAGCGTCCACGCGGCGCTGGCCGGCATCGCCACCGGGCTAGTTCTCGGGTTGAGTTGGGATGAGATCATCGCCGGGCTTCAGGACGGTCTGACTCAACTTCGCCTGTTTGTCATCCCAGGCATCGGAGGATCGACGATCATCGATGATACTTACAACGCTGCTCCTATTTCAGCGCTGGCTGCCCTCAATTTGCTGGCCGATCTCGACGGGCGTCGCATCGCAATTCTCGGCGATATGCTTGAACTGGGCAGCATGGAAGAAGAGGGGCATCGCATCGTCGGGCGTCGCGCCGCCGAAGTGGCCCAATACCTGATCTGTGTTGGCAGGCGAGCGCGTTGGATCGCCGACGAAGCGCAAACCAGCGGTATGCCGGAGGAGCGGATCGTCTGCGTGGAACAGAATAACGATGCTGTGGAGGCGCTCAAAGAATTGTTGCAACCAAACGACTATGTCCTGATTAAAGGGTCGCGCGGAGTAGAGATGGAGCATATCGTCACCGCTTTACAACATCGCCCTGGAGAGGAAGGATAACGTGGAAGTTCTGCGCGCTGTGCTGGTTCAGGATATGGCCCGCGCCTTGCTGCTGGCGGCAGCGGCCTTCGTGCTGACGCTGATCACCGAAGGGTTGTGGGTTCGTTTTGCTCGCAAGCATCGTATCGGCAAGCAAATTCGCGTCGAAGGCCCCCAGACGCATATGATCAAAATGGGCACCCCCACAATGGGCGGCCTGATGATCGTGCTTACGGTGGTCATTCTGACGATGTTGTTCAATCTGGTTGATCGCTGGTCGATGCTGTTGCCGCTGACAGTATTGATCAGCTTTGCGATACTGGGAGCCATCGATGATTGGATGTCGTTGACCAAGTCAACCTCGAAGACCTATGGATTCACCGTCCGCTACAAGTTCATCTTGATGCTGGCGATCGCCTTCATCGCCAGTCTCGCGCTCTATTTGCCCGACCCGTTTGGTTTGAAGAACTATGGTCTGGTGCGTATTCCGTTCATCGGCAGCGTGGACATCGGCCTGTGGTTCATTCCGCTCGCCACGCTGGTTATTGTCAGCACCGCCAACGCCGTCAATCTTACCGATGGGCTGGACAGTCTGGCCGGCTGGAGCTTGACGCTGGCATTCGCCGCCTATGGCGTAATGACATTTCTGTCGGAGCCCCGGCTCACCAACTTGATGGCTTTCAGCTTTACACTCGTCGGCGCCTGCGCAGCCTTTCTCTGGTACAACGCTCACCCGGCGCAAGTGTTTATGGGCGATGCGGGGTCACTGGCCCTCGGCGCGGTTCTGGCCATCGTGGCGTTGCAATCGCAACAGTGGCTGTTGCTGCCGGTCGTCGGCGTCGTATTTGTCGCCGAAGCGCTCTCGGTGATTATTCAGACAGGCTATTTCAAATGGACTAAGCGTCGTTTCGGCGAAGGACGGCGGGTTTTCAAAATGGCACCGCTTCACCATCACTTTGAATTGCTGGGGTGGAGCCAGACACAGGTGATGCAACGGTTTGTATTGATTGGCGCAGTTGCAGCAATGATCGGCATCTCGCTGGCCCTGACTTTTGCCGCCGATCTTCAGGCTCCCCAGGTTGCCCCCATACCGGTGACAACGACGATCGAAGCCGCAGGGCAATAACCCCACAGCACACGACACGGGCTGGGGGTCGCAAGAGGCATGACTCTCAGCCTTTCGCATACATTCCTCGGGTCAAGAAAGACAATGCAGCAGCTTAACGGAACACGCGTATTAGTGATGGGGCTGGGAGTGCATGGCGGCGGACTCGGCGTCGCGCGCTGGCTCCTACGCCAGCGCGCCGAGGTAACCATCACAGATATGGCCGATCCAAAAACACTGGAAGGCTCGCTGGCGGCGTTGCACCAGACGGAAGCAGAGTGCGGAACAGCAGCGCGATATGTTCTCGGCGAGCACCGCGCCGAAGATTTTACGGGCCACGCGATTATCGTGGCCAACCCTGCGGTACGATCAGACTCGCCCTGGCTGGCAATGGCGCGGGCGGCAGGGGCGACTATCGAAACCGAGATGACCCTGTTCTTTCGCCATTGCCCCGGCCCGATCCTCGGCATCACCGGAACCAAAGGCAAAACGACGACGACAATGTTAACCGGGGCGATGCTGCGACGTCAGTCACCGGACGCTATTGTCGCCGGCAACCTGCGGGTCTCGGCGCTCGACGCGCTTGAACGGATCACGCCGACAACGCCGGTTGTTCTGGAGCTAAGCAGCTTCCAACTGGGAGGATTAGGCGAGGCCGGGATTAGTCCACGCTATGCCTGCGTCACCAACCTATCGCCCGATCATCTGAACTATCACGGCACAATGGAAGAGTATGCCCACGCCAAACAGCAGATCTTCGCCCACCAATCGGCAGATGGCATCGTCGTGTTGAACCAAGATCTGCGCGAGTCGCCGATCACGGCGGCGTGGTTCGCCGACGCCCGCCCCGGTCAATTGCGCACCTTCAGCCCGCGACCCAATGACGAAGCCAACTGCCGTATCACGCAAGAGGGGGAAGTCATCTACCATGACGAAGTGCTGTTCAACGTATCCGACATACGTTTAACGGGCGAGCATAATCGGGCCAACGTTCTGGCAGCGACTGCACTGGCACGCGAGTTTGGCGTGACAGCCGAACACATTCGCGCAGCCGTACGAGAATTTACCGGCGTGGAGCATCGCATGGAGATCGTGCGCGAAATCGACGGCGTCACCTACATCAATGACACAACAGCGACGAACCCCTCGGCGGCGCAAGCCGCCCTGGCAAGCGTGACGGGGCCGATTGTACTGCTGGCCGGCGGCGCAGACAAACGCCTCGCGTTCGATGAACTCGCTAGAGCTATCGTCCAACGTGTCAAAGTTGTCATTTTACTGGATGGAAACGCAACTGATCGACTTCAAAACGCCCTGAGTCGGGTCTGGAATGATACAATATCAGGAAATCAGACGCCCAGGGATGCGAACATGAGGTCAGCATTTCCGCACATAGTCGGACCATTTGACAACCTGACCGCGGCAATCCAGGAAGCACAGCGATATGCAATGCCCGGCGACGCTGTTTTGCTCTCGCCGGGCTGCGCCAGCTTTGGTATGTTTCGCAATGAATTCCATCGAGGCGAGGAGTTTCGACGTCTCGTTCACAAACTTCGCACAGATGAGACATAACAACCAGGTTGGCAGTATATACAAACTGATTGGCAAACGGCGCAGCGTTACGCAAAACTCGTGGCAATGCTAGAAGATATGGTTATTCCGTGAATCAAAGACCAGATAACGAATTTGGAACGACGCCGAGCCATATGCCGCAAGGGATTGATCCGCGCTTGCAATATACGCAAATTCGTTTGCCGACCGGGCCGGTTCGCGCCGCCTGGGTCTTGTTGGCGCTGAACGCCCTGATTTATCTCGTTACCATCATTTTGAGCTTTAACCTTTTTACACCTGCTTCAGATGTGTTGCAGTTTCTCGGTTGGAAGCAGAATGATCTGATCATTCAGGGCGAATATTGGCGCTTGCTGACGGCAATGTTCTTGCACGGCAATCTGGTTCACATTTTCTTCAACGGCTATGCGCTGTTCATTCTTGGCCTGGAAACCGAGCGCATCTATGGAACGACTCGCTTTCTGGGAGTCTACTTTCTGGGTGGATTGGCCGGCAGTATTGCATCGTACGCTTTCTCGCCGTATCCGTCGGTTGGAGCTAGCGGCGCAATCTTTGGCTTGATCGGCGGATTGGGAATGTTCTACTATCTGGCGCGCGACGTGCTGGGAGACTTCGGCAAGCGCCAGTTGCAAAGCATCGTCACAATCATTGCCATCAATTTGTTGATTGGCTTCAGCGCCGGCGGAGTTATTGACAACTTTGCGCATATCGGCGGCTTGATCGGCGGCGGAATAGCCGGCTGGATATTGTCGCCGCGTTATGCAATTGAACAGCGTCTGCTTCAACTGACCATCGTCCGGCGTTTCAACGTGTTGAGTTGGCCCGGCGCTGCTGGCATCTTGCTCATCTTAATCGCGCTCGTGATCGTCATCAATCCACCGCTCGCTTGAGCGCCCGGCGACAAGCTGGCGCCTGAAGCAAGCAAATGAGCAGAGACTATGGTGTTCTTCGATACAACCAATCGCAAACCCGACTATGTGTTGTTGGCGATAACCGGGGCGTTGGTTTCCATCGGTCTGGTGATGGTATACAGCGCCAGTTTCGTCGAGGCTTTCACATATCGCGATACGCAATTCTACTACTTGATGCGCCAGTTGGCGGGTGCGACAATTGGCACAGCCGGTTTGCTGGTCGCTCAACGCATCGACTATCGGGTCTGGCGACGTTATTCGGTGCATATGATGGCATTGGCACTAGCATTGCTCCTGCTGGTGCTGGCGCTCCCCGAGTCGATGACGAGCGTGAACGGTTCACGCTCATGGATCAGGTTTGGCGGCGGTTTCTTTAGTATGCAGCCATCGGAGTTTGCCAAGCTGGCCGTGATTATCTACTTCGCCGATTGGCTCTCACGGCGCAGTAAGCAACTCGGTAACGTCACGTACGGTCTCATTCCCTTCGCCGTGATGCTTGGTATCGTATGCGGTTTGATTATGCTTGAGCCCGATCTGGGCACGACCGTAGTGTTTGCCATTATCGCAGGAGCAATCTACTTCGCCGCCGGAGCAAATCTCTTGCATCTGGGCGCGGCACTGAGCGTCGCTGGATTGGCATTCTGGGGGTTCGTCTCACTGACCGGCAAAATCGCTCGGATTGAGGCATTTATGGATCCCTGGAAGTATTACAGCAGCTCCGGGTACCAGCCAATCCATGCGCTGTACGCTCTCGGCAGCGGCGGGCTGTTTGGCGAAGGATTAGGCCAGGCGCGTCAGAAGTTTCAGTGGTTGCCGCAGGCGCATACCGACGCAATCTTTGCGATCATCGGCGAAGAACTGGGATTGATCGGCACGCTCTTGATCGTGACAGCGTTTCTCTTGATCGCCTATCGGGGGTACCGCATCGCCGGGCACAGCCGTGATCCTTTCGCGGCGCTGACGGCAGTCGGCATCACAACCTGGCTCGCATTCCAGGCGTTGTTTAATATCGCCGTAATCACATCGCTAGTTCCGTTTACGGGGCTGACATTGCCATTTATTTCATATGGCAGCTCATCGCTGATAATGTGTATGATTGGCGCAGGGATTTTGCTCAACATCTCACGCCATATTACAACTCGCCAGACCGAGGAGTCGTCAGATGTCCCGATCTTCCGGCGCTCACCCGCGCTCGCATTCTTCAACGCTCGTTCTTTCTGGCGGGGGCACGGGTGGCCACGTCTATCCCGCTCTGGCGGTCGCCGCCGCGATACGCGCGCAAAATAGCTCGTTCAATCTCGCGTACGTTGGCAGTATTGGCGGGATGGAACAGCAGATTGTGACGCACGAGAGCGATATACCCTTCAGCGCACTGCCGGCGGCAGCGATGCGCGGGCGCGGGCCGCTGGGCATCGTTCGCGGCATTGTGACGCTTGCATCAGGGATGACGGCGGCTCGACAGTTGTTGCGCCAACTGCATCCAGCGGCAATACTAGGAACAGGCGGGTATGTGTGTGTACCGCTATTTCTCGCCGCCCGGCAGTTGGGCATACCATCGCTGATCTATTTGCCCGATGTTGTGCCTGGATTGGCAGTGCGCCTGCTGTCAAGGATCACGACGCAAGTTGCGTGCAGCGTTGAAGACTCGCGCGTTTATCTCCGTCGTAATCCGTCAGAGATGGTGGTCACCGGATATCCCGTGCGCAAAGAGCTGTTTGACCAGGATCGCGCGGGTTGTCGCACCGCCTTCGGACTGACCGACGAGTGGCCAGTGTTGCTCATCTACGGCGGCAGTCGCGGAGCGCGCAGCATTAATCGGGCGATTGAGGCGCTGTTGCCGGATTTGCTGAAAATTGCGCAGATCATTCACATTTGTGGACGCGAAGGCGATGAAGCCTGGCTCCGCGCCGCCGCCGAGCGACTCCAGCAAGATTATCGTGCGCGATACCGATTGTATCCGTACCTGGAGAGCAACGCGAAACCCATCTCGTGCTGCAACGACTACGAAGCAACACAACCTCAACCAACGATGGTTCAGGCGTTTGGCGCCGCCGAACTGACGCTCTGTCGCAGCGGCGCCTCCACGATGGCCGAATTGCCGGCAGCGGGACTGCCCGCCGTTCTTGTACCGTTGGAAGGCGTACACCAGGACGAAAACGCTGACTATATGGTGCGTAACGGCGCAGCGATAAAAGTTAATAACACAATGATGTTAGGTGATGCAAGGCCTCAAGACGGCCCATTGTTTTCTCAACTTGATCGGCTTTTACAAGATAATCACGAGCGACGACGAATGGCTGAGCAGAGTCGTGCCCTAGCCCGCCCGGATGCAGCTCACAGGCTGGCAGACACGCTGATCAGCCTGGCAACAAGGAGTAGTAGCTGATGGTTTTCGTCGAGACAAGCAGAATTGCGCTGCTGAACCTTGCGGCTTTTCAACCAGCGTTTCAGGAGACGCTCACAATCCAGTTAAACGGTATTGTGCTGTTACTGATCTTTATGGTGATCGGCGGCGGCATCGGGTTTCAGAGGGGTGTTCGAGCAATCCTGACGATTGCCCTAATGAGCGTTATAGCCTATATCGTTGCAGCGCGCGGGGGCGAAGATCTCATCAATGCGATCAATCGCTTCTATGTGAATGGCCCCAAGCTGGTTGCTTTCGCAATGGGACGCGATCCCGCCGTCGTGCCGCCGCTTGACCCATTGATCAGCGGCGATGTGCAGGTGCCATTGTTTTTCCGTGTTGTGCTCTTTATCGGGTTGATCGCGCTTGCTTCGTTCTTTAATGCAAAACCAGGCTGGTACAGCAAAACACCAGCGAAAGATGAACCGCTCGCGCCGGCATTGGGAGCGTTTACCGGCGCCCTCGCAGCACTGATCTGGGTAAGCGCCGCCGAGATTTTCTGGAGCGATTACGTCGCAAACGGAGGAACTCTTGGCGGACCAGTCGCGAACATCTTGAATATCTTGCCCGATATTGGCATCTTTATCCCATCGTTGATCACGATCTTTTTCTTATTGCTCATCGCTATTGTTGTGTTCTACTTGCCTAAGGTCTGGAATAAGCCCTGATGCGTTATCACATTGTCGGCATCGCTGGCGCAGGGATGAGCGCTATTGCCCATCTGTTATTGGATCAAAAGAACGTTGTCACCGGATCGGATCTGAACACGAATCGGTTGACCGCGACGCTCGCAGAGCGTGGTGCAATTATTCATCCTGGTCACGACCCGGCATATGTGGCGCATGCAGATGCCCTGATCGCAACTTCCGCAGTGCGTAGTGATCATCCGGAACTGGAAGCGGCCCGCGCAGCCGGTATTCCGTTGCTCAAGCGATCCGATCTCTGGCGCGATTGGTCCCAACAACGCCCGATAATTGCAATCGCTGGTACGCATGGCAAAACAACCACGACAGCGATGACTGCCTTGATATTGACAAGAGCCGGGTTAGCCCCCGGTTTCTTGATCGGCTCGGAGGCGCCTGACCTAGGTGGCAATGCGCAATGGGGCGATCCGACAGCGCCGTTGGTGATTGAAGCCGATGAATACGATTATGCATTTCTTGCGTTAACGCCGCAGATCGCAGTCATTACCAACATCGAGTGGGATCATCCCGATATTTTTCCGACAGCCGAAGCGTACACAGCAGCATTCGAGCATTTTGCCGGCCAGACCCAGAATGCGCTGCTGATCAACGATGAGACGCACATCTCTCATGAATCTGTCTCAGCCCGAATGTTGCTCTATGGCTTCGCCGACGAGAGCGATTATCAGGCGCGAATGATCCGCAACGCCCAGTTTGAGATACGCGGAGCTGCACTCAAAGATCGGTTCGCTGCATGCACACTGGTAACGCCGGGAATGCACAACGTCCGCAACGCCTTGGCGGCGATTGCTGTAGCCGATCAGCTTGGCATATCTCCGCACATTGCAGCCGCAGCGTTGGGAGAGTTTCGGGGCACGGCGCGGCGCTTTGAAATGAAAGGTGAGGCGGGAGGAATAACCGTCATCGATGACTACGCGCATCATCCTACCGAAACGCGGGCAACGCTTGCAGCAGCGCGCGCACGTTACACCGGGCGGCGAATAGTCGTCTATGTTCAACCACATACCTACAGCCGCACTACTGCGCTGTTTGAGCAGTGGCCAACCGCCTTTGTCAATGCTGATGTCGTGCTCATCGGCGACATCTATGCCGCACGCGAAACCGGCGATCCTGCCGCCCTCGCGCAACGCCTGGCTGAGCGTATCGCGGAGATTCATCCTGACGTGACATACGCAGGTGCACTAGACCAAGCGACGATGATGACGCAAGAACGTATTCGATCGGGCGATGTGCTGCTGACATTGGGCGCAGGAGATAGCTATCGGATTGGTGAGCGCATACTTGATCGCCTGCGCCATATGACCGTTTGAGCGGGAGCGCTGCGACGCAATCGTAAATGACATCGGGCGCTCCCCATCGAGAAACAGATTTTGTATATGGGTACGGATGCACAAGCATTCCATCGACACACCGCTGAAGAACTTCAACAGCGTTATGGAAACAGCGAAAACCCGCCTGAAGGCTGGCAAGAAACGCTTGCATGGCATTGGGAGCAGGCCGGCGCACATCGCGAAGTTATTACAGCAACGCTTGCCGTTGCCGAGACGCGGTCTGGTGAATTGGCGTTTATCGAAGCGCGTCGATGGACCGAGCGGGCGCTGGCGCGGCTGGATCGCCTGGAGTCCGCCGACCGATGCATCTACGAGATGCGCGCGTATGCTTTGACGATTGTTGTGCTGGAATTCGGCGGGCAATACCGCGAGGCGTTGGGATATGTCCGGCTGCTGGTACGCTTATCTGAAGCTTCCGAGAATGTGAAGGCATGCGGGCGCAGCTACCTGATCATCGGACGAATTACGCACCAATCTGGAAGACAGCGTTGGTCAGGCCCGCTCTCACAGCATCCTGGGGGCAATCCAGAGTCGGCTGGGCCACGCGGAACAGGCGTTGCAACATTTCAAGCAGGCGTGTGATCTTGAAATGCTGGTACAAAATCAACGCGGTATGACAATCGCGCTCATTAACCTGGGCGATGTCGAGAGAATGCTGGGCAATTTCGAGCGTGCTCGCGCCAGCTATGTGGAAGCGATTGCGCTGGCGCAGGAAAGCGAAGATCAGGTTGCATTGGCGCGTATGCATCAACGGCTCGGCGACCTGATTCACGACGACGGTGCAATCGAAGCGGCCCGCGCACATTGGGAGCAGGCATTGAACATTCGCGAGGCGCTAGGACATTCCGAAGAAGCAATTGCGCTGCGCAATCGCGTTGCCGGAACAAGGCATCTGTAAATCGAGGCCGCGACAGCATTATGCATCCAAACATCATCAACAACGAGAGCCTCGCAAAGCACACTTCCTGGCGCATCGGCGGCCCAGCTCGCTATTACGCCGAAGTCGCCGATCCTGACAATCTTCAGGCGACGTTGCATTGGGCCAACGAACACGAGACGCCGGTATTTCTGCTCGGTGGCGGAACGAACCTGCTGGTCGATGATAGCGGATTTAACGGATTGGTTGTGCGCTATCGCGCCGCATCGTGGAATATCAGCGCCCTCGATGACGATGATGAGACTGGCCTGGTTATGGTTGGCGCCGGCGCGCCGATGGCTCACATCGCCCGGCGTACGTGCGCACAAGGCTGGGGCGGCCTGGAGTGGGCCGAAGGGTTGCCCGGAACCGTCGGCGGTGCAGCGTATGGCAACGCGGGATGCTATGGCGGTGATGTTGCAGCGCAGATGATGCGCGCCAGCGTTCTAATCGACGCCGGGAGCGATAGCAACCAGCGTTTCGTGATCGACGAGTGGCCCGTCGAGCTATTCGCTTTCGGCTATCGCACCAGTGCATTGAAAACGCCGCAACCTTCCAATCTGGCCGACTCGTCGGGCATACGCTTGCCGCCGATAGTGCTCGCCGCCGAGTTTCGTCTGCATCGCGCTCCGCCGGAGGAGCTAGCGGCGACGATGAAACGGATCGCTGCCGAGCGACGCCGCAAAACGCCTTGGGGTCGCACTTGCGGCAGCGTATTCAAAAACCCGCCCGGTGAAAGCGCCGGACGCCTGATCGAACAAACCGGATTGAAAGGCCGCCGCATCGGCGCAGCGGAGATCAGCGAACAACACGCCAACTACATCATCAACCTGGGCGGCGCGAGCAGTTCCGATGTGCTGGGTCTGATTGACCTGGCTCGCAACGCGGTGATGCAACAATTTGGCATTGAATTGGCGCTCGAAATTCAGATCATTGGCGCAATGACCGCAATAGTAAGCAAAACTTAACCTGGAAAGCTTTACGCTCACGGCAACCTGAGCGTACACTGCGGAGCACGATCAAATGACCCGAAAACGCACCATAGCCGTATTATTCGGCGGTCAGAGCAACGAGCACGAAGTCTCGCTGGTATCGGCCCAGGCTGTTATGGCAGCGCTGAATCGCGAGAAGTATGATGTGTTGCCGATCGGTATCACCAAAGATGGTCGCTGGATCGTCGGGCCAGGGGCATTGCCCGCGCTGCTCTCCGCAGCAGATGCGCAGCTTCTTCCCGGCGGCGTCGAGGAGCAAACCACAGCAATGAGCGCGCAACCGCAACATTCCGACAACGCGCCGACAGCTATGATTGAGACCCAGACGCCGTTTGCCGCGCTCCATCCCGCAACGCCTATCGATGTGGTCTTCCCGGTGCTGCATGGCCCTATGGGCGAAGATGGCACAATTCAGGGACTGCTGACGCTGGCAGGCGCGCCATATGTCGGGTGCGGGGTCGCGGCGAGCGCAGCAGGGATGGATAAAGCGCTGGCCAGATCGCTCTTCGCCGCTGCCGGGTTGCCGGTGCTGCCGTGGAAGCTGATTCGGCGCCACGAGTGGCAACAGAATCCGCAAGATGTGTATCGCCAGATCGAAGCGAGCCTGCGCTATCCCGTATTTGTAAAACCGGCCAATCTCGGCAGCAGCGTGGGAATCAGCAAAGCTGAAGATCGCGCCGGATTAGCGACGGCGTTCAACGAAGCGGTACGTTACGATCGACGGATTGTGGTTGAACAAGGCATCGACGCCCGCGAAATTGAAGTCAGCGTTCTGGGCAACGATGAACCGGAAGCCAGTCTACCCGGCGAGGTGGTTCCTTCGGGGGAATGGTACGACTACACAGCGAAATATCTGAGCGGCGCATCGGAAATTATCATTCCCGCACCGATTGCACCCGAATTAGCCGCACATGTTCAATCGCTAGCATTGCGCGCCTTCGCCGCTATCGACGGAGCAGGATTGGCGCGCGTTGACTTTCTGCTCGACAAACACAGCGGCGAGATCTGGATCAACGAAGTCAACACTATGCCTGGTTTTACATCGATCAGCATGTACGCCAAGATGTGGGCCGCCAGCGGGCTGTCCTATAGCGACCTGCTCGATCAGCTGATCGACTTGGCGCTGGAACAACGATAGGGCTGAGGCAGTTGATGCAATACAACATCCCCAACACACGCGAACGAGTAGCCGCGCGGCGTCAGACACGTAAAGGTCCCGACACGCGCAAAAACCACGCCACACGCAATGGTTCGTACGTGCGACCTGGCCCTCGCCGAACGCTGGTGCAGTGGATACAGACCGGCAAGATCATCAGCCTGATCCTGCTTTTGACAGCCGTGATTGCGCTGTTCTACGTGTTCACGGCGCCCCGCTTTTCCGTGCAGCATGTCGAAATAACCGGCAACAATGCGCTGAACAGCGCCAACATCATTGACGAGGCAGGAATTATCGGACAATCTATCTGGTTTATCGAGCAGGAGCAAATCCAGCAGCGCCTGCTGAACAATCCATATATTGAACAAGTCCATATTCACGTGGCAATGCCCGACCGGGCAACGATCCATATTGCTGAGCGGCGGCCAGAAGTGCGCTGGCAACTCAATAACGTGCAATACCTCGTCGATAGCTCCGGCAAGGTTCTGGGCATCGCCGAGGATTCGGCGGCGGCGACGACCGACGATGAAGGCCAACCTTACCTGGTGATCGTCGATACGTCCAATCACTTGCTAGAGCCAGGCGACAACATTGACCCTGACGCGCTGACATTAGCGCAAGCGCTCACGGTGCGATTGCCGACCGAGCTCGCATTCACGCCTAATATGATCGGATGGGATTTTGCGCTGGGCGTCTATGTACTTTCGCCATCGCAGCAAACCATCGTCTTTGGTCAAACCGCCCATCTCGAACGCAAACTGCTGATTTTTGAACGTTTGCTTAAAGACCAGACCGCGTTTACCTATCTGGATTTGCGGCCATCGAATCCATTTTATCGAAATGATCAGCCATCGGCGACCTCACCTTGAGGAATATCCAAACCAGCCGCGTTATGCTCGCTGCTCATCGTTTGTCGGAGTGGGTGTATGCAACGAACCATTGTGGGAATTGATGTCGGAACGACGAAGGTCTGCACGATTGTGGCCCAAGTGCGCAACGATGGCAAGACCAATATCCTGGGCGTCGGCGTGACGCAAAGTAAAGGCATTGATAAGGGCGTCGTGGTCAATATCGAAGACGCCGTCAATGCAATTGCAACCAGCGTTGAGAAAGCCGAGCGCTTGAGCGGCTATCGGATTGGCACGGCATTTGTCGGGGTCGCCGGGCGACATATCTCCTCGCTCAATAGTCGCGGGGTCGTTGCAGTCGGACGGCCTGATCACGAGATTGCGCGCGGCGATGTCGCCAGGGCTGTGGAATCGGCGCAAGCCGTGGCCATTCCCACCCAGCGCGAGATTATTCACGTGATCCCGCGCACCTATATGGTCGATGGTAACGAGGGCATCCGCGATCCCATCGGTATGAGCGGATTCCGGCTTGAAGTGGAAACCCACATTGTCACCGGCGAAGTGATGGCGATCCAGAACCTGATCAAAAGCGTGCAGAAAGCTGGCGTTGAAATCGATGATCTGGTGCTGCAACCACTCGCATCGGGCGAATCGGTGCTTACATCGGAGGATAAAGATCGGGGAGTGATGCTGGTTGACATCGGCGGTGACACGACCGACATCGCCATTTTCGTTCAAGGCGGCGTATGGCACACCGGCGTCATTCCGGTCGGCGGCAACCATTTCACCAATGATCTGGTCTATATCCTGCATACGCCGCCGGATACCGCCGAGTATCTCAAGCTGAAGTATGGCAGTGCGATCGCCACAATCGCTTCCGAAGGCGAGAATGAAGCCGAAACAGCTGATGATTTGATCGACGTGGCGACTCTGAACGCCGGCGAACAACAAAAAGTGAGTCGCCAACTTCTCTGCGAAATATTGCAGGCGCGCGCAGAACAAATCGTCGAACTGATCTACAACGAGATCCGGCGCAGCGGCTATGACGGTATGCTTCCTGCCGGCATCGTGCTTACCGGCGGAAGCTCGCAGTTGCCGCGCTTCGATGAATTGATGCGCGATATGTTGGGTATTCCAGTGCGTATTGGTGCCCCGTCGGATCTCACGGGACTGGCGGACTCGCTTGACAGTCCGCCCTATGCAACGGGGATAGGATTGCTGCATTGGGGAGCGCGCCACGGCGCGTTAGCGATCGGTTCGCCGCATAGCCAGGCTGAGACCGGCGGACTGAGCAATGTGTATGAGCGTTTTAAAGGATGGTTGCGAGAGTTTTTGCCTTAAGTTGAACACGATAAGGGGCGCGTATCAGACATCGTCAGTCTTCATTCACCACGCGCAGCTTGTCAATCGGTAATCACACAGGAGGGACAATAAGGTAATGGTAGACTACAGCAACAATGGCTTCTCATTAGAAGACTTCGCCCAAATAAAAGTCGTCGGCATTGGCGGCGGCGGGAGCAATGCCGTCGATCGTATGATCGACAGCGGCGTGCAGGGGGTCGAGTTCGTAACGGTCAACACCGATGCACAGGCACTTTTGCATTCGGTTGCGCCGATGCGGATCCGTATCGGCGATAAACTGACGCGCGGCCTGGGAAGCGGCGGCAATCCGGTTATCGGGCAAAAAGCCGCTGAGGAAAACCAGGAGGAAATCTACGAGCAGCTCAAAGGCGCGGATATGGTCTTCGTCGCCGCCGGTATGGGCGGTGGAACCGGAACCGGCGCATCTCCGATCATCGCCGGCGTATCCCACGACCTGGGGGCGTTGACCGTCGGCGTCGTGACGCGCCCGTTCACCTTTGAAGGCAACCATCGCCGCAAGATTGCCGAAGAAGGGATCGAGCAATTGCGACCGGTGGTTGACACGCTGATCGTCATCCCCAACGATCGGCTGCTGCAAACTGCGAGCAAGAATACGTCGATGATTCAGGCATTCCAGATGGCCGATGACGTGTTGCGCCAGGGCATTCAAGGCATCTCAGATCTGATCACGCAGCGCGGATTGATCAATGTCGATTTCGCCGATGTGAAGACGATTATGGCCCAAGCTGGCTCGGCGTTGATGGCAATCGGCGAGGGCAGCGGCGACAGTCGCATGGTCGATGCAGTTACCCAGGCCATTGCCAGCCCGCTGCTAGAAGTGAGCATCGAAGGCGCGAAAGGCGTGTTGTTCAACGTTACCGGCGGTGAAGATCTGGGCATTCTGGAAGTATACGAAGCCGCCGATGTAGTCGCCAAAGCTGTCGATCCTGACGCCAACATCATCGTCGGCGCAGTGATCGATCCAACGTATCCGGCTGGCCAGGTCAAGGTGACATTGATTGCTACCGGCTTTGAGATCAACCGCCCTGGCAGCCACGCGCAACGATCACGCTCATACCCGGCGACAACGCCGGCGCAGCAGTCGAAGCCGGCGCAGCAGCCGGCGCCAGTACCGCAGCCCCGCCAGCCGGCAGCGCCGCAACTGCGCAATCCAAGCGGTATTAGCAGCGGAGATGATCTGGATATTCCGCCGTTCCTGCGCAACCGCAACCGGGGTCGCCAATGATCGGTTTGACAGCGATTCGTTCTATTGCTATACTCTTATCGCTATGTCGAGACAATTCTCTAAGCAGTTCAAGCACGCGAAACGACTGGGCCACGGGTCTGGTTAGCGTCGCCTGCCTGCTAATCGCGCAAATCAGGCCCGCAGCACCAGGCCAGAAAGGTGCCGCGGGCCTTTTGTGTGCAACAAAAACAAATGATATAAGGAGGAGCCAATGCAACAGCGAACATACAAAATCGTCTTAATCGCTTGGACCCCTCGCCGTGTTCGCCCGGAGCTTTTTGGTTCGTGTCAAGTGAGACAAGGCTATACATATGGAATTGCATGATCGCCCATCCTGGGCGCACCTCGCGCACTTTCAGTTTGTTGAAACCACGTTACGTGAAGGTGAACAGTTCGCCACTGCTCACTTTACGAGCGAACAACGCCTGACGATTGCTCGCGCACTCGATGAATTTGGCGTTGAATACCTTGAGTTGACTTCCCCAGCCGCCTCGCCGCAGAGCGCCCACGACCTCGCAACTATCGCCGGGATGGGACTGCGGACAAAAATACTAACCCACATCCGCACCCATATGCAAGATGCTCGTCTTGCCGTCGAAAGCGGCGCGCAGGGCGTCAATATGCTCTTCGCCACTTCCGAACAACTCCGTCGCGTGAGCCACGGCCGCACGCTTGATGAAATCATCGAGCAAGCGCAGGACGTGGTTAGCTACCTTCAGCAGCACGATGTCGAAATTCGTTTTTCATGCGAAGATTCTTTCCGCACGCCGATTGAAGATTTGATTCGTATTTACACCGCGATGGACTCGATGGGCATCGCGCGTGTTGGTCTGGCCGATACGGTCGGCATTGCAACGCCGCGCCAGATTACCGAAGTCGTGAGTGTTGTGCGCCAGGCGGTCGGCTGCGATATCGAGTTTCATGGCCACAACGATAGCGGCTGTACGATTGCCAACGCCTTCTGCGCCCTCGAAGCCGGCGCGACGCACATCGACGTTTCCGTGCTCGGCATCGGCGAGCGCAACGGAATCACTCCCCTCGGAGGCTTCATCGCGCGTTTGGCATCGCTCGACCCACAACTAGTGTCACGCTATCGCCTGGATATGCTGCCGTATCTCGACGAGCTTATCTCCGATCTGGTCGGCGTGCCCATTCCCTTTAACAACTACATTACCGGCACCGCTGCTTTCACGCACAAAGCTGGCCTGCACACCAAAGCCGTTCTGGCCGATCCGACGAGCTACGAAGTGCTCGATCCGGCAATGTTTGGAAAGAATCGGACCGTTGCTATAGCTCATCGCCTGACCGGCTGGCACGCCATCGCCGAGCGCGCGCGCGAGCTGGGCATTACGCTGAGCGAGACGCAGGCACGCGCTGCGACCGCCCGCCTCAAGGCGTTGGCTGATGAACAGGCGCTTGATGTTGATGATATCGATGAATTACTGTATGAATATGCGGAGTAGCCAGAAGGCGGCAGAATAGAGCGAATGGTGCGCAGGCATCGGGGACATCGCTCGTTAGCGCCGCGCGATCATCATTTTACGAACACTTACCCAGGAGTGCAGAGTAATGTCACAGACCCTTTCAGAGCAGATTTTGAGCCACGCCGCCGGCTACTCGGTCAAGGCCGGCGATGTGGCGACGGTCAACGTCGACCTTGTGATGATGCATGACAGTCTCTCGCCGAGTATCATCAAGGTGTTACACGATGAATTAGGCACAGAGGGCGTTTGGGATACGGAGCGCGTCGCCGTGGTAGTGGATCACGTCGCCCCGGCATCGAATATCCAGACCGCCGAGAAGCAGGCCGATTTGCGGCGTTGGGTGCGCCAGCAGGGCATCAAGCACTTCTTCGATGTTGGGCGCGGCATCTCGCACCAGGTGCTGGTCGAGGAGAAATTGGCCCGTCCAGGCATGGTGATTGTCGGCAGTGACAGCCACAGCACGGCCTATGGCTGCGTCGGCGCATTTGGCTCCGGTATGGGTACAACCGACATTGCGCTGGCTGCGGCGACCGGGCGCACCTGGTTCCGGGTTCCGGAGACGGTGCTGGTACGAGCGAGCGGACGGTTCCAGCCCGGCATCAGTGCGAAAGATCTGGCGCTGCGCGCTGCACGGCTACTCCGCGCCGACGGCGCAACCTACGCGGCGGTGGAATGGCACGGCGTCGATTTTCTGAGCATTGGTGATCGGATGACGCTGGCCACGCTTTCGATCGAGGTTGGCGGCAAAGCCGGACTGGTTCCTCCAACGGGCGTGGCAGCCGATGATTTGAGCGTTCCCGACTGGTTGAGCTTCCAGGAAGGCGCTTCATACGCGCAGGTGATCGAGGTTGACCTGGAAACACTGGAACCGCAGATCAGCGCCCCGCATTATGTCGATAACGTCGCCGATCTGAACGATCTGGGCCACGTAGCGGTCGATGTCGTGTATCTGGGCACATGCACCAACGGGCGCTACGAAGATATGGCGGCAGCGGCGAAAATCCTCAAGGGCCGCAAGATTGCTCCGGGCGTGCGGATGGTTGTCACGCCGGCGAGCAGCGAAGGCTTGCGCCAGGCCAGCGAGGACGGCTCGCTCGATACGCTGCTTCAGGCGGGTGCGGCTATCGGTACGCCGGGGTGCGGCGCCTGCATCGGACGCCATATGGGCGTGCTCGCGCCCAACGAGGTCTGCCTGTTCACCGGCAACCGCAACTTCCGCGGTCGAATGGGCAGCCCGGAAGCGAGTATCTATCTCGCTTCACCCGAAGTAGCCGCCGCGACTGCGCTGACCGGTTACATCACCCATCCGCGGGAGGTCATGGAGTGATGGAAGAATACCATTGTTTCTCCGCCAGCGTTCGTGACATATGTGCATCCCAGGTAAAGGAGTGATCTCTTATGGCAAGGGTTTGGATGTTTGGCGAGGATGTCAACACCGATCAGATTGTTCCTGGCCGCTATGCCCCCTATATGTTGAAAAACGAGGATGATCTGCGCAAATATCCGTTTGTTGAGGCGCGCCCCGATTTTGCGCCCAACGTGCAGCCCGGCGATCTGATCGTATCCGGGAAGAATTTCGGCGCGGGCAGTTCGCGTGAGTATGCCCCGCTGGCGCTCAAAATGGTTGGGGTCGGTGCGATAATCGCGCCGCTCTTCGCGCGCATTTTCTTCCGTAACGCGCTCAACCTGGGCATACCATGTTTTACTGCTGATCTGACGAATACGCTTCACGATGGCCAGCACGTTGAGCTGGATCTCGAATCGGGCGTGATCACGACCGAGAATGGCACGCGCATTAACCTGCCGCCGCCGCCGAGTTTCTTGCGCGAGGTCTGGGCTGCAGGCGGCATCGTGCCGTTCTATCGCGCTTATGGGCGGTTCCCCGGCGAGCCTGCCAGCTAGGATGAAGGATCAGGTATGCAACTGTGCGTGATACCGGGCGATGGCATCGGCCCCGAAGTGATTGCAGCAGCACTTCGGGCGCTGGAGGTTATCGCCCCTGAAATCAGGATCGTCGAGGCGTCGGCCGGTTGGGGAACATTCCAGGAAACCGGCGTCGCGTTGCCGGAAGCGACCCTCGCCGAAGCGCGAAACGCAGATGCGGTCTTTTTCGGCGCGGTCGCGTCGCCGAGTCACCCCGTCGAGGGGTATCGTAGCCCGATCGTCGCCCTGCGCCGAGCGCTCGATCTGTATGCCAATATTCGTCCGGTGCGCAGCGAAGGTCTGGCCGCGCCGATGCCCGTCGATATGGTGGTTGTGCGCGAAAACACCGAGGGGCTCTACTCCGGTCGCGAGCGGCAAGAAGATGGCGGCAATGTCGCCATCGCCGAACGAGTCATCACCCGCCGCGGCAGCGAACGCATCATACGCAAAGCCTTCGAGCTAGCCGTTCAGCGCCAGGCGACGGCAGGCGAACGCCAGGCCAGGGTAACGATCGTGCATAAAGCCAACGTGCTGCGCGTGACCGATGGATTGTTCCGCACTGTTGCGCTGGAAGTCGCCCAGGATTATCCCCAGGTCGCAGTCGAAGAGTTGCTGGTGGATACGGCGGCGATGCACACAGCCCGTTCGCCGGAACGCTTCGATGTGATCGCCACGACGAATCTCTTTGGCGACATTCTCTCCGACATTGCGTGCATCCACGGCGGCGGGCTGGGCCTGGCCGCCAGCGCGAATCAAGGCGACCAAGGCGCGCTCTTCGAGCCGGTGCATGGCGCCGCGCCCGATATTGTCGGCAAGGGCATCGCCAATCCGTTAGCAGCCATCGGGTGCGTGGCGCTGCTGCTGGAATGGATGGCGCAACGCAGTGACGCGGCTCAGCAACGCTACGCACCCGCCGCCGGACGCGTGCGAGCGGCAATGGCCACAGTCCTGCACGAAGGTCCGCATACGCCCGACCTGAATGGAACAGCAACAACCAACGAGTTGACAAACGCTGTGATTGGTCAACTATAATGAGCGACACTTAAGGAGAACTCAACCTATGAACGTGACATGCCCGGAATGCGGTGGCGAGTTCGACATACTCGAAGATACAATGACCGGTGAGATTATTTCATGCCCCGAATGCGGCGCCGAGTTGGAGGTTATGAGCACCGAACCACCGACACTGGAGCTTGCGCCGGAGGTCGAAGAAGATTGGGGAGAATAACCTATGCATATCGCCGTCCTCTGCTCGCGTATCCGCGCTGAAGAGAAGCTGCTCTTGGGCGAATTGGAGCGTCGGGACTTGAGTTATACGCGGGTTGATGACCGCGAGCAGATCTTCGATCTGGAAGCGTACAACTATCCGTTTGATGTGGTTCTAGAGCGCAGTATTCAGCACAGCCGCGCGCTCTATATGCTGAAGATCTTTAACGACGCCGGTGTGCCGACGGTCAACCCACACCAGACTGCGGTGACGTGCGGCGATAAGTTTCTGACGACGCAGGCATTGATCCACGCCGGGGTTCCGACACCACGGACGTTGCTGGCGTTCACGCCGGAAAGCGCGATCAAAGCCATCGAACAACTCGGCTATCCGGTGGTGCTCAAGCCCGTCGTCGGCTCGTGGGGACGCATGGTCAGCAAAGTCAATGACCGTGACGCCGCCGAAGCTATTCTAGAGCATCGCGATGTGCTGGGCAGCTATCAGCACGCGATTTTCTATGTGCAGGAGTATATCGACAAGCCGGGGCGCGATATTCGCAGTTTCGTGATAGGAGATGAGTGCATCGGTGCAATTTATCGCACCAGCGCGCACTGGATCACGAACACGGCGCGCGGCGGGGTCGCCAGCAAATGTGAGTTGACGCCGGAAATTACCGATCTGAGCGTGAAAGCGGCGCATGCCATCGGCGGCGGCGTGGTCGCGATCGATCTGCTGGAGACGCCTGATGGCCGCTTGTTGGTGAACGAAGTCAACTACACGATGGAGTTTCGCAACAGCATCGAGACTACCGGCGTCGACATCCCCGCCCGCATTATCGACTATGTCATCGCGGTCGCGAAGGGACAGACGAGCTAAACGACGATGCGCTGGTCGGAACGAAGGATGTTGGCAGCGCGAATATGTCCTGGGTCAAGGTAGCTGGCGCTGGAAGAGCGAGCCGTTCTCCCTTCCAGGATGGCCCGGCGGTTATGCGCGCTATTACGATGTTCGCTCCGACGACGCCCAATCCACGCTGAACATATCGAAAAGGGAGCTTGGCAAGTGGAAAGCACACCAGCGAACACTCTCCTGCGCGTCGGCATTGTCGGCGCGTCAGGTTACGTCGGCGGCGAGTTGTTGCGATTGCTCCTGGGTCATCCGCACGTGACCGTCGTTCAGGCGACCAGCGGACGCAATGCCGGTCGTTATGTCTATCAGGCACATCCCAACCTGCGCGGCCTAACGAAATTGCAGTTCATTCACCCGGACAACCTGGAGGCGTGCGACGCGCTGTTCCTGGCATTACCGCACGGCGAAGCAGCGCGCGCTATCGAACGCTACGCCGCTCTCGCGCCTCGTCTCATTGATTGCAGCGCCGATTTTCGTTTGCGCGATTCGGCGGTTTATCGGCGATGGTATGGCAGCGATCATCCCGCGCCCGACTGGCTGGAGCGCTTTGTCTACGGTCTGCCGGAAGTCAACCGTGAAGCGTTGCGCAGCGCACACTACGCGAGCGGCGTCGGGTGCAACGCCACGGCGACCAACCTGGCGCTGCTGCCGCTGGTTCAAGCCGGGTTGGTAGACACAAACCAACCCATCCTGGTCGAAATCAAGGTTGGGTCATCAGAAGGCGGCGCAGCAGCAAGCGACAGCAGCCATCACCCCGAGCGCGCCGGCGCTGTGCGCTCGTTTGCGCCGGTCGGTCATCGCCACACGGCTGAAGTTGAGCAGATCACCGGTTTGACCAACGTGCATCTGTCGATAACATCGGTCGAACTGGTTCGCGGCGCGCTGGCAACCGTTCAGGCATTCGCGGCTCGACCCATCGCTGAGAAGGATCTCTGGCAGGCATTTCGCGCCTTCGCGCGTGAACAGCCGTTTGTGCGCATCGCCAAGGAACGCACCGGCATCTATCGCTACCCGGAGCCGAAGATCCTGGCGGGCGGCAACTACGCCGACATTGGCTTCGCCCTAGACGTCGATACCGGACGGATAGTCAGCATCTGCGCCATTGATAATCTGATGAAAGGCGCATCGGGCAGTGCAGTGCAATGTATGAACCTGATGTGCGGATTTGCCGAGACGGCGGGATTGGAATTCCCCGGCTTGCATCCGGTGTAATTGTTTCACCGAGCGATAAGGAGGCGGCTATGCTGGTAGTCAAAGTAGGCGGCAGCGCCGGCATCGACTATGATGCGCTCTGCAATGATGTGGCCACGCTCTGGAAGTCCGGCGAGCGGCTGGTTCTGGTGCACGGCGGCTCCGATGAAACCAATCGCGTGGCAGAAGCGCTGGGGCATCCGCCGCGCTTTGTCACCTCGCCCAGCGGATATACCAGCCGCTACACCGACCGGCGCACGCTGGAGATCTTCGAGATGGTGTATTGCGGCGTCGCGAACAAAGGATTGGTCGAACGATTGCAGGGGCGCGGGATCAACGCGCTGGGGCTGAGCGGTCTGGATGGTCGGTTGCTGCAAGGCAAGCGCAAGGCGGCGATTCGCATCGTCGAGAATGGTCGCCAGAAAATACTGCGTGATGATTGGACCGGGACGGTTGAGCAGGTGAATACGGAGTTGTTGCAGACGTTACTCGCCGGCGAGTATCTGCCGGTGATCGCTCCGCTGGCCTGTAGTGAACACGGCGAGGCGTTGAATGTAGACGGCGATCGTGCGGCGGCAGCGATTGCGATTGCGCTCAAGGCCAGCAAGCTGCTGTTGCTCTCCAACGTTCCCGGTCTGCTGCAAGATTTCCCCAACGTTGACTCGTTGATTACACGCATTCCCGCCAGTGATGTCGAGTCGTACTTGCAATATGCCGAGGGCCGGATGAAAAAGAAGGTACTCGGTGCGAGCGAGGCAATATCGCAGGGCGTCGGCGAAGTCATCCTGGGCGACGCGCGCGCCGCCGGGTGCGTCTCACACGCGCTGGAAGGCCAGGGGACGGTCATCGCCTAGCGGCGTGTTCGCCAGATGGCGGCGCTTCGCAATGCCGGAAACGCCCACTGTCTCCGCCGCACGAAGTAGTCGGCGGTCAGTTCGGCGCGGTCGATGTAGGCGCGCAGCCAGAGTTCGAGGGTCAGCACAATCCAGAGCAACGCCCCCTGGCGCGCCCAGACCTGGCCTTCGCCGTGCATCCAGGCGCGGATCGTCTCCGTGCGGAAAAGGTCGCGCGCTTGCGCCTCCGGGCCGCGCAGCAGGTCGTCGGCAAGCTCGCGCAGCGGGCCGCGCAGCCAGTGCTGGATCGACACCCGCATGCCGCTCTTCGGGCGATCGATGATCGTCGCGGGCAGCAGATCCCGCATTGCCTGCTTTAACACCCACTTCTCGGTAACGCCGGCCAGCTTGTAGCTCGGCGGAATGGCGAAGGAATACGCAACCACTTCGCGATCAAACAGCGGCGAGCGCCCCTCCAGCTCGCACGCAGCGGTCAGTCGCTCCACCTTGGTCAAAATGTGATGCGCGCCTTTTGTGCGACGGGGGCGCGGCGGGGATCAAACCCAGGCCAAGCCGTTCAGGCAGGCCGTTGGCGCACAGGCAATCGAGCACGCTGCGCTCGGGACAAGCCAACACCGCACGGAGGCGATCCGGCGCGGGTGTGTCATAGCACAAATGCTGGAGCATCTGGCGGTCGATCAATCCTGTTGGCGGCGAACCGTACACCTGTTGCCAACGATCAATGACATCACGATAAAACGTATTGAGCTGCATCGGTAAGGAATGGTAAAAAGGCCGCCGATGCTGACGAGCACTCCAAAAGAGACCACCCCCGGCAACGAGCATAAACGCGATCACGCCAATGAGCGGCTGAAAGACACTCCCAATGACCACACCCGCCGCCAACCCGAAAACGATCGAGAAGATGATCAAGCAGCCAATATTCGTCGGCTTTTGCTCGGCGATAATCTTGCGACTGAGCGCATGCTGGAGTTGGGCGGGAGTGTAGCGCAAAGCGCCATTCGCGCTCAACTTCTCGGTGACGAGACGAAAACGCTTATCGGTCAGACGCAACGAGTGGCCGCGTGGCTCAAAGGCGAATTCGCGCCGACATACGGAGCAGCGCCGTCCGCCGCGCTCCTTGAACTTCAGGTCAACTCCACAATGAGGGCATTGCATAGGCGTCAGTGTCAACGATGGTGTCAGTGTCAACGATTGATAGTTTGGGAGAGTTCAAAGACGACTGAGCAGATCCACGCCATCCTGATGGGCAGCATATCCGGTTGGGATTATACATCGTTTAACGCGATGTTAACAAGCGATTAAGCGCCTCATCATAACGCGGCGCAATCAGCGACCAGTCGTAGGGTTCGGCAATCGCGCGCCAATCGCGGCGCCGCAACTCGTCGCGGCGGCTGATGACGTGATGCAGACGGTCGGCCAGGTCGGCGTCGGCGGCGTAGAGGCAGTCGGCATGATACGCCGTCGGCAGCAGCTCCGGGTAGGTCAGGCGGCGCGGCAGCACCGGGATGCAACCGGCGTAGAGCGCCTCGATCACACCAATGCCAAAAAACTCCTGGATCGCCGTGCTGACCACGATGTCGGCTTGCCAGAGCAATCGGCTGTACCGAACTGGGTCGGCGGCGTAACCCCAATGGATGATGTGCTGCGACCAGCGCTCGCGCGCAGCGACAAACTCGGCGGCGTTGGGATCGACGTGTTCGCCCGCGACGATCAGCCGGAACGTGACGCCCCGCGCTTCCAGCGTTTCCAGAGCAGCGAAGAACGTTTCAGGTTGTTTGTCGTAATCCCAGCGGCTGTTCCAGAGGAGCGTCGGAGTTCGCACATCGAATTCAAGTTCTTCTCCATCGTGCCGCTTCAGATCGACGCCCGGCGGCAGCACGCTCGACTTCGCGGCGATAACGTCGATCGTCTCTAATTCACGATAGTCGTGATAGCGTCCCAGCAGCCCCGGCAGTGCATCGAGGAATGTCCGGCGGTGAAAGTCCGAGTTGAAGAACACGGCATCGGCGACCAGCGCGCTGGTGTAGTTGGCCCAAGCGAAGCTCAGGTCGCGCGAGCGGCCGGCGGGCAGCGGGTAGGTCAACTGGTTTTCGTGGAAATAGATCGCTACAGGCACGCTCGGATCGCCATAGAGCGCGCGAAACGCGGCTACGTCGAGCATATCGGTGGTGAGGATGCAGTCGGGCTTTGGGCGCTGCTCGCGCGCCATACGCGCCAGCGCCACCGCTGCGCCGCGCATCCGCCAGCGCCAGCCGCCAGCCGTGGGCATCGTCAGCAGTTCGACCTGATGCTCGCTTCGTGCGGCGTAGCCTTCGGCGACGGCGGCGTGCGATCCGCCGTGATAGGGGTTGAGAAACAAGACCCGCATATCAGTACACAAACACTTCCAGCGCTCCATACGACCCGGCGGTCGGCGCGTCCGCATCGCCCGACCAGCCCAACGCCGCAGCGATGCGCTTGAACCAGTTGTCACCGCGCATCCGCCCGGTCGCGCCGCCCAGGATCAGATAGTCACGCGCGCGGGTTAACGCAACGTAGAGTAACCGCTCGCGCTCGGCCTGCTCCATGCGGCGCTCCTCGTCCATCGCGAGACGGTAGGCAATCGACGGCTGCCATTCGTTGGCCGCATCGCGCAACTTGAGCGCCAGGCCAAGGTCGCGCCGGGCCAGCCAGGCGTCGGTGCGGCTGTTCGGGGTGCGGGTCAGGTCGGGCAGCACGACAATCGGAAACTCCAACCCCTTGCTGCGGTGGATCGTCATCAGGCGCACACTGCCGTCGGCTTCCAGCGGCGCTTCGCCTTCACGCGGTTCGGCCCGCAGCAAATCCTCCAGATATTCGCTCAGCGCGCTCAAGCCGTTGCTGCCGGCCAGCCGTACCGCTTCGAGCAACTTCTCGACGTTGACCCGCCGTCGCGCCCCGTCGGGCAGACCGCTGATCGTCGCGAGGTAGCCAGTCGACGCCAGCGCCGCACGCAGCAACTCAACCACCGTTACCCGTGCGCGACGGGCGTGCAGATCGCGCAACGTCACGCGCGCAAAATCCAGCGCCGCCGATCGCTCATCCGCCGCCGCTGCATTATTTCCGGCCTGCAACGCATCCCAGATCGCACCGTTCGGATTGGCCAGCCGCAGGCTTATAATGCTTGCGTCATCGATAGCGAAAAGCGGCGCACGCAACACGCCGACCAGCGCCAGATCGTCGGCGGGATCGTCGAGCGTGCGCAGCAGGTGGATGAGGTCCTGAACTTCCTTGCGCCCGTAATACCCACGCCCGGCAGTGGTCAGAAACGGGATGTCGGCTTCGCGCAGCGCTTGCTCGTAGATCTCGAAGACCGTCGAGGTCTGAAAGAGGAATGCGAAATCATCGGGCTTCGGCGCCCGCCAGCGATGGTTGCGATCCGCGCCGTCAAAGACAATCGGCTCGTCGGATTCGCACAGCTCCTTGATCCGCCGGGCAATCGCTTGAGCCTCGGCGGCGCGCCGCTCATCGGCACTGTCACCACCGCCGGTGATGTGCAATTCGACGCAGCGCTTCAGCGGAGCCGTGTCGCGGTAAGCGTTCAGCGGCTCGAAGGGGAACTCGTAGGAACGCAACGCGCCGGGGCGGGCGAATATCGCCTCCGTCACCTGGTTGACCCACGCGACCAGGGTCTGGTGGGTGCGAAAGGACATTTGCATCGAGGTCGACTGCCCGCCTTGCCGCTCAATGTCATCAGCCGCCTGGCGAAAGACGCTCACATCGGCGCCGCGAAATCGATAGATCGACTGCTTACCGTCGCCAACCACAAAGAGTTCGGGCGAGCGACCATCGCCGGCCTCGCCGTCAAGCAGCCCGGTCAGGGCATAGATGATGTCGCGCTGGTCAGCATTGGTGTCCTGAAATTCATCCACCAGCACAGCGCGCAACTCGGCCTGCCAGCGGGCGCGCACGGCGGGGTTGCTTACCAGCAAATCGCGGGCGCGTCGCTCCAGGTCGTCGAAGTCGAGCGCGTCGCGTTCGTCTTTGTCGCGACGGTAACGGGCGGATGCCAAATCGTAGAGCGTACGCAAGCCAAGCGTCACGCGAGCCGCCCGTCGTTCAAGGTCATCGTCGGGCGCGGCCAGCCATTCCTTGATCGCCTTGTACGCTTCGCGCAGGGTACGTAACGCCGATTTGGCCTCTTCCAGCGCTTCCTTGCCGCCCCAATGCTTCGCACTCCCGGAGCGCAGATCAATCGCCTCTATCGCCGCGAAGTCGTCAGCGGTCGCGGTGTCGGCATCGACGCTGGTCAGCCACGCGACAATAGCACGCACCTGCGCCCCGATGCGGTCGCCGGGCGGCGTGTGCGGTCCGAGGCGGCGCAACGCATCGGTGGCGGCGCACCATGCCGGGTCGGCGAACAATTCCGCCAGCGCGGTCGCGC
>JANQID010000080.1 GCA_028282325.1 Chloroflexaceae bacterium | reverse complement strand
CCGCCCACGCCTACCAGCATAATATCATCCAGGTAGAAGGTTGGCTGCGACCCGCCGCTGATGTCCTGCCAGATGAAGTCGCCGACACTTGTCGAAAGTCCCAGATCGCTCAGCGGGATCCCCACCAATTTCCAGACGCCGGCCTGCGCTGTCACGTTGATCGACGGACCTTCGTTACCAGCCTCATCATACGCCCAGACGCGAAGTTGCTGACCGCCCTGACTGCCGCCGTGGATCCAGAATCGCAATGTATCGTAGTCGCGCACATCAATAGATGGATCGGTGTGTAGATACAAGCCGGCCCACGCCGCGTTATAGGTAACTGCCAACGCGGCGCTCCCATTGTGTCGCGGCGACGCGTTACTGAAATCCGTGCTCGCATTCCACGACCAGTTAGCCCAGCCCTGGCCAAGCGCGTCGGTGTAGATGTGCTCGCCGCCTGCGAGAGGCTCTGGCGTATTGGTTGCCGTCGGCTCCGGTGTTACCGGCGTATTGGTTGCTGTCGGTTCCGGTGTGTTCGTCGGCTCCGGCGTGTTCGTCGGACTGGGCGTGTCCGTCGCCGTCGGACTGGGTGTGTTCGTCGGACTGGGTGTGTTCGTCGCCGTCGGACTGGGTGTGTTCGTCGGACTGGGCGTGTCCGTCGCCGTCGGACTGGGCGTGTTCGTCGGCGTGACGGTTGAATCCGATTCAGGTGAACGCGCAGGTCGCGCAGTTGGGCTGGGCGTAGCCGCAGCAGTAGATGTGCGTGTCGGCGATGGATACAGCGATACTGCCTCTGATGGGGACGGCGTTGGAGAGAGTGCGCCCGGGCGGGATGCAGTGGGAGACAACGTCGGCGTCGACGTGCGACGAGCGGTTTCACGTGTTGGAACAGGTGATCGTCGCGGCGGCGGCTTTGCTGTCGTGGTTGATGTCGGCGCATCCACAGCAGGCAATGCATCTGGCATCGACGATGGCGCAACAGTGGATGTGCGGCTTTGCGGCTGTGATGGAGCAATCGATGATTGCCCCGGCGCCGGCGTTTCTGTCGGCGTCGGTGTCGGTGTCGGCGTTGGAGTGTTGTTCGAACCAAGCGCTGAAGGCAAGGCGCTCGTCGTCGGCATCTGCTGATAGAGATCATCGACGACGGTGCCGGCTGCTTCAAGGGCTTCCTGTTGCGGATCTGATTCGGCCTGTTCCGCTGCTGCATCGATCAATGCGTTGGCTTCTTCGATAACTTGAGCAAGTTGTTGCTGCACCTCCGCTTCGACGTCAGTCTGCGGCGCCTCCACGACCGCTTCGTGAACATGATCGGCCAGGCGATTTAACGCCTGGTTGACATCTTCCAATCTCACTGAATCGGACTGCGCCGTCAGTTGGCTGATCTCTTCCAGGCGTTCATCGGCCAACTGCACATACAGTTCGCTCCGTGTATCGGCATCCCATGCCAGTGCAATTTGCACTTCTTCCCAGAAAACTTTCCAGGAATACAATGCGTTGCCTGGCAAACTCTGGGCAGCCATCGTATCAGTAATGACAAACGTGGCGATGAAGAGAATCAATATGGTCAGGGCTGTCGCCGCCCATACAGGCGGCCGTCGCCGAAGCCAACCGAATGGCGGCATACGCCGGGGAGACGGCGTAGGATCGGCGCTTGCAGGAGACATCATCTGAGCGGCCAGCGCCGTAATCTCCTGACGACCGGTTGATAACCAGGCTTCCATAGAAGGCGACAAGGCCGCAGTTGATCGCTGATGCAACTCGGCGGCCACACGCAGCAATGGCTCAATCTCTTGGGCGACATCGGGATAATGCGTCAGACACTCTTCGACGCTCTCTCCCGACTGCAATCGGGCCAACGCCTGGCCCAGAATATGTGAGAAATCTGTCTCCACGACTCAATCTCCCAATCCGCCCGCTTGCGCTTCGTGAAACGCAACGTCATAATCGTGGCGCTGCTCACGGGCGTCGTGATAATGCACGCCCGTATGAGACTCTGGCAACCGCTTCGCATAGTCTATGCGTTGGGCGGTACGCGAGGACAAGCGCTCGTTGGTTTCACGACTCAATATTCTATGCAAACTATTGAGCGCACGATACTGGATTGCCTTGATCGCGCCTTCTGTACGATGCAACGCTTCGGCAATCTCACCGTTGGTCATATCGGCAAAGAAGCGTAGGAAAAGCACCTGCTGCTGATCGTTCGTCAGCTGATCTATTGCCTGCTGGAGAACGACGCGATCACAGATCGCACGCACATCGTGTTGGCTGCGACCATCAGCAAGATGTTCCTGGTTGTCCAGAGGGGTCGAAGGGACGTTGCGGCGCCGTTGATAGCTGCTGAGGATATTGCTGGCAATCGTGTATAGCCAGCCTAGAAACGATTTCTCGTCACGATACTCGAACTTGACAATACCTTTGATAACCTTGATGAATACTTCCTGTGTCAGGTCTTGCGCAAGTTCATGCTCGTATACGCGCAGCAGAAAGTAGCGCAGAATCATTCCGGCATACTGATCATACAGCTCGCTGATGGCTCCAACGTCATTGGATTGGGCGCGTTGTATCAGGTTGACCAGATCTGAATGAGCAGGCATATATTTGCGCTTTGTGCAACTGCATTTCGTTGGCTCGCACGCAGCAAAATCAGGTAATCTGAGCCGACGCGCGGAGCTGTCGAAATAGGCGATTGGGTGATATGGCGTTTGGTGAGCAGAAAGGATGCTAGTTCAGAGTTATTGCACCATTGTCATTATAGCGAACAAAACGTTATCTGGTAAGATAAAAAATCGTTAATGCCATCTTCTTGCCACGTGAATACGGCAAGCAGCGCTGCTGTATGCAGGTTGCACAGCAACAGCACTCGCGCTATACTGCGTGAAATTTGAGGCTTTGCTTTCCAGGTTATGTTATGCATATTGCGATTATCGGCCTGCCCAATAGCGGCAAGACGACCGTTTTTAACGCGTTGACTCGCGGAACCGCGGAGACGACGGCATACTCCTCCGGCCAACTGGAGCCAAACACGGCGACGGTGAAGGTGCCGGATGATCGCCTGTACCGGCTGGCGGAGATGTTCAAGCCACGCAAGATCACGCATGCTGATGTGCAGTACGTTGATGTGGCGGGCATTAGCGGGGGCGGCGAGAAACGAGCCGGTTTGCCGCCGGCATTGCTGAACTATATTAGCGGCGCCGATGCGCTGCTGCATATCGTGCGCGTCTTCGAGGATGCTTCCGTTCCGCATCCCGAAGAGACAATCAACGCTGCTCGCGATATAGAATCCGTCGATATGGAACTGGCGTTCTCGGATCTGGCGATCATCGAGCGCCGCTTGAATCGACTGAACGCTGAGATCGGCAAGATGGCGGCGCGCGAGCGTGAGATTCGGGTCGCCGAGCGCGATCTGCTCCAGCGCCTGCGCGAAGCATTAGAAGCCGAAACGCCTATTCGCGATATTGACCTCAGCGATGAAGAGGAGCGTTTGATCCGCGGCTATCAGTTTCTCACCGCCAAGCCGTTGTTGATTGCATTGAATATCGGCGAAGATCAGATCACCGACCCGCCGACGCCTCCGTACGAACACCGGCGGAGTGCGGTTGTGGCGTTGTGTGGGAAAATTGAGGCCGAGCTGTCTCAGCTCGATGACGCCGAGGCGCGGGCGTTTATGGATGATCTGGGCATCAGCAACCCCGCTCGCGACCGGGTGATTGAGCTTTCGTACGATTTGCTGGGCCTCGCTAGCTTTCTGACCGCCGGGCCGGATGAAGTGCGCGCCTGGCCAATCCGTCGCCACACGCCGGCGGTCGAGGCTGCCGGCGTCATCCACTCGGACATTCAACGCGGCTTTATCCGCGCCGAAATCGTCGCCTATGATGACCTCATCGCCGCCGGAAGTATGAACGAAGCCAAAAAAGCCGGCGCAGTCCGGCTTGAAGGCAAGCAATATGTTGTGCAGAATGGCGACATCTGTCACTTCCTGTTCAATGTCTAAGCCGTAATCGTCAAGACAACGCTCGATCAGGTCTTGATGTATCCGATCAGCCGGAGAATGCGGAGCCGTCGGCGCTAATCGATTGGCGCGATGCTCCGCAAAGCTCACCGTCGTTTGATAGTATCATGGAGAATAGTGCGACTGATGATACGTATGACGGGCCTATACATAACGAGCGGAGGAGAAGCTTGACGTGAAACGTGAGACGATCGTTTTGGGCGTATTGGCAGGTATGCTTGCAATTGGCCTGACAGCTTGCGCCGATAGTTCCGATGTGAATGAGGGATCGACAGTTGTCGCCCAACAACCCGCTGTCTCGCCAATGCCGACTTTGAGCATTCCCACGGTTGCACCGGCGGCGCCGGATATCGGCGGTCTTAACGAGCCTTCTGATATGACTATCACGCTGGGTGTCAGTGGATCCGGCGAGGTCAAAGCGGCGCAGGAGGCCGATCTGGTCTTCACGGTGCAGGGAACCGTCGATCAAGTGTTGGTCGAAGAGGGTGACGTCGTGAAGAAGGATCAGGTACTGGCCGTCCTTGATCCCCGGCCATTCGAGCAGCAGATCCGGCAGGCCGAGGCCGGGCTGGCGCGCGCCGAGGCGCAGCTCGCGGCGTTGACCGAGGACCCGCGCAACGCCGATCTGGCGGCGGCCCAAGCCCAGGTTGAACAGGCGCAAGCGGCGCTGGATCGGGTTCTCGCCGGACCGAAAGATCAAGACATCGAGAGTGCGCGGGCCGCACTGGCTGCGGCGCAGGCAAACTTGCAGTCGAACCGTGATCGGCTGTCGCAAGCCAAGATCAACGCCCAGCTCCAGATCGATCAGGCGGCGAATAATCTGCGCAACGCGCAGGACAACTACAGCCGCATCTACTGGGCCAATCGGGAATTGGAAGATTTTCTGTCGAAGTTTGGCGATGAATTGCCCCAGGAGAACAAAGACCAGGAAGAAGCGGCGTTGCGCGCGGTAGAAAATGCCGAAACCGCCCTGGAACAAGCCCGCGTCGCCTATGAGCAGGCCAAACAAGCCGAGATCACCGGTATCCAGGCGGTCGAGCAGCAGGTCATTCAGGCGCAGGCTACGCTCGATAAATTGTTGTTGCCGCCCGATGAAGATCGCGTCGCTGCCGCCGAAGCCCAACTCGCATCCGCCCAGGCGCAGCTTGACCGGCTCCAGCCGGATCCAACCGACTCGCAGCTTGCGCAGGCCGTGGCGGGAGTCGATCAAGCCAGGGCTTCGCTTGAACAGGCCCGCCTCAATCGTGAATATGCCGAATTGCACGCGCCGTTTGACGGCACGGTGTCAATTGTAAACATCGATCCAGGCGACCCAGGCGCTACCGGCGGGCTGGCGGCCATCCAGGTTGTGGATGCCAGCAAGCTCCACATCGACGTGCAGATCAGCGATGTGGACATCGCGCGGGTGGCGGTTGGCCAGAAAGCGACGATTTTCGCCGACGCACTGCCCAATCAGACATTTAACGGGAGCGTTGATTACGTCGCGCCGACCGCTGCGGTGCTGGGCAATATTCGCACGTATCTGGTGCGGATCGTCCTTGATGAGCAGGAAGGCCTGCGTGCAGGTATGAGCGTGCGCGTCGAACTGGCGGCAGAATAAAGCCCAGAGGTCTCGGTCGCGTCGCATAGGAGCAGGGGAAGGTTGTCGCGACCTTCCCCTTTGTGTTGTATCATTTCCGGCGAGCGACGTATGTTGATTCTTGATTGGCGGAAGGGGAAAGCGTATGATAGCGCCGCAGCGATTGCTCTCCGTAACGTTGCGTTCTGCGCCGTGGGGCGAGCGCGTCGCCCGCATTATGGCTGCGGCGTTGAATGCTGTTGAACCCGCCGCTGCGGTGCGTCGCCATATGCGCCGCGACGACCATAGCTTGATCATCGGTGATCGCACCTATGACCTGCGCGCATACGATCACGTCTTTGTCGTGGGCGCGGGCAAAGCCGGCGCGCCGATGGGACGCGCCGTCGCCGATCTCCTGGGAGATCGGCTCACGGCGGGCGTGGTGATCGTCAAAGCTGATGATGTATCACCGGCGCTGACCGACGCCGATCAACGTCTTGTCTATCTTCCCGCACGCCACCCGCTCCCCGATGCGCGCGGACTCGCGGCGACGCAACGCATCGCGGCGCTTCTCGCAAGCGCCGGAAAGCGCGATCTGGTGTTGGCGCTGATCTCCGGCGGCGGCTCGGCCCTGATGGCGCTGCCGGCGCCGGGAATCGGCCTTGACGATATGCAAGCGCTGACACAAGCGCTCCTCGCCTGCGGCGCAAGCATCGACGAGATCAACTGTTTGCGCAAACACCTCGATCTGATCAAAGGCGGCGGTCTGGCGCGCCTGGCCGCCCCGGCCGGCGTCGCAACGCTCATCCTCTCCGATGTCGTCGGCAGCCCGCTCGATGTGATCGCCTCCGGGCCGACGGTTGCCGACAGCACGACGTTCGCCGACGCCGACGCCATCCTGGAGCGCTACGCCCTGCGCGAGCATATTCCCGCAACGATTCGCTCGCGTCTGGTGGCCGGGTTGCGCGGCGAGATCGCCGAAACACCGGAGGCGGGCGATCCGATCTTCGCGCGGGTGCAGAATGTCGTGATCGGCGACAATGCCCAAGCAGCCCAGGCAGCGCTAGCAGCGGCGCACGCTGAGGGTTTCAATGCCCTCTTGCTGACGACGTATGCGCAGGGCGAAGCTCGTGTTGTTGGGCGCTTCCTGGCGGCGGTGCTGCGCGAAATCGCGAACTCGGAACACCCCGTAGCGCGACCGGCCTGCGTGATTGTCGGTGGTGAAACCACCGTGACCGTGCGTGGAGACGGGCGCGGCGGGCGCAACCAGGAGCTGGCGCTGGCCGCCGCACGCGACCTGGCGGGATTGCCCGGCGTCGCACTGGCGACGCTGGCGACCGATGGCGGCGACGGCCCGACCGACGCAGCGGGTGCGGTCGTGACGGACGCGACCCTGCGGAGGGGTGAAGAATTGGGCCTTGACCTCGACCACGCGTTGGCGAACAACGACGCCTACCCCTATTTTGCCGCGCTCGGCGATCTGCTCAAAACCGGCCCGACCGACACCAACGTCAACGATCTGGCTTTTGGATTTGTCGTATGACCCGCGTGGCAGGCCAACGCGACCGCAAAACATCTCACCATAGTCGCAAGGTAAAAAGCAACAAGCTAACGTCTGGCTTCAGGCGCCGCAAGCGCGTTACACAAGCTTCTCTAAAAAACGGGCGATCTCGCGCGCGAAGCGGTCACCTGCAACGCCTTGTTCGGCGGCAGTCGTTCGCAAGCACTTCGAGCGAGGCGTGCGTATCAATGGCGTGTTGACGCATCTAGGATGGTGATACCAACTAGCTCTTTGCCACGGTAGCGCAGCAGGATTCCCTCATCGGTCGTTTCAGTCTCAGTCGCCTGCTGCGGGCGTTGGAAGCTGATATACAATGCATCTGCATCCACATCATAGTCGACCCAAAAGTGCTGGGCCGGAAATGTGAGCAGCAACGGAATGGCGCGCGTGACTGACTGGATTATCGTCGGATCTAGGGTCGCTTCCATATGGCCTTCTTTCGATTAACCTTTGGATTGAAGTACGCCGTGATGATAAAGCCATCATCGGATGTGACTTCGCGGTAGATCACATAAAGATAGCGCCGACGACCATAGCTACGAACCGCCACCAGTGAACCGCGATAGCCTGGAATGATTACATCAGGATCAGCGACAGTCTCCAGCACAGCATCGTAGTAGCCAGCTACCTCGTCATGGTTCTCCACAATATGAAACCAGCGTTCGGCGGGAAGCCGGATCGGCACACCGTTGATGGAAATGACGTTATCCATATCTTCCCGTGTCGCTACGATCACCCGCTTTATTATACGCGATCAGGGACATTTTGGCAGGAAGGTCGAAGGAGACCGTAAGTAAGCCACCTCGAACTGCGGTACGGGTGTGATGGTCTGCTGCCGAATGCGCGGATAAGCTGCCGCCGCAGGCGGTACGGTTTATCCGCTTGTTATGCGGAGCGCAGCGGAGCAGACAAGCGATGAAGCGTGCTTACGCCTTCGTTATGCGGAGCTACGCTCCGCATAACACCGTGATCACCGGACTTTTGAGGAGTAAAACGACGAAAAAGTTCCGGTGAATCAATTTGTTAGATGCGCACCTCAACCTAGAGCGAACGCCGAAACGAGGATGGTCCACAGTCCAACCACTGCCATGATACCGAACATGCCGACCGTGGCTTGCCACTCCTTGTCGCTAAGGCCCTTAACCCCCTCCCGCCGCAGTCCAAGGAGTTTGGCCACCTCCCTCCCCGCAGTATCGATGTGTACACCACCGGCCACAAGCCCGAAGATGGGCCACCACGGATGCTTCATTAGCAGTAGGATGCCCACAGCCACATTAGTCCACAGAACAAACATGTCCCACATAGCGGTGTGCTTTTCTAAGCGTGAGTACAAAGGATTGGTGTCTGTTTCCTGAAAGTGAAGCTTCTGCGCCAGCGGCCAGTTGATCACCGAAATGCCCTGCATGATCACACCCGCAATGCCTATTAGCAAGCAGACAATACCCAGAATGGTCTCCATCAAATATCCTCCAGTATCCATGTTTTACTCCTAAAGGTAGATGTCAAAAATGTACGTTTAGTGTGTCTTGTGAAGTTTTAAAAATAGAAATTCCTCACGTTATTAAAAAAATCCTCCACCGTACGCAGGATTGACAAATTCTCAATTTCAGATGGTTGTAAGTCACTTTTTGATTGAGAATTGAAAAATCCCATCTCACAATTATCGTATGGCAGCTTTTAAAAATAACGATGCCGTCCATCAGACAAACAAATTTTTAAGACTGCCCCAATTGTCCATTTTTTTTATCTTTATTTTTTCACGCAGCTAACGCTTGAGTTCACTAGCGCCGGGCTGGCCCCGAATGGCCCAATCAAAGACAACTTGGCTGCCCAACCGAAGTTGATGAAAAGCCAAGATTAGGCGTCTAGTGCAACGATTTGTTGGGTAGATGTTTGCTAATGCGGCGTTCTTTAACTGTTCTTTTGCACAATTGGCAAATAAACATAACAACCGGGACCAAAAACGGCTGTCTTACCGGCCTGGATGACCGGGCTTTTGTTCATCACACTCCAGACAAAACCGGTTTGGTAATTTTCCAGGGCCAATAAGGTCATGCCCTGATCAATGCCGATATAATCGTGGGCATACCAATCATCCGAGGCATCTGCTTGCTGCCCCAAATTGAAGCTATCTACAAAACCATAAATTCCCCACAAAGCGGGTTGATTCTGATACCAGTAATCCAGAGCTATGTAGGCTTCATTTTCGGCGGAATTGCTGCTTAAAAAAACAATACTACCTGCCGCTGCATAGGGGGCAACCGTGCCATCATGCACCGGGTCTGCTGGTATCACTTCTCCTTTGGGCAGGCCGGCATACGTGCTATATACGCCCACACCAGCCATAGTTGATGAGTACGGCACCGGAGGCGGCCCCAGACTGGGAGAAAGTCCCCAACTATTGGTAGCGTAGGTGGTGTAGGTTAGGGCTTGATCAACGGCAAACTGTCGATTGGCCAGCGCGGCCTGACCTGAATTTTTCCACCAATTTATGCCGGTGGCCTGTTCCTGTACACATTGTAGATCCAGCCAACCTTGCCCAATGAAATGGGCAAACAGTTGACCAAACCAGGTTTGGTAAAGGGTATGTCCACCATAGCTACCCTGCTCGCGTGTCCAAGCCGTAAACGTATCGGTTATTACGGCGGAAGTTGGAGAACCGAGCGCCATAATATTGATCAATAAGATTTCGTCGGTGTAATATTCCCAAGTGGTTGGATCGGCCAGAGTTCCGGCAAAATAACCACCATCCGGCGCAGGAATCTCAAAGCCTGTTTCCATAGCCGGCTTCCAGGCCAGATAGAACTGGTTGTAGGTATTCATCGGGTTAGGCTCGGTACGTAAAGCCCAGTTCCAATCTACAGAGTTAAAAAGCAAATCGGCTTGCTGTCTAATAGCGGTTTCAACGGCACCGGTGCCGGTAAAATACTCGCGGACAAACAATACCCCGGCCATTAAAAGCGCGGTGTCGATGGTAGAAAGCTCGGTGTCACCATCGCGAGCGCCGGTATCAATTTTAAGCAGGTGGTAATAAAACCCTTTATTGCTGGCGGTGGGAGAAATCTCAACCAATTTATCAAGGATCTGCAACGTAGCTGATGCCGCCGCAGTACGGGAAACCCAGCCCCGTTCGGATCCAATCCCAAACGAAGTCAGTTCAAAACCAATGGCGGCCACGCTGGTTACATTGCGGTCATAAAAAGGGTCAACCGCTCGGTCACGCACAAAACCGGTGGTGGGGTGGCGTGCCTCCCAAAAGTAGTAAAAAGCCTGTCGTTCAATCAAATCTAGTAAGCTCCCATTGAATTGACAACCGACAAAAGCAAAATCATCAAAATGAAGCGCCCCGATGGGCTGTGAAACGGTTTGATTGGGTAAACGCACCGCTATCTGTTTTAATTGGGCCGGGTCTACCGTGGTTAATTGTGACAGCGGTACCGAGAAGGTTTGCCAGTTTGTAGTAACCCCAGAAATTAATTTCTGTTCTCTGACCCCCCAATTCTGACCAATAAACTCTATTTCAAATTGGCTGGTAAACGATGTTCCGGAGTCGCCCCGTGCGCTAAATTGTAGAGCCTGGCAGGAACTCATATCGCGTAAGGCCCAAGTAGACGGATTGCCGCCGTCATAGGTGTAGGCATAGCCAAGTTCTTCCACATAGCCCCCTTCGGTGGTAGAGCCAGCAGAAACATCGTAGGCCAAAATCAGGTAACAGGAGAAAGTTGAGGTGCAGGCGAGCGTGTCGGTAATAAGTGCTCCACCGGCTTCATAAATTCCCTGATTTGCAAAAAAGTTGTTGGGGTTACGCGGTATAGTTGTGGTTAGATCAGGCGCGTATTTGGCATCATCAAAATCATCCAGCATAAAAGTTACCGGCATTGCGGCCTGGTTTGTGATAAAAGCAGATGAAGCTACGGCTTTTGCCCCTGACATTGGCCCGACCAGCAGAAACAGAGTGACTCCTAAAATCAGGCTGCCGAGCAGCGGCGCAAGCAAGAATTGAAAAATCGGCTTTGAGTCAGACTTCCTTGTCATCGTTCAGTTTCCTCCCATATCAATTTGTCAAAATTTCAATTAATGTTACGCCCCCATTAATAATTTTGGTCCTACCCCTTGATATCTCCGTTTGGCAACGGCGATTGGCCATTCACCCCCATAACACCCTTACAAAAGTCGCGAAAAAACGCTCATAAAATAAAATCTGGATTTTTAGTTAACATAAATAGTATCTTGTTCAGGAACCTTTCTCAACATAAGCTGATTATTAGTGCAGTGTGAATCTGCCCAACGCCGGGCTTTAGCGGCGTCGCGGGCGGCTTGCGTAGACGGCACGGCTGGCGGCACGCGACACCGTTGTAAACAAACGCCAGGTTTGGGGCCGCGCCCGCGGCGTCCGCTGCGAGCGATGTTGGGCGGCCAGTTGACAGAGAGACCTGGTTCTCCCCTTTAGAGACGGTGTTCTTTGGAGAAAGAGGCGCTCTTTCTCCTGAGTGTAATCGCCGTAGCCGGTCGTGAATTGATTGAGAAGACGCGCCGTATTCACCGCGCCCATTAAACTGGACTGCACGCGACGTAAAGATCTGTTACGATCTGCTGACCGCATGTGGAGGAGTGCATGGCCAGAAACCGCCAACGGCGCGGCGCCGAGCTCATGTTCCGGGTCGCTCTGGAAGCGGTCAAGGAGCAGAAAACACTCAGCCAGCTCGCCAGTGAGTACAAGGTGCATCCCGGGCAAATCACCCCATGGAGAAAGCAGCTGCTGGATGGCGGCAATGGTATTTTCGGTCCACAACACATCCGTGAGCAGCAGGCCCAGACCGCCCGCGAAGCCGAATTCTTTGAGCAGATTGGTCGCCTCCAGCCAGCTCAAAGGCCAGGAAGCCGAGATCCTGGGCGACTTTCTGCCAATGGCAGCGCAGAATGGCGACATCATCCCAGGGACTGTCGGTCACAAACTGCTGCATCCCGCGGACGGCGCGTTCGCTCACGCCCAGCTGGGCGATCACGATCGGCTCGATGGATTTGAGCGGACTGAGGAGGCCCTGTAGGTAGCGTTCGGCCTAGGTGCGCGACTCGCTCCGGGCGAAGAACACCCCGGCGATGGCGTGATAGGGTTTGAGCGCCTCCGCCAGATCCTGCACATCGGCGGGCGTCAAGGTCAAGGTGGGTATGGTCTCGTTGTCCATCACATCCTCCTGCTCAGGCGGCTCTGAACAGGATTATACCAGCTCTCGTTGTAGTATTAGTGATATTCATCAGTTAACCACACCTTTTTATTATTCAGCCACCTTGACATTATGGCTCTTTTCTTAATGGACTAGGAAGTAATGGGCTACCTTAACTAATACAATGATTCAGATCGTCAGCATTTGATGTGGTGAACAATCTGACGTCACCTGTAACGAATTATTAGGCACCTGAAGCACTCCAAACCGCCAACTCATTGCCGCTTGGTTCAGTGAAGTGAAATCTCCGCCCACCGGGGAACTCAAAAATTGGTTTCACGATCTTACCTCCGGACGAGATGATCTTTGCTTCGGTTTCTTCTAAATTTTCACTATAGAAGACTAACAACGCGCTTCCGTTGGGTGTTTGGGCCGCTAGTTCCGCTTTGAAAAAGCCGCCATCCAAACCTTCGCCTGAAAAAGCGGTGTAATCTGGGCCGTAGTCAACAAACGACCAACCAAACACAGACGCGAAAAATGATTTGGTGGCCGAAAGATCACGGGCAGGAAACTCTACGTAATCAAGCTTTCCGTGGGTCGGCATTAAATTTCCTTCGCTCCATCGACGTGGTCAGCAAGCATGAATACCTCAGTGCCTGAGTATAGGCCTTCAACTTTAGCTACAACTCTTGCCCCCAACACTTTTGCGTACAGTTTCTGAGCTTCGTTGTCGGCACGAGTTGAGATAAGAACTGATTTCAACAGCTGGCCATTCTGGGTGAGCTGTTCTTGCACATTGGAAAGCGACTGACGAATTAACCGTTCGCCAAAGCCTCGACCTTGGCAAGAGGAGCGTATGGCCAGTTGGTCTAGCTCAACGACAGCCGAGGGTCGAATTCCAGATTTTTGTGCCCAGAAAATGAAACCTACAATCTCACTATCGTTTTCAAGCACGTAAACCAAAAACCTGGGAGTTGCGGCAATTGTTGCTTTCACCCAGGCTTCGGAACTTGTTTGACGGACAAAGGCTTCTTTGTGAATTGAAGCTATAGCGTCAACATCTTCAAAGCTTGCAGCTCGCACTAAGATCGACATTCTGATACCTAACGCCTGGTGTCACTGGCTCGATATATAATTGGCCCCAGAAACTGGACCACACGCGAAGTAAAGATCTGGTAGGATCGTCGCATCGCGTGTGGAGGAACGTATGGCCAGAAAACGTCAACGGCGCAGTGCCGAATTCAAGTTCCGGGTGGCGCTCGAAGCGGTGAAAGAGCAGAAGACGCTGAGCCA
>JANQID010000064.1 GCA_028282325.1 Chloroflexaceae bacterium | reverse complement strand
TACCAAACGATAATGAACAGGCCGCATGTCACCCTGAGCGGAGCGAAGGGTCTCAGCGTCCCCGACAGCCGGGATTCTTCGCTCCGCTCAGAATGACCGCTTGCGGTAGATCCAAATTCGTTTGGTAGCAATGTCGAATTTTTGCAGAAGCCGGTTGACGGCAGCGCGCTGGCGCGCAAGGTTCGTGCGCTGCTGGATGAATAGCCGAAAATTCTATAATCAATAGCTACTGATGTGCCTGCGGTACGCCAGCGCGTATGAACACTGATCCGATGTCGAAGGTTCGATCGTCCAATCTCGCCGCAGAGAACGCAGAGGAACGCAAAGATTCGCTGGGATTGCACCCGGCTGATCGGGGACGACCACTGACGTTTGGGATGTCGAGGCGAACGATGGTGCGCTTGACCCGTGTCGACCTGACCAATCTCAGCTGGCTGCAACCTTCCCACGCATCCACCTTTTTTCAGGGTAGTCGAAAGACCAATAGCAGTTCAGAGCCGATAATGAAGACACTGCGCCTGCACGTGCAACCTATCGGCTATTGAACGTCGGCTATTTTTCACTCTGCCTGGCGCGGTCGATACTGAATTGCCTCGGCCAGGTGCGCGGGTGCGATCTGCTCGACTCCCGTCAGGTCGGCGATAGTGCGCGCCATACGCAGGACGCGATGATAGGCGCGCGCCGACAAGTTAAGCTGGCGTACCGCCGCCTTCATCAGACTCTGCCCTGCGCCGTCGAGTGTGCAATATTCACGAATCTCCGCCGCGCCCATATCGGCGTTCGAGAGCAGGCGCGTTCCGCGGAAGCGCTCGCTCTGGCGCTGGCGCGCCGCAATCACCCGTTCGCGAATCGCCGCCGATGGCTCGCCCAATCGATCGCTGCTCAGCTTCTCATAATTGACCCGCGGCGCCTCGACGTGAATGTCGATGCGATCCATCAGCGGGCCGGAGATGCGCTTCTGGTAGCGCGTTACCAGCGCCGGAGAACAAGTGCAGGCGCGATCCGGGTCGCCATACCAGCCGCATGGGCAGGGATTTTGCGCGGCCACCAGCATAAACGATGCCGGGTAGCTAACGCTGCCCGACGCGCGACTCAGCGTCACCACACGATCTTCGAGCGGCTGGCGCAGCACTTCGAGCTTTGGGCCAAATTCCGGCAATTCGTCGAGAAACAAGACGCCGCGATGCGAAAGCGAGATCATCCCCGGCTTGACCCGGCTGCCGCCGCCGACCAGCCCGGCCAGCGATGTGGTGTGGTGGGGGGCGCAGAAGGGGCGCTGGCGAATCAGCGGCGTGTCGTTCGGCAGTTGACCGGCCACGCTGTAAATTTTCGTAACTTCGATGGCCTCGTCGAGCGTCAGCGGCGGCAAGATCGAGAGCAATGCGCGCGCCATCATCGTTTTGCCCGACCCCGGTGATCCGGTCATCGCGATATTGTGGGCCCCGGCGGCGGCGACTTCGAGCGAACGCTTGATGTGTTCCTGACCGCGTACGTCTTGAAAATCGATCGGGTATTCCGGCTCGCTCTGCTCGAAGCGCAGATCCGACAGATACGGCGCGATCGCATATTCGCCGGTAAAGTGGCCGACCAGTTCAGTCAACGAACACACCGGAACGATCGTCAACCCCTCGATCAGGGCGGCCTCGGCGGCGTCTTCGTAGGGCACGAAGACCGTTTCGATGCCGTGCGCGCGGGCGATGGCGACCATCGGCAACACGCCGTCGGTGTGACGCAGAGCGCCGTCGAGGCTCAATTCGCCGATGAAGAGCATCTTACTGACATCGCCGCCTATCTGCTCGGAGGCCAGCAACAGTCCCACGGCGATGGGCAAATCGTAAGCCGGGCCTGCCTTGCGCAGGTCGCCAGGAGCGAGATTGACGGTCAGACGTTTCATCGGGAAGGTCTGGCCGCTATTACGCACGGCGGCCCGCACCCGTTCGCGGCTCTCCTGTACGGCGGCGTCTCCCAGCCCGACGACGGTGAACGCCGGCAGGCCCTGGGCTATATCCACCTCAACCTCGACCAGTACTCCCTCCAGGCCGATCACGGCGCAACTATAGACTTTGGCAAGCATAGCAACTCCTGATGGATAAATCAGTTGAAATTCGTACAATGTGGCTGTAGGACTGCCAGTCCTCGATTATCTATATCCTTAAGTGATACTTTACATAACGAAAATGCTCGGTCGTAGCGTGGCTGTCCGGCCATAGAAACCAGGCCGGTCTGTTCCGGCTCGGTCTGCGGTCTGCGGTCTGTCACATATGGACAGGCGCTCACTACTATGTGTAAAACCGCCTGATCGATAGAAAAAGTGATGATGGAAGTTCTGAGAGACTGTCTGAAAAGACTGGGCCAATCTCACAACCGGCACAGTATTGAACGTCTGCGCGCAGTTTCCGGCGAAGCCCTCAGCAGACGTTGGTATGGAAGACTGGCCCAGTCTGCTTTTTGCCCCTTTTCAGACAGGTTCTTACAGCAATGCAACAGGATTACGTTGCATCCGCCGCACTCCTGTGCTATGCTTGCCTGGATACAGGTGCTGCAAAGATATGAGCGTTTCTTGCTGTTATGGCTACTCCGGCAACATCTTCGGCGCAGCGTGAAGACTCGGATCGGTGTGCGGCTTGCGGTGGCCCATTGATTGGCCGCTACTACACGCTGATAGATCGACCTGAGCGCTATTGCGCGACCTGCATCGCCATGCGCCCGCGTTGCGATAGCTGCGGCGCGCCGCTCGGCCCGAAGCACTGGCAGTTGCACGACGGGCGGTTGCAGTGTGCGACCTGCCACAGCATGGCGATCTATGACCCGAAACTGGCGCGCCAGATTTTTCAGGAAACCGTCGCGCACGTGATCAACCAGCTCGGCCTGACCCTGAACGTCGGCGTGGAGTTTCGCCTGGTGGATGCGCCGACGCTAGAGGAAATCCGCGCGCAGGGCGACCGCCATCCCCCAGAAGGGGCGCGCCGCACGCTGGGGTTATATCAGCGCCAGGGCCATATGCGGGTCGTTTATGTACTCTACGGCCTGCCGCGCCTGATTTTTCGCACCACGGTCGCGCATGAGTATGCCCACGCCTGGCAGGGCGAGCGCTGCCCGCTGCTCAATGACGACGACCTGCGTGAGGGCTTCGCCGAGTGGGTCGCTTATCGTCACCTGTTCTGGATCGGCGCATCCAAAGCGGCTCATCGCATGCTCGCATCAACGCATCCATATCGCCCGGCGCTGGAACGCATCCTCGATCTGGAACGCCAACTCGGCGTTCAGGGCATCATCGAATATATCAAGCGGGCGGAATGATGGAGTTTACTCCCGAACAGCGCACGGCTATTGAACGCTCCTGCAATCTTGTCGTCACCGCCGGTGCGGGCAGCGGCAAAACCCGTGTGCTGGTCGAGCGCTACCTGCGGCTGATTCTGGAGCACGGCGTCGGTGCAGTACTGGCGATTACGTTTACGGACAAAGCCGCCCGCGAAATGCGGGCGCGTGTTCGTCAGACGATTGAAACGCGCGCCCGTGCGGCAAACGATGACGACCGCGCCGATTGGGAAGAACGGCGGGCGGCGGCGGAGGCGGCGCGTATCGGCACGATCCACGCTTTCTGCGGCGCTTTGCTGCGGGCGCAGCCTGCCGAGAGCGAGCTTGACCCGCGTTTCGTTGTGCTCGATGAGGTTCAAGCAGGTATGCTGCTCGCCGAAAGCATCGATGCTGCAATTGCCCAGGCAGCCCGCGCTGCGAGCGATGATGTCGAGCTGGCCGCGGCGCTGGCCGAGTTTGGGTTGGCGGAGTTGCGCGGCATGCTGGACGGGATGCTGCGCGGCGGGAGCCAGGTGCGTGCGGCGCTGGCCGCTATGCCTGCTGCCGATGATGCGCTGTGCGCGTTTTGGCGCGAGC
>JANQID010000031.1 GCA_028282325.1 Chloroflexaceae bacterium | reverse complement strand
TGGGGCGATCACTTTACCGCCGCCGAGCATGCGTTGCTCGCGCCGTTTGTCACATCGACCGAGCGCCCGGTTTTCGGCCTGCGCAACTTGCCTGATGTCGTCAAGGGCGCGTTGTTCTCGCGCTACAGCCGCAGCGACAAGAGCCTGCGCCGCATCTTGCTCGATGAATTCATCCAGACGCCAGAGTCGGGCTTTGCGGCCATTGTCGACGACACGGCTCGTTCGTCCGGCGACCAATTGATCGCCGTGCAGCAGGCCGAAGCTTTCTACGACCGGGTGCTGATCGGGTATGGCGACGACTCGGTCGCCGAGCTGGGCGGAGCGCATATCGCCTGCGAAGGGGTCAGCAATATCGCCGCGAAGGCGTTGGAAGACAACCGCATTGGCATCAGCCCGTTGGAGAAATCGACGCGCTATGTGGTCTTTAATCGCAAGGTCAATGGACGCTATCGTTATCTGCGTGAATCGGCGGTGATGGCGTCGCGCCACGCTGCCGACTACGAGGCCGCCCTCGACGGCCTATTCGACACCTACTCCGCGCTGATGGAGCCGACCATCACTTTCATCCGATCGCGCACTCCCCGCGATGCCGACACGTCTGAGCGAGCCTATGCCAGCGCGACGCGGGCCAAAGCCTGCGACCTGTTGCGCGGGCTGTTGCCTATGGCGACCCAAACTAACGTCGGGTTGTTCGGCAATGGGCGTGCGTTTGAATACCTGCTGACGAAGCTTTACGCATCGCCGCTGGACGAATTGCGCGACCTGGCGACGGCGATGCAGACAGCGCTTGATGGTCTGATTCCCTCCTTCGTCAAGCGGGCGAAGAACGAACGTGGATTGGCTTATCAACGCTATTTGCAAGCCAACCGCGATCGCGTTGCGGCGATAAGCCGCACTATCAGCGATAACGATACATTCCCAGGTCGTGATGACGCATCAGACGGTGTGACGCTGGTCGAATATGATCCCGACGCCGAGATCAAAACCGTCGCCGCCATTCTCTATCCCTATCACGATTGTACGCTGACCGAGGCGCGCGCGATTGCGGCCGGTCTTTCGGCAGAGGAACGCGCGGATATCATTCGCGCCTACGTCGGCGAGCGCGGCAGCCGTTTCCATCGACCTGGCCGCGCTTTCGAGGAGCCACACTACAGCTTCGACCTGCTGGCCGACATCGGCGCGTATCGAGACTTGCAGCGCCATCGCATCCTCACGCAAGAGCGCCAGCGCTTCGGCGTCGCCCACGGCTACATCGTTCCGCCCGAACTGCGCGAGGCCGGTCTCGCCGACGCCTACGCCCAAGCCCTGGAACACGCCGCCGTAGCCGCCGAACGCATCGCCGCCGACTTGCCCGATCAGGCGCAGTATGTCGTGCCACTGGCATTCCGCGTGCGCTGGCGCATCACCCTCAACCTGCGCGAGGCGTACCACCTGGTTGAGTTGCGCTCGGCGCCACAGGGCCACCCGACCTACCGGCGGATCGCCCAGGCGATCTACGCGCAGGTGCGCGCCGTGCATCCGACGCTGGCCGAAGGCATGCGATTTGTTGACCTCTCCGATTACGCTCTGGAACGCCTTGACGCCGAGCGTCGCTTTGATACAAAAAGGAACAGTAGACGCGATGAGCATTAAACCTGATCATTGGATCAGACGGATGGCGCTTGAGCAGCGGATGATCGAGCCCTTCGTCGAAAACCAGGTTCGTACCGGCGTGATTTCTTACGGCCTGTCATCGTATGGCTACGATCTGCGCGTGGCCGACGAGTTCAAAGTGTTCACCAATGTGTTCAACGTGATCGTCGATCCGAAAAACTTCAGCCCGCGTTCATTTGTCGATCTCAAAGCCGATCACTGTGATATCCCACCCAACTCCTTCGCGCTGGCGCGGTCGGTCGAATATCTGCGCATTCCGCGCAATGTGCTTACCGTGTGTCTGGGGAAAAGCACGTATGCACGTTGCTTCCGGGGGGATACCCGTGTAGCGCTGGTAGATGGCACGACCCCGACGCTGGAAGAGATGGCTCGCCGGGCAGATGATGGCGAACTCTTCTGGGGGTACAGCATAGGCCAACATGGGCGCGTGATTGTGACACTGCTAGAAGCGCCGCGCTTCATCGGGCGCGATTCGCTGCTTGAAATGACGTTAGATAATGGGCAAACCATCCATTGTACGCCCGACCACGAGTTCATCATGCGGGATGGGCGAAGTGTTCAAGCCGATGATCTTCGCCCCGATGACTCGCTGATGCCGCTGTATCGCAACGTGGCGCGCGGCTATGAGATGGTATACCAGCCGATCAACGGGCATCTATACCCAACGCACCGGTTGGCCGACGAATGGAATATTGTAACCGGCCAATATACGGATCAGCCAAGCACCCACCGCCATCACCGTGATCGCAACCGTCGCAACAACAATCCCTGGAATATCGAGCGCATAGATGCTGGTGAGCATACTCAGCTCCATAACGCACTCAATTACGGGGATGAGTTTGATCCCGACGAACACAGCGAGGCGATCAAGGAAGCCTTTGCTCGGCGTGCGACGGAAGACGACGGTTGGCTGGAGCGTTTCCGCGCCGCCCAGCAGCAGCGCGCAGAACGGTTCTGGCAAGACGAGGCTTATGCTGAATCGCGTGCTGCATTGCTAAAGAAGCATAAGGAAAGCTGGACCGAAGAGCGCCGGATGCGACATAGCAAGATTCTCAAGAGCTACGACGACGATCCTGAAGCGCGTCAAAGACGCAGCGAAATGATGAAGGCTGTCTGGGAAGCTGATGATGGTTCCCGGCGAGAAAAACAGCGTGAGATTGCCCGCCAGCTTCGTTTGCACGATGAGATTACCGCAGAGGCCATCCGTGCTGCGTTGGACAAGACCGGCTCGATTCGCAGAGCAGCGCGATTACTAGACTGCGACCGATCTGTGTTTCGGCGCTTCCCTGAAGTGCTGGCCGCGTTCCGGGGGCAGAAATCCGCCCGGAACCACCGCCTCACGAACATCCGCGAACTGCCGGGCGACTATGACGTGTACTGCCTGACGGTGCCGGAGGCCGGAAATTTCGCACTCGAGGCAGGTGTTTTCGTCCACAATTGCGGTATCATAATCAATGTGACTCCCCTCGAACCCGAGTGGGAGGGTTACGTGACAATAGAAATCTCGAACACCACACCGCTTCCGGCGCGCATCTACGCCAACGAAGGCATTGGACAGATCCTCTTTTTTGAAAGCGACGATATGTGCGAGATTTCCTACGCCGACAAACAGGGCAAATACCAGGGCCAACATGGCGTAGTCTTGCCGCGCCTCGACCCGGCTTCGGGCGAATAATGGCGTAGAGGGTTATACGCCCCAAACCCGAAAGAGGTAACGATGCAAGGAACAATCGCGGTCCCTTTCTGGCGCAGGGCGCTGGCACAATGGTGGTATCTCTGGGGTTTAAGCCTCTGCCACGCCGGCCACCGCACCGTCGACCGTTCATACTACGAAGGCGGCGTTCGCTCCTTCCAGCGCGCCATACGCCTGTGGCCAACGTTCGCCCGCGCCTACTATCGCAGCGGGCTGATCCGCGGGCGCGAGTTGGGGCTGTATACTGCCGCCGTGATTGAATTAGGCCGCGCGATAACCCTGCAACCCGAATGGCCGGAGCCTTACCTGCAACGCGGCCTCTTCCATCGTTTCAACGGCAACCCTGCTGCTGCAATCAACGATTTGCAACGCTATCTCGAACTGGGCGGCGATGGCTACTGGCGCGGCGAAGCTGAACGCCAACTGGCGCAACTGCATCGCGAGGCGGCAGAGAGCGAATAATCGAATGACGCCGCCTGCCAATATTCGCTTCCTCTGTGCATAGCAACAGCCGCCCACCTTCCATCGGGTGCGTTATAATGGATGCCGACTCTGCGAAAGACGAAAGAGAGGCGTTATGCAATACGATGCCTGGTTCGCGGCCCAGGACGACCCCAACGAGCGCTATCCCCTAACTGAAGTGGTGTATTACAGCAAATCGGGCGGCTTACTCGATGTCATTCACAATATGGATGCCCTACGCCAACACAGCGCTGAAGAATGGAAGCAGCTTTTTGAATATCGCTGGATGCGCACAAGCTGGCCGTATGGAAGCGGCGTATGGGGTAAGAAGGAATGGGTTTGCCCAATTGTTAGTAATGATAATGTTATCAGCATGTTCGAGGGCGGCTCGAACCTGTTTTGGGCGGAGCGGCTCGGCCAGGAGCTGGGGATCCGGGATCTATGGATCAAGCTGTGCGGCAACTCGCATACCGGCAGCTTCAAAGACCTGGGTATGACGGTACTGGTCAGCGTTGTGCGCCAGATGATCGCCGATGGCAAGCCGATCCGGGCGGTGGCCTGCGCCAGCACGGGCGACACATCGGCGGCGCTGGCCGCCTATGGCGCGGCAGCCGGTATCCCTACCATCGTGTTTCTGCCCAAAGGCAAGGTGAGCACGGCGCAACTGGTTCAGCCAATCGCCCATGGCGCGCTGGTGCTGGCGCTTGATACCGACTTCGACGGTTGTATGCGCATTGTCCGCGACATCACCGCCGATCAGAGCATCTACCTGGCGAACTCCTTGAACTCGTTGCGCATCGAAGGTCAGAAAACCGTTGCGATTGAGATCGTCCAACAGTTCGACTGGCAAGTGCCTGACTGGATCGTGATCCCCGGCGGCAATTTGGGCAATACCGCCGCACTGGGCAAAGGACTGCTGATGATGCATGAGTTGGGGCTTATCGATCGGTTGCCGCGTATCGTCTGCGCCCAAGCCGAAAATGCTAATCCGCTCTATCGGGCTTATCAGACCGGTTTCGAGCGCTACGAGCCGATCACGGCCAAACCCACCGCCGCCAGCGCGATCCAGATCGGCGCCCCGGTGAGCATCAACCGGGCGATTCGGATGCTCCAACGCTTCGATGGCGTGGTTGAACAAGCCAGTGAGCAGGAGTTGGCCGACGCTGCCGCCCACGCCGACCGTACCGGCCTGTATTCCTGTCCGCATACTGGCGTTGCGCTGGCCGCGACGATCAAGCTGATCAAGCAGGGCGTCATTCAGAATACCGACCGGGTTGTGGTGATTTCGACCGCACACGGATTGAAGTTCAGCGGTTTTAAGGTGAATTATCACGAAAACTCGCTGCGTGACGTGGTCAGCCAGCATGCCAATCCGCCGATTGAGTTGCCGGCAGATCTTGATGCGGTGCGTCGCGTGCTCGATGAGCGAATGGAAGATTTCGCGCGTCGCGGTCAGAATGCGCGCTAGCCGATGGTGATTTACGGCTATACGCTGCACGTTGAGGGCGATCTGACGCCCGAACGCATCAGCGCACCGGAGTATGCATACAACGGCGATCCGCCATTGCTCGCCGCATATTGCCTGGAAGATGAAAGTTTTGCTGAAAAACTGTCGGCGGGTGAATATCGATCACCGTGAGCGATACTTAACCGCCGTGATGCTTAGCGATACGTGGTTCCATGCGTTCAAAAGAATTTCGTCAGTTGATTATCCAGAATGCCCGTTCCGGCGTTGAAGTTGAGCCTCGCTGTCCCCATGCCGTCCAATGCGGCGGCTGCGCATTCCAGGATCGCGCTTATGTCGATCAGGTTGCGGCAAAAACGGCAGCGCTGCGCCAACTCTGGGCCGATGCGGAGATTGAACTGCCCACGCCGGTCGCTGAACTCGATGTCGTTCCTTCGCCCGATCCGTTTGCCTATCGCACGCGGATGGACTATGTCACAACAAAAGGTCGCTTCGGGCTGCGTATGCGCGGGCGATTCAACTACATCGTCGAACTCACGACCTGCCATCTTATTCCGCCGGAAGGCTTTGCTGCGGTTTGCGCGCTCTGGCAACGTGCGCGCGAATTGGAAGTGCCCGACTACAATGTGCGCGCTCACGAGGGCTTTTTGCGCTACCTGGTGGTGCGCCGCGCCCCCGACGATACATTCCTGATCGCCGCCGTCACGGCAGCGCAAACGTACGTCGCCGAGATGGAACAACTCGCCGCGCTGGCGCTCGCCCAACCGGGCGTCGTCGGGTTCCACTGGCTATTGAATGACTCGCTGACCGATCTCTCGTTTGGCGAATCGTTGCGCCATTGGGGCGCCGCCAGTTTGCCGATGCAGGTTGGCACGCTTACGCTGCACATCGGTCCAAACACCTTTTTCCAGAACAACGTTCATCTTCTGCCGGCGCTGCTGGACGCCGTACGCGACGCTGTCGGCCCTGCCGAACAAGCAGCCGATCTCTACGGCGGCGTGGGAACATTCGCGCTTCACCTTGCCCCCGCGGTCGGCAGCGTCATCAGCGTCGAATCGGTCACCGAAAGCGCCGATCTGGCCCGCCGAAATATCGCGGCGCACGACGTCGCAAATGTCGAGACGGTCGCCGCCGATGTAGCGCCCTTTCTGCACGATCAGCCTTCCGAGGCGTTTGACGTCGTCGTCGCCGACCCACCACGCACAGGGCTCGGCCCCGACGTATGCGCCGAATTGACGCGGCTCAAGCCGCGCCGAATCGTCTATGTTTCGTGCAACCCGCTGACCCAGATCGAAGATCTGTATCAGCTTGCGCCGTTATATCGATTAACGCTCTTGCGAGGCTACGATATGTTCCCGCACACGCCGCACGTTGAAACGCTGGCTGTGTTAACGTGCGAGCCTGGGTGACGCAGAGGCGCTATGCAAGCGTTTAACCCTGAGACATTCGTTGCAACGCTGGCGCTGGTTGGCGTTGTTATTATGATCGCCGCACTGCTCTCCGGTCTGATCGAGCGCAGCGGACTACCGCAAGTCGCCATTTTGCTGGGTTTGGGCGCCGCGCTGGGGCCGGCAGGTCTGGGCGTGCTGGATGTGACGCTCGACTCGCCGATCCTGCGCACGGTCGTTACGTTGAGCCTGATGCTGGTGCTCTTTACCGACGCGCTGACGATCGACCTCGGCGAGGTGCGCCGAAACCTCATGCTGACGCTGCGGGTGTTGGGGCCGGGCACACTGCTCTCGGCGGGGCTGGTCGCCAGCGCGGGATGGGCGTTGCTGGGGTTGTCGCCAGCTGCCGCGCTGATCCTTGGCGCCGCGCTGGCCTCAACCGATCCGGTGCTGCTACGCGGATTACTGCGGCGTCGCGATGTGCCCTCGACCACGCGCCTGGCGCTGCGGCTCGAAAGCGGGCTGAACGACGCGGTGCTTCTACCTATCGTACTTGTGGCGATGCTGTTCCTGGGGCTTCCCACCACACGCGAAGCGATCGACTGGGCACAGCTGGGATTGCAACTTTTCTTGCTCGGCCCTGGCGCCGGCATTGCCGTTGGTTTACTGTCTGTCGCCACGCTCGATATGATTCGCCGTAAAATCGGCGTTCGGCGCGACTACGAGTCGCTCTACGCTCTGGGCGTCGCCTTTGCTGCGTTCGCCGCCGCCGAAGCCGTGAACGGCAGTGGATTCCTGGCAGCGTTCGCCGCCGGACTAACGATCACGGCGCTTGACATCGAGTTATGCGACTGTTTCCTCGAATATGGCGAGACCACCGCCGAACTGGCGCTGCTGTTCACCTTCGTACTTTTCGGCAGTTCACTGATCTGGAGCGGGTTTGCTGTGCTCGGCCCGGCAACGTTGCTATTTGCCGCTATCGTGCTACTGGTGCGGCCGGTTGCGTTTTTGCTTTCCCTGTGGCGCAGCAGCCTTGACTGGCGCGGGCAATTGTTGATCGCGTGGTTCGGGCCGCGGGGGCTCAGCTCGTTGCTGTTGGCGCTGCTGCCGGTGTTCGCGGGCTTGCCGGGGAGCGAGGAGCTGTTCGCAATCTGTAGTCTGGTCGTGCTGTTTTCGGTCGTGCTGCATGGCGGCACGCCGCTGGCGCTTGATCGCACGACGCGCCGCACACGCCACCAAGCAATGACGCCCTCGCCCAACGCTTCCGAGGCCGACGTATGCACGATCAATCTTGTTCCATCCGCGCCAGCCGAGCACGATGGGCGCGATGTCGGTGAATCTGCCGCTGCGCCTGCCGCACACGACGATCAGCGCGCGTCGGATGAGCAGCCGATCGACCCTGAGCGCATCACCATTGACGAGGTGCGCCGCTTGCGCGAAGCCGGTGCACCGCTTGTGCTGCTCGATGTGCGCAGCGAGCGATCGTACCGCAACAGCGATGCGCAGGCGCAAGGATCGACGCGGTTGCCGCCCGACCATATCGTTGAGCGCGCCCACGAACTGGCATTGCCGCATCCGGCATGGATTATTCCCTATTGCACCTGAACGAGCGAAGGGACGAGCGCCCGTGTGGCGCGTGAGCTTCAGCGAGCGGGGTGGCCATACGCACGAGCGCTGATCGGCGGCTGGCAAGCATGGCAAGACGCCGGGCTGCCGGTTGAGCCGAAAAGCGAGGGCGTCGCCGAGGTTTAACGACGCTCGCGCGGCAAGCAAAAGCGCACGCAGGTTCCCTGTCCCACTGCGCTTTCGATCCAGATCTTCCCGCCGTGCGCCTCGACAATGCCGCGCGCAATCGCCAACCCCAGACCCGACCCGCCGGTCGCCCGCGAACGTGATTTCTCACTGCGATAGAAGCGATCAAAGATGTGCGGCAAATCCTCCGGCCCGATGCCTTCTCCCGTGTCGGCGACCTCGATTAACACCCAGTCGTTGGCAGTAGCCGCCGACTCAGTGGGCACACCATCACCGACCTCCTGAGCAGAAATAGTCACCGCACCGCCGCCAGGCGTGTGGCGAATCGCGTTGGCGATCAAGTTGTACACAACGCGTTCGATCTTGCGCGGAGCCACCGGTACGGGGGCGATATCCGGCATAATCGCCGCCTCGAGCGCGATTGATTTTGCGGTTGCCTGCGCTTGCAGGCCAATCACCACATCGCTCAACAGATCGCCGATCGCGACCCGCTGCAATTCCAGATCGAGCGCACCAGCATTGATCTGCGATAACTCAAACAAATCGTCGATCAAGACGCCGAGGTGATCGATTTGACTGCGCATCGTTGCTACATAGCGCACCACCGTCGCCGGATCATCAACTATACCATCGACCAGGGCTTCGACCATAGCACGCAGGGCGGACAGCGGCGTACGCAGATCGTGCGAGACGGCGGTGATAAGATCGCGGCGAGCGGCCTCCTGGCGGTTGCGCTCGGTTGCGCTGGCGGCAAGCTGCTCGGCCATCTGGTTAAACTCGCGCGCCAGATCCGACAACTCATCGCGCCCGGTCACTGGCACGCGCGCCGAGAGGTCGCCCGCGGCCAGCGCCCGCGCGCCGACGTGCAATGCCGTCACCCGCTGTCCAATGGTGCGGGCGAGGCTCATCCCCAGACCAAGTGATACCACGCCAGCAAATAGCAGCAATAAAACCAAGAGGGGAAATTCGCGGCTGGAAATAAACATCAACTGGACGGTCAGAAAAACGTTGAACAACGCAATGCCGATACCCAACGCGTAGGTTACAGTCATCTGAAGCCAGAGCCGCCCGCTGCCGCGTCGCAACCAGAACACACCTGCCGCGCCGACGCCTAACGAGAGCACGCCCGCCGTCAACAGATACATCACCAGCTCGGTCAGTTGCTGGCCGGGGGCGCCAATCCAGCCAATCGCCAGCATCAAAACCAGCGCAATGATGATTAACCCGCTCAGGCTTGCCGACACCTGTCCCCGTCCTCTAATCACAGCCATACATATCCTTCCCGGAAGATTACGATCATAGACATTGTACTCGAAACCGCATGCAAGATTCTGATTATGTCGACCACATACCAGATAGGTATCATAGACATCCACAAGATTCTCTGCTACACTCGCCCAATGCAAGGTTGCACCAATATCTTTGGGCTTCGGTGAACCTGTTACCAAGTCTGGTAAGATTAAAGGACTTTCTTGCAACTCAACAATTTGTGGTACACTCTGGACTTCATATGATCCAGGCGGTCATTGCGTATTGAAAAATCCTTAGTTTAATGGACTGTTTACACTATGCCTCGTAACCGTATCTCCCATCGCGTACGATCGATTCCACCGTCGGGCATTCGTCGATTTTTCGACATCGCAGCAACAATGAAGGATATTATCTCTCTCGGCGTAGGCGAACCTGATTTCATTACCCCGGCCCATATTCGAGAAGTGGGCAAACGTTCGATTGATAAGACCACCGGTTATACGTCGAACGCCGGTATGTTGGAGTTGCGCGAAGCTGTTGCGGCCCACCTCCAGCGGATATACCACATTCAGTACGATTATGAAAACGAAGTGTTGATCACTGTCGGTGTGAGCGAAGGCTTGCAATCCGCTGCATTGGCGCTCTTCGATCCCGGCGACGAAGTGCTGATACCAGAACCATGCTTTGTCGCATACCCGGCAGCCATTCTGCTCGCGAATGCCGTCCCGGTGTATGTGCCGACTATGGTTGAAGAGAATTTCCAGGTTCGCGTCGAGGATCTAGAAAAAGCCGTGACGCCGCGCACCAAAGCGTTGTTGATCGGCTATCCCAACAACCCCACTGGCGCGGTGATGAGCCGCGAGCATCTGCTCGAAGTCGCTCAGTTCGCTGAGAAGCACGATTTGATCGTAATCTCAGATGAAATTTACGATCGGCTCGTTTATGGGATTGAGCATACCTGTTTTGCTGCTCTGCCCAATATGTGGGAGCGTACCGTGTTGATGGGCGGATTCTCAAAATCGTATGCGATGACAGGTTGGCGATTGGGATGGGTGGCAGCGCCAGAAGATTTAGCCGGTGCAATCCGCAAAGTACACCAGTATGCCATTATGTCGGCGCCAACAATGAGCCAACATGCCGGTCTGGAAGCGCTTCAGTCGGGCGAAGCCGCCGTTCAGGAAATGGTCGCAGAGTATGATCGCCGTCGACGGGTAATTATCGATGGTTTTAACTCTATCGGGCTGCCGACATTTGAGCCGCTTGGGGCGTTTTATGCGTTTCCCAAAGTGAGCGACCTCGGTTTAAGCAGCGAAGCGTTTGCAGAACGCTTGCTGACTGAGGAACAAGTGGCTGTCGTACCGGGCGACGCTTTCGGGCCCAGCGGCGCGGGTTATGTGCGCGCGTGCTATGCAACATCAATGGATCACATTGAGACGGCGCTTGAGCGCACGCAGAATCTCGTAAGCAGAATCAAAGCTGGACACTGATCATTATCAATCAAATTCTCTGACAATGAATTGCTGACCAGGTTCTTTTTTACCCCATCATACTAGCACTAACAGAGGGAGGCATTAAGATGTCTGAGTCAGCCAACAACACAGCATCGACGGGAAACCGCACACCGACAAAAATCAACGGGGAACTGCACTGCGCCCTGACTGGTCGGACACTTACGCCTGAGGAGGCCTATTGGTCGCCTCCGCTTATCACTACGCAACAGCTTGTCAGCACAGTTGTGATGACGTTGCTGCGCACGCCGAGCAATCTCGGTCAGGTGCTCTTTAGCGAACAGCCGAATGTTCCTTATGCCCCGGAGGCGCGACAGGAGCTGGCCAATCGACGTACTGTCGAGCAACTGAAGCTCCTGGTTGGCGTGCTTGTGATCGCCGCGTTGATCGTTGTGCCGATCGTGGTATTGGTAATGCGCTAACTGTTTACCCAAATTAAGGTTCTTGATTTGCAACAACGCCCGTGATATGCATTTATATCACCGGCGTTGTTTGTATATATGCGTGAATGGTAACAGGCTACGGTTGTATGGCCAGCGCATTCTCTTGGGCTTGCTGGATCTCGGCGATTGCTTGTTGAACGCCGTAAAATGCCGGGCGCGGACTCCAATCGGCGTTGACGATGCTGAATGAGCCTTGCTCGTGCATCGGATCAACGCCGTTCTCCCGCTGCAGGACAGTAAAATTCAGATTCCACAGAAACATATTGCTCACCCAGGGATACTGCTCATAAGCGCGCCACAATGCCCCGACGATATAATCGCGCTGAGCCTCGAAAGACACTTGATTGCCAAACTCGAAGCCAGGCGTGCTGTTCGCTGTGGCCCAGCCGAATTCGGTAATCCAGATCTGATGTTCGCTCAGTCCGTGTTCCTCCATAACGCGGCGCGCATTTTCAACATGGCGAAAATAAAACGTTGGATCTTCCGTCCAACCCTGGGCCGGGCTCGGATTATCGGGCCAAAGCGTATCCGGCGGGTTGGCCGATCCGCCGGGATGGATCGCCTGTACATCGAAGTAATCACGAATCATGCCGTCCCGGTAGGCATACATCGCGTGAAGATAGTCGATGTCAGGTACTGCGATATCCGGGATGTCGGTCGCCGTTGACGACGGCGCGCCTGCCACCACGATAATTTGCGGATCAACAGCTTTGATGCGCTCATACGCCGCCGCGAGCAATTCGACATAGCGACCAGAGTCTTCAAGCGCCACCCGCCCGCCATTCTCATGCGCCAGGTTTTGCTCGTTCCAGATCTCGATTGCATGCACGCGACCTTTGTAACGCTCGGCAAGCGCGCCAACGAAGCGCGCCAGCGCCTCCGGGTCCTGCGACAAGCCATCACTGCCATCGGCGGTATGCCATGTCGGCGAACGCACAATGCTAATTAGCAAGAGGAGACCTTGGGCATAGACATCGGCAACAATATAGTCAAGCTCTTCCCAGAAGTACTGCCCGCTGCGATCTTCAATGTTGCGCCAGTGAATTTGTTGCCGGAACCAGCCGAAGTTGGCTTCCCTGGCCTTGGCTAATGTGGTTGGACGATCGGTGTAGTAGAGATGCCCGACCACGCCAAAGTTTAACTGTGACAACCGTAAGGGGTAGGGCAATCCGCCCGGCCCTTCACGGATGGCTTGTACAGCGACGGGAGCACCGGTCTCTGGCGTAGTTTGCTGCGGCGTTGGAGTTGGAAGCGTTGGCGTAGCCGTTGGCCAAACGACAGATTGCCCGACCGGGGATGCGGCAATCTGAGCAGTTGGCACGCTGATCGGCTGAGGGGTTGCGGTGGATGCTGTTCCGCTACAGGCGGTCAACAATATCCCACATATGATCACAAGAGACCGGAATATTAGATAACGAGAAACTTTCATGGCAAGCCTCGCATAGAATAAATCGTTATATGTCGCATAGATAGCGCCGATATTGTCATCGTATCAAACGACGAATATCGCTAGTATTCTCAGGTGATCAGATGAGAGCCAACTGATATGCGAAGGAAATGGCGGGTCTGAAGAAGAAAGCGCTCAACGCGCATGTGCAAATAAAGCCAGGGCTAGAATGCAATCCATACGACAACGATCATCACAATAACCAGCGCCAACACGCTAAATATCGTCACGAGCGCGACACGTTCGGGGTTAATCAAGGACCAGTCGCCGATTAGCTCATTGTCGAAACCGACAAAATAGAGCCGATGGGACTTATCATTCAACTTGTATTCCAATTCGGTTATCGGCGTTCCCTTAATGCGCAGATCCGCCGCTATCAGGCGCGTGTCATTGGCGACATCGGCGATTGCGGCGCGCAACAGTTCGGCCAGCGGCGCAATACTGTGCCAATATCCTTCGTACGGATTGACCGCTACGCTGTAGACTTGTTCTTTACGTTTTTGGAGCGCCAGTATAGGCAATCCTTCCAGATCATCGGTATTTTCCCAGAGGCGCGCCCGGCGGGAGCAGGTAAAGACCTGTTCTTCCACAATATTGCCCATGCCTGCACAACGAGAACAATTTTGCTTGCCATACCCGTGGCAATGCGGGCAAGTTTGATTAATAACCTCTTCCCCAGAGGTGCTGTCCGGATTGCTTACTTTGCGGACGCGTTCGATTACGCCCTTACCTTTACACGTTTTGCATGTAATCTTCGAAATACCGCTGCATCCCGGACAAGTTCGTACCTGAACAGAGTAGGGTAATACAAGTTCACGGGATTTCCCATCACTCTGAAGCAAATCTTCCGGTATTGGCATCTCCCATACAGAAGGCGGGTCTTGATAGGAACCATTCTCATCCGGTGATTTCTGAGGGCGTTCGCGAATTTGAGGGGCTGTGCGCGTCTCGTATTGGGTGCGCAATTCAAAAAAATAGACGTTGTAGCTCACGATCTGCTCGGGTTGAATGATCTGACCCAGTGATGCACGCCGAAATATTCCATTGCGGCTCCAACGATTCACTAAACGCCGGATAGCGTCGCGGCGATGCAAATCGTCAGCCCGCTTGCGGCTTCGCGCCACGAAGTCTTGAAATTCTTGCTCAAGCGTATCGCCAAGTACTTTCTCCAGCGGGTTTTCAAGCCATTCAGCCGATGCTTCCCAGCGCGATTCCTCCATATCATCGGTGGCCAGATCGATCTGCGTGCGCAACGATTGGCGCAATGCCGTAATTGCCATACCGGCGCTGGGGAAACGCGAATCCGGCTGCATAGCCATCATACGCTGGAGCACCCGATCTACTCCGCTGAGCGCCGGATCGTGATGGGCAAGCGAGGAAAGCGCTGTGCCCGGTGCAGGCGGCGTCTCGCCGGTCAGCATTGCATAGAGCGTTGCGCCTAATCCATAAATATCTAGTGCGGGTGAAGCGTCACTCTGTTCAAAACGCTGTTCAGGCGCTGAATAGGGCGTCAGATAATCAGTTTCATCAACACTGCTCAGATCAGGAGCATCCGGGCTGGAGGCAAGCCCCATGCCGGTCAAATATGCCAGCCCTTGAGGAGTAACCGTTATGTTGGCGGGCTGTACATCACGATGAATAACCTTTTCCTGATGAAGGTAGTCAAGCGCCGCCGCAATTTGCGACGCCACGCGTAGGGCAAACAACGCGTCAAGCGATCCTTCTTGTAATGCATCGCTCAGCGGTTGTGCCTCCATCGCCGGCGTGACAAAATAATCGCCGTGGCGGGAATCGTGACCGGCATCGATTACCGGGAGGAGATTCGGATGGTTAAGTCTGGCCGAGAGACGTGCGGCAAGCTGGAAGCGGCTCACTGAAACCCAATCCGTCCGTCGCAGGATGTGCAGATGCACTGGGCGATCGAGCGTCAGGTGCGTAGCGCGGAAGACTGTCGTCAACTCCTCCTGACCGAGGCGCCGCTCCAGTCGATAATTGCTAATTTCGGTTGTGGCGTGGCCAGCCTTTGTTGCAGAGCTGGCGCGCGTCTGAGCATTTGATGCGGGCATAGGATCTGTCAGCCGTAAGCGGCCATCCTCGGCTAATCGCGGTCAGTATACCATGATGATGGCGGGGACGCGGCGTGGCAAAATCACCGTGGCAGAACCCCATTCTAGCACAAACAAGCTATAGCTACAATGAGCGGCAGCGCTCGATTCACACACTCTCTCATTATCAGCGTGCGTAGCCGGCCGGCGTCGAATCTGGCGGCGGAGGCGTGGCTTGCTGCGTCAAAAAGCGCAGGCTCCACGCAAGTTGGGCATCGCGGCACTCGTCCAGTCCTTCAGCAGGCTGACGTTCAGCGACGCAAGGTACAGCAAATTCATCTGCGTCGGATGGCGGTACCACAAACTGCGGGGTAATGCCGATCTGGTGGATCTCGTCCTGGTTGGGAGTGAACCAGCGCGCAATGGTGATTCGCACGCTGCTGCCGTCGCGCAATTGATGAATATTTTGCACCGAACCTTTGCCAAACGACTGTTCACCAAGCAACGTCGTGCGGGGACGCTGGTCACGCAGCGCACCAGCCACGATCTCGGCAGCGCTGGCCGAATTTCCGTCGATCAACACCACCATTGGCAGATCGAACGCCTGCACCTCGCTCGGTGCGCTGATGGTTGTTAGCTCCAAAACTTCGCCTGCGCTATTCTCCTCATACAGGGCGATGCCTTCATAAAAACGTCCCAGAATCTCGCGCGCCGATTTCAAGAATCCGCCCGGATTACTGCGCAGATCAAGCACAATGCTCGACGGCTGTTGCGGGAGCAATTCCCGTAGCGCCGCATCCAACTCGTCAACCGTGGGCGCTTTGAATTCGGTGATCTGGATGTAGGCAACGCCATCATCGAGCATTTCGGCCCGGACGCTGATCAGGGGTATCTCATCACGTACGATCGGAACATCGAACGCCTCGGCGTCAGGCGAACGTTGTATCGTCAGCACAACTGTCGAGCCTTTTGGGCCGCGTATCAATGTTGCGACCTGCGCGGATGCTTCATCATCGCTCAAGCCTTCGATCAGCGGCGCAATTTCCTGGCCATCCACCTTCACGATCTGGTCGCCGCTCTGTAGTCCAGCTTGCTCGGCGGGCGATCCGTGGATTGGGCGATCAATAAACGCCAAGCCTTCGGTGACGCGCAGATACGCTCCAATGCCTTCAAACTTGCCCTGCATCGACTCACGACTATGCGCGGCGATATCCGGCTCCTGAAAGGTGGTGTAATTATCACCAAGCGACATTAACATGCCTCGAATAGCGCCATACACCATCTGTTGTTTATCGAGCGGCTCCTTGCGGTAGAATTCGCTGTCTACGAGATCCCATACATCCCAGAAGATTGCAAAATTCTCGCGTTCTTCAGACAACGCATTATTTCCCGCCGCCGGGTTCATCAGTGAACGCACGAATGTATCAAGTGGGATGTATCCCACTGTAACCGACATTGTCCATCCGCCGATAAACGATAGGATAGCAATGATCAGCGCTAGGATCGAGCCAATAATAAAGGCTTGCGAAGTTCGCACCATGACAATTCCCTATGCTGAAGCGCCATTATGCGCGACAGATGATTAGTCTTCCAGTTCGTAGAAAATGGCTGCAACAGCGGCGATTGGGGCAGTTTCTGCGCGTAAAATACGCGATCCAAGTGATACGGGTATGATACCACGTTCGCTGGCGGTTGTCAGTTCAGCATACGTCAGACCGCCTTCCGGCCCGCTCAATATGCTTATCGATGATGGAATACGGAATGGAGTTTCGGAGCGCAGGATCGTGCGCAAATGGGCGGCTTCGCCTTCCCACAAGAGGAGTGCGGCGTCGGCATGCGTCGCTTGTACGCACGCAGCTTCGAATGGCATCGGCTCGGCGACGATCGGCAGTCGTCCGCGACAAGATTGTTCCGCCGCTTCACGTACGATGCGGCTCCAGCGAGTCATTTTACGTTCGTCAACGCGATCGCGATTGAACGAACGTTCACACTGAAGCGGCACAAAAGCCGAAATGCCCAGTTCGGTTCCCTTTTGCAATACCCACTCAAAACGCTCGGCGCGTAACAGTGCGGCATATAAGATCAGCTGCGTCAATGGTTCGGCGATACGGGCGCATTGCTCGACGCGCCCTTGCACGCCAGCGCGTCCAATCTCGGTGAGTGCAACAGTGTAGGCGTTGCCTTGTCCATCAAGAAGGAGGATGTGGTCGCCCGGCTGCAAGCGCAAGACGCGCCCGATCTGGCGGGCCAGCTCAGGGTCGTCTATGCGTGCGACTGTGCCATCAATCGCCGCAGGATCGACAAAGAAGCGATACGTATTCGCAATCTTCACCACATGTAGAGCCTATATGTCTTGCGCGATGGCTTGATCGATCACACTATCAGAGATTCCCCGGTTGCGGAGCGGTTCGATCAAACCGTGGTTCAGATCGGGCACATATGCGCGCAGAACTTGCAGCGGCGCGTCGTGGTTTTGAATCGTATACTCGCCCAGGGCTGCCGGCAGCACCAGCGAAACGCCGCGACTGAGCGCGATGTCGCCATCAGACCAGACCAGCGTGCCGGTTCCTGAGATAACCGTCAAAATTTCAAAGCTGCCGGGATCGGTTTCGGCACGGTAGTCAGCGTGCAACATCAGCCGCTCGAGAGCGAAATATGGACAAGCGACCAGCAGCGCCCTAGTTCCATCGGATTCCAACGGCAACGATGTAATCTTAGGGCATGTCACATAGTCGTATTTGATGACGTTGAGCGCCTTTTCCAGATGGAGTTCGCGCGGTTTGCCGGTTCGCGAATCGCGCCGACCATAGTCGTACACCCGATAAGTCAGATCGGATTTCTCCTGGATCTCAAATAACATAATACCGGCATTAATGGCATGTACTGTTCCAGCCGGAACCAGAATAACATCGCCTGGACTGACCGGCACATAATGCAGCAGCGTTTCCAACTCGCCGGTATGTATGGCGGCTTCGAACTCTTCGCGACTGGTCGTTTGCGACAAGCCGCAAACAATGTTAGCACCGGGTTCGGCATCCAGCACATACCAGGCTTCCGTCTTGCCATGAAAACCGGTGTGGGCCTCGTAAGCGTGGGCGTAAGCATCATCGGGATGCACTTGAATAGACAGGCGGTCGCCGGCGTCAATAAACTTGGCTAGCAGAGGAAAATCGGCGCCGTACCGCGCGATGGTGCGAGTTCCCACGAGATCAGCGCCGTAGTTTCGGGCAACCTGGGCAAGCGTTTGCCCCTCCAATGCGCCATTGATGATCGGATTAGCATCATATGCTTGCCAGATCTCTCCCAGCCGAGATGGATGAGATTTTGGCAAATCTAACCACCTTGCCAGGCGCGTACCGCCCCAGATGGGTTCGATAATTCGAGGCGAGGTTAGCAAAGGGTAGAGTGCATTCTTCGTCATATGCATTTCTCAGTACGGTTAAAGAGTTTGAGGGGGGCGCGAAGAGCCATATCTCTCTTCAAACCTCCCCTCAACGTATAGTGGATATGAGCAATCTCTCCTGATCCGAAACAGTTTAGCGTGACGAGAAGAGGACATATAGCAATCCTACTCAGGTTGTGAAGTCACTGTAGTGCCGCCTTCAGGCGGCGAAGGGAACCGCCTGAAGACGGCACTACGCAATCTTTACGACTGCGGTAGGATTGCTATATCTAGAATTTCACCTGTCATGATCGCTTTCTAATCTAGCGAACCTCGGTGAACAGGCTGTGAGATCACCTGACACCTGATCTGTCTTCTCTGTCATCTTTCCGGTACACGAGAGCGACCCACTCGCCTTCGCAGCGACGTTCGATCAGCTGTAGTTCGGTTGCTTCCAACGCATTCACAACTTCAGACTCTCGTTCAATAATGATACCGCTGCCGATCAGAATTCCCCCCGGTGCAAGTGATGCCGTCAGATCTTTGGCCAGGATGGTCAGAACTTTGGCTATCAGGTTGGCGACGATCAGACCAAAGGGTTCTGTTTCCACTACACCAGCATCGGCATCCCTAGTGCTGCCTTTCTTGTGATCCTCGGTTCTGAAGTCGCCGCTGAGCCAGTGACCCATATGCTGACCTGAGCCAAGGCTGCCCAACGCCACCTGGACTGGCGTGTGGTTGTGTGCAGCATTCGCGCGCGCCGCCTCTACAGCGACTGGATCGTTGTCGAGCGCAAGCACGGGAAGCGCTCCGAGTTTTGCTGCTGCAATCGCCAGGATTCCGCTGCCCGTGCCAAGATCCAGGGTTCGCAACCCGGGACGTACATAATATTCTACTAGTTGCAGACACAATTGTGTGGTTGGGTGAAGACCGGTGCCAAAAGCCATGCCCGGATCCAACTGCAACACGATGTCGCCGGGCTGGGCATTGTATTCAAGCCAGGAAGGCACAATCTTGATATGTTCGCCGATGTGCTGCACATGATAGTGTTGCTTCCAAGCATTAGCCCAATCCTCTTCCTCGACCTCGCATGTCTGCAACTCGCCGACCGGACGCATTTGCCCCAGATGCCAGAGCGCCTCTTCAATGCGCCGCCGTTGGGCTTCAACCTGCTCGTCAAGGAGCAAGTAGGTGCGCAACGTCACCGGACGGATCGGATCATAGCGAAACTCTGGTCCTTCTGAACCAGACGTCCACGCCGGCTCGATGACAACGCCGCCCGCATACCCAAAATGAGCCAGAATCTCTGATGCCGACTCAACTGCTTCCTGGTCAACTGGCACGCTGACTTCAAGCCATTTCACAATTGATTTCCTGACATTGTTATAAGTTATTGCTGCGCTTTCCAGCGCGTTCCTTGCGAGCTATCCTCTAGTGTTATCCCCAGATCGGCCAGACGATCACGGATGGCGTCGGCAAGCTGAAATTGCTTTGCTTTGCGTAACGCGTTGCGGGTCTCAATGAGCAGATCGATAAACGGCGCGGCGTCATCCAGACGGGTGAACTGTTCGTGCAAACGCAGCCCCAACACCGCGGCCAGTTCACGAAGCGTCGCCTGGGCAGCCTGGAACGGCTTGCCGCCAACGCCGGCGTCACGCGCCACGTTGATCGCGCGCACCAGATCGAACAGGGCGGCCAATGCGCCAGCGGTGTTCAAATCATTGTCCATCACTTCGATAAAGCGCGTGCGGGTCGTCTCGGCGGCTTCGCCAAGTTCAGCGATGGACGAACCGGCGGTTATGTCGCCAATCGCCGGCGCCAATGCGCTGCGCAGACGTTCGAGTTTGCGAGCGTTGTCGGCAGCGACTTCAGAGTTGTAGGTGAGCGGACTGCGATAATAGCTGCTCAACACGATCAAACGAAACACATCGGCGTCATACTGGCTTAAAAATTTGTCGATAGTGACGACATTGCCGAGCGACTTCGACATTTTTTCAACCTGGCGCGTTTGCGGGTTAACAAGCTGAAGCATCCCGTTGTGCATCCAGAAGCGTGCAAATTGTTTGCCGGTCAAGCTTTCCGTCTGGGCGATTTCGTTTTCGTGATGGGGAAAGACCAGGTCATTACCGCCGCCGTGGATATCGATTTGCTCACCCAGGTGGACAAGGTTCATCGCGCTGCACTCGATATGCCAGCCAGGGCGACCCTCGCTCCACGGGCTGTGCCAAGCCGGCTCACCGGGTTTGGCGGCTTTCCACAGGGCGAAGTCGGCGGGCGATTCTTTGCGCTCATCAACGTCAAAGCGCGTTCCACTAAGCATATCGTCGCGTGATCGCCCGGAAAGCTTTCCATAATCGCTGTCGCGTTCGACGCGGAAGTAGACATCGCCATCGGCTACATATGCATATCCGGTATCGACCAAACCCTGAATAAACTCAACAATCTGTGGAATCGTCTGCGTCGCCCGCGGATAGAGCGTGGCAGGAAGCACATTGAGTGCATCCAGTTGGCGCATAAAGTCGTTGATGTACTGCTCGGCTAGAGCGATCGGTTCGCGCCTCTGCTCGTTGGCGCGAGCGATGATTTTGTCGTCGACGTCGGTGAAATTGACGATGTGTTGAACTGTGTAGCCACGCCATTCCAGATAGCGCCGCACAATATCAAACACAATCGCCGACATCGCATGGCCGATATGCGCATCATCATAGACGGTAACGCCGCAAACGTACATCCGAACAACGCCGGTCTCTAATGTTTCCAGCGGCTCGACACGGCGAGTCAAGGTGTTGTACAGTTGAATAGTCATCGCTGTTGCGCTCCTGATGGGTTGATGCGCTAGATTCCTGATCCTAACACAAATTCTTCGTCGACGTTCGTTCCGGAGCTTTTCGTTTCTTCCAAAATGGCCCACAGGCTCTCTGGAAGCATATCCGTATCGATGGGGTGTGTATGATAATTAGTGAATGTCTCGATCTCAGCCAGACGCGTTTCCAGTTCAAGCACTTTATTGTGCAGACCTCGCAACATCTCGCCCTCAGGGTCGGGCAGACGTTCGACGCGACGTGTTGCGCCCGTGGCCGGATCGCGCGTTGCGACAATGCGTGCGGGCACGCCCACTGCGGTTGAATAAGCCGGCACATCGCGCACAACCACGGCGCCGCCGCCGACCCGCGCGCCTTCGCCAATCGTTATTGCACCAAGGACAATCGCGCCCACACCAACAACCGTGTGGTTCATCAATGTGGGGTGGCGTTTGCCGCGTTGCTTGCCGGTGCCGCCCAGCGTCACCCCCTGGTACAACGTCACCCAGTCGCCGATCTCGGACGTTTCACCGACCACCACCCCCATACCATGATCGATGAAGAAGCCGCGACCGATCTTCGCGCCGGGATGAATCTCAATACCGGTGATAAAGCGGGTAAACTGCGAAATCAGGCGGGGAACGAACGGAATGCGCGCTCGCCAGAGGGCGTTGGACAGGCGATGAAGGATAATCGCATGGAGACCGGGATACAATAGCACTTCGGCCAGATTGCATGCTGCTGGGTCGTTTTTAAAAATCGCGCGAATATCATCGCGTAAGGTTGTGAGAGCTGAAACCAGAGACATAAAAAACCTCCCGTCATTGTGCTCGTATCGGCGTCACCTGTCAGGAAAGAATCTGCATACGGGGTGTCATCAATGACAACACCCCTAGCAACAGACGCAGTTGACAGAAGTGTATCCGCCACAACACACAGGCCGGGAGGATGGGGAGATTGTTAATACATATGAAAATCGTCGAGACGTATTGTCCGACCAACGCCAGATCACGCTGCTCAACGGAGCAGGGCTATTCAGAAGGAGTGGAGCTTGCCGTATCACTCTGCTCGCCTTTATCACTCGAACTGTTATCAGCGGCGTTTTCGCTCTTGTCGGAGGCGGCGTCTTCGCTCTTGCCGCCTCTCGCGGAGTTGCTGCCACGACTATCGGTAATATACCACCCGGAACCTTTGAAGACAATGCCAGCCGGTTGGAATACGCGTCGAACCTGACCTTCCTGGCCGCAAATACATGTCGTGAGAGGCTCGTCTTTGAAGCTCTGGAATTTTTCAAATTGTTGGCCACAAGCGTCACATTTATACACGTAGGTCGGCATGCCTTTATATTCCTCCTCGGGTGAATATTTTTTGCAACATCATTTTTATCCAATGCCTTTATCCGGAACATATTCTACATCATTTGCGAAAGCTGTGCAATATGCGCACCATTAGATCTTCGTTAGCTTATGACACATATTGGGCAGCTATTGCGTCGTGTTTTCCTTAAAAGGCGCAAGCGAATCTATGCCCCCGCAGAGCAGTGCAACTCGACACTACCAAACAATATTGGAGACGCCGCATGCGGTCATTCTGAGCGCAGCGAAGAATCTCGGATTCCCAGGCCATCGAGACCCTTCCCTCCGCCTGCGGCTCCGTTCAGGGTGACATGCAGCATACGCATCATCGTTTGGTAACGGCGACGCCAGGAAAGATAGCGGAGATTAAATAAAAAGCGATCTCCATCTTATCGAGCAACTTACTGCTAGGAGACACTTTTTCTAATGAGCCTTGATTTTCATATGGATATATGCTATATTGTATATCGATAACGATTTTCGATAATGGTGCGCGATATTATGATACGTGATTTTTTCCTTGGCTTCATTAAAATCCATATTCTGTACCACGCGTCTCAGGAACCTATCTATGGTCTTGACCTTATGCGTGAACTGGAAACGCATAGCTATAAGCTTAGTCCGGGGACGCTTTATCCTATTTTGCATAAGCTTGAAAAGCAAGGCTACCTTCAAGCCCAAAGACAAGTTGTGGGGGGCAAGGTGCGAAAATACTACATCGCTACCCGCCAAGGTAAAGCGGCTCTAGCTGAGGCATATACAAAAGCACGTGAGCTACTTGATGAAATCAGTCAAGGTGAGATTACGCAAACTGACCGGAAGGAAGATAACGAATGGAATACCTAATTATCTGTGCGGTGGCAATTGTGGTCTCTGCACTTACCTTTTTCTCCGGTTTTGGCTTGGGAACAATGCTGATGCCTGCTTTTGCGCTTTTCTTTCCTATCTCTGTAGCAGTAGCTTCAACGGCTGTCGTGCATCTTGCAAACAATGTTTTCAAGGCGGGGTTGATTGGCCGCCAAGCAAATTGGCCGGTCGTGTGGCGATTTGCTGCTCCTGCTGTAGTGACCGCAATGATTGGAGCAGCCTTATTGGCCCTTGTTGACTCTTTGCCTCCCTTAACCACTTATGAATTGGGAGGGCAAGCTCATCAGATCACAGTTGTCAATTTGGTGATTGGCACCATCATTATCGTCTTTGCTGCGTTCGATCTGCTTCCACAACTCAGCAATTTAACCTTTAACCCAAAATATTTACCACTTGGTGGGGCCTTATCGGGATTCTTTGGCGGGCTATCAGGTAATCAAGGTGCGCTGCGTTCAGCTTTTCTAATTAAGGCTGGGCTGAACAAAGAAGCCTTTATTGCCACAGGCGTCGTTGCGGCAGTTATGGTGGATGTTGCCCGTTTGTTAGTGTATGGCATCACTTTCTATACAAACCGTTTTATGCTGCTTGGTTCTGACATCGCCGGATTGGTGTTAGCCGCAACACTGGCTGCTTTTGCCGGAGCAGTTATTGGCAAGCGATTGCTCAAAAAGGCGACGTTAAGAACTGTTCAAATTATTGTTGGTTTAATGTTGATTGTGTTAGGCGGTGGATTGGCTGCCGGAATAATCTAACAGATAGATCAAGTATAGGTTGCACAAAACGACTGTAGACTGGCAGTCCTTCGAGGATTGCCAGTCCTCTGTTGCCTATCTTCTATCCGATCTCTATATAAGCTGTGTATTCATATCCCAAGCTAGGGCAGCGGCCCCGACGCGGGCGGCCAGTCGCGCGCGAGGTAATCGCTCATCGTGAAGGCGATCAGGATGAGCAGCCAGAAGAACGACGCGCCGACGAAGATCTGGGTCAAACGACTGTTAATGCGCACATGCATAAAGTAGAGGATGATCAACAGCGTCTTGGCGATGGCGATGACCAATGCAGCGACAACGTTTAAAAACCCACCGAGATCAATAAAGCGCACGCCGACAGTGGCTGCCAACAAAACCATCAGCGCCGCGAAGACCTGATAGTAGACGGTTTTCGAAATACTGTGATGTTGTTTCATCATTAGTGGATAAGATAAAATAACGGGAAGAGAAATACCCAGATAATATCAATCAAGTGCCAGTACAAACCCGACATCTCAACCGGCGTGTAATACTCGGCTGAAAAACGACCGCGGTTCGCCATCCATACGATCACTCCCATCAGGCTGATGCCAACAACCATATGAAAGGCATGTAAACCGGTGGCAATAAAGTAGAGCAGGAAAAAGATCTGGTATGGCCGGGACGCAGTTTCGGAGTGTACAGCCGCTTCCGAAACCGGGCTTTCTGCGGATGCAGCGCCCTCGGTATGAGTGGTCTCGGTCGGGTAGAAGAATGATCGCCCTGGAACCAAACACTCTTCAGACGCCGGCGCCCAACACTCGGCAAACTTCTGGTAATATTCGACGCCTTTGATGCCGAGGAAAACTGCCCCCAGCACAATCGTCGCCAGCAGCAGATTCACTATGACGCGACGCTTGCCTTCTTCGGCAGCATGTACAGCTAGCGCAACCGTCAGGCTGCTGCACAGCAGAATCAGAGTATTCACAGTGCCGAGCGCCAGATTCAGGTGATGGCTGCCTGCGGAAAACACCTCCGGATAGGCCCAACGATAGACGATGTAGCCCATAAAAATACCACCGAAAAGCATAATTTCGGTTGCCAGGAACAGCCACATTCCCAGCGTCGCAGCCTCTTTCTGCTGCTCAGGCGTGTCAAAGTGGTGAGCCAGGGCGGTATGATGCTGCGTCACGTTCGGGTTCCTCCGGTGGATAAGCGTAGGCCTCTTCGGTCACGATCGGCGTGTGCTCAAAGTTCTCGGTCGGCGGCGGCGAGGTCGTCTGCCATTCCAACCCTTTCGCGCGCCACGGATTCGATTTGGCGATTTCGCCATAGCGGAGCGAAACCAGCAGATAGATGATCGGGATCATATACCCAATGCCCAGGATCGTCGAACCGGCGCTCGACAGAACATGGAGCACCTGGAATTCTTCGGGATACACATGGTAACGACGCGGCATCCCCAGATAGCCAAGGAAGAATTGGGGAAAGAATGTCAGATTGAAGCCGACGAAGATAATCAACGCCGAGAGACGCCCCCAGATTTCCGAATAGAGACGACCGGTGATTTTGGGCCACCAGTAATGAAGACCGCCCAGGTAGGCCATAATCGCGCCGCCGACCATAATGTAGTGGAAGTGAGCGACGACAAAATAGGTATCGTGAACATGCACATCAAGCGCCGAAGCCGCCAGGAACAGCCCGGTCAAGCCGCCGATGACAAACACGCCCATAAAGCCCATCGCATAGAGCATCGGCGTGCTGTAGGAAATCGAACCTTTGTAGAGCGTGGCCGTCCAGTTGAAGACCTTGATCGCCGACGGAATAGCGACCAGGTAGCTTAAGAATGAGAAGACCAGCCCGGAATAGACCGACTGGCTGCTGACGAACATATGATGGCCCCACACAAAGAAGCCGATCACTGCGATGGCGATGCTGGAGAGGGCGATGAATTCGTAGCCAAAAACGCGTTTGCGTGAATAACACGAAATGAGCTCGCTGATCACTCCCATCGCAGGCAGAATCATGATATAGACCGCCGGATGAGAATAGAACCAGAAGAGATGCTGAAACAACAGCGGATCGCCGCCCAACGCCGGATCGAAGATACCCACGCCGAGCAACCGCTCAACGGCTACCAATGCGATCGACACGCCCAGTACGGGCGTCGCCAGCACCTGGATGATGCTGGTAGCATAGTTGGCCCAGACAAACAGCGGCAGACGAAACCAGGTTAGACCAGGTGCGCGCATTTTGTGGATCGTCACAATGAAATTGATGCCGGTCAAAATCGACGAAAAGCCCATAATGAAGATGCCCGTCGCCGTAAGAATGACATTCGAGTTGGCATAGGTGCTGCTATACGGCGTGTAAAACGTCCAGCCTGTATCGACGCCGCCCAGCGAGGTCGCCGCCAGCGCGAACAGGCCGCCGATAAAGAAGACATACCAACTCAGCAGATTCAGGCGTGGGAAGGCGAGGTCTTTCGCGCCAAGCATCAGCGGAAGCAGAAAGTTTCCTAGCACCGCGGGAATGGATGGAACCAGGAAGAAGAAAATCATAATGACGCCATGCAATGTGAACAGCTTATTGTAGGTGTCGGATTGCACGAGATCAGCCTGGGGCGTAACCAATTCGGCGCGCAATACCGTCGCCGCAGCGCCGCCGAGCAGGAAGAATATGTTGATGGTGATCAAATACAGGATAGCGATTCGCTTATGATCAATGGTCAGAAACCAGGACTTCAGCCAGTCGATCATTGTCCTGCTATGATCATTGTAAAAAGATGCAACAGGAGAAGTTGTGCTCATTGATTTTCCTCGTTGGCATCAACATCGCTGAGCGATTTGATATAGGCAATCAGTTGCAAAACCTGATCCTCGGTGAGTTGACCCTCAAATGTTGGCATAATCGGACCGTAGCCCACGGTAATTTTGGCTTGCGGTCGTAGGATCGACTCGCGCAGATACTCCTCATCAACCGTTAGCGTCTCGCCGCTGGCAAGCGAAGTCGGTTTGCCAAAGATGTTGTTGAGTACAGGCGCGCGCGCCGCCGAATCGGTACGGTGACAACTGACACAGCCCTGCTGCTGGAAGACTTGCGCCCCGATTTCGGCCATCGACCCGCCGGAGTCGCTGCTTACGCCTGTGGAGATCGTCGAGCCATCCGGCAAGATAGCCGGTTCTTCGGTCGTCAGCCAGCGTTGATAGTCGGGCAGCGGCAGCACCACCACACGCCCGATCATCGCCGAGTGCTCAGTGCCGCAATACTCGGCGCAGAACAGGTGATACTCGCCGGTTTTGGTCGGCTCGAACCACATTGTGGTGTAACGACCGGGCACAACGTCCTTCTTGAGCCGAAACGCCGGAATGTAGAAGCTGTGGATCACGTCTTGCGATGTCATAATCAGCTTGATCGGCTGACCTACGGGCACGTGCAATTCGTTGTTCTCACGCTTGCCGTTGGGATGCTGCAAATGCCACATCCATTGTTTGCCGATCACATAAATTTCGAGAGGATCGTCTGGGTCTGCGTTTATCTGAAAAAAGAGAAATGTAGACCAGAAAAAGACGCCCATCGACAGGATGAACGGAATGATCGACCAGGTCAGTTCCAGTTTCAAGCTACTGTTGATTGGGTTGGAGCGATCGGCCTTCATACTGCGGTGATACCGAACAATCAGGTAGAGCACAACAAACGGCAGTATGCCGGCAAAAATCAGGCTTAATCCAACCAGCGCAAAATAGAGCAGGTCAATCTGTCCGGCAACGGTTGAGGCTTGTTCGGGAAATAATGGAAATCCCCACATAGGCGTTTCCTATACGTATCTGGAAGTATGGAATTCGTTAACCAGCAGTTCCCGCAATCCCCCGGCGATGACGGCGATTCAGCATAAACAGCGCGCCGCCTAAAATCAGAATGGTAAGCGCGCCGACCACACGGGTGATCGTCATAATAAGGCCAGTATAGGTTCCTGTCGCCGGGTCGTAGTGATAGCACAACAGCAGAAATTGATCGACCGGCGTACCAATCTTGTTTTCCGAAGCCTCTACCAGACCCAGGCGCAAGTCTTTCAGATCAAACTCTATGCCATAAAAATAGCGTGCGATCTTGCCCAGCGGCGTCAGCACGATGATGCCGCTGGGATGGGCGTACTGGTCAATCTCAGCGTCATACACATAGCGGAAGCCGACCGCGCTCGCCAACCGGTCAATCGCTTCCTGGTCGCCGGTCAGGAAATGCCAGCCGTCTCCTCCGCCGGGTCGTCCATAGCGCTCGACGTAGATCGCTTTCTGCGCAGCGGCGATCATCGGCGTCTCTCCCGGATCGATGCTCACATTGACGACTTCAAACTCATCGCCAACGGTGAAATCGAGCTGGCTGAAGCTCTGAAGCATACCCTCGCGCACAAGGGAGCAGAGCATCGGGCATTCGTAGTATCCAAGCGCCAGAACGACCGGCTTCTCGCCAAAGAAGTCGCGCAGCGGAATGGTTCGCCCTTCTTCATCCGTGAATAGCGCATCCAACGGAACGGACTGATCAAGCAACTGGTCAAACCCAACGTCGCGTACGGGGTCGGGTTGCTCATCCTGCGCTCGAATTGGCGCCGCGGGCGTCAATGCGATCACGCACAGTGCAAGCAAAGCCATCAGGCTGAGGCGGCGCCATATTCGTATTGTGATGGGCGGCATTGGCTTCATACGTCAATCTCGTAATTGGCCGGGGCCAGTCAGGCAATCTTATGGTTGCGGCCTCGGCGTAGCGTCGGTCGCTTGCGAAGCTTCTACGCCTTGTTCAACGACAAGCTCCATCGCCCGTTCGATAGGTATATGCACCTTCCCGGCAAACTGATCGACCCAGCCGTAGCTGTTCAGCACGGCCTGTTGTTCGGCGATAATCCGGTCGCCATCAGCCACTGGCTCCTGCTGCAGCAATGGTTCGGGCGGCAGGCGGGTCGGCGCTGCAACGGGCGGTGCGCCGGTCAGCGCGCTGGGGGCGGCATCACCACGACCCAGAAAGATCATAATCCCTGCGATGAACGCAAATGCAAAGACGCTGACCAAGACCAGAGTTACGCCGGACCAGATCAACGGTGTGACTTTAGCATCTTGTGTCTCGTGATGTATCTCGTCGTCGTGTGCGCTTTGTTCGTGTTGATCGTTTTCGTTTACGGTTTGCATAGCGTGTACTGCTTTTCCACAAGCTGTGACGAGCGTCAGCCTCATCGACGAAAATCATGTTTCAGCCGGATCAATCGTCATATTGTGCTTCTATTAGCGATGGCAGATGTAGCAATCGGACAGATTCTCCACCTTGATCTCATACTCTTGCACCAGCCGGCGTCCCATTTCCAACTGATTTTCGGGCGGCGCCCATTCCATATTGAATACTTCTTCGCGAGGGCGAACGTACTGCTCCGGGTTGCGATGGCAATCCAGACACCAGCCCATATAGAGCGGCTGCGCTTGCGAGACAAGCTGCATTTGATCGACCTGACCGTGACAGACGTTGCAACCGACGCCTTTGTTGACATGAATGCTATGGTTAAAATAGACGAAGTCGGGCAAATCATAGATGCGGCTCCATTGCACTGGCTCGCCAGTTCGATAGCTCTCGCGCACGGTCTCAAGCAATGGGCTGTTGAGCCAGATTTGCGAGTGGCAGGACATACACGTGTCGGTTGTTGGGATGCCGGCGAACGCCGCACGTTCGACCGTGGCATGGCAATAACGGCAGTCGATCTTCAACTCACTGACGTGGTGTTTGTGACTGAAGGGCACGGATTGCGCCTTTGCCACTCCAACCTCGGTGTAATACGTCGAACGATATATCGCGACCATAGTCAGGATGATCCCGATGATCAGCAGAATCCCGGTGATAATGCTGACCCGTATAATGGCATTGGCATTCGGCTTAAATATCTGCGCCATACGAAGAACTCCGCTCCGCGCATTGAACGCGTGACATCTACGTTATTGCTCCTCTGATTCCGTGCCGACAAGCCGTTCGCGTTCTTCAGGCGACAGGTCATCAAGCGTGGCATCCTGGCTCAACTGAAGCGCCCGCACATAGGCCGTAATCGCCCAGCGATCTTCAGGCGGAATGCGCGCAGCATGGCTATACATACGCCCAAGGCCATTGGTAATCACATCAAATATGTAGCCGACCTCGACATTACGCAGACGCTCACTGTGAAAACTGGTGACGACAAGCGGGCCACGCTGGGCGATCAGACCATCGCCGTCGCCGACCAGACCATGGCAGGACATGCAAAATGCGTTGTATTGCTGGCGACCACGTTCCATCACGTCGGCGGTGAGCGGAAACGGCAGCGTTGTAGCGAATTGATCATCGATCATGCCGGTGAGAAAGTGCGGATCATCCTGAAACTGGCCAACCGCGACGGTGTTGGGGATTGGCGGACGCGACGACCGCCCGTCGGCGAAGAAAGCGCTGTATTCGTAGGGTTCATAGCGCGGCTGATCGTACATATCAACATGGCACGCCACCAAGAGCAAACTCAACGCGACCCAGCCGTAGCGAATCAAGCGCGTTATGCTGAATGATCGATGGTGCCGCGGTTCCTGCATCTTTGCCATCTCATTCACCCTGTCCCTCAAGCTCCGGGTTTGGATTGCGCAGCCGCGCCAGGTAGCTCGTGCGCGGAATGGTGTTTAGCTCATCAAGCAGCGTGTAGTTCAGCGGCTCGGTCTTGATCTTCGCGACCTGACTCTCCGGGTTTTTCGTGTCACCAAAAGCAATCGCCTGAGTCGGGCAAACCTGTTGACACGCCGTCACCACCTCACCGTCGCGTATCGGTCGGTTGCCTTCCTTTTTCGACGCGATCCGCACAGCGCTGATTCGCTGGATGCAGTATGTACACTTTTCCATCACGCCGCGGTTGCGCACGGTAACTTCAGGATTGCGCATCAGTTTCAAGCTTTCCGTAGTCGTATCGACGTATTGCAAGAAATTGAACCGACGCACTTTGTATGGGCAGTTGTTCGAACAATATTTGGTCCCGACGCAACGGTTGTAGACCATATTGTTGATGCCCTCGTGGTCATGGTTAGTCGCCGCAACCGGGCATACAAGTTCACACGGCGCCTTTTCGCAGTGCACACAGGCCATCGGCTGCACGTAAGTCGCCGGATTGTCGAGATTGTCACCCGCGAAATAGCGGTCGATTCTGATCCAGTGCATTTCGCGCCCGACGCCAACTTCGCTTTTGCCTACGATCGGGATGTTGTTCTCGGCCTGACATGCAACGGTGCAGGCATTACACCCGGTGCAGACATTCAAATCGATGGTCATACCCCAGGCGTTTTCCGTATAGGTGAAGTCGGACATCAACGAGTCGTATTCTTTTTTCTCGGCGCCGTATTCTTCAAGGTAGATCTCTTTGAACAGGTAGCTCGGATCTTCGCGGAACTCCGCGAACTCGCCGACGCGCACAATATCGCGCCCTTCCATCGAGCCGTGATCCTGCGTCGAGACTAGTTGATAGCGATTGCCTGTCGATACAACTTCCAGATTGCCGGCAAACCAGGGTTGCGTGCTGGTGCGCAATGCATAGGCATTAAATCCTGCGCCTTCACCAACGCGCCCCGTGTGTGAACGGCCGTAGCCGAACTGTACGGCGACCGTATCCGGCGCAACGCCCGGCGTAATCCAGATCGGAGCCAGCACCGAGCGCCCATCCAGGCGTAGCTCGACGACATCCTCGTTGCGCAGTCCCAATCGTTCGGCGGTGGACGGGCCAACCAGAGCAGCATTGTCCCATGTAAGTTTGGTGATCGGCTTGGGCAGTTCTTGCAGCCAGCCGTTGTTCGTATAGCGACCATCCCAGATCGTGGGATCAGTCTGGAACACGATTTCCAAACCAGTCGGCGGCGCTGTCGGCAGCTGAGCGCCAAAGCCGGTTTGCAGCTTCACCGGCTTTGGTTCGAAGCGCGTGTCCGGGACGACGCCGTCGTGCAAGGCCTTGCGCCAGAACGTATCGAAATCGTCGGTCGAACTACGGTCGCGCCAGTGTTCCAACACCAGATCGTAACCCGTAACTGTTGTACGTCCCTGCAAGGCGGCGACAACCTCGTGGGCCGATTTGCCTTCGTACAACGGCAGTATCAATGGTTGCACAATGCTGACTGTGCCGTCGTAGGAGCGCAGGTCGCTCCAGGACTCCAGGTCATGCGCCGCCGGGATGTGCCAGTTGGCCCGCGCGGCGGTCTCGTCATCATAGGCGCCCCACACAATGCGCAACTTGACTTGCGCAAACGCCTCGGCGAAGTTGAGATTGGCGGGGGCGTCATAGACCGGATTGCCGCCGAGAACGACCAGCACGTCGATCTGGCCGGAGCGCATTTCGGCGATTAGATCGGCAAAGCGTACCATCTGGTCAACCGGATTTGCCTCAACCGGGTCGGTGTATTCGACCGTTACCCCAATGTTGTCAAGCTCGGCGTTGATCGCGTGCACCAGAGCATGCACAATTGGCGGCTGGCTTTCGCCCGCAACAACCAGGCTCGCACCCGGATTAGCGCGTAGATCGCGCGCCAATGCGGCCAGCCATTCCTCGTGCGGCGTCTCGGCAGATTCAGCCACGTCCGGTACGCCCAGTTCACGAGCGATGAAACGCACTGCCGCCTCGATCCGGCTGGATTGCAACGGCAGTCGATGATCGGCCGTTATGCCGGTAATCGTCGGCGCCGGCTCGATCACATACAGCCGGTTCATTTCCCTCCGGTTGGCGCGCACCCGGCGACCATCGGCAAATTCGCGCTCATAGCGTACATGACCAGGCCCGTCGGCCAGGAAATCGGCGTCGAGTGCGAGGATGACCTTAGCTTTGTCAAAAGCATAGCGCGTCTCCACAACCTCACCGAACGCCAGTCTGGCCCCGGCGCGGCTATGGTCACGGCTGACCGGCTCATACTGATACCATTTCGCTTCCGGATATGCCTCCAGCACTGCTTGAATCTGACTTGCCAGCGTCGGTGAGGTAACAGTCTGGCTCAGGATGCGCAGCCCCGCGCCATTGATCGTTCGTTGAACGCCAAGCACAGGAGTGAGCGCCTGCAAGAAGAGATCCCAGGTGCTGATCGTCCCGTTATCCAGAACCACTTGCGAGCGATCCGGGTCGTAGAGCGACAGAATCTCAGCTTGGGCGAAGATATCGGTGGCGCCCAGACTCGCCGGATGGTTTGGATTGCCTTCCACTTTTGTGGGCCGACCATCGTTGCTGCGCACCAGCACGCCCGACGCAAACCCGCCAAAATTCAGCGCAGTGGCGTAGAACAACGGCACGCCGGGGGCCATTTCCGGCGGCGCCTGGGTATACGGCGCGATACGCTCCTGGGGCTGGCGAATGCAGCCGGTCAATCCCGCCAGCGCTATGGAAGCGCCCATCAGTTTGAGGAAAGTGCGCCGACTGACGGGGTCGTTCAGTTCCGACGCGCCATGCGGGAACTCGCGGTCAACGAACGCACGGAAGGTATCGGTATCAGCAATCGAGTCAAGACTGCGCCAGTAAAGCTGCCCGCGCATCGATTGCAGTTGCTCGCGAAGTGCCGCGATGTCGAGGTCAGATTTCGGAGTTTCTGATTGCATCATCAGTCATAGCCGAACTAGATCAGGCGTCTGCCGCCTGATTGCGGATCAATCCAGTTAGGTCGCCGAACAACTGCCGAAAAAAACCGGAAAAGACATTGAGTGATAACCTACGGAACCAGAAGAAAACGTTACGCTGTGGTTGCGATATAGTGCGATGCCACGTGCTATAGAGTTCTTTGTGAATTACGGAACTATAAGTTATGGTCATTATAGCAGACTTTTCGAGAATGTGAAGCGGCTCTTTGTAGTTTTTGGCACAAGAAATAAAAACGAAGCCGACTGGCGAGCAGCGCTTCACAATGGGCCAGGACATTTCTGGCGCAATTCCGCTTATCAACCCGCCGAAATTATGCTAGTATGCCACTGTCGTTTTTCGACTCCGTTCGCAGTGCGCTGAGAACCTGTCTGAAAAGGGGCAGAAAGCAGACTGGGCCAGTCTTCCAGAAAACGCTTGTCGAAGGCTTCGCCGGAAATTGCGCTCAGACGTTCACTGGTACGCCGGTTGTGAGACTAGCCCAGTATTTTCAGACAGCCGCTGAGTCCGCACATGCGCTTGGCAAAAGTTACATCACCTTTACTATGCTGTTCTTCGCCCAAACTCACCCCGCCAATGGCCCTCGCACCAACCCCAATGTCACGCTGGCCTTGATCTGCCTGGCGATCTTTCTCGGCGCAGTCGATCTCACGATTGTCTCGGCGGTGCTTCCGAAGATGATGGTCGATCTACGAGTATCAATCGACGCCGAGTTGAATCGCGCCGCATGGGTGGTCAGCGGCTATCTGCTCGCCTACACCGTGAGTATGACTTTTATGGGCCGCCTGTCGGATCTGATCGGACGGCGGCTGGTGTATCTCGTCTGTCTCGTCGTCTTCATCGCCGGCTCGATCATTGTCGCCGTTGCACCGAGCAGCGGCGGAACGCTACTATCCGGGTTGAACATTGTCATTGTTGGTCGGCTGGTTCAGGCATTTGGCGCGGGGGCGATGGTGCCAATTTCGATGGCGCTGGTTGGTGATCTCTTTCCGCCGGAACGGCGCGCGCCAGCATTGGGCGTTATCGGCGCGGTGGATACGGCGGGCTGGATGACCGGTCATCTCTATGGCGGCGTATTAATGCGGGCATTCGATGACTGGCGGCTGCTATTCTGGATCAACGTCCCGCTCGGTCTGATCGCCCTGGCGCTGACCTGGCGAGCGTTGCGCGGGACGCCCCAGGCGCGCGCCGCCGGCCCGTTCGATTGGCCCGGCGCACTGCTCATCAGTGCCAGCCTGACCGCGCTCAACGTCGGGTTGGCGGCAGGCGCAGAACTCGGCGCGACTGACTTCTATGGCGAGCGCATCGGGCCGCCGCCCTACGCTGTACCGCTGGTTATTGCCGCGCTGGCGACTCTGGCTGCGTTCGTGCGTGTCGAGCAACGTTCGCGCGCACCTCTGCTCGATCTGACATTGTTCCGCGACCGCGCCGCCGCCGCTGCGTGCGTCGTGAATACACTGGTCGGTTTTGCGTTGGCCCTGGCGATCGTCAACGTTCCCCTGTTCATCAATACACGCCTGTCGCTCTTTAACGCGAGCGATCCCGACATCCTGCGCCGCGCGGCGTGGGAGGCCGGCTGGACGCTCTCAGCGCTTACCTTGACGATGGCGCTGGCCGCGTTGCCCGGCGGGTGGCTGACCAGCCGCTTCGGCGAGCGTTGGCCGACCATTGGAGGCTTGCTGTTGGCGTTGGCGGGCTACCTGTTGATGAGCGGATGGCAAGCCGATAGCGGCTATCTACTGATGACCGCCGAATTGATATTGAGCGGCATAGGGCTGGGACTCGTGATCGCGCCGGTTGCAACAGCGGTAATCAACGCTGTCGATGCAGAACGACGCGGAAGCGCATCGGCGCTGGTGATCATTTTACGGCTGATAGGTATGACTCTGGGCGTCTCGGTGTTGACGTTGTGGGGAATGCAGCGCCAGGATGCGCTACGTCGGGCGGGCGCGTCCGATCCGCTGGCCAGCGGCGATCCGGCATCGTTCCTAGCGAACGTGGCTGCGCAAGTCATCGGCGAAACCTTTTTGATCGGTGCGGCAGCCTGCGCCCTTGCTCTGCTTGCCGCCTGGTTGATGCACCGGCGCGTTTAAATACTGCGATGGTGTTGACAGCCCTGCGCCTGCGTGTTACCATCCATCTTGTATCTTTGTATAGAATGTCATAATCTTTCATGGCCTGGAACGGTCTGTCTATGTCCGTTTTCCCCCTCACCTGGGCGCAGTTATATCTCTACCCGCTGATTGTCACACTGGCGCTCTGGGGTGGTCTAACACTGGGATTACTCTGGCTAAATCGACTGGGCGTATGGGCTAGCCGCATAGCGCTGGCACTGCTCCTAGGAATGGTGTTGGCCGCGCATTATCAACTCTGGGCCGTGCGCGACGACCTCAGCATTGACGGCGTCTACCGTGCTTTCATCGCAGCGATATTGATTTGGGCCTGGCACGAGTTGGCATTCTACAGCGGAGTGCTAGCCGGGCCCTGGCGCTCGGCATGCCCTCCGGATTCGTACGGTTGGACGCGGCTCGGTTATGCGCTGGCAACGCATTTCTACCACGAGCTGGCGATCGGTCTCGAAATCGTGATCCTCGCCGTGGTGCATCACGGTGCAAGCAATGTCTTTGGCCCGCTGACTTTCGTGATGCTTTGGGGGTTGTTGCACAGCGCAAAGATTAACGTACTGCTAGGTGTACGTAGTCTTCCGCTTGACTGGCTGCCCGGGCATCTCCGCTTCCTGGGAACATTCTGGACGCCGCGGCGTTCCAACCCATTTTTTCTGCCTTCGACTCTCAGCATCACATTGATCGCTCTTATGCTCTGGTTCTGGTCGGCAAGCCTGCCTCCCTACGGATTTACGGTGGGCGTGACATTGCTAGCCGTCTTGGCGACGCTGGGCGCGCTTGAGCATTGGCTGCTGGCACTGCCGCCGCGCTTGCATATGTCAATGTTCAATGCTCAGTCTTCCTCGCGGCTACGTTCCAATTCGATCGTTCGACGGTCTCTGTCGGATTAATGCGCAACACATCGTTCCGCTGTCTTATGTTGCTTGAAAACACGGAATGATTGCGAACAGATCCGGAATAGCCTGTTGATCTCCCCGATGCATCAGGTATCATAGTGCGAGAGACCGTAAGGAGGAGGTATGCTGGAGGAAATCTTTGCTCCCCAATCAGTCGCGATCGTTGGCGCATCGCCCGAACCGACGCGACTTGGGCATTCGGTACTGAAAAACATTGTTCAACACGGCTTCCAAGGCCGCATCTATCCGATCCACCCAAGTGCGCAGGAAGTGCTTGATCTTTCTGCATATGCCAGCGTCCTCGATGTTCCCGATTCGGTTGATCTCGCTGTGATCGTTATTCCGGCGAAATATGTATTGGACGTCATTGACCAGTGCGGGCAGAAGGGCATACGAGGGCTGATCGTGATCTCCGCCGGCTTCAAAGAGGTTGGTGGACACGGCAAAGAACTTGAGCGCCAGTTGCTGGCCAAGGTGCAACATTATGGAATGCGGATGGTTGGCCCCAATTGCCTTGGCGTCATTGACACAATCAGTCGCCTCAACGCATCATTTGCTGCATTGATGCCCGACGATGGCGAGATTGCCTTTATGTCGCAATCGGGAGCCCTCTGCACCGCAACCCTGGATTGGAGCAAAACCCAGGGAATCGGGTTCTCACGCTTCGTGAGTCTGGGCAACAAGTCCGATGTTGATGAGGTGGCGCTCTTGCGTGCCTGGAACGCCGATCCGCATAGCAAAGTCATCCTCGCCTACCTGGAGGGCATCAGCAATGGCCCGGCGTTTATCGCCGCCGCGCGCGAGGTGACGAAGAATACGCCGGTAGTGGCGCTGAAAAGCGGCACCACTGTTGCTGGCACCCGCGCCGCCTCCTCGCATACAGGCTCGCTGGCCGGCAGCGAAAGCGCCTACGAAGCCGCTTTTGCCCAGAGCGGAATCTTACGCGCTCGCACGATGGGCGAGTTGTTCGATCTGGCGATGGCCTTTTCGTATCAGCCGCTGATTACCGGCAATCGGGTAGCGATTGTAACGAACGCCGGCGGACCGGGTATTATCGCAACCGATGCCATTGAGCGCAGCGGTGCGCTGAAAATGGCCGAATTTTCGCCCCAGACGATTGAATGCTTGAAGAAACATTTGCCGGCCAGTGCGAATTTCTACAACCCAATCGACGTGATCGGCGATGCGCGCAGCGATCGCTACGAGGCGGCGATCGAGGCGGCGCTGGCCGATCCCGGCGTTGACGGCGCGGTGGTGCTGTTCACTCCGCAGGCAATTAGCGACACCGAACAGACCGCGCTGGTGATCAGCGATCTGGCTGCGAAACATAACAAACCCGTTGTCACCAGCTTTATGGGCGCATACAGCATCGGCTCAGCGCTGGAACTGCTGAACCAGCGTCGTATTCCCAATTATCAATTCCCGGAGCGTGCAGTACAGGCGTTGGCCGCGATGGCCCACCACCGAGACTGGCGCCAGCAACCGACGCCTGAGTATGCAACATTCGATGTCGATCGTGATCGGGTGCGCAAGCTCTTTGAGAAGGTGCGCGAATCACGCCGAGTTGAATTGGGCGAGTTGGAAGCGCGCGAGGTTATCGAGGCATATGGTATGCGGTTGCCACAGAGTCGCCTGGCGCGCACACCCGACGAAGCCGCGCAGATCGCCGCCGAGATCGGCTTCCCGGTGGTGATGAAGATCAGCAGTCCTGACATTTTGCACAAGAGCGACATCGGTGGCGTGAAAGTCGGCGTGTCTGATACAACCGCCGCGCGCGACATCTTCGAGCTGATCGAATACCGCGCCCGAAAATATAGCCCTGATGCAAGCATCTGGGGCGTGCTGGTGCAAGAGATGGTCCGCAAGGGCCGCGAAATGCTGGTTGGCATCAAGCGAGATCCGCAGTTCGGCCCATTGATCGCTGTAGGTATGGGCGGCATCTACGTTGAGGTGCTGCGCGATGTCGCATTTCGCCTGGCACCGGTGAGCCGGCAAGAGGTCGCCGAGCAAATTCGTTCGATCAAAACCTTCCCGCTTTTGCGCGGCGTGCGCGGCGAACAGCCAGCTGACATTGCCGCCGCCGAAGAAGTCGTTCTGCGCGTCAGCCAGCTTGTGACTGACTTCCCCGAGATTGTCGAGATGGATATCAACCCGCTGGTCGTGCATAATCAGGGTGAAGGTGCTATAGTGTTGGATGCACGGATCATTCTGGCATAGTATAGATAATAATCGCGTATCGGTTTTCGCGCCGGTTCCGCAAGGATTCGTCGCACATACTGCACATACTGGTGGTCAACCACAGCGACATAGCATACGTGATGCGATGGGCATGCTGATAGTGGAGGCCACTGGAGCATTCTATCGGGGAGCCCTATTGCTCAACAAGGAAGTTCTTGCATTGTAGGGAGGCTACCGTGGCTACATTATACGTCGCATCAACCGAAACATTCGTTGGAAAAAGCGCCGTCTGCTTGGGCGTCCTCAACCGGATGCGCCGCGATGGCTTTAATATTGGGTATATGAAACCGGTGAGCGTTTCGGTAAAGCACACTCCCGACGCCACGATTGACGAAGACTCGGCGTTTATTCGCGAGACGCTGGGCCTGGAAGCGGCGCTGGAGCACATCTCGCCGGTGTTGATCACACCGAGCGTCGCCGAGTCAATCTTGCGAGGCCAGGCTTCATCATTCGAGCGCAAGGTCAAGGAAGCTTACGAAATCATCGCACACGGTCGCGATGTCGTTGTTTTAGAAGGCACAAATACCTGGGCTGAGGGCGCACTTGTCGCTCTTACCGCCGATCAAGTTACGGATATACTCGAAGCGCCGGGGCTTCTAATCAGCCGCTACCGCTCCATATTGAGTATCGACACAATCCTCTCGGTGCAGCGATACGTCGGAGATCGGCTGCTTGGCGTGATGCTAAATCAGGTGGAAGAGCCGCACCTGGAGTTTGTTGAGAGCCGTGTGATCCCATTCCTCGAAGAGCGTGGCATCCCGGTCATCGGCGTGCTGCCCTTCGACCGAATGCTGGGCGGGGTCAGCGTCACTGAGTTTCAAGAGCACCTTGGCGGTCAATTGATCGGGCAAAGCGAATGGTGCAACAAGATCGTCGACTCGCTGATGGTTGGGGCGATGGGGGCAGAAGCCGGTCTGTCGTTCTTCCGGCGGCGCGCAAACAAGGCTGTTATCACCGGCGGAGATCGCACCGATTTGCAGTTGATGGCATTGGAGACAAGCACGAGCGTTTTGATACTGACAGGCAACATCCGCCCGACAACGCGCATTCTCGACCTGGCGGAGGAACGCGAGGTGCCGATCATTCTCGTCTCCGACGATACGTTGTCGGCGGTCGAACGATCTGAGCGTTTGTTTGGCCGTGTGCGGCTGCACTATGAAACCAAACTCCAACGATTTATCGAACTGATGGATCGCCATTTTAACTATGATCGCCTCTACAACATGCTTGGATTAACAACGAGCTAGACCTTGTGCGCCAACGGTCTTGATGAGGATGCCCATATGAGCATAGGATCGGAAGATCAGCAAGGCGAGCGGATCGGGCCGTTGATTTTTGTATCCAATGCCGATTACCCATACCCGTTTGATGTCGCCCAACCGCCGCGATTCTGGATGGAAGAACAAACCGGCGCGTTGGCGGAAGCTGTAGAAGCGCATATTAATGGCGATACGCTTACCCCTCAACATCTTGAGCTGATCCGTATCTACTTGCGCCAATATCTTGAACGCGCCGTGTTGTCCGGCGATGCTGATCGCAAACAACTGCTTGCAAAGGTTGAGCGCTTGCGCAGTACCCGTGATCTGGTGCGTTTCGCCGACGAGTTGCCAGAGTGGGGACTGGAGCCGTTCTAGGATTCAAGTTTCGGATTATCCCGCGTGATCAAACCGGCCTTGCCGTGTCTGTCAAGAACATGAGATTATTTGCATAATCACGGCAACGTTATTCATCCATTTTTCCAAACATCGCTGCGCCGTGTCAATGGTATAATTTCCTCCAATGCCGTTGGCGTGTACGTTACTGTGATCATTGGGTATGTTGCACCCAATGTCTATACGCAATAACGCACTCCTTCCTTCCAGTAACGTCTTGTTCCAGAAAGAATAGGCATGTGCTCTACAAATATCTCATTCGTCCCATACTATTTAGAGTATTGCAAAATGATCCGGAACGTGCGCATGAGGGGACGCTAGCGCTGCTGGCGCTGGCAGGACGCATACCGGGAATAATGCGGCTGCTGCGCCGATATTGGGCAACCCATGATCCATCGCTTGCGCGAACAGTCTTTGGATTGCGTTTCCCCGGACCGGTGGGGCTGGCAGCGGGAATGGACAAAGACGGCGCGGCATTGCCTATATGGGCAGCGCTTGGGTTTGGATTTGTCGAAATCGGCACGATCACATGGTATACGCAGCCGGGCAATCCACGCCCCCGTTTGTTCCGTCTGACCGACGATCATGCGCTGATCAATCGGATGGGCTTCAACAACCGCGGAGCATCGGCCCTGGCAGCGCGGCTAAGCGAATTGCCGCGCCTGCCCATCCCCATCGGCGTGAGTCTGGGCAAATCGCGCAATACGCCGCTTGAAGAATCGGTTGACGATTATCGCGCCTCATTGCGGGCGTTGTACGACTACGCCAATTACTTTGCGATCAATGTCAGTTCGCCAAACACGCCGGGGCTACGCTCGCTTCAAGATCGTGATCAGCTAGCTCTCTTGCTTGGGGAATTACAACGAGAAAATTGGGCGCAGAATCAGTTGTACGACGGACCGGCCAAACCGCTGCTGGTCAAAATTGCACCGGATTTGAGCAATGACGCCATTCTGGAAGTGCTAGATGTGTGCGACAGAACTGGCGTAAGCGGTATCATTGCGGTTAATACAACTCTGAGTCGTGATGGTCTACATCATACGTCATCTGCAATACTCCGCGAGTCGGGTGGTTTGAGCGGGCGCCCATTGTTTGCAGAATCGCGCCGGATCGTGCGCTTCATCAGCCAGGAAACCGGCGGGCAGATGCCGATCATCGGCGTAGGCGGAATTTTCAGCGCCGATGATGCTCAGGCGATGCTTGACGCCGGGGCCAGCCTCATCCAGGTTTATACCGGGCTGGTCTATCAAGGTCCCGCGCTAGTTCGCGAGATCAATCACCGGCTGCATAGCAATTCTCGGACGGAGGCGAGTAACAAGCATCGATTGTCGAAGGAACCGTTATGACAAGCGACTATGGCGCACCAAATGTCCCCCCCACTGATATGCGGCAGCGCGTGCTGCTTGCATTGGATGCGCCGACGCTGCCAGAGGCGTTGTCAATAGCGATGGAAGTTCGCGATCAGGTAGGCGGCTTCAAGGTTGGTCTTGAACTTTGTACAGCGGTTGGCGCGCCAGCAGTGGTTGAGGCGATCGGCGCCCTAGGCAGCGGACTGTTTCTCGATCTGAAGCTCAAGGATATTCCCAACACCGTGGCAGGTGCAGTACGTGTGATCGCGCAGCAATTTGGCGACAATGTGCGTATGCTGACTCTGCATTGCGACGGCGGAAGCACAATGCTGCGCGCCGCCGTTGATGCCGCGCGCACAGCAGCTTCCCGATCGCCGTTGTTGCTCGGCGTAACCGTGTTGACCAGCATCAATGCGGATATGTTAGCCGCGGAATTGGGAGTTGTTGATTCGCTTGAATCACAGGTGATACGTCTGGCCCGTATGGCGCAAGCCGCCGGTCTTGATGGCGTGGTCGCCTCGCCCTATGAGGTTGCCGCGATCAAGCGTGCCTGTGGCAGAGACTTTCTGGTCGTAACTCCGGGCATACGCCCATCCTGGGCGACAGCAGGCGATCAGCAACGTGTTATGACACCTGCCGAGGCAGTGCGCGCCGGAGCGGATTACCTCGTTATTGGGCGACCCATTGCGGCGGCTTCTCCCGTTGACGGCGGCTCTGCCGTCGCGGCTCGCCGTATTGTCGATGAGCTGGCCGCAGCATTGTAATTTACGCATCGCTTTGAAACACACGATAGTTCAGATGCGGAAACGGCCCATCCAACTCTTCCAATTCCTCCAGCAATATCAGCGTAGCGTTATCGAGTGCGGGTCGAAATGCATGATCACACAACTGGTGGCAACGATCCAGATAGGTAGCCCAATAAGCGTGAACAGCCTCGCTATTCGTCTCGGCGCTTAGAAGCTCGGGCCAATCGCTGCTCTGCGCAAGAAGCAGCTCGCGGGCGGCTTGATTCAGCAATCGCTCCAATTCACCGCGTGCATTCGGGCGCTGGCGTACTGCGGTAATCAAACGCTCCTCGGCCAGATGGAGCGCCTGCCAATACTCCTTTGCGCGATATCCTTGCCAGGCTCGATGATCGCCGCCATCTCCCCACGAACTCGGTTGCAGCGAAGCCTGGGCTTTTGGGCTATTGTGACGTAGATATTCGCCCGGAGTAGTCAGCGTTAACTTCGGGTGAGTGGCACCAAGCGTCAATACCCCCTGCATCCAGGCGACGCCCTCGAACCAACGTTGACCAAGAATGTGCGCGTCCAGCGGTATTAATGCTAACGTCTGGTCAGAACGTTGTTCAGACTGGGCGACAAGCAACGTGACAAAATGCACGGTATGTTCTTGCGCTCGCCGAAATGCGTGATAGGGATCGTACGACGTCGGGCCGTCAATACCAATTGCGTGATACCCGTCCGATACCGCCGAATCGCGATAGATCGGATCGCCCGCATAACCAAGCCGAGACGACCAGATATAATGACTGATATCTTCAGCGCAGAACAAACCGGTCAGACGGTACGGGATGAGCCAGCGCGCTGATGCTGATTCGCCCGGCGGCAGGCTGCTTGGGTCGACGATTGCATAGCGCAGATCGGTGTCAGCGATGATTTGCTCAAGTCCGGGACGCCAGCCGCAGCCAGGCAGCCACAAGCCTTGAGGCCGCCCCAACTGGCGCATAATATGCAATGTGCCGTGTTCAATTTGCGCTCTGACCGATTCCTCGCGCCCCAGGAGCGGGAGATAGGCATGGGTGGCAGTTCCGGCCAATGGTTCCACGATACCGCGTGTGCAGAGATCACGCAACGCCGCCGGTATATTGCGATCATAGCGCTCGACAAAGCTCCGCAGAATGCCTTGACCCCATTCGATGTAAAAACGAGCAAGATATGCGCGGTGATCATCCTTCTGCACAATGGCGCGATCCAGGTCGCGTTCATACGAAGCCAGCCATTCTTCCATCCAGATAACGAAATGCTTCTGCACAGTCGGATCAGCCAGTTGCTCGATCAAAATCGGCGAAATCGCCAGAGCGAGCCGTGGCTTGATCCGCGCGGCAGCCAGATCGCTCAGCACGTTGAGAAGGGGCGTCAGTGACTGAGCGATCATGGTATGAAGCATATCCTCGCCGAATGGCGAAGGCCCAACGCGGCGCAGATATGGCAAATGGGCTGTAATTACAAATGCGAGCTGCATAGTGCGTTGAGATGCGTCCGTACACTGAAAAATTTTTCGCGTTTGGAGCAATATTCGCGTATAGCTTTACATTTCATTGTTGCAGATCGGCTGTGTCGGTCGGCGACTCGGGCGCTCCCGGCTCATCGTTGCTGTTGGTCGACTCAGGAATCAGTGGGGTCACAATAGTTGGCGGTCCTAAAAGTGCAGTCGGAGAAGGTTCAACCGTTGCGGTTGCGGTCGGTTTAGGAGGAGCAAGCGATGGCGTCGCCGTGGGCGTGGGCAACTCCGGCGGCGAAGTTGCAATATCCGCAGGCGTTGCAGTTGCCGCAATGGTTGGCGGCAAGGGCGCAGATGTCGGGCTGAGCGCTGGCATCTGCGTCGCCGAGGGCGTATTAATGATGGTTCTTGTAAGCGTCGACTCGGTAGGGACCGGCATACCAGTTGCGGTCGTCGCAATCGGCAAAGGTGACATTGTGGCCGCTGTTGTCGGCGACGCCGCAGGCAAGGGTAACGTGGCGGCAAAGCCTGGCGTAGGCAATCCCGGCGTGGGAAGCGGCGGCAATGGAGGTCTGTCTGATTGATTGTCAGGGCCGCTGGCCATCGTCTGAAATACAATCAACGCCAGCGCCACAAACAACGCTCCCATCAATGGCAGCCACAACTTGCCCAGGAACGATTGATTGCTGGAGTTGCCGCCAGCTTGCGGTGCAACCGGCGCCGGTTGTGGTGATTGCATTGCTGGCGACGACACCGCGGGCGGGCGCGGCGGTGCGGCGGGAGGCGCCACCGCGCCCGGGCGCGACGGCGCGGAAGGCGGCGCAGAAGGGCTTTTGAGCGGATGAGACGCCACAGGAGTGCGCCCCCGATTGATCAGCCGGGTAGCCTGACCAGCCGAAGATTGCTGTGGCGTGGCAAGCTCCGCAATGCTTGAAGGGGTTGCGGACGCAATACCATAACGCCTGGCTATGCTACGCAATGCCTCAACAAGCGCGCTGCCGTCGCGGAAGCGTTCCAGAGGAAATTTCGCCAACGCGCGTTCCAACACAACATCGAGTTCGGCTGGAAGACTCGGATCAATGTGGCTAGGCGGCGGCGGCACATTCTGAGCGTGCGCGACGATCAACTGCGGCGTTGCGCCTGAGAACGGCACTTGCCCGGTAATGATTTCGTAGGCGACGATGCCCAACGAATAGAGATCGCTGCGCCCGTCCAACCGTTTTCCCTCGGCTTGCTCAGGCGAGATATACTCCGGCGTTCCCATAAAAATGCCGGTACGCGTCAGCCGCTCGCTATCGGCATCAGTTGGCTGCGCGATGCCAAAATCGGTGAGCAGCACCCGACCGCCGACATCGATCATAACATTGTGCGGTTTCACATCGCGATGCACCGCTCCCTGAGAATGGGCGTAATCCAGCGCCTTGCCCAGCGGATCCAGAATGCCGATCGCATAGCTCAATCCGAGTGCGCCTCGTTCCTCCAGAATGAGATGCAGCGAACGCCCGCTGATGAATTCCATCGCAATATAATGCAACCCGTCTTGCTCGCCAATATCATAAATCGTCATAATAGCCGGATGATCCAGACTCGCCGCCATGCGAGCTTCCCGCTCGAAGCGTTGGAGATATTCAGGATCAAGGCTAAGTTGCGGGGCAAGCACCTTTACTGCGACAGGACGTTGAAGGCGCGGATCAATAGCGCGATAGACTCGAGCCATCCCGCCACGCCCAACCTCTTGCTGGATCTCGTAGCGACCAAGCCGACGTCCAACGAGCTGTGTCAAGATCTAGCTCCTAAAGACAGTGCGAAACAGGGCATACTGTAGTGGTATTTTTACTGCCCTGATGGTATAATCGAGGGAAACTACAGCGATTTTACCACATGGTACGCTTCGTTTCAAAGCCTCGCTCGGTTGGAAGGCAGCTCGGAGGGCTTATTGATATGCGGCCCGCAATTGCTCCGAAATTGGTAATTCGGCGATCAGACGGCTCCGTTTATGAGATGGAGTGGGATAAAGACGCCATTTCTATCGGACGCGATGGAGCGAATGACATTATCATCGCTCATTCGCTGGCGTCGCGACGCCATGCGCGCCTCGATCACGATGAAAACGGCTTCTCCATTTACGACCTAGAAAGCACGAATGGAACCTACGTCAACGGCGAACGGATACAAGACGGCTGTTTGCTGCATCATCAGGATCAAATCATTATCGCAGACACAGTAATCACATTCCAAGATCCGGAAGCCACTGTCAAGGGAGCACTGCCGCCAGAGGTATTACGCGCGGTGCGTGAACAAGAACAAGCCCGCGAGCGCGAAGAACTGGTTGTTGACAGTTATGCAAAAGCTGTATACATCAAAGGAGAGTTGCTCCAACCGCCGTTGACGGTTAAGGAGTTTCAACTGCTCGAACTGTTGTATCAACGTACCGGTCAGATCGTGAGCAAAAACGATATTGCCGAAGTGGTTTGGGATTATGAAGTCTTTGATTACAACGCCATTGACGCCCTGATATACCGGCTTCGCCAACGTATCGAGCCGGAACCGACCAATCCACGTTATCTGATCACGCAACGCGGCTTTGGATATCGGTTGATCACTTCTCCGAAAGAATAATAGCCGAAGCTATGACCACTATTACATTGATGCCGCCACGTCGCCTGCGCGGCATCGTCACCCTCCCAGGCGATAAATCGATTTCACATCGTTCAATCATTCTGAATGCCGTTGCTCATGGCGTCGCCGAGATAACCAATTTCCTGATCGGCGCCGATTGTCTCAGCACCATAAGCTGTGTTCGCGCTCTGGGCGTCAATATCGAGCGTCAAGGTACGACAGTGCGGGTGGTTGGAGCCGGTCGGAAAGGCTTATGTGAGCCGTCCGAAGTGCTTGACTGTGGCAATAGCGGCACAACGCTGCGCTTACTGGCCGGTTTGTTGTCCGGTCAGCCGTTCTTTACCGTTTTGAGCGGCGATGCATCACTACGATCGCGTCCGCAACGACGGATTACCGAACCGTTGCGCGCGCTGGGAGCCTGGATCGATGGATGCGCCAACGGTGATCGAGCGCCGCTGGCTGTTCGCGGGGTCGATCTTCAAGGCGGATCATATGAATTGCCGATTGCGAGCGCTCAGGTAAAATCGGCGCTGTTGCTGGCCGCGCTGAACGGCGCCAGTCCGCTGAATCTTACAGGTCGCATCGACTCGCGCGATCATACCGAACGTATGATGCGCGCGATGGGGATTGATGTGCAAACGTCCGAAACTACGATTATGCTCAATCCGCTATCGGAGCTGAGAACACCTCAGGCTTTGTCGCTGCGCGTTCCTGGCGATCCCTCCTCGGCCGCCTTTTGGTGGGTCGCAGCGGCTATTCATCCCGATGCCGAGATGGTCACGCCAGGCGTGTGCCTCAACCCGACGCGTACCGGCGCGCTGGATGTTTTGCGCGCGATGGGGGCGCGCATCGAGGTTGCCAACGAGCGAGTGGAGGGAAACGAGCCGGTGGGCGACGTGATCGTCCGCTCGTCACAGTTGCGCGGCAGCGAGATCGGTGGTGCGCTCATACCGCGCCTCATCGATGAACTTCCCGTACTGGCCGTGGCGGCAGCCTGCGCCGAGGGCGAGACCGTTATCCGAGACGCGCAAGAGTTGCGGGCCAAGGAGACCGACCGTATCGCCACCGTCGTTGAAAGTTTGCGCGCATTGGGCGTACGCATTGAACCAACTGCTGATGGGATGACGTTGACCGGGAATGCCGATTCAGGTCTGCGGGGCGCCGTCGTTCACAGCTACGGCGATCATCGATTGGCGATGGCATGGGCAGTTGCATCGCTGGTTGCGCGCGGTGAAACCGCCATACAGGAAGCTGATGCAGTTGCAGTTAGCTATCCTGATTTCTGGGAAACGCTCCATTCGCTTGGGTTATAGTATGTATACTTTTCGGGTCGAAATTTACACCGATGGACTGCTGATTATCGGCAGCTATGACCTGCCGCTTTATCGTAGGGTCAGCGATGCGCTCAACAGCCGGTTGCATCGCTACATCACCCTCTACGACACCACGATCGCACCGCAGAGTCGCCCAAACCAGATACAACGCGTGCCGCAGATGCTGGTTGATTGGGGACGAGCATTACTGGTGGCCACGCTGGAAGAGCCTGAGCCGCCCGAAGACTATCAACCCAACGCTACGCTGGCACGCAATAGCCAGTCGATGATGTTTTTTACGCTGGCGTTTGCATTGCGCGCTAGCCTCCACAAACGTCCTGACCTTGATCTTGGGCAGATGTTAGATCAATTGACGGATGACTTTATTCCACTCAGCGACGCGCAGATTTTCCCGCTGGTTGGCGGACAACCGGTGACGCGACGTTTTGTGTGCTTACATCGCGATCAGATCCAGGCTATGTACACGTTGGATGCCGCTGCGACGCCAAAACTTGCGCCGGCAGCCCAACCTGCGCCGGCGGAAACGCTTGCTGATGAGCAAATGACATCTGACGAACAGACAACGTCGGATGAAGCCAGCGAAGCCGATGGAGCGCCAGAGCAAATCGACTCTGATGAGCATCCTGAGAACGCTGAATAATCTGTTATCTGCGCATTCACCCTAACGTCAATCAACTGACATATGCTGCTTGTGGTGCAATGGGCGTGTCATGCATCGTCCGCCCGAATAACAACGATTTCGACGTATGATCCAACCAGGAGATCTGCATTGTGAACATTCTAGTCACCGGCGGCGCTGGCTACATCGGCAGCATTACGACGGCGGAATTGATCCAGGCCGGGCATGAGGTAATTGTCTTCGACAATCTCTATCAAGGCCACGCGGAGGCTGTGCATCCACAGGCGATCTTCGTTGAGGGCGATCTCGCCGATCGCGACGCGGTGAAGCGCCTGTTCGACGAACATCCGTACATCGACGGTATTATGCACTTTGCGTCGTATACGCTGGTGGGCGAGAGTATGCAAAAGCCACTGCTCTATTTGCGCGACAACCTGACCAACGCAGCCAATCTGCTAGAGCAAGCCATAGCCCATGGCGTCAAGCGCTTCATTCTCTCATCTACAGCCAACCTATTTGATGATCCTGAGCGGATGCCGATTGATGAGAATGAGCGCATTGTGCCGGGTTCTCCCTACGGCGAATCAAAATTTTTCATTGAACGTATGCTGCATTGGTTTGAGCGGCTGTATGGTTTGCGCTATGCGTGCTTGCGCTATTTCAATGCCTGCGGCAATACGCCGGATCGTGGCGAGGATCACGACCCGGAGACGCATTTGATCCCGCTTGTGTTGCAGGTTGCGCTGGAACAGCGCCCGCATATCACGATCTACGGGAATGATTATCCAACCCCCGACGGCACATGCGTGCGCGATTATATTCACGTCATCGATCTGGCGCGGGCGCACATTCTGGCTATGGAGGCGCTGGATCGCCTGGGCAGTCGCAAGTACAATCTGGGCAACGGACGAGGCTTCTCGGTGCTGGAAGTCATTGAAACGGCGCGGCGCGTGACCGGCCATCCTATCCCTTCCGTGATCGGCCCGCGGCGCCCTGGAGACCCGGCCACACTGATTGCCTCATCAGAAACGATCCGCCGAGAACTCGGCTGGCAGCCGCGTTTTGCGAATATCGAGGATATTATGCGCAGCGCCTGGGAATGGCATCAAAGCCATCCGCATGGCTATAAAGCGTAGTTTGAAAGACCGGAAGCAAGATCTGTCTCTCAGAGCGCCAAAGAGACGTAAAAATCGTCGCCCAACGCGACGATTTTTACGTCTCCGCCATTTGGAAGCACCCAACCAACCAACAACCCAAACTGACATTGGCGTGGTATAATTCTCATTCTAGGCGCAGGAAAACATATATAGCGTTGGAACAACGCTCACCACTGGATATCGGCTTGTTTCAAGCGGCATGCAAGATGCAGAATCTACCGCAGCGTATCGGCAATTACGCCCTCGAACGCGAAATTGGACGCGGCGGCGCCAGCGAAGTCTGGCTTGCTCGCCATATCCACCTGGAAAAGCGCCAGGTCGCAATCAAAATATTGATGTCGCATGACAATGAAACTATCCAGCGGTTCATGCGCGAAGCTAACCTGGCAAGCCGCTTAACCCACCCCTGCATCGTTCAAGTCTACGACTATGGCCAGTACGACCGCTTATCCTGCACAATTCTCGAATACATTCCCGGCGTGTCTTTGCGCCAACTCCTGGAGCGCCAGCAAAATTTGTCGCTGGCCGATGCTATCAATATTTTCCGCCAGATCGCCGATGCGCTTGACTATGCACACCGTGTTGGCGTCATTCATCGGGACGTGTCGCCAGGCAACATCTTGATCGAGCAATCGAGCCGACGACGCGCGCTGCTGACAGATTTTGGCATCGCGCGCGATCCGGCTCAGTCGATTACCGTGACGAGCGCGATTATGGGAACGCCCGGCTTTCTCTCGCCTGAGCATATCAAATCGGCGACGGCAGTGACCCATCTCTCAGACATCTACAGCCTCGGCATTGTGCTCTACAATATGCTCAGCGGCGAACTTCCCTGGGACGAACCTCCCGATCTTGCGGATCGCTCATTTAAGGCGCAACCCCCAATACCGCTGCGCCAACGCGGGATCAAAGGTCTGCCTATTGATGTCGACCGAGTTATTCAGACTATGCTCGCGGTGGATCCGGCGAAGCGCTATTCTTCGGCTCGATCGGCTGTAGACGAATTGGAACACATTCTTGAACGGCACCAGCTACAAACCCAGATGGCGTCGCAGCAGGCGACGCCATTGACTATTACAGGCCATTCGACGTACGAATCGCATGGTCTGGTTAGCGATATGGTCGAGCCGGCGCTGGGCGCCGACCTCGTGCGCGAGCCGATCGAACGCGCCCGCCAACGGGCCGAAGAGTTGCGTCAGGAGACAACCATAACACGCTTGCTTGACGAGTGGTCCAGCCAGGTGTGGCTGCGCCGTCGGATGCTGGGGCGTCTGGCGCGCTTGCACAAAGTGCAGAGCCGGAACGTCTACTTCTATCACCTCAAGGTCCTCTACGAGCAGCGCGAACTTCCAGAATTGCGCGAGACGCCTGATTATAAAGCCGCGGCATTCACACCGCGACCAGAGATGGACCGTTGGCAAGTTACGTTGCCGCAAGCAGATGAGTTCAATGATGAGCCGGGCGAAGAGGTCAACATACCGGGATCAACGCGTGTTATTGCGTGCCCGAAGTGTGATGGCAAAGGGCTAACGGTATGTCCGCGCTGCCAAGGCCGCCAACGCATTACCGTGGTTCGTGAGATTGAAGCAAGCAGCGCATATGCACAGGCTAAGCGCGATCCATCGCAGCAAGGTCAGCAACGGAGCTCTATGCCGCAAACGGCGCAGCAGCTTGACGCCAACGACAGCGTTGAAGGCTCCGGCAAGCCCAAGAAGCGCCGCACCGAAAAGGTGCTTGTCCCGTGTCCTGATTGCGATGGTCGGGGCGGGTTTGTCTGCGAACGCTGCGATGGCGTTGGCAGGTTGACCCAGCGGAAGGCGTTTCATTGGCGACGCACGGCGCAAGTGCGGGAGGCTCGCGATGATTTGCCGAACCTGGATGAAGCCTGGTTGCAGCGTACTTGCAAAGCCGAACAGATCTATTGCGAGCGTGCAGATAATGGCTTTCGCACCGAATGGCTGCTCATACCCATCCTCGGTGATCTCGTCGCCGAAGCCCAATCGGCGACCAGCGAAACCAGTCGCGTTGCGCTGAGCGAAGTCACGATCAGCTTTATCCCACTGTCGGATATCGTGTTCGATTTGGGCGACTATGATGAAGCCGAAGCCGATGAACGAGGGCTGTATCGTCTCTCAATCTATGGATTTGAGAATGTTATCCCCCCCGACTGGCGTTTCCTCAATTGGGAACGGGTAATCTTTCTGCTGATCACAGCCTTTCTGACAATCCTCGTTGTGATTTTCGGCATTTTCGCGCTTATGGGCTGATCTGGCAAATATGCGCACCGTCAATGCTGAACGCTCACCGGAGTGCCCATCGACGCCCATTCGTACAACCAGGATGCAGAGTCAAGCGGAAGATTGATGCAGCCGTGGCTCAGGCGCACGCCGGTGCCGAATTGGTTATGCCAGTAGGCGCCGTGGAGAGCGACGCCGCCGTTGATGTACATCACATGGGGTACATCCGGGACATAGTAGGACTCACCGCCCAACGTCCCACTCATCGTCTGAGAACGCAGCTTGGCATAGACAGCGAAGTTGCCGGTTGGGGTATTGAAGCCATCTTTTCCGGTTGCTACCGGAGCATCAAACACGAGCGTATCGCTGACGAAGGCATATAGCCATTGATCGCTCAGATCGACGACAATATGTTTGCCGCCGGTTGATGCTACAGCAACAGCAGCCGTTTTTTGTTCAGCGGGAATGATGACTCGGCGCACATCATCGTCAGTTGCAGCAGCGGATTCATACTCAGCAGTCATATATTCAATTGGTTCGACAGGGGTGGTGTCGAAGCCGCGCATCAGCGCCAGGTCACGACCCAAGTCGCTAATATGAATCTCGCCGAGCGTGTCGTTACCCAGCGGTTGGTATTCAAGGCGCACACGTTCAAAGTATTGCACCAGCAACACCCGGTTGCCAATGTATTCCCACAGAGGTTCGCTGACCGGATAGCCCAACGCCTCGACGCCGCCGTTTTGTTCCCAGAAATCGAGAAACGGCTCATTCAGGGTATGCCCGGTGATTTCGAACGTTCGGGCTGATGATCCGACAATGTGCAGCGCGGGAGCTTTAAAGGTGCGCCACAAGGCTTCCGCATATTCGGCGCCAACCCGCCCGCGCATAATCGGCATACCATCAACCTCGGCATGGAGTTCGAGGCGCCCCCGCTCGAAATATTGCACCAACATGCCGTTTTCAGTCACTACTTCGGTAACGGGTGCGCCTAAAAGGCGCTCGCCGTCATGCGCACGCCAGAAATTCAGAAAACCCTGCGCATTCGTAAGATTGTGTCCGGTTGCATCGAAGTAAAGCGCCTCTTCATCGGCGTGCAATACATAGGGAATAAGCCAAATGCCCAACAAAATCCCTAATAATAAGCTGATAGCGCCTATTTGAACCAGTCCCGTCTTACCTTGTCGCACCATGATCCTACTCCCTTACGCCACATCGACAGCATGCTTTACACCAAGTGATTTCTCCGACACTATTACGGACGATGTCTTGTCGTTTTATGCCTTGTTGGGGCTTTAAAACCGCTATTTTCATTATAGCCTGGACACGGGTTTTGTCAATCATATTTTTATTGGCACGCACTCACCAGTTATGGTACTATGACCTCCTGGAAAAACACACTAGAGGAGATATATACTATGATGCGCGATCTTTATGGCGATCTAGAAGCCTTGCGAGTGCGTTTTGACGCGATACGGGGGCATCTTTGACCTCCAGACCAGGCAGCAGGAGATAGAAGCGCTTGAGCAGCGTTCCGCCGATCCGCAGTTGTGGAATGACCAGCGCGAAGCCCAGAGCGTGATGCAGCGCCTCACGCATCTGAAGCAGGATCTGGAAATGTGGCGGAATCTGGATGCACGCATCGCTCATCTGGCAGAGTTCGTTGACATTGCGATCGCCGAAGAAGACGATTCATTGCGCGATGAGATCAACGCAGAGTCCAATGCGATACGTGCCGAACTAGAGCAGCGCGAGCTTGCGTTGCTGCTGAGCGGCAAATACGATGACCGCGACGCGTTTGTCTCGATCCAGGCGGGTATGGGCGGTACCGACGCCCAGGATTGGGCGGAGATGCTGATGCGCATGTATCTGCGCTGGGCTGAAGCACGAGGATATAAATCCAACATTGTTGATGAAAGCCCTGGCGAAGAAGCTGGCATCAAGAGCGCGACGATCGAGCTGCGCGGTCCCTATGCCTATGGCTATGCACGCGCCGAAGCCGGCGTACATCGCCTGATTCGCCTCTCGCCGTTCAACTCAGCACATACCCGTCAGACATCGTTTGCTCGCATTGAGGTGATGCCCGAAGTGGACGATGCACCCGAGGTTGAGATTGCAGCTGAGGATGTGCGCGTCGATGTGTTTCGCAGCGGCGGTCATGGTGGTCAGGGGGTGAATACGACGGACTCGGCGGTGCGTCTGACGCATTTGCCGACCGGGATCGTCGTGGTATGTCAGAATGAACGCTCGCAACTCCAAAACCGCGAAACCGCGATGCGCGTATTGCGCGGCAGGCTGCTCGAACGTGAATTGGAACGCCAGCACGAAGAACGCCTACGCTTGCGCGGCGAGTACCGCAAGGCGGATTTTGGCAGCCAGATGCGAACCTACTACCTGCATCCGTCTACCCTGGTCAAAGATCATCGCACCAATGTAGAAACGAGCAATGTACAGGCGGTGCTCAATGGCCAGATCGATCCGTTCATCGAAGCCTATCTGCGCTGGGATATGAACGGATCGTAAAGGAATAGTATGAACCCGCTTCGATTTTCTCGCGTATGGTTGGGATTGTTGCTGGCAATGCTGGCGATCGCGTTCTGGGCGGTTCCGCCCGTTGCGAGATCGCAGAGCGTGATTACGGCGACGCCGGGTGATGTGCAAGTCTCGTTTCCTGATCAGATAAGCTTCGATCTGGCGGCGACCAGCGAAGCCGCGCCGATTACCGAGGTCAAACTGCTATACGGCGCGGTGCGGCGCGAAGCGTTGACAATCACCAATGTAGACATCACGCCCGATCAACGCATTGAGCTGCGTCACATCCTCGATACGCAGGTCAATTATTTTCCGCCGGGTACGGAAATTGCCTATCGTTGGCTGGTTCGCGATGAGGACGGAAACGAACTGGAGACGCCAATGCAAACACTGATCCTGGTAGACCAGCGTTTCGCATGGCAATCGCTCAGTGATCGCGGCGTGACGGTCTATTGGTACGACGGCGGCACGGCCTTCGGCCGTCAATTGCTTGAAACGGCTACACGTACGCTTGACCGCTTAGAACGTGAGATTGGCGCAACACTTGAGCAGAACGTCAATATCTACATTTATGCCGACACGTGGGATATGCGCGCGGCGCTCCGTGCCAATTCGGCAGAGTGGATCGGCGGCGTAGCGTACACGGATCTGGGCATTATTATCGGTGCGATCGCCCCAGACAACGACACCGAAGTCGGTCGCCTCTTACCTCACGAATTGTCCCATCAGGTGCTGCATCAAGCAACCGACAATCCTTATGGCGGCATGCCGGTCTGGTTTGACGAAGGGCTGGCTGTCTACAACCAGGAAGTGCTTGATGTCGGCTTCACCGATCTCGTTGCTGATGCGGCCCGCGAGAATGCGCTCATTCCTCTGGAGGCGCTCACCTCCAGTTTTCCCGCCGATCCCGACCTGGCGGTGCAGTCTTATGCGCAAAGCCGGAGCGTCGTTGATTACTTGATCAAGGCCTATGGCGAGGAGAAGATGCAAGAGTTGGTCGAGACATTTAGCCAGGCGACGCCAATCGAAAGTGCGTTGCAAAATGTCTTTGATCGCTCTATCGATGAGTTAGACGCAGAGTGGCGAGCGACTCTTCCCGAACCGCTGGTTGCAGCGCCGATGCCGCAGCCGACAACGGCAGTCGCACCAGCGGATCGGCTGATGGGCGAACCAGTACTGCCGGAGAATGTTGATGCGCTTCCGGCCCCGCCACTGCTTCCGTCAGATCCCGATACACCAGAAGCGTCCAGTTCATGGTTGGCGAATATACCGAACACCTGGCTGCTTGGTCTGGCAACCTTCTCTTGCGTGGCGACAATAGTGATTATCAGCGTCATTGTGCTGGTGGCGCTGCGTCTGATCGGGGTTGATAAGCGCACAAACTAACGGAGCGCATAGCAATGGAAGTCAAATTCACTCCCTGGCGGATGGCGTATATAACCAACAGCGATAAACCGCATCCTGACGGGTGTGTGCTGTGTCATCTTCCACAGACGGATACGGATGGGGAGCCGAAAAATCTATTGTTGTATCGCGGATGCACCTGCTATGTGGTGATGAACCTCTATCCCTATAACACCGGTCATTTGATGGTCGTACCTTACATTCACACCGCCGATCTGCCCGAACTGGATGCGACCATCGCCGCGGAGTTGTTCACGCTAACGCGCCAGGCCGTACGCATACTGGGTGCAGAATACCAGGCGCACGGTTTCAATGTAGGGATGAACCTGGGCCGCACCGCAGGCGCGGGGATCGATGCGCATTTACATATGCACATCGTCCCACGCTGGAATGGCGATATGAACTTTATGCCGATTATCGGAGGGACGAAATTGGTGCCAGAGGCGTTGGAAAAAACATATGCCCGATTGCGCCCCTGGTTTGACGCACTTCGAGAGGAATGACGCTCTAGCTCAATGAGATGTTGATCAAATCGATCAACTGATCCACTTCAAACGGCTTGTGCAAAATGACTGCTCCCTCAGCTTCAAGATCGGCGAACCAGGGCTTGCGGTTAAGTGCAGTCATAATAATAATTGGTATGCCATCGTCCTGAAGCCGGTCTTTCAGATGTTGGAATGCTTCAACTCCGTCCATATTCGGCATCATAATATCGCTGATCACCAGATCCGGCCGCAGCGTCTTCAGGCGCTCCAGTCCGTCTGCGCCATCATTCGCCAGCACGACATCGTATCCGGCGTTGCGCAGCGCATATTCAAGCACGGTCTGCAATCCCAGGTCATCATCAATGATAAAAATTGTGCCTCTTGATTGCACCATAGGATGGTTCCCTTCATATTCGCTTGCAATCTCAAGGATTGTCCCAGTACTTACTCCATTAAGGCTCAATGCGATGGCAATAAACATACTACGCCCATACTGGCGAGACAGTATATCGATACGTAGTTCTGGATCGTATTATTCACCAACTGTCGGCTCGATATTATACCAGAGTATGAGCTAAACGCTGCTGTAACGATATCACATGAGGTGTATTCTATGGAGAACAGCCCCGCTGTTCCACCCTCGCTGAAGGGCGTTCCGTTTATCTACCGGACAGAGGTACGCTTTCGCGATCTCGATGTGCTAGGCCATGTCAACAATTCCGTCTATCTAAACTATTTCGAGTCCACGCGGCTGGCCTACTATACCGAACTGATGGATGTGCCGCTAGAGAAAATCGACATCATTCTGGCCGAAATTACTGTGAAGTATCATGCGCCTGCCTTTTACAACGATAGATTGGCAATCGGAGCGCGTGTCGCATCGATCGGCAATAAGAGCTTTACAATGGAGTACAAGGCAGTGCGTGAAAGTGATGATAAGTTGATCGCGAGCGCGCGGAGTGTGCTAGTAGCCTACGATTATGCGACTGGTCGTACAACACCGGTAACTGATCGCTTCCGCGCCATCGTCGTCGAACGTCAGGGGTCATTCGATAGCAATCCGCCGTCGTGATATGCACATCTGGATGGCGTCGGGGACAAACCTCACGACCGGGCCTTTGGCTCCAGGATTAGTTCTCCAAAGACACGAGCCAGCTTGCGGCGCCGAAGGGTTGCTCTTTGAGGCTGACAACTAGCGACTGGGCATTGCGGTTGATCGGACGGGACACTACCACAGTTCCTCGTCCCTGCTCACCGGGCGTAACCCGTACTTTTGCGGGCTGAGATTCGTCGTCGGCGATGCCATATTCATTGCCCAGCATATCGTGAATACTGATATTCTTGCTATGCAATGGTAGTTCAACCGTCTGAGAGCTGTAATTGTACACATTCCATGTCAGCATGGCTTGCTCATTACAATACACCACCTGTTCGAGCGTCACAACAACATCCGGACCGGAATCGGCGGTAGCGCCGTCAACTGCGACGTTGATCCAATCCTGTGAGCGTTCATCCCAATGTTTGCCGATGGGTTGAAATCCCGACCAGACGCATGTGTCGCCCGTTGTGCTGGCACTCAAGAACATGCCGTTGGAAGGCGCCGCCGACGTGTTGACCATTGCCGGCTGATCGGGTGCAGGAATAACGACCTGGGTTGGGCGTACTATCAGGAGGATCGCAAGAGCCAGGGCGACGCCTCCCAATACGGCGGCCGCACGACCAGTCGTTGTGCGCAGCGCCGCGCGAAAACGCTCCAACAACGATAGTGATCGCGCAGAGCGCTGCTCGGTTGGCGTTGCGGGCGTTGGAGTAGGCGTCTCCGCTGCGGGTTGGCGTTGGCGCAGATCGGCGAGCATGGATTCGTCGCTCTGCCAATGCGGCAGCACGCCTTCGAGCAGGGCATTGACCTCACTCCAGCGTGTGCAATTCAACAAGCGCGGAATAGCCAGCATCTCCTCTTCGGTCAAGTCAATCTCGGATGAGAGTTCTGTGACGAGATAGGCCGGTAGTTCATCCAACCCCTTCAATTCAACTTTCCAATCGAGATCGAGTTGTGAATCGGGATGGATCGAGGGCGCAATCACTACCACACGCTTGCACGTGCGAAAATCAATGGTGGCGGCTTTATGCGCCGAGATAAAATCGCGGCGGTGTTCATTGAGAAAATTGGTGAGACCGTAGAAATAGGCGATCACCTGGTTATAGGGATTTTTGCGGCCAGGGTTCAGCCGTTTGCGTTGACCATTCGAGCTTTCAACAATCCAATGACCGTTGACACCGCCGATGACCTTGCCGTCGCAATGCTTTAGCTCGATGATGAAGATGGCCCGACGTTTGATGATGACTAGGTCGATACTATGTCCGCCAACGCTAAAATTGGCCAGAATCACATACAGCCCATCAAGCCGATCCAGCCCGTTGGCCAGAGCCACGATAGCGCGACGCTCATTGGGATGCTCGGGTTTTTCGCCAATCCAGACTTGTACTGCCATAACGTTTGAACCAAAAACCAGGAATCGGGAGGTGCATTCCTGGGTTTTCGTCCTACTCTTCTAGAGCCAGTGTTTTGCGCAATTCCACAATTTGATCGCGCAAGGCGGCGGCTTTCTCGAACTCAAGCTGTTTCGCCGCCTGTTTCATCTGCTTTTCGAGATCTTTGATAGTCTTGACCAGTTCATCGTGCGACACATCGGCGGCGAGGCTGCTCTGAGCCACGTTCTGGCCGTTGACCACATACTCGCTGCGTTCTTCGGCGACCTTGCGGAGGCGATCGGTCAAGTCGCGCACCTGTTTGTTGATGCCTACGGGAGTGATATTGTACTGCCGGTTGTAGGCTGTCTGGATATCGCGGCGGCGTTGGGTTTCCCGGATCGCCGCATGCATCGAGGCGGTGCGGTTGTCGGCATACATAATCACGGAGCCTTCGATATGGCGCGCCGCTCGCCCGATGATCTGAATCAGCGACGTTTCCGAGCGCAAATAGCCTTCTTTGTCCGCATCCAGAATGGCGACCAGCGACACTTCGGGGAGGTCAAGACCCTCGCGCAGCAGGTTAATGCCAACCACCACATCGTACACACCCAGACGCAAATCGCGCAGAATTTCCACCCGCTCAATGGTATCAATGTCGGCGTGTAGGTAGTGTGTGCGTACACCCATCTCTTTCAAGTAATCGGCCAGATCCTCGGCCATACGCTTAGTCAGCGTTGTCACCAATACTCGCTGCTTCACATCAACGCGCTTGCGGATCTCGCCGAGCAGGTCATCAATCTGACCACGCGTAGGGCGTACGTCGATGACTGGGTCGATCAACCCGGTAGGTCGGATAATCTGCTCGACGATTTGTTCGCTGTTGGTGCGCTCATAAGGACCCGGCGTCGCTGAAACGTAGATCGCCTGGTAGATGTGTTGTTCGAATTCATCGAAACGCAGCGGTCGATTGTCCAGCGCAGACGGCAGCCGAAAGCCGTAATCGACCAGGGTCTCCTTGCGTGAGCGGTCGCCGTTGTACATGCCGCGCACCTGGGGGATGGTGATATGGCTCTCGTCGATAAACAGCAGGAAATCGTCGGAAAAATAGTCGAGCAAGGTCCAGGGCGTCTGCCCCGCCGCTCGCCGATCCATATGGCGCGAGTAGTTTTCGATGCCGCTGCAATAGCCGATTTCGCCGAGCATCTCGATGTCATACATCGTGCGCTGCTTCAGTCGGGCCGCCTCCAAGGCTTTGTCTTGCATTTCCAGTTTTTGCAGGCGCTCGCCCAATTCATCTTGAATGTCGCAGATCGCTAGCGTGAGTTTGTCCTTCGTCGTCACGAAGTGCTTGGCCGGATAAATATCCACGCTGGTGCGCGCTAGCAAGATTTCACCGGTCAATGGATCAAACTCAGTGATGCGATCAATCTCATCGCCCCAAAACTCGATGCGCAGCCCGATCTCGCTGTTGGCGGGCATAATGTCCAGCGTGTCGCCACGCACACGGAACGTGCCACGATGGAAGTCGATATCATTGCGCTCGAATTGGAGGTCGATCAATTGGCGCAGCAATTTGTCACGATTGCGCACCTCGCCGGTTCGCAGCGAGACAACCACCTGACCGTAGTCATGGGGTGAGCCAAGACCAAAGATCGCCGACACTGACGCTACGATCAGGACATCGCGGCGGTTCAGCAGCGATTGCGTAGCGGCGTGGCGCAGCCGGTCGATCTCTTCGTTGATCGACGCCTCTTTTTCGATGTAGAGGTCTTTGCTGGGCACATAAGCTTCGGGCGTATACTCGTCATAGTACGAGATGAACATCTCGACGGCGGCATCGGGGAGGAAATCGTGGAACTCGGCCCAGAGTTGCGAGACCAGCGTCTTATTGTGCGCCAGCACGAGCGTCGGGCGCTGCGCCTGCTCGAAGATCCAGGCCATCACGGCGGTCTTGCCCGTGCCCGTGGCGCCGAGCAATGTCTGATGACGGTGATTCTTGCCCAGACCATCTACTAAGCGAGCGATAGCCTCCGGTTGATCACCGGTGGGTTTGTAGGGCGCTTCAACGTGGAATGACATAGTATGTGCGGTTCTCTGTGTGGAATGCCTCAAGCACTGTGACGATTATTAAGCACGGAGCAGCACTAAGTTCCATCTTTCCCATTATAAACAATTTGGCGTTTTTTTGCATGGCGACGTTGTATGATGGCGCCAGATAATCGCGCGTGTTGTGATGCTATAATGCGCGATGGCATACGCGCGCCGGAAGGAGCATTCACGGATCTGCTCGCTGCATTTCAACAGATGGCCGTTCTGGCGGCAGAACAATGAATGAATAATGAGGTTCACGTCGATATTCCGGCAGACGTTGTGACGGGAGATGTTCAATCCCTCTGGTTTGAGTTTGCCAATGCGGTCGCTCCTGGCGATGTGGGTCTGGCGAACGATAATCGACAGATCGCGCTCGGCTTCGTATCGGTGACATTGGAACAGCGGCGACCTTAATCAATGATGTGTAGAGCTGCGCGAGTAGACGTAGCATTATCATATGCCCGCTTCATATCCTGACTACAATACGATCTCTGCTGAATGGTTGATCGAATTGATCAGCGACGATCCGGTTGCGCGTTTCGCGGCGCAGGAGTTGCGGCGGACCCTGCAACGTATCGGCACACCGCCGTTGTCGATCGTCGCACAGGCCGACGGGCCGCGCATCGCGTTGCGCCACGGCCCCGCCGGAGATGGATTTGTGCGGACAGCGCACGCGCAAGGGATGACGCTACGCGGCGATGGGCCGCGCGGTTTGCTCTACGCAGTCTACGATCTGCTCGAAGCGTTGGGGTGCGCCTGGGTCGCGCCTGGCCCCGCCGGTGAACGCTTGCCACGCTATGATCGGGTGACGCTGCCAACCGAGTCGATAGCCCGCCAACCGGCGCTACCAGGACGCTGCCTGATCATTGGTCACGATTTTTTCCTCGAAACTGCCGAGGAGTGGATCTTGTGGGCGGCGCGCAATCGTCTGAATACCATCTTTATTCATACAATTGACCGCAGGCTGGCGCTGGGCGCGTGTCATCTTCGGCGCTGGCGAGCGCGGCGCAAGACGTTGTTGCCGCTGCTGCGCGAACGAGGAATGCTGCTCGAACTGGGCGGCCACGGTCTGAGCACGCTGATTCCGCGCGCTGCGTTTCGCTCGACGCCGCAGGCATTTCGCCACGATGGCGTGCGTCGTACGCCTGACCACAATCTGTGTCCCAGCGGCGCAACGACACGCGACCTGTTGCGGCGCTATGGTGCGGCATTTTTTCGCGCCTACCCGGAAGCTCAGGTCTATCACCTATGGCCCGACGATTTACGTGCGGGCGGCTGGTGTCATTGCCCAGATTGTGTTAACCTGTTGCCATCAGATCAAGCGTTGCTGGCAGCGAATGAGCTGGCGGCGGCGCTGGCGGAAATCAACCCGACGGCGCGTCTGGCCTACCTTGCCTACCACGATACCGAGTCCCCGCCCACGCGAGTAAAGCCGCATCCGAATGTCGTCTTGACCTATGCGCCGCGTCCTCGTTCCTATGCCTATGGCATCGGCGATACGGAGAGCGTGATCAATTCGTATTTCGCTGCGCAGTTGCATCACAACCTCGATGCTTTTGATCACCGCGATGGGACAAGCGCTTCTGAACATCGCTTATTTGAATACTATCTCGACGGGATCTTGTTCAAATCGGCGCTGCCGCCATTACCCGATGTGATTCACGCCGATCTACGCTGGTATCGCGACGCCGGGGTGCATACGGTTCAGGCGCTGATGACCGGAGATCGTCCCTGGCTGACCGCGCCGATCAATGCCTATCTATTCGCCCGGCTGGCGTGGAATCTCGATCAAGACCCGCGTGCAGTACTCGCGCAATATGCTGCGGTGCGTGCGCCACGGTCGCCTAGTGCGCTTACCCGTGTGTATACGGCGCTGGAAGCGGCGTGGCGTCACGTGCTGGACATTGCTCCCGGTGAAGCCTCATCGCAGGCGGAATTGCCGGCATTGCGCGATCTGATCTACGCGCCGCCCGCCGATGTGCTGGACTATATGGCCGCGCCGCAATCGTTGCGCGAGCGACGTCTCGAACGGCTTGATCGGGGAATGTCGCTGCTGAATGAAGGGCAACCAGCCTGGGAAGAGATTATCGCCCATGCTTACGCCGACGCTCCGGCCCTGGAAACCGAGCACACCGAGTGGGAATTGAGCGCGCTTGCCGTACACTTTCTAACACTGCGTCAGCGAACCTATGTACTGGAAGGTCGCGCGGCGCCGCGTGAACGGGTGAATGCGGCTTTGAACGACGCGCAGGCGGCGCTCGATGCACTGATGAGATGGGGCGATGCAAACTTGCCAACGGCGCTCGCACGTTCCCACTATCGATTGATGCGCCTATTATTTCAGTTGCACCTCGCCTCGTTGCGTGATCGACGGTTGTTCTGGCCCTGGCAACGTCTGATTCTGCGCATACGCATGTATGCGGCTCTAGCCTGGGCGACGGCACGCATCGTCGGGCCGTCAATATTTCCTGGCGCAATGCGCCGGTTCGGTCGTTAATATATCCACGGAGGCTGGCCCGCATATACATCTGTATTATTCGCTATAATCAATTCGATGATTGAAACGTGCATGTGAAAAATTCACCGACCGGCGCAGCGCCAATGCAGCCAGCCAAGGAGCGCTGACGCACCGGCAGCGCCGGTACCATCCTGGAACCGATGATAGCAGATTGGCAGAGGTACATGATACCGCGAGCGTTTTTCTCGATCCTTCAGTGTCCGTCGTGCGGTTCGCGTCGATTGTACGTCACGAACACAGGCGTACACTGTGCGGATTGCGAGGTGTGTTATCCATTTGGCGACGGTTACATTGACTTGATGCCACGCGGTCAACAGTTCGAGTACGTTTCTAAGTATGTTTCTGATGAAGAGCAACTCGCCGAAGAGTTGGATTATCGTGAGCTGGCGCCGCCGCTGCTGGCCGCGGGCGTACGCGACCGGACGTTGCGGCGCTTGTTGCGCTTCCGGCCCGACGATGTCGTGCTCGACAATGGGTGCGGCACGGCCAAGCACGCCGTCTGGAACGCCGAACAGGCCGGGTTAATGGTTGGCAGCGATCCGGCGACGCTCTTCGCCGACGAGGCGCTGACGCGCGTTGCGTTGGCGAAGGCCGACTCGCGCGTCTTGCCGTTCGCCGATAATAGCTTTGATAAGGCGTTCTCGATCGATATTCTCGAACATTTTCCTCGCGACGTGATCGATGCTTACCTGCGTGAAACAGCGCGGGTATTGCGCCCCGGCGGTCGGATGCTGATCTTCTCCAATACGCGGGAGATGTCGCCGATCCAGCCGTTGATCGATGTCAGCCGCCGGTTGGGGCGCATCTTCGTACGTATGGGCGTGTACAACTTCGAGCGCGAGGCCTTGCGCAAGTCCGACCATCTCAAAGCACTGGAGTCCTGGGAGGATGTGTTGGACGTGATGCGCGTTGCGGGACTTCGTCCGGTGCAGGTCGTGTTCTGGAACAGCCTGTTTACGACCTTTGTCGAGCACGTGGTGATGAAGCTGGGCGAGGCATTATTGGGTCGCCGCAAGCGATCCGGCGCGGGCAAGCCCGCCGCTGCGTCGAATGCTTCCGCATCGGCGGTTACTGAAGGTACAGCACGCGAGATTCGCGCCCGCCAGCGGATGCGAGGCTGGTTGACGCATAAAGGGCCGATCTACTACGCGTTGCTGGCGATTACCTTGCTGATGGAATTGGATCTGCGATTGTTTGGATGGATGCGCTGCGGCAGCTACTTCATTCTGGTCGAGAAGCCGAAGGGATAAAGCGGAGCCTAAGACTATGACCGATGCCGTGTATCGTCCATTGACCGAAGCCGATCTCGATCAATTTATCGCGAACGAGATGTATGCGTTCAATATGCTGAGTTTCGACCGCTCGCAGTTGACGACCGATTACATCAACCAATTGCGCGGCCTGTTCATCGCCGATCACCTGGTTGCCCAATTGCAATGCATTCCGCTCCGGGTAATGACCGGCGGCGGCAAAGCGAACGCAGTCGGGTTCGCCGGGGTGGCCACAGCGCCTGAAGCACGCCGACGCGGGTATGTGGCGGCGCTGCTGCGCCACGCATGCGACGAGTTGCGCACCGAAGGCGTGGCATTCAACATTCTCCACCCCTTCAAGCAATCATTCTACGGGCGCTTTGGTTGGGCGCCGTTTATGGAGCGGCGGGTGTACCGGGGCGCGCCGGAGTTGTTTGCCGCGTTCCGGCATAGCACCGGCGTGATGGAGCGTATCGACGGGCGTCGTATCTCCGACCTGAACGCAATCTACACCGATGCTTTGTGTGGGCGATTTGGCCCAATCGTGCGTGATGCGAACTGGTGGGAGCAGCGCGTCCTTCGGAAACGCTTGCAGCCTTTGCATGGCTACATCTGGCGCGACGCCGACGGTCAGGCGCGTTCATACCTGATCTATCACTTTGAAACGGGGAATGACAATATCAAGCGCCTCATCTGCCGCGAGATCATCGCACGCGATCCCGAAGCGCGGGCGCAGCTCTTTGCATTTCTGGCCAACCACGACTCCCAATGCGCCGAAGTGGTCTTTCGCGCCCCTGCCGATGCGCCGGTGAACCTGCTGATGCCCGATCCGCTGCGCTGCGAAGTTGAGCCGCACTTTTCCCTGCGCATAATCGATCTGGTCGGTGCGCTAGAGGCGTTGACATATCCATCCAGAGTAGCTGGGCGGATCGCCATCGCTCTGAACGACGACTGGCTTCCCAATAATCACGGTGTTTTTACGCTTGAATTCGCCGATGGGGCATGCCGCTGCATATGCCTTCCCGATGGTAGTACGGCAGATCTGACCTGCAACATACGGGTGATGACCCAGATCGCAACACGATATCTGCGTCCGCGCACGGCGGCGGCTTTTGGCTTGCTTTCCGTCAAGCATCGAACGGCCCTTTCCCTCGTTGATCAGGCATTCGCAGGCTTAGCGCCTTTTAATTCAGACTTCTTCTAAACCCATGCGACCACTCTACATTTCACCAGTTGGCCGAGGCGGCGTCGATTTCGGCATTCAGAACATTACTCGTTCGGTGCGCGCCGCAGGGCTGGCAGCCGAGTTGCTGCGCCTGCCGGAGATTTACAACTTCGCGCCGTTTTTGATCCCGCACGCGATGCCGGATGGCTGGTGGCGCGGCTTTGATGTCGTACAGGGACGTTCCAGGGTGGCCTTTGCCTTGCGCGCAACCGGATTACCCGTCGTCGCCACCGTCCACCATCTGACCAACGACCCGGATCTGCAACCCTACAGCTCGTTCGCCCAACGTCTGTTTTATCGCCTGGTCGAGTCGCGCTACGATGGCTGGTCGATTCTGCACGCCGACGCGGTCGTCTGCGTTAGTCGCTTTACCCAGCGACAGGTCGTGCAAACCTACGGGCGCGTCGATACCGAACTGATCTTCGATGGTATCGACACCGATGTGTTCACACCAACGCCGGGAATGGTGCGCCGTGACGATGGGCTTCCGCCGAGCGATGCGCGCATACGTCTTCTATTCGTCGGCAACCGCACGCGCCGCAAAGGTTTCGACCTGCTGCCATCGATTATGGACCTGCTGCCCGCCGACTACGCACTCTACTACACCAGCGGATTTCAGGGACGCGACGAAACGCCGCCGCATCCGCGAATGATACCGATCGGATCGCCGAATCGGGCCGAGTTGGTAGCCGCCTACCAGAGCAGCGACATCTTGCTATTTCCCTCGCGCCTGGAAGGATTTGGCATTGCGCCGGCCGAATCCCTCGCCTGCGGTCGTCCCGTAGTGACAACCAACGCCAGCGCGCTGCCGGAAGTCGTCGATCACGGCATAAATGGCTTTCTCGCGCCGCGCGATGACGTAGCGCGCTATGCCGTGTATGTGCGCGAACTGGGCGAGGATGCCGCACTTCGTAGGCAATTTGGCGAACACGGTCGCGAGAAAGTCGCCTGCGCATTCGGGTATGATCAACTCGGCAATGGCTTCAAAGCATTGTATCTACAATTACTACAATGAAACTCGACAATCAATGTAATGTATTTATCGCACAGCATATGAGCGCAAAGTCGTCGGATATGCTACCGCTTCCTGAATGAACAGGCCGTGGTCAATGAGCTTTGCGCCATGCTCAGAATCGGGTATAATCGCTAACTGTTGATCGATATCACTAGCATATTACGATATGAACCAACCGCTGGCCGATATCCTCCAATCTCAACGCGACACGATTATTAATGCGTTCATTCGCGAAGCGTCGCAGGGCAATCATCCCTTCTACGAGTCAATGCCGCAAGAAGAACGGCGTGAGCGTATTGGGACGATCATTGCCGTCTTTGTACAAAGCCTTACCGAAGGTGCACAGCTACTTGCCGATGCGATGGAGGAAATTGTCCACTTGCGAGTCAGCGAGGGCGCGCGCCCGGATGAAATTCAGCAGACGTTAGAGTATCTTCGCAGTGCATTGCAGGACACGCTTGATGCGACACCAAACCTGGATACAACAAAGTTGCTCGCGTATAACCGCGCTATCGAGCAAAACTTGCATGCGGCAAGCCTGGCGACCAATCGTGCATTTTCCGAGTATTTCACACGCGCTCAAAAGGATCTCATTGAACGCGAACACGTGATCCAGATTCAAAATCGTCTGATTTCTGAATTGTCAACACCAGTATTGCCCGTACATAATCGCATTCTGGTGATGCCACTGGTTGGCATCATCGATTCCCAACGTGCGAATCAATTTCTCGAACGCATGTTGCTGGCAATCGGCGATTATCAGGCTGAAACCATCATCGTAGATATTACCGGCGTTCCGTTTGTCGATACCGCTGTGGCAAACCATCTCGTGCAAGCAGCTCACGCTGCTATGCTTCTCGGCGCTGATTGTGTGTTGGTTGGCATTCGTCCGGAAGTAGCGCAATCGCTGGTAGGACTGGGCGTCGATATATCAACGATGGTGACGCGCAGCGATCTGCAAGCCGGTATCGAGTATGCGCTGCGGCGGCAGGGTCTCGCCGTGGATCGCATAGATATATGATCAGCGCATCCTCAGATTCGTCCGTAGATTGTATGATGATAAGGTTGGCGACTTGCGCATGGAAGCGCCTAGCGTCGTCTCAATTTGTTCAGAGTCCGATATCATCGCTGCCAGTATGGCTGCGCGCGGCGCGGCAAGACGGATGGGATTCGGCGCGGTTGATCAGGCTCGCATCACGACAACGGCTTCAGAATTAGCACGCAATATTGTTTTGCATGCCGGTGAAGGATGCTTAACGATAAGCCATGTGGTCTACGGCGCTAAATCGGGATTAGAGATGGTATTTGAAGACCAGGGGCCTGGTATTGCCGCTTTGGCCGAAATAACGCAAACGGATTCAACGGTGACGTGGCCTTCAGGTTATGGACTTTCCGGCTCGCGGCGTTTGATGGACGAGATGAGCATTGACACCAGGATGGGTATCGGTACCAGGATTACATGTCGAAAGTGGTTGCGATGACGCATCAGGTCAGGCCGGGCGATCCTCAATATATACAGGAAACGCGCATCTGTACTATGGCGAAATCCACCCGTATTTATGTGAGCCTGGCCAGCAGCCAGGGTGATCGGATTACACGGTTGCGTTCGGCGATCCGCCATCTGGCTACGGTTGTAACGATTGAACGGGTTTCACATCTCTATGCCCCAACACTGGAGGGGAAAATAGACCCGGATGCGACAATGAGCGCCGTTGTGGTAGCCCAGACTAGCCTTCAACCGCTGGCGTTGCTCAAAGCGTTGAAAGCTATTGAACGCGATCTCGGTCGACCCGCTGACGCAATAGACGGATCGGCGATTATCGACCTGGACTTGCTGTTCTACGGCTCTATGCAGATCGAGAGTCTGGGGCTCACGGTTCCGCATCCGCGGATGCAATGTCGAGCGGAGATCCTCAAGCCGTTGTTCGAGCTGGAGCCTCGTTTGATGCATCCCGTACTCCACTACACGATCGCCGAGATGTTGGGGGACGTGCCTGAGGCGAATCTGGTGCAGCAGTATCGTCCCTGATCATCTACCGACATCGTTGCCGTAACCATAATTCCATAATTGACGGATTCGGCGGGCAATTATCCGCGCCGCATCCGTCGCAACAGTCGATCCCATATCATGCCGGCAGGATTGGCACCCAACCATCTGGCCAGTACGATGTAACATACCGTCCCCGCTGCACCCGTAAGAATCAGCCATCCCAAAAGCGGCAGCAGATCATATCGCCACGCATAAATGCTGGGACTGCGTAGGAAGGGCAAATGTGGCGCTGAGATCGCCATAACTCCCCACAACATCAGGGCAAGCCCGCCGGTCGCCAATACTGCCGCTCGTAGAGAACGCCACAGTGATCGGTCACGCCAGATCATCGGCATCTGACGCCCCAACAATATGAACAGGAGCAGCGCCTCAATGTTGTTGGCGATACTGAACGCCAGCGCGATCGCCCCCACGCCGCCGCCGACGGCGAGGACAAGCACGCCCATTCCGAGGTTCAACCCTACCTGCACGAGGCCGACCAGCACGGGAATAGCGGTCTGCTGGCGGGCGTAGAAGGTGCGGATGAGAATTTCAGAAGCTGCGAAGGCCGGAAGAGCCGTGGCATATCCCAGCAAAGGAACGACCGTATAGTTCAAGGACACTTCATCGAATGCGCCACGTTGGAAGAGAATGCGCACCAGAGGAACCGCCAGCATCATCAACCCGACTGTCGCGGGCAGCGTTAGAAAGAGAATTGTATCGAGCGTGCGACGTACGCTTAACATCAGTTCATCGTGGCGTTCCTCGGCGAAGATACGGGCCAGACGCGGGAATGCAACGGTGCTCAGGCTAAGCGAGAAAACACCATAAGGAAGTAACATCAGCTGATAGGCAAAGTTTAAACCGGTAATGCGCTCGGCGCCGAGTGCAAGTCGTGCCGTAAGCGCTGCGGTGACAATGATGCTGATCTGCGCTGCCGATTGACCAAGAACGCGCGGCGCCATCTGCCGGGCGACTGTGCGCAGTTCGGCCATTTCGCGGCCCAGCGTAAGACTCAAACGCATACCGATGCGCCAGAGAGCAGGTATTTGCACCAGCAGATAGAACAGCGCACCGATGACTACCCCCCAGGCTAATCCCCAGATCCCCATTGTCGGCGTTAACCATAATGCCCCGCCGATGATCCCCAGGTTGTATATTGTTGGGGCAAGCGCGGGGTAAGTAAAACGCTCGCGGGCATTCAGCGCAGCCATTGCCAGACCACCCAGACCCAGCAATAAGGGCGAAAGCAAAAAGATTCGCGTGAGCTGTGCGGTCAGGTCAAGCAGCCGATCATCGAAGCCAGGGCCTCCATATAACCAGACAGTGAGATACGGCGCTGCGATCCAGATGATGGCGCTGGCCGCAGTAAGAACCAGCAATGCCCAGTTAAGCACGGCGCTGGCCAGTTTCCACGCACGTGCGCTGCCATCACGTTGCCAGATCTGGATAAAGACCGGGATGAAACTGCTGCCCAACGCGCCGCCGATGATAACCATATAGAGCAAGTCGGTGATGCGAAAAGCGGAGACATAGGCGCCATAATCGGCGCTCGTGCCGAAACGCGCCGAGATGACAATATCACGAAGCAACCCGGTCGCGCGGCTCAGAATAAACCCGCCCATTACGATCATGCTATTGAACAATGTACTTATGCGCTCACGGCGCAGCAGAGCGGAGAGTTGCACAGAAGGCGTCCCTATGCTATACTTTGGGTTTAGTGGATATTATAATGGCAAACGTAGAAGGCTAAAATCAACCGAATCTGGTTGGCGCTACGCAGCACATCAACGCATCTGCTAATGTAGATCCAGAAACCTTTGGCGCTTTTATGTTGTCACGAATACATTGAAACCATTATGTTTCATTAACTGTGTAGTGGAGGTTTGGCACTTTGGCAAATACACCGTCGGCGAGAAAGCGTAGTCGCACGAATGAGCGCAAACGCCTGCGCAATCAGATGTATAACTCGCGGGTCAAGACGCTGATCCGCAAGGCGGAGCAGGCTATTCAAAGCGGCGAATCGAGTCAAGAGGCCGTGCAAGAGGCTATGCGCGTTCTCGACAAGGCAGCCGTTAAAGGCGTTATTCACAAAAACAATGCTGCACGTCGCAAGTCACGTTTAATGAAGAAGTTTAACGCCGCGTCGGCTGCTTCGGCATAGGACAATTTATATCACCCGCACATTGCCCGCGTGAATTATCCGCGCGGGCGATTTGTTGTTAGTCCTCCGCATACCTCTACTACCAGCACATCCAACGCGGATTCCACCTGTATCCGCCCTGTTTTGGCAGCTCGGTCAAGCTCCAACAAGCGGTCGTGAAACGCTTCCAGTTCGGCCATCTCGAAGCCACGGGACTGCTCAAGCGCCTTACGCACAACAAACGGCTTCTGGCCTAAACGCGCCGCTATGTCGTCCACACGCAGCTTCTGGGCTGCCAATTCCTTCACGCTGAGCAAAACTCGCACCTGACGCGCTAGCATAAACAGGATATAGGCGGTCGCCTGACCTTCGTCCAACAGAGCGTGCAAACCGCGCAGCGCCGCTGCACGACGTCGCAAGCTCAGATCATCAATAAAAGCGAATAGGCTCTGCTCCTGGCGATCTTGCACCAGCAATTCGATGGTGTCGGCAGTAATCGTCCCTCCCTGGCCAACATAGCTGGCGAGCTTGTGCAGTTCATTGACGAGCGTGCGGCTATCGACGCCAGCGTAATCGACCAGATGTTGCGCATTCCGAGGATCGAGACGCACGCCGTATGCTTGTGCGCGGTCCCCGAGCCAACGCAGCAGATCAGATCCCTGGCGCGGTTGGAACTCCTGCACTTGTCCGGCTTTTTTCAGGAACGCAAACACCGAGCTGCGGCGATCAACATCGTCCTCTAACAATACCAGGTCACAGGTCGCAGGCACGCGTTCCAGATAGCCGCGAAGGCTGTCACGCTCTTTGCCGGCCTTCGTATGCTTGAGCAGATGCGTAACAATAACCAGCCGTCGATCGGCGAGGAATGGGACGGCTTCATAGGCATTCGCCAGATCATCAAGCTTGAGCTTGCGACCATCAAGCATAGTCGTATTGAGATCGGCGAGATCGGCGGGAAGCGCGGAGCGGAGGGTGGCGAGCGCTTCGCTGCGGCTGAACTCATCGGGGCCGTAGAGGAGATAGAGCATATTTACAGGATGGTATTGCCGGAAGGGGCGGCTGATGGATATACCCTGCCATGCCGTGGATGGGCCAGTTTCGAACCTGCCGCCGCAGGTGGGCGCCCGCCTGTGAATTCTGCGGACCCGCCGCATAGGTCACTCGTTAGAACGAGGCTCCCTTCGAAAACTGTGTTGGCTCAAAACACATACCCATCTCACGGGCAGGCGGGGTATGCCGATGATACCACGTAGACACGTAGTGTGCAACTGCGAGCAATGTTATCACATTTCAGCCTCTCGCCGCACAGGCGACTTATGATTCTGACTGAGAAGGCGTATCCAGACGTTGAATCATTCCGACGATCAGCCGAATCGCCTGCTCATAAACTCCCAGATCACTGCTGGTTTCATGGACCGGTGTTAGCGGCGCCTGCGTCAATAAAGTAAAGGCGCGGTATCCTTGCGCGTGAAGCAGCGTGGCAATCGAAGGCGCGGCGGTGTAGGTGCGCGGTTCGGTGTTGATGGTTGTGTCGTCGGCGTCCACATCAGCAGCAAGGCGATAAAGCTCCGCATCGGCATTGTACTGCTGCAAAATGCCTTCACGCGAGACATAGGTGAGCTGACCGTCGTCAATGCGCTCCAACGCAATAAATACGGTTTTCTCCTTTGAGAAGGGATAGCGTGCCAGAAAGTCGCGCAGACCGCTGCTGCCGGTTGCGGTAGCGCCGAGAGCCACAGCCCAGAGTTCGGTGGTATATGCATGCTGAAGGCGCTCGGCGGCGTCGAGCAAAACCGCAATAGCGCCGGCCCCGCTCGCTTCGGCGGCGCGGACGTCACCATAGTGAGAGCTGAACATCGTCAATAAGAGGTACAACGCCGGAAGCGCCTGAAGGTACCACCAGATGTTTTGCTGACGCCACAAAAGAGCGACATTAAACCCGACCAGCACGCTAAACGCGATAACACGCCCGATAACAGCGATGCGCTGACGCCCGCCGAAGCACCGCGCGCTCGATCCGTTGGGCGTGTCAAGGGGCGCCAATAATACGACGCGCAGGAGGGGACGCTTTTCACTGGCGCGTGTGCCAACGACGTTCTGGCTATCGCGGCGCGGCGCCAGCGTTGGCAGCGGCGTGACCAGACCATCACTCAACACCATCAGCAAACCCCAGACCGCCAGGAGCAGCGCGAGCCACGGTTGCCATCCAGCCAGACTGGCGGCGACAAATCCCAGCGCGGCCAGCAGACGATAGCCCGGTCCGAGGCTTGAAGCTGCGCGAAAGGTATCGACGCTGACACGCATTCCAGTACGACGCATATACCCACCAACATACGCGGCGGCTTGAGCCTCGGCCAACGACGTCGCCAGACGCGGACCAACCGTGGTGGTCAGGTGTTGAACAATATCAAGCGGTGCGTCGCGTCGCGGGTAAACAGCCATTGTGTACTGTACAATACGCAGGCGTAATAGACGCGCTTTGCGCCTGCCTTATGCCCACATCGATGTTTCTGAAATCGTTTGACGTTTTGTACTGTTATGGGAGCGCTTCATCATAGCGCCATAGATAGTAATGGCGACCGACATTGCCCATCTCAACCTGCCAACCGATCGGGTTCGCGGGGTCATAGGTTAACACGCGTCGTTCAAACGCCTGCACCAGTACGTCGCGGTACGCGCCGTCTATTCGCACCCGCACCCAGTAGGGCTCGCTAATCGGGAATCCCATGGTCGCGACCCAATCAACCAGCGGCCCGGTGATATAGCGCCCCTGATTGTAGATCTCGCCGCGTGCATTGAGGAACTGCCAGAATATCGCCGGGATATTGTGTCCGGTTTCAGGAATATAACGCACCAGTCGCGCTTCGGCGCGAACAGGCACGCGATAAGCGGAGATCGTTCCGTCGCGGCGCAAGCGTTCGCGCACATCAACGCCGATGCGGCTGGCGAATGTCTCGTCAATAAGTTGGGTGAAACTGGCATATGTCGGCGCATTAGGATCGTCGCTGTCGCCGGCGATGACGATATCGCTTGCCGCGCGCCAGTCGATGAACTCGTTAGCACCAATCTGCATCCGCCCGCTGATCAACTCATGCGCTAATAAGCCGCTGGTGACGAATTCGGCGCGATCGTCATCCGCTATGTTGAGTTCCATACGACCTTTGTCGAAGTATTGTACCAGCCGCTTGCCGCTGGCTGCCTGCTGGTAAGCTTCATTGCGCGTCGCCCAACCATTCGACCCCCACATCCAGCTTCGCGTGATGCGCCCGACAGCGATGGGCAGATCGCTGCGTTGCCAGAGTTGGCGAAACGCAATATCGGCGAAAGCGCCATCCGCGGCGCCGGCTTGATCGTTGTTCTGATTCAACACTGCCGCCGTTTCCGTCGGAGTAGGCTCCGGAGTGGATGTTGGCGTGCCGAACTGCTCAATCGGCGTCGCCGATGGCGCGAACGGACTGGCGCCACTGATCGGCGTTGAGCGATTCTTCGCGCCGCCTAGACGACCGCAGTCGGCATCATCAAAGTTGCACAGTTGCAACACAAGATCGTAACGAACGAACTGGTTGCCAATATCGCCGATGTTCTTGACCTGCGCGTAATAAAAACCATCGACTTCCGGGAAGAAATCGATCTGCGAATCGAGCGTATCGCCGCCGGAAATGTCATCGTTGCTATCGAGCGGACTGACGCCGTCGCGGTCGGTAAGCAACAGCACCGTATCGGCGCCGGCCTGACGATCTCTATACACATCGTTTGGTCCGCGATAGCGCCGCGTATCGGTGAACAATGCGTAGCGTTTGCCCGCCTTGGCAAAAAACACGACCCAGTCGGCATCGCCGCTTGGGCAGAGACGCCGGTCTTCCTGAATTTCATTGGATGTGATCAAACGAGCTTGTTCGGGCAATCCATCCGGCTCGAAGAGATCCAGGCACAATTCGGTGACGGTGGTCGGCGTCGGGCCATAGCTCTCCGAGAGCAGCGCAATCTCGTAGAAGAAATCCACGCCGCCGCGCTGGGCAGTATCGCGCACACGAATATAGTAGTGACCATCGACCGGAATCTGGAACGACTGGATGCGCGGGCGGTTATCATTGGGATTCGGCGGGATGCGATCAAAGAAATCATCGTTGAACGCCAGGCTGCGACCCGACGAGTCGAACAACTCCAAGGAAAGATCCAGACCGCCGACCATCTCCGCGACATCGATGGTATAGACCTTGCCGGCAATGCCGCCGAAGAATAGCCAGTCTTCGTCGCCCGGCCCGCAGATCGTGCGGCGTTGGGGGGCATTGACATCAATGACCTTGGCGTCGCCGCGCTCGTCATCCGGCTCAAACCCGTCGGCGCATATGGTAGTCGTAGGCGCGGTGGTTGGCGTTCTAGTGGGGGTACTCGTATTCCCAGGAGTTGGTGTAAAGGTTGCGCCGCTCACGATGATCGTAATAAATGTTTCGGTGCTAATATCGCTATCATCTTGAGCTTTAGCGGCGACACGCATACCGGTGTATGTTCCGGGCTCCACGGTTGTGGCAACGCTAATATCTAGCTTGAACGCTTGGGTAGCTCCATCATTAACCTGTATAGCACCAGGATTAGCGGAAATAAACCCTCTTGGAAGGTTATCAACAGAGATATTGAAAATATGATCAGAGTCGCTGGCATTGGTAAGGCTCAACGTCGTTTCTGCGACAGAACCCGGATTGACTGCCGGGGCTGGAACATCGATGCTCAACGTTGCTTGAGCCTGCGCGCTCGCTGGAAGCGGCGTTTGTTGGGTCGTGAAAACAAGCACCAGGGCGACAACCAGTGCTGCAATCGCAAGATTACGCAGTCGATAGCGTGAATGTATCACAGACGAATCAACTCCTGACACATCAAAACAGTGCAAGGCAATCGCATTATAACATGGAGCAAAGGTATGTCAAGAAGCAGAATATACCGAGATCGGCGAAAGCGCCAGAATGCTTCGCCGACTCAGCTCCTTCATTCTACGCCAAAGCAGAAACTGCTTCCTCAAGCGCTGCTTTTATCCGCCCCGAAATCGATAAGCGCCGGCAGCGTCGCCAGGCGCGATTCACCATCGATTGGCTTATGCTACAAGACGGCCCACCGCCTGGGCGACTGCGGCGAGCTGCGACATCAACACAGCGAAGTTCTCCGGCGTCAACGACTGCGAACCATCGCTCTTGGCCCGATCAGGGTCAGGATGCACTTCGATAATCGCGCCATCCGCACCGGCCGCAATGCCAGCCAGCGCCAGGGGCGGGACCAGGTACCACTTGCCTGTGCCGTGGCTCGGATCGATAATGACTGGCAGATGCGTGCGGCGCTTGGCCAACGCCACGGCGTTAATATCCATCGTATTGCGGGTAGCAGTCTCGAATGTACGGATGCCGCGCTCGCAGAGAATCACGTCTGGATTACCCTGGGCAATAATATACTCCGCGCTGAGCAGCCACTCCTCGAAAGTTGCTGACAGTCCGCGTTTGAGCATCACCGGCCTGCCGGATCGTCCGGCTTCTTCCAAGAGCTGGTAATTTTGCATATTGCGTGCGCCAATCTGAAGCACATCGGCGTAGCGCGCGACCAGTTCAACATCGGTTGGCGTCATGACCTCGGTGATTATTGGCAGACCGGTCTCGTCACGCGCCTGAGCCAAAAGCTTCAGCCCTTGCTCGCCAAGACCACGGAACGTGTATGGCGATGAACGCGGCTTGAATGCGCCGCCGCGCAACATCGACGCGCCGGCTTCACGTACAATGCGCGCCGTCGTCATTATCTGCTCCTCGCTCTCAACAGCGCAGGGCCCGGCCATAACAACACATCGGCCGCCGCCGATTTCGAGTTCGCCAACCTTTACGACGGTGTCATAAGGGTGGAACTCGCGCGAGGCGAGCTTATAGGGCCGCGAGATCGGCACCGCCTGCTGCACGCCTTCGAAGTAGTCCAGTTCACCCCGCAATGTTGGCGGGATCGCCGCGCCAACAACACCGATAATAATTCGCTCCTCTCCTGCTGAAAGATGTCCTTTGAGACCGTACTCCGCCAATCTTTTGATTACAGCATCGATGTTCTCCTCGGTAGCGTTCTTGCGCATCACGACGATCATAGCATTATCTCCTTCAGGTTTTGTTTCAACAGTTGATATGGTTGGTATAACTGTTTGGGCAACGGTTAACTCGTCCGGCATCAGGCGCAGGCTTGTACGTTGAGTTACGGTAATCATTGTATGCTCCACGATACTGAGTATGTTTCAAACAAGACCGTCAAGTCGAGTTGGCACAGCATTGAACCAACGCCTGGACACGGATCAAACAAATGCTCTCAGCTTTCCGAGCTGAGCGCGGCGGACGGCGGTGCATTAAATGCAGTTATCGTCGCATGTTCGGGTCTCAAGCTGCGTGCGTCGTGGAGGTAGACGTGGACGATTTCATTGGAAGGACGTTGCGTGTTCCAATGGATCAAGATGCGAATACACCGTTGCAGGCTACCAGGGACTTGCATCTCATGGCCGCACAGCAACGCCGTATCGATCCAGCCAAGCTCACGAGCGGCGACAGCAGGAAATTCGGCATTTAGATCTGGTGTGACGGTAAAGATCACGCTGGCAATATCTTCAGGAAGAATCTGGTTTACGCCAATCAGGCGTTCCAGTAGTTCGTGCGTTCCAGCGAGAATGGCCTCACGGGTGTTCTCAGTCACCGTTGTCGCCCCTCTGATGCCCCGGCAGCGAATATCCATCTGTTCCTCCTTCGCTCATAACGGCACAAACAGAAAGGGCGCGGAGCCTGTTGCTCCACGCCCTGTGTATTCTTTCGTCTCTACCTAACTCTATGCAACGCGAAGCAACCAGGCTCTATGTCGGCTGGTAAAATAAAAGAAGTAAAAAAAGAATGTCGCGAAGCGTTGCATTGATGGCCGTTCCTAAAAAACCTTTATGTACTATCGCAGAGTGAATATAGCATACTCGCTTTAAAGCGTCAAGAGGATGTTGCCGAGAATTCTACGCAGTTTGGGTCAGCGCCACTGGCACATTCGCATCTTGTGCGATCTAGCAATCTCGATCGGAATGAGTATTATGAACCAAGCAACTCTTCCGCTTCGATAATTGCCCGAGCGATATCTTTCATCTTGGCCCGTTTGTCGCGCGCACGTTGGCGCAGACGTTCATACGCCTCGCGTTCGCTAAGCCCCAGGCGCTGCATAAGAATGCCCTTCGCACGTTCAATCAGCTTACGCGCCTCCAGTGATTCTTGGAGTTCATACACGCTGGCCTGCAATTCCTGAGCTTCCTTAAAGCGCGCCAGAGCTATTGCAATTGCCGGCGGCAGTTCATTCTCATTGATGGGTTTGACTAGATACGCCATTGCGCCAGCGGCTTCGGCTCTGCTGATCATCTCGCGTTCGGCGTAAGCCGTGAGCATAATGATCGGAACCGGGCACTGCTCTCTAATCCGTGCCGCAGCTTCCGTTCCATCCATCTCCGGCATACGAATATCCATAATCACCAGATCGGGATGGAGGCGATTGGTCATAGCTACCGCCTCGACGCCGGAACGAGCGATGCCGACAACGTCGTATCCCAGCCCTTTGAGCTGCTCTTCGAGAGTGAGCGAGACGAGATCGTTATCTTCAGCAATGAGGATTCGCGTTGCGGTCATTGCTTTCGCCTTCGTTACATCTCGCTTGATAGGTCTATCCGTAGAAGATGCCATCGATATAGTCTCGTCAATTCCCTGATGCGCATATGCACCTACACCACAGTACTATACTAGTAAAAAGGTAAAATGTCGGTAAGTTCCAGGTGAGTTGGAACGTCTATAACATCCCGCACGCGAACGCATAGGCGTTATGCGAGAGGCAATGAGAAATAGAATGTACTGCCCTGACCCTCAACGCTACGCGCCCATAGCCGCCCGCCATGACCCTCGACCAGATGCTTGGCGATTGCCAGGCCAAGACCGGTTCCGCCGGCATGGCGATTGCGCGAGCGGTCTACTTTGTAAAAGCGTTCGAAGATTCGGGGCAATTCCTGGGCGGGTATGCCAATCCCGGTATCATTGATACAGACGACCATCCAGGCGCCAGAAGGGTGATCAGATGGCATCGGAATGGGAGCCACTGTCACCATTGGCGCACTCACGGTTGCAATCAGCTTGTCAGCATGAAGAGCTATTTCGCGTTCATACCCGTCAAACGATGTCCCAGACAGATAATTCTCCTCGCCATCCACAGTCATCACCTGGGTTGACACTCTGAGTCGCCCGCCCGATGCGGTAAATTTGACTGCATTGTGAAGCAGATTCAGCATAACCTGGCCAACACGGGACGCATCCATCAAGACATCAGGCGAATGATCCGCCAGGGAGGATTGGACATAAAGCTGTTTGTGTTTCGCCTGGGGGTGAATACGGTGGAGCGCGCGTTCAACGACGGTAGTAATGCTGCTAGGTTCAAGCGTGAGAACGACCCGGCCCGACTCGATCTGCGAAAGCTCGTGCAGTTCGTCTACCAGTTGCGTAACCGCGTCAATTTCCTGGGACATCTGCCCAAGCATACGTTGGGCCACTTGCGGCGGCGGATCCGACTGGAGCGTTTCAACCAAAAGCTTGAGTGAAGCCAGCGGTGTACGCAGTTCGTGCGAAACATTGGCGACAAGATCGCGCCGTGATCGTTCAAGCATATTAATCTGTGTCATATCGCGGATAAGCAAAAGCGCTCCGCCGGGATTCCCATTGGGTAACAGCGGAGCGCAATGTAGTCGAAGCGTCCGATTATCTATCATCTGATGTATCGTCGCTTCACGATTTTCCCCGTCACGAATGACTTCGCGCACCAATGCATCGGCCTGATAATCGCGCAGCAGGGTAATCAATCCCTGGCCTAGTGCGGTTTGCACCCTTGTGGCTAATAACTCCTCGGCTTTGGCATTGAGAAAATGTATCTGGCACTCATTATTCACAACGACGAGCCCCACATCGAGCGCAGAAGCAGCCGCGTGAAAGAGCGGCGGAAACGCGGTGTCGTCGTGAGACTGGAACGCTGATTGGCGCGGAAGCACAACCGCAGTCTGCGCCTCGGACGACTGTCGTGGCGGTGCAGACTGCGTAAGAGGTTCAGATTCGAGATGCGGAAGCGCCGTGTCGTCGGAAAGGCTTGCTGGATCGGGTAATGGGCGCGGTTCAGAGGGAACGTGCGATTCGGGGGCTTCAGGTGGAACAGGTTCGGTTTCACACGGATGATTCACCAGCTGTCTAGACAGCTTGTAAGCGAGAATTGCATTTCCCGCCAGACTGGCGATCAAACCGAGAACCAGGATGAGTACGATAGGATTCATACTACTCGCCATATTACAGCCGCATACGGTCTGGTGATGCGTGTAGTTATACCCTGAAACCGTACGATGCTTAATTCTGTTCCTGCGGGCTTAACTCAGTCATAGGCGCTTCGAAGCGATAGCCGACGCCGCGTACCGTCTGGATATAGCGGGGACGCGCAGGATCGGGTTCAATCTTCTCACGCAGCCAGCGAATGTGAACATCCACCGTGCGACTATCGCCCAGGAAATCTAAGCCCCAGACGCGCTCAAGCAGCAGATCTCGCGACAACGCGATGCCGCGATTACGAATCAAACAGGTCAGGAGGTCAAATTCTTTCTGCGGCAGGCTTAACTCATCGCTGTCGCGCCATGCCCGCCGGCTGCTCGTATCGACGCGCAAGAGACCGGCTTCGAGAACTTCACGGTTGCTGCTATGCGGTTGGCGTTCGGCGCGGCGGAGAATGGCGCGTACACGAGCAAGCAACTCTCCCAGGCTGAACGGCTTGGTGACATAGTCATCCGCGCCCAATTCGAGCCCGGCGATGCGGTCTACTTCATCCTGGCGCGCGGTCAACATGATCATCGGTATATCGCTTTCCTGGCGTAGGATGCGGCAGACCGAAAACCCATCGAGACGCGGCAGCATAATATCGAGAATGAGCAAGCCGGGCTGCTCGCGTCGCGCTAATTCCAATCCCTGAACGCCATCGTGAGCAAGCAGCACGACATACCCTTCGCGTTCCAGATTGTAACGCAACGTTTCGGCGAGTGTATTCTCATCTTCAACCAGAAGTATTGTTGGCATAGCGCAGCTATTGTATCACAGACCCTTGGTGAAGATGTTGTAACAAGCCGTTGTGCATCGCATAAGAGCATAGTGCTGCATATGATGTCACCAGCATATCAGGTTGTCTCGTACCGGGGAGACCTTGTCTGACAATTTTCAAATAATGAATTTCGCTGAACCAAATAGTCGTCACATAACACCGGGTTATGTTGATGATAACGGTCAGACCATTTGTGGTCCGCACGCCATCTTTGGGGTGCGAAATGATTCTGGACAATAGAATCTGCTTGGTCGGGGCGGAGGGATTTGAACCCCCGACCCCCGCGTCCCAAACGCGGTGCTCTACCAGACTGAGCCACGCCCCGAACATTGCCAATCATAGCAAAAAAACGCCGAATTGCAAATGCAAGGGTATCAGGGTTGCGCAGCTTTTGTCAAATGCGATGATCGTGAGAAGGCAGAGTCGGCTATGTTATAATGCTGAAGAATTTGGAGTCAACGAAAGTCTAGCCCGCGATCTGGCGAAATTATGCGCTGTCCTTTCTGCCAACATCCGGACACTGATGTTCTCGATACACGGAAGCTTAATGATGGCGACGTGATACGTCGGCGGCGCAAGTGCCGCCAGTGCGAACGCCGTTTTACCACATATGAACGTATCGAGTCGGTGAGCTTGATGGTGGTGAAGAAGAATGGCGGGCGCGAGCCTTATGAGCGCGAGAAATTGTTGCGCGGCATCCAGACGGCATGCTATCGCCGCCCGGTGCCGGCTCAGCGCATTGAACAAATCGTTAACGATGTCGAATCGGCGATTATGATGCGCGACGACCAGGAAGTTTCGTCGCGCATGATCGGCGATCTAGTGATGCAGCACTTACGGGACATCGATGAAGTGGCGTATATTCGCTTTGCATCGGTGTATCGTGCATTCACCGATCTCGGCAAGTTGCGCGAGGCGGTGGAAGAGTTATTGGAACAAGAATCAACTATCACTACGGAATCTGGAGCGAATACTCATGAGTGTTGATGTCCGGGAAGAGCAGCGCACTAGCAATGGCAAGGCACCGTCTGAGCCTTCTGAAGCGACATCCGAACCGCGTCCGACGCTGACAGCGCGCTTTCGTACGGCACTCGCCCAGATCGATTGGAAAATAACGCTGCTGACGGCTCTGGCAATGGCGGTCGGCTGGTGCGGCTTGTTTCTGGCGAACAACTGGCTACAGATTTTGGCAGGAATCGTTCCGGTTCTGGCCGGGCTGTATCTTGGACGCCGCGTCCAGTCGCAATGGCTGTTGCATGGCATTATGCTGGGCATCACCGGGTTTGTGTTCGGCTTCATCTTTATCGTGGCCTACGGTGCAATGGGGCAGGCCGGAATTGTCAGTCTTCCGAGCGTCGCGCTCGAAGTTGATCAACCGGCGGCGGAGTTGACGTTTAGCCAGTTGATAACGTTCTATGGCACGTTTTCCATCTTCGCGCTTATCCCTTTCCCAGCTTTCGGCGCAATGATGGCAGGGCGCAATGAGCAACGCAGCCGCGAGATGAAACGCCAGATCGAAGCGCGCGGTGGACGCCTGGAACGCCCCGGCAGCGTGCGCACGTTCGAAGACGTGCGCGGGCTTTCGCTGCCCCAATTCGGAACCTACGTCTCAAACCTGTTCAAGAAAAAGGGCTTTGATGTCGTCGATTATCAATTCATCGATAAGGATAAGCACCTTGATTTTGAATTGGCCTACCAACAAGAAACCTACCTGCTGCGCCTTTCGGTCGCGGACAAAGTGCGAACAGGCACCGTCGAGAGTTTGGCCCAGGAAATGAAACGACGCAATATTCCAAAAGGTCTGGTGATTACCTCGACCGAGTTCGCGCCCGATGCGTTGAAGTCGGCAAAAAGCCGCAAGAACATTGTCGCGGTGGACGGTGAAACCCTCTTCGGTATGGCGGAGAACAATTGAGTATGATGCAGATCGATCTGGCAGGCAAAGTGGCCCTGGTGACGGGCGGCGGGCGTGGCATCGGGCGCGCGATTGCCGTGTCACTGGCGGAAGCTGGCGCGCATATCGTGCTGAATTATCGCAGCAATGCCAGCGCCGCCGAAGAAACATTGGCGATGATCGCGGCGGCAGGCGGTACGGCGACTGCGGTGCAAGCTGATGTAAGTCAGGCCGCCGATGTGGAGCGCCTGTTCAAGACGGTGCAGGACAACTCCGGTCGGCTTGATGTTCTGGTAAACAACGCCGGCATCACTCGCGACACATTGCTGTTGCGTATGAAAGAGGAAGACTTCGACGCCGTCATCGACACCAATCTGCGCGGCCTCTATCTCTGCACCAAAGCGGCATTGCGCTCCATGTCCCGGCAGCGTAGCGGGCGGATCATCAATATCACCTCGGTCGTTGGCATCACCGGCAACGCCGGACAGGCGAACTATGCCGCCGCTAAAGCCGGCATCATCGGCTTCACCAAATCAACGGCGCGTGAGATGGCCAGTCGCAATATTATGGTCAACGCCGTCGCCCCCGGCTTTGTCGAAACCGAGTTGACCGATGTGCTCAACGAAGACGCGCGCAACGCCATCCTGAACTCCATTCCACTCGGACGCCTGGGGCAACCCCTGGACATTGCCGGCATTGTTTGTTTTCTCGCTTCCGATGCGGCGTCCTACATCACCGGTCAGACCTTTGTTGTGGATGGCGGCATGGTGATGTAGGTATGTTGCATAAAGTTCTCGTTGCTAACCGAGGCGAAATCGCCGTTCGCATCATTCGCGCCTGCCAGGAAATGGGCATTCGCACGGTTATTGCTTACAGCGAAGCCGATCGCGACTCGCTGGCCGTGCGCCTGGCCGATGAGGCGGTATGCATCGGTCCGGCAGCGCCGGCGCGATCGTATCTCAACCCTCCGGCTTTGATCAGCGCTGCGATGATTACCGGCTGCGACGCGATCCATCCAGGCTATGGCTTCCTCTCGGAAAACGCGTATTTTGCTGAAATCTGCGCCGAGTGCAACCTCGCCTTTGTCGGCCCCGACGCTGAAACCATTCGCCGTATGGGTGACAAGGCGGTCGGTCGTCGCACGATGCAAGCTTCCGGAGTGCCGATCATTCCCGGATCGGACGGAGAATTGCGTAATGCCGATGAGGCAATTGATGTCGCCCGCACCATCGGATATCCGGTCTTGCTCAAACCTTCAGGCGGCGGGGGCGGTCGCGGCATGCGGGTTGCCAACGATGAAGCGGAATTGCTCAAAACCTATCCAACCGCGCGCAGCGAAGCTGAAGCGGCGTTTGGGCGCGGCGATCTGATATTGGAAAAATACCTGCCGCGAGTGCGCCACATTGAGATCCAGGTTCTGGCCGACGCATATGGCAACGCGATCCATCTCGGTGAACGCGACTGCTCGATGCAACGACGCCACCAGAAAATCGTCGAGGAAAGCCCCTCGCCGATGGTGAACAGTGATTTGCGCGCCCGGATGGGCACCGCGGCATTGCGTGGCGTGGAGACGATTCGCTATGTCAATGCCGGAACGATGGAGTTCCTCGTAGATCCCGACGGCAACTACTATTTTATCGAAATGAACACGCGGATTCAGGTGGAGCATCCCGTCACCGAGATGGTTTCCAGAATCGATCTGGTGAAATGGCAGCTCCGGATCGCGTCCGGCGAACGCTTGACGCTAAATCAGAAAGACGTTAGAATGCGCGGGCACGCGATCGAATGTCGTATTAATGCGGAAGATCCGGTTCGCGATTTTCTACCTTCAGCTGGCGAAGTAGAATTCTATTTGCCGCCGGGAGGGCCTGGAGTTCGCGTCGACTCCCATCTCTATGCGGGATACACCTTGCCGTCAGCCTACGATTCGTTGCTGGCGAAGATCATTACTTGGGGCGACGATCGTGAAGAAGCGCTTGAGCGTATGCGTCGCGCACTTCATGAATGCATCATTACCGGAATACCGACAACCATCCCATTCCAGATGGCTTTGATCGATGATTACGTTTTCCGCTCCGGTGACATCTCAACAGGGTATCTTGCCGAGATGTTACGCAAGTGGAAAGAACAGGCCTTATTCGGCGGTGAAAGTTAACAAATACACATGCTACCATCTCTTCTGGTATATGCAGGGATCTGGCTGCAACCTACATATTCCTGCATTGAGCGCGTAGAGGTAGAACGTGGCCAGTCTACGTCATCGTGTGCGCATAGCGACGCTCCAGTTGTTGTTTGAAGTAGATGCGACCGATCATCCGTTGGATGTGGTCATAGAGCGTCGTGTTAAAGAAGAAGACTTCCCTGCCGATGCAGAGCGGTTTTTCGGTCGCCTCACGGTAGGCGTATGGGAGCATCGCTCGTACCTCGACCGAATCATCGAAGAGGCGGCGCCCAACTGGCCGGTAACGCAGATGCCGGGCGTCGATAAAGCGATTCTTCGGATCGCAATCTTCGAATTGCTCATCGACGATACTGAACGCACGCCCGTGAAGGCCATTATCAACGAAGCAGTTGAGCTTGCAAAGCACTTTGGGAGCGATAATTCGAGCCGATTTGTCAATGGAGTCCTGGGTACGGTCGTCAATCGGTACATCCAGGATCAACAAGAGGATATCTAGCGTTCTAGCAATAAGGGCAGAGCGAGCACTATTATCGTATGTAAGCTCTGTTCTTTGTGTATGTAGTATTCCTAGCATATGATGCCGATGAAAGGTGGTTGGTAATGGTCTCTACCGAAATGGAAGCCCGCCTACGCAAAATAGTCGCCGAACAGCTCGGCGTGGAAGAAAGCCAGGTTGTAGCGGATGCATCGTTTGCCGATAATCTCAACGCTGACTCGCTCGATCTGGTCGAACTGATTATGTCGCTTGAGGAAGAATTTGGCGTCGAGATCTCGGATGAAGACGCCGAGAAGATCTTGACGGTCGGCGATGCATTGACCTACCTGAGCCAGAACATGGCGAATGCCGAGGGTTAGCGCCGACGTCTGTCGCTCAGCGTTGATGCATGGTATCATGTCGGTGTAGCAAAGCATCCCCGTTTCTCTTGCCCAAAGCTTGTTGTATGTTGTATCCCGCGTTGTATGCTTGTAGGCAGGAAGGCGGGCGTCTTGCATCGCAGGGTATCGCGTCGGCGGTGCATCTAGACCAGCGCTAACGAGCAGGTAATGAATTTTTTTGGCGTCACTCCGCTTGAATTGGTATTTGTTCTGGTGCTTGGCTTGATTGTCCTGGGGCCGGAGCGCTTGCCGGAAGCGGGGCGGTTCATCGGGCGTCAGTTTGCGAAGTTGCTTGCCTGGCAGCAGCAGTCGCCTGAAGCCCAACTCGTTCAACAACTTCGGAAAGAGTTCGAAGACGAGATTGTTTCATTGCGCGATGAGCTTGTACATGCGCGACAGCAGCTCGATGTCTCTTCGGATATCAAGCAGTTGCAAACCCAGACGCAAGCGCTGATGAAGCAACAAAGCACCGGACTCGATCAGGAGTTGAAAGAGATCAACCAGACGCTCAAATCACCGTTAACATCTAAACCGGCCGAGGGATTGGACGCACAGCGTGTGCCGTCGGTCAATCGGCCAAATAAGGTTGTGGCCCGTTCGGCTACTGATGCCGACGTCAAAATTCCAACTGACGTCGGTGATGCGCCAGACGCGGCAAGCGCGCCAGAAGCGCCAACCTCTAACACAGAACTCTCTTCAATCAAGAACGAAACTCCATCGCACGCTGTTGATACAGCGCAACCGGTATCAGAACAGCCCGTGTCAGCAGCCAGCAGTAACGGCGGCGCTGCCGCGCTTTCTGAATATGAGCATATGCGGGCGCAGATCCGTGTGATTCAGGCTGATCTGCAAGCGATGCAAGAGCATATGCGGGCGCGCAACCTCATTGATGCTGACTGGCAGCCACCCTCCAGCGCTCAGCAGCACGAGACGATCTCCTCATGACAACGCAGAACGATTCGCAACTCGTCACAACCGCCGCGCCTGAACCACCGAACACCGAGAACGATCACAGGGGTATGACTCTGATTCAGCATCTGGTCGAGTTGCGCAACCGCCTGATCCGGGCATCGATCGGAGTGGCGCTGGGCATGGTCGTCGGCATGTTTCTGGTGCTTGGCCCGGTGAACCTCGTCGATCGCATCATCGAAGCATTCGCCGACACATCGCGCGAGTATGCGGCACTCCAATCGGTGGGCACGGCGGAAACCTTCACCAGCTACATGTCGGTTGCGCTGGCGGTCGGTGTTGTTCTGGGAATGCCGGTAATCGTCTTTCAGTTGCTGGCATTTATTGTGCCGGGCCTGACCCCACGCGAAAAGCGTTTTCTCTTCACGGCTTTGCCTGTGGTGATCGTGTTCTTTCTCGTCGGAATTGCATTCGGATGGTTCATTACTGTTCCAACAGCCACCAAGTTCCTGATCGGTTTCAGTGACTCGCCGTATATTCAGACGCAGCCCACAGTGTCAGACTTTTTGCGAGTGGTGACGTTGCTGTTGTTGATGAATGGTATCGTGTTTGAGATGCCGATTATCATCTATGTCCTAGCGCTGATGGGCGTCGTCACTGCGGCGCAACTCGGCAAATATCGCCGCTATGCGATCGTGCTCGTTGTGATCGTCGCCGCGATCATTACGCCAACCGGCGACCCGGTGAACCTGACGCTGCTGGCGGTTCCGATGTATTTGCTCTTTGAGTTGGGGGTGGTCCTGGCGCGCTTTGCGCCGAAAACCGAGCGCCGTCTGCGCAAGGAATAAGCGCGGGTGAAACGCCGTATGCGGCATTGCCTTCGCGTATCTTGTTTGACAAGAAGCCCGACGATCACTATAATATCTTGAGTGTTTAGCCGAGATGGCGGAATTGGCAGACGCGCTAGGTTGAGGGCCTAGTGAGCATTTTTGCTCATGTGGGTTCAAGTCCCACTCTCGGCACCAGGGCGATTAGCTCAGTTGGTAGAGCACCTCGCTTACACCGAGGTTGTCGGCGGTTCGAGCCCGTCATCGCCCACCAGCAAGCAGGTACAGGTATCGCGAAACGTGCAGGATGCGCGCGGCGATAGGCCAAGATAGCTCAGCTGGTAGAGCACAGCACTGAAAATGCTGGGGTCCCCGGTTCGATCCCGGGTCTTGGCACCATAGGATTGCACGAAGCCCCGCTCGATGGTTATCGGGCGGGGCTTGTGGTTGGAGGGCGGCCTAAACCCCACTACCCCTCATATTCCTCCAACCCGCGCTTGACCGCCATCAAAAACGCATCGGCAACCGCGCCGTCGATGCTGCGGTGGTCAAAGGTAAGCGAGCAGTAGCACATCGGCTTGATCGCGATGGCGTCTACGCCCTGCTGCGTTATGACAATCGGTCGCTTCTGGATTGCGCCGACGCCGAGGATGCCGACCTGGGGCTGGTTGATGATCGGCGTGGCGAAGAGGCTGCCACTGACGCCGTGGTTGGTAATCGTGAAAGTTCCGCCCTGGGTCGCGTCAGGGCTGAGCCGCCGGGTGCGGGCGCGCTCGGTCAGGTCGTTGTTGGCGCGGGCCAGGCCGAGCAGGTTCTTTTCGTCGGCGTCGCGGATGACTGGCACGATCAGGCCGTCGTCGAGCGCTACGGCTACGCCGATGTGAACGCGGCGATGGAGCAAGATGCCGTCGTCGCTGAAGGTGCTATTCAGCATCGGAACGGCTTGTAACGCCGCAACGGCTGCCTGGATGAAATATGCTGTGTAGGTCAGGTGGACGCCCTGGCGTTCAAACGCGCCGGTGTGACGTTCGCGATGCGCGATGATCTGGCTCAGATCCACCTCGATGATCGATGTGGCGTGGGGCGATGTGCGCACCGATCGCGCCATATGCTCGGCGATGGCGCGACGCATTGGCGTGAGCGGAATCAGCTCGGCGGCGGCAAACGACGGCGACGGTTCGGCGACGGGCGGCGGCGAAGGTTCAGCGACGGGCGCAGGGGGTGAATCCGGGGCAGGCATCGCTGCCGTCGGTTGCTTGCTCCGCTCCAGGAAGCGCAACACATCCTTCTTCGAGACGCGACCGCCGGCGCCGGTGCCCGTGATCTGGCTGACATCGATCTGGTGTTCGGCGGCGATGCGGGCCACAACCGGCGAGAGATATGTTTTGCGCGGCGGGGAGACCACTGCGGCTGATGGTTCGGCGGCTGACGGCACGGCAGGCGTATCCGATGACACGACTTCAACCTCGCCCGCAACGCTCAAGTGCGCCAGCACCGTCCCCACACGCACCGTCTCGCCCTCGTGAACCACGATGGCTGCCAGAGTGCCCGCTGCGGGAGACGGCACCTCAGAGTCAACCTTGTCGGTGACAACCTCCAGAACCGGTTCGTATTTCTCAACGTAATCGCCGGGCTGCTTGAGCCAGCGTCCGACCGTTCCCTCCGTTACACTCTCGCCAAGTTGGGGCATCGTAATATCAATAGCCATGCTGTCTCCGACAGAAATGTATACATACCGATCATCACATAATGCGGCAGGATCAAGAGAATCGGCAATGCCAAAACCCTTATCCGCCGACGCCGCGCACGAACACATTTGGCCAGGCCTTAAAGCGCGTGACAAACGTGCCGCGCTTGATTTCGACGCCATCCTGGAGAATCACGCGATAGATGGTGATGTCACGCCCGCTGCGCGCAACATCGCTCTGATAGATCGTCCCCGCCGGGCGCGAAGGATCGTCAACATAAATCGGCTCGCGCGGCGCGGGAACCTCGTTATTGATATAGGGGCCGTCAAAAATGACCTCGCGGTCGGGGCGCGTCCCGAACAGTTGCACCATCAGCACCTGGTTGACTTCATCCACTTCGGCTTGCATCAGTAACCAATGGCCCGTGTCATTGACGAATTTGAGATCACTGACGCCGGTGTAAATCGTCGCGTCCATTCCCGCGCCATCGCCGTATGCGCCGTAGCCGAATTGGTCATACCAACTGATATAAAACGGGTGTGCGTGGCGTTCGGTGATCGGCAGTCCGGCCCAGAACGCCGCGCGGAAGACCGTCGTCGAATCCTGGCAAACGCCGCCGCCCCATTCCAATTGGGTGCGATTACCAATGACGGCATAGCCCTCTACAAAGCCGTTTTCGGCGTCAACATTGCCGAGCTGGGTATTGAAGGAAAACTCCTCATCCGGCGCGATCAACACGCCATCCATACGCGCGGCGCCGGCTTTGATGTTGGTGATACGATACTGAGCCGATCCGGAGAAGCTGCTGCGGCCTTCGCCAACCAGTTCCCGAATGCCCAACTCATCGAGGCTGTCGGTGGTAATGCGCGGATCGATCTGTTCAACCGGCAGCGCGAGCGTGCGAGTAGCCGGTTTGCTGAGGAACAACGTTTCGCTGATGACCTGCACGGCGTCGGCTTGCTGCAACTGCCAGCCGGATGCGCCAGGTTCAACGATGTCCAACTCGCCATTCACAAAACGCAGACGCGGTTCAACGCTGCCGCTATCGACGAGTTGGGCCAGACGCTCAACAGCGCGCTGGAGTTGCTCATCATCGACCTGCACCGTCAGGCGGCCATCGCTGCGCTCAACGCGCAAAATCTCGGCCAGCTTATCAGGCTCCCACGTCCAGGTGCGTTCGTCGTGGGTCAGCACAAGCGAATCGCGCAGCATCTCGCGGGCATAATTCTCGGCGGCGCGGAGCGCGTCATCGTTGATGTCTGGCTCCAGTCGGCGCGTGCGCAGCGGCGCCTGCTGCGGGGTCAGGGTTTGCAACGCCGCCAGTATATCATTGCCGGTGGCGTCGACCAGGATCTGGTTGCCCGCCATACCGGGCGTGCCAATCACCTCGCCGCCGGCGAGACTCAGCGCGGCGTCGCGGGGCGGGTGTTCGACGGCGGGCGCAAGCGATGCGATATAGCTCTGCATCTGACGCTGATCCACGACCAGGCGCGGCGTCACATCTACGCCGGTTTGCCAGAGCGTCCAGAGATCGCTCAGGCGACTCAGCGGGCCGCCGCGACGCCCGATCTCCATTGCCATCGCGGTGAGTTGCTCGACATCGAAGCGGAGTCCCAGATCGTCAGGCGATAGGCGCCACGTCTGCCCGGCATAAACCAGCGTGATCGGCTGTTGCAGAAAATCGTCGTAGCGGGCGGCGAGCGCGGCGCTGATTGCAGTACGATTCTGACCGGACACCGGAAGCCCCTGCACGCTGACGCCGGGCAACGCCTGTTCCAGATACAGCACGTGGACCGCATAGGGCAACGCGAGCAAGACCAAGACAATAGTTAGTAGTGCGCCGAACAGCCATCGCGCCAGCCTAGCGCGCCGCCGCGTGGTACGGCGACGTTGGGGGCGACGTCGCGGTTCCGGCGGTTCATCTTGCGGGTCGGGCGCCCCCAACCGACGCCGTCGCATCGGGCCGTATTCCTGATAATAATCCCTGGTCGGCATAATGGCGTTCCGTCCTGAATGTGCGGTGGCGTTATTGTACAGAATGTTTGCTTTGGGGACAAGAGGAATCGAGGTTTGACAGCGCTATTGGCATTCGCTATAATAGTTGCTGTTGCAGAGAATGTGCGGGCCGCTAGCTCAATTGGTAGAGCAGCTGACTCTTAATCAGTAGGTTGTAGGTTCGAGTCCTACGCGGCTCACCATCCAGAAAACTCTCAAACCTTCTCCGAAAAGTTTGAAGCGTATGCTATGCAAAAAGGGGTATAGTGCTATACCCCTTTCTTCTATGCCTGTTTTCTGTTCCAGATAAACGTTCCAGCTCACTCCGTCAGAAACTGATCTTCACTCCCTCTTGCGCAGCTTCCAGGATCAACGGCGACTGTTGCGCGGCTAATTCGGCGCGATAGTGCGCTAACAACTCATCAAGCTGATCATCGGTGCGACTGGGCGCATGATGGAAGAGAAAGAGTTGGCGTACTTCAGCGCGCAACGCAACCTCGATCGCATCTTCAACCCGGCTGTGGGCGGAATCACGCATAGACTCCGCGCGAGTATAAGGCGCGCTGTGAATGAGCATATCCGCACCGCGAGCAAAATCGGCGGCGTCGTTGAACATCTGCGCGTTAGCATAGCGCATATCCGCAAAATAGACGATACTGGAATCACCTTCATCAATACGATATGACCAGATCGACGACGTATCATCCTGATGCGAACAGGGTAGCGCCTGAACGGTCAAACCGCCGACAGAGAAAGGTTCGCTAGTGATCGAGCGAAAATCATGCGTCGCGCCGATGTTGGCCAGACCATAGACCGGCGAGTAGACCGGTGAAAGCACGCCATCGTAAATAATGCCCAGAGAGCCGCGCGTGCTATCGGGGCCATAGATCGTCAGATGATTCCCCGGAACGTGGACCACTGCCGGGAATGGAAGCCCCAGGATATGATCCCAGTGGGTTTGCGATATCAGGGCAATCATCTCGCCCTCGCCGCGCCCAAAAGGCCCTTCGAGCAATGCATCGCCAAATTGGCAGAAACCGGTGCCCGCATCAATCACAATCAGTTCGCCGCGACTCCCCGTCACCGACGTGCAGCACGTATTGCCGCCATAACGCAGATATTCGGGACTTGGCGTTGGTACGTAGCCCCGCACTCCCCAGAATTGAATGTCCATCGTTAATGCTCCCGCCGTAGCTCCATACCCTCATATGCCACGCAAACGCGCATCCCCGGCGGAGCCTGTTGCGCATATCGCCGACCGATCAGATCCAGCTCTGCATCGGTACGGTGCGGGTCATGGTGAAACAGCAGCAACTCGCGGACGCCAGCTTCACGGGCTATATCCAGCGCCTGATCGGGAGTGCTATGCCCCCAGTGCGGGAAGCGCAGATATTGTTCAGGGGTAAACTGCGAATCATAGATAATCCAATCCGCTCCGGCGCACAACTTCACAATCGCCTCGCGCATACGCGCCAGCGCGCGCTGCTCTTCGACGCTCAATGGCGCTGGTTTGCCGGTCCACACAACCCGTTCGTCGCTAAACAAGATCGTGTGAAATGGGCCGGTATCGGGAATGAAGACCAGTATGCCGTCGCTGCTTTCCACGCGATACCCAAGCGCCCGATAAGGATGATTGACCTGAGCCGCAGAAACGTGAATGTGGTCGCCGATGCTGAAACACATCGTATGATTGATTTCGTGAAATGCAAGATTTGCGTTGAGACTTTCCAGGCTAATTGGCAACAGCGGATCGCTGACTGCATTTGCAAGAGTTGCACGCAAGCTCGGCTGCGTACGTCGAAGGCCATAGATTGAGATGCTGACCCGCGAATCATAAATCGGTTCAAAAAAAGGAAAGCCGATAATATGATCCCAGTGAGTGTGGGTAATCAAAAGATGGATGCGCTCAGGCGGCGGAGCATCGCTTTGAGCCATTGCATTGCCGAGGAGCCGCAACCCTGTGCCTGCATCAAGCACAATACATGTCTCGCCGACACGTACTTCGACGCACGCGGTATTACCGCCATAGCGCATCATCTCGGCCTGCGCTACAGGATAAGAACCGCGTGTACCCCAGATTCGTGCAATCATTACAACAATTTCGCCTTACAAGTTGAACTGAAAACAGAGCCAGCAGGATAATACCGCCTTTTTGCGTTTATACGCTATCCGATACATATACCCTATTGGCGCAACGCGGCGGCGATAGGTCTCCAGATAGTGTACAGGATGAACGTATTATTTCTCCTGTTTAGTATATCAACGTCTTTTGAAACCGGGATATACCCCTGCCGACAGGACTATGATATGATGTACACTGTTCAACAGCGCCACATATATACAGTAGAAAACAGGAGAATGATATGACGAAACCGCGAGTCGGCATTCAGTTGCATCCTCAACATACGTCATACGCATCGTTCGCCGATGCGGTGCAGCGTATCGATGACCTCGGCGTCGATACCATTTGGAACTGGGATCACTTTTTTCCGCTATATGGCGATCCACAGGGCAATCACTTCGAAGGATGGACGCTGCTTACCGCTATGGCGACATTGACCAGCCGCGCCGAAATTGGCAGCCTGGTGACATGCAATAGCTATCGTAATCCAGCATTGTTGGCCCATATGGCCAAGACGGTTGACCATATCAGCGATGGACGCCTGATACTTGGCCTGGGAGCCGGCTGGTTCGAGCGCGACTATCGCGAATATGGATTCACATTCGGAACCGCGCCCGATCGTCTGCGCGCCCTCCGTGATGCACTGCCCATTGTTATTCAACGATGGAAAGTTGAAGTTCCTCCTCCCATTCGCAACCCGATCCCAATTTGCATCGGCGGCGGCGGCGAACGAGTCACGCTCAAGCTGACCGCCCAATATGCCGACATATGGAATGGGTTTGGGCCGCCTGACAGTTTCAAACACAAGTGTGCGGTGCTTGATGGCTGGTGCCAAGAGATTAAGCGCGATCCGGCGGCTATCGAACGCTCGGTGCTCATCAACCCGACGGAGATGGATTTGCTTGATGCGTTTGTTAATGCAGGCGCCAACCATATCATCCTGGGAATGGGCGAACCGTGGGATTTCGCCGCCGTCGAACAACTGGTCAGATGGCGCGAAAAGCTGTAATGTTGAGACACCTTGTTCATCAGGCGCACCACGCATAGAAATACAAGCAACGCCAGCATATTCGTTCGATATGATGGCTGTAATAGGTTGCGCGTTGATCAACCGGCGGCATAGGACAAAAACGATGCCTCTATCGGCTTCTACGACATATTATCGTATGCGTAGAATTACATTATAGCATGACGGTCAGTACGGGAATTGAACGCTGTCGTTCTACCGCGCCAGTCGTGGAGAGCGTAGTTGCTGCGTGCATTGGCTCGATACGCACCGTTTGCTCGGTAGAACTGCACACACTCGCGCCGCCCCATAAAGCAGCGCAAGACGCATGCGCCAGGCAAAGCGTTTACTTTTCAACGCGAGGCATGCAAGAAAGGAATATATATAGATGCGACTGGTTACTTATCGTGACAACACCCATCAGCGAATTGGTGCAGTACAGGATAATAACGTATGTGATCTCAGCGCCCTGGCACCAGATATGCTCGCCTTGATCGAAGGCGGACCTGCGCTACTAGAGCGTGCACGCACCATGATCGCCGATGCAGCAACGCCGTGTATGCCCTTGGCGTCGGTCGAGCTGCTTGCCCCCATACCGCGCCCGCGCAAGAATATGATCTGCCTGGGAATGAACTACGCCGCGCATGTCTATGAGGCGCAGCGCGCCAGAGGCCGGCCTGAGAAGCTGCCATCACATCCGGTTTTTTTCACTAAAAACGTCACTGCGATAAATCATCCCGGCGGCGTAATTCCATACGATGCCGACCTCTCAACGCAACTCGACTGGGAGGTGGAACTCGTATGTATCATCGGCAAACTCGGCAAAAATATCGCCTCTGATGACGCGTTGAACTACGTTTTCGGCTATACCATTATGAATGACATCTCGACGCGGGATCTCCAGGTGCAGCATCAACAGTTCTTTCGCAGCAAAAGCCTGGATGGAAGTGCGCCACTTGGCCCCTGGATTGTCACCGCCGATGAGATAAGCGATCCGCACGCGTTGGGCTTGCGACTGCGGATAAACGGCGCTACCCGCCAGGATTCGACCACCGGCGATATGATTTTCAACATTCCCAACATCATTGCCACACTCTCACGCGGAATGACCCTGGAGCCTGGAGATATTATTGCCACCGGCACGCCAAGCGGCGTTGGCCTGGGTATGCAGCCGCCCCAATATCTCAAACCGGGGGATGTCATCGAAGCCGAGATCGACGGCATTGGGGTTCTGACCAATACCGTGGTCGCAGAGCATGACTTTTGAGTTGATCAGCGCTTTTTCCACTCGCTTTTCCAACCGTCAGGCGCGGCATTTCAGGTTTTGCGCAGGCATTCAGCTATGCTTTGGCGCGCCTGACAGATTTACACAACACATAAAATTGCGAGATGCGGGTTTCATACGAATATGAGATTGCTTCAAATCGTACGCATCAATAGCGTGAACTGATAACTGCCTTCCATTTGGTATACTCAAAGAAATAAGCGAACGTTATCGGTTTGTGTTAATTTGGGAATGGAATACGCCTGACTTCTCCAACGACGCTGCTGTCGATACTATTCCAGGTGTGATTCCATGTAGTCAGTAGGAATACCAGATGGAGCTAAGACATTTACGCTACTTTGAAGCAGTGGCGCGCTATTCACATGTAACTCGTGCGGCGGCTGAGCTGCACATCGCTCAACCGGCGTTGAGCAAACAGATCAGCCAATTGGAACAAGAGCTAGGGGTAGCATTATTCGATCGGGTTGGGCGCAATGTGCGCCTGACCGAAGCCGGCGAGTCGTTCTTACCGCATGCGCGGGCAGTGCTGGCCCAGGTTGAAGCCGCGCGCGCAGAAATGGCCGAGCGCATCGGTTTGCGGCGTGGTCGCACCACCGTCGGCACTCCGCCCAGCGTTGGCACCCAGCTCTTGCCAGCGCCACTTGCCGCTTTCAATCGGCGCTATCCTGGCATCGAGCTGCGTTTGCACGAATCAGGCATCCAAACCTTGCTCGACCTGCTGGAAACCGGTCTTGTGGATGTCGCCGTCGTCACGCTACCGGTCGAAGATCCGGCGCTCACTGTGGTTCCGCTGTTCACCGAAGATCTGGTGATCGTGGTTTCGCGCGAGCACCGGCTTGCCAGTCAAGTAAGCGTTAATATGAGCGAACTGCGTAGTGAGGCGTGGATTCTTTCCCCCGACAACTACGAACTGCGCGAGACGACGCTCAACGTGTGCAAGCAAGCGGGTTTTACGCCGCGGGTTGTGCTTGATGGCGGCGAGATGGACACCCTGCTGCGCCTGGTAGAGACGAGCGTCGGTATTGCAATGGTGCCGCGGCTAGTGATGCGCGACTGCAATAGCCTCGTCGTATTGCACATCCGCGACCAGGATGCCCACCGCTCGCTTGGGTTGGTCTGGCGCGGTGATCGGGTGGCGTCGCCTGCCGCGCGCGCATTGCGTGAATTCCTGGTGGATCACTTACGCTACGAAAAACCACTGGCAAAAGTTGGATAGAACGCAAATTTGCGCGCTCTGCTGACACGAAGGTATGCAACCACACTGTGAGTTATTTTCACGGTGTGGTTGTCTATTTAGCAGTATGCTGTGTTGTCTGCATTAATCGACGCGTTCAAGTCGGGCAAAGCTGGCCAGCAAGCGCTTCTCGCCTTGATCAGCGAAATGAACGGTGACTTCTTCGTCGCCATCCACCAGCTTGCTGCTCACCACGATGCCTTCGCCGAATCGAGCGTGGCGCACCTGTTGGCCGGGAGCAAAGGTGATTTCTGTCGGGCCGGCGGATGCACGCGAGCGGGACGAACGATTCTTCTGGTAACCCTTGCCGACTCCCGAAGAAACATCACTGCGCTGGGTGAACATCGTACTCTGCGGCGTGATAGACTGCTGACGTTTGATCGGCGGATGCAACAGGCTCTTGGGAATGTGGGACAGGAAACGCGAGGGCGCAGTCGTATTCACATGGCCATAGGTGATGCGACGAAACGCATAGTGCAGATATAGGCGCTCTTTGGCTCGCGTCGCCCCGACATACAGCAAGCGCCGTTCTTCTTCCAATGCGCCGCGGTCATCCATCGATCGGCTGTGCGGCAACAAACCTTCCTCCAGACCAACCAGAAATACCACCGGAAACTCAAGACCCTTGGCCTGATGTAGTGTGATGCATGTCACGGCGTCTTTCTGCGGATCCAGGCTGTCAACATCAGCCACGAGCGCAACCTCTTCCAGAAAAGTCGCCAGTTGCGCTTCACGCGGCAGATTGATGTATTCATTGGAGACGTTGCGTAACTCCAGCACGTTTGACCAGCGATCCTCGCCATCGTCAGCGCCATATTCGCGCAGAAGCGCCTCGTAGACGCCGACCCGATCAACCACTGCACCGATCAACGTGGGTAGATCGTGCTGCTTAACAAGGTCGATAAGCTCATCGATTAGTGATAGGAACGCGAGCAGCGCGTTGCGCGTGCGGGTGGCAAAAGGAGACTGCCGCCCTTCCATATTCGCAAGTTCCTGCAACGCTTGATAGATGGGCACGCCTAATTCGGCGGACCAGCGGTTCAGTTCGCTTTCAGTACGCTCGCCGATGCCACGCGCCGGAACGTTCAACACCCGCCCCAGACTCACGCCATCGTAAGGATTGGCAAGCAGACGCAGATAGGCGAGCACATCTTTGATTTCTTTGCGTTCGTAGAAGCGCGTGCCGCCGACAATCTGATAGCGCACGCCGCGCGTGATCAACGCCTCTTCCAGGGCGCGGCTCTGAGCATTTGTGCGATACATAATCGCGCAGTCGCTGAGGCGATAATCGCCGCCGGCGATCAGCCGGGCGATCTCGTCGACGACTTGCTGGGCTTCGTCGTTCTGGTCATAGCCTTCGTGCAAGGAAACCTGACGGCCTTTGCCGTTGTCGGTCCAGAGATTCTTGGCGTGTTTGCGCTCGCCGCCGCTGATCACGGCCTGGGCCACATCGAGGATCTCCTGGGTGCTGCGATAGTTCTGCTCAAGCAAAATCACCTGGGCGTCGGGATAGTCGTCTTCAAACTGGAGGATATTGCGTACATCCGCGCCGCGCCAGGCGTAGATGCTTTGATCTTCGTCACCAACGACAAACAGATTGCGGCGGCGCGCTGCCAGCAGCTTGATCAATTCATATTGCGCGCGGTTGGTGTCCTGGTACTCGTCGACTAGCAGATAGACGAAGCGATCGTGATAGTGTGCGGTAACATCCGGATGATACTCCAACAGATGCACGGTTTCTACCAGCAAGTCGTCGAAATCCAGGGCGTTACTCTCGCGCAGCAACTCCTGATAACGCTCGTAGCAGCGGGTAACGATCTCATCATAGTATGAGCGATTAACGCGTGCGAACTCATGCGGGCCGACCAGCTCGTTCTTGGCGCTGGAGATGCGGTTGCGGATTGCACGCGGAGGATATTGCTTCTCGTCGAGACTCAGCGATCGCAACACCCGGCGCATCAAGCGTTCCTGGTCATCGGCATCATAGATGACAAAATCGCGCTCGCGCCCTAGATGTACAATACCACGCCGCAAGATCCGCGAACAGATGCTGTGGAACGTGCCGACCGTCAACCCCGCCGTCGGCCCCGGCCCAATCAACTGCTCTAGACGCTCGCGCATTTCGCGGGCCGCCTTGTTCGTAAACGTCACGGCTAAAATATGAAACGGATCCACACCGATCACGTTAATCAGATACGCGATGCGGTGGGTGAGAACGCGCGTCTTGCCGCTCCCTGGCCCGGCCAGAACCAATACCGGGCCTTCGATAGCTTGCACTGCCTGCTGCTGCGCGGGATTCAGTGCGTCGAGTATGCTCACCATAGCCTCTCCCCTGGCGAAGGAACGTTGCTGACATAGTAACGGGCAGTTCAATGCTCTGTCAAGCACATCGGCGCCAAATATCACACTCTGTTCAGGCACTGTAATTTTTATCGCCTGCTCAACCAGCGCATTGGCGCCAAATATCACACTCTGTTCAGGCACTGTAATTTTTATCGCCTGCTTGAACGATGCAATTTCATACTATCTAGCGTAATTGAATAGCGTCCGGCTTACAGAAGCCATAAACACCATCACGAGCTTGGTCTATGTAAGAAGTTAGGAAAACGATTTTGCGCAACTGATTTAACGTATAACAATGCAATACACAGATGAATAAGAGATATTGTAGTACGAAAAATGGGTTCCGGTCGTATTAGCAGGCATGTATGATTAATTAGCAGGCATGTATGATTAAAAAGCTGGTTTAATAACAACAGAATTCATAGGCTGTTAATCAATTTCCATATACTAATGTACAAGGGAAACACCCTAAAGTACCAATTCAAGAAAGGAGCTAACCATGGTACGCGCATTTTTCGCCAAGGAAGAAGGACAGGGACTGGTCGAGTATGCATTGATTCTGGTTTTGATTGCTATTGTCGTTATTGGCATTCTTACCCTACTCGGCGACAAGGTCAGCGAAGTCTTCAGCACGATCAACAGCGGTTTGAGTTCGTAAGTTCGCTTTAGTCTAGGAAGGTCATAATGCTACGCAGCTTCTTTGCAAAAGACGAGGGGCAGGGATTGGTTGAGTACGCACTCATTCTTGTGCTCATTGCAATCGTTGTTATCGGCGTCCTCACACTCCTCGGAAATCAGGTCAGCACAATCTTTAGCACGATCCATAGCACAATGAGCTAATCCTGGTTTCGTGCAGAAGACTCGCTCACGTAGTCTGACCTGCCCAAGACTTCACACATCTCTGTAATAAACAGTCCAAGTCGGCCCAACAAAGCGTCGTTCCTCCAGAATAGAACGACGCTTTACTGGAAGAACATCAAGAATTCTGATCTTCGGTGAATTTACTATTGATCATAACACTATACAGATTGGTTTTCCTTGTAATCTTGCTGTAATGAAAAAAGGGTCGCTCGTTTCTGTAGTGCGTCGTTGCAGTAATGAAAGTTCTTAAAATTGAGATCACCTTCAAGAAAGGTATTGGATTTGAAGTTGTTATTGAAAAGCGTATCGGGCGTTTTCATCTATCCTTAAATGTTTTAATGGAAACAACAAAACCGTCGCCCGAGAGTTCGCACACAGAGGAGTAGCAGCGTGAATCGTCGGAAGGGTTGGCTCTGGTTAGCAGTCGGCATCGTGCTCGCGATCGGCACGGGCGGTCTGGTGTTCTTCCTGTTGCAACAGCAGAATACTGCTATTGAGCAAGCGCGCCAACTCGCTCAAAACGACAGTGAGCCAGCCGTCGCGGTGATGCAGTTGCCCGTCGCCGCGCGGCCATTGACACCTGGCACGCTGATCAATCCGGAAGACTATTTAATGAAAGAGTTCCCGCTGGATCTGGTGCCGGTCACCGCAATAACCCAAACGGTGAATCTTGATGACCAGATCCTGGTTGAGCAGGTCGGACAGGGTGAGACGTTTGGCATCTGGCAGATCGCGGGCGACAATGCGTTAAAGATCAGTCAGCGGTTGCCAGAGGGGCATGTATTGTTTGCCTTTCCTATCGTGGATTTGATGAGTCAGGTCAATATCATTGAGGATGGCGACCGAATTGATCTGATGTTGACGACAGCCGTGGATTCGGCGAACGGTGTGAGCGGCGCCTCGGCAACCGGCTTTACGCTGCAAAATATCGAGGTGTTTCGGGTGTTGCGTCCGGTAGTCGGTGAAGATACGCCCGATATTCAGCCTATTGCGCTGATGCTTTTGATGAAGCCTGAAGATGCGATTATCCTCAAAAACATCAAAGACTCTGGCGGAGTGATTGACTTTGTTCTGCGTTCGGTTGTAGACGAAGAGCCATTTACGACGCAGCCAATCAATCGCGATCAGATGCTTGATCGCTATCAGTTTCGTTAAAAACGCATCGACAACAGATTGCCGCTACCTTGTTTGTGGCAAGAGACCGGTCGGCATATATGCATGACTGTCGTTTATTGACCTTTCGTGAAAGGAACTCTCGTGTCCAACGAGCAAACTCTGAAAATAGTTATCATCACCAGGCCCGATCAGCTTGATCAAGACTGGATCCATCAACTGAGCAGTGAAGCGGATGTCGGTTCGGTTGTGCGATTAGGCGTACTGGATGCCAGCATCAATCTCATTCGGCAAACGCATCCGGATCTGGTGATTATTGACCGAGAAGTTGATGAGACCGAGATGCTTATGCGTCAGATCTTTATCAGCGAACCAGGCATAGTCTGCATTGCGCTGGCGGACAACCCCGATGGCCTGATCTGGCGGCGTCTGGTGACGGTTGGAGCACGTGATATTGTGAATCGGCCGCTGAATTATGATGAGTTGCTCCAAAGCATCCGCTCGGTTGTCGGGCTGGAGCGGAATCGTCAGGCGAATACAAGAACATCTCTGCCAAGCGATCCGGTGCAGGCCGGGCAAGGCAAATTCGTCGTTGTTATATCGCCCAAAGGCGGTGTGGGTACGACGGTTGTCTCGACGAATCTGGCAATCTTGTTGCGCCAGTATAGTTCCGGTCGCGTGGCGCTGACAGATTTTGGCTTGCAATTTGGCCATATTGGCACCCACCTGAACATCTGGTCGCGGCACACGCTGCAAGAGCTATGCGCCCGTTCCGACGACATCGATGAAACATTGCTTTCGGGTGTGATGCAACAGCACGACTCGGGAATCCATGTATTGCTGGCGCCGAATTCACCCGAGGTCGCCGGTGAGATCACGAGCGAGCAACTCAGCCGCATCCTCGACGCATTGCTGCAAAGCTATAGCTATGTCGTCGCCGATACATGGTGCGTGCTCGACGAAATTACCATGGCGCTACTGTCACGGGCAGACGAAGTTCTGGTCGTCGCAACACCTGAGGTCCCATCACTGAAGAACATCAAATTTTTCCTCGACTATCTCAAGCAAAACGAGATGACCACCGGACGCGTGTCGATTGTACTCAATCGCTTCCCCAGCGTCGATGGGGTCTCACTCGAAGATGTGCAACAACACTTGCACCATCCAGTTAGCGCGAACATTCCTAGCGCAGGCCAATTAGTAACATACAGCGTGAATCGAGGCGTGCCGATCGTGGTTTCGCATGCGCAGAGCTGGGTCGCCGATAGTCTGCGCAAGCTCGCCGCCTATGTCGCCGGAGAACAGGTAAATCCGATTAGTCTGGCGCCTGAACGAGGCAAAAACAATCGTCGGGCAGATGGAAAAAATAAAGAGCGCGCCGGATTCTTCCGGACGCTGCGGCGGAACGCCTAGTGAGGAGGAAGTATGCCCCGCCTGCGTTTTTCTCGTCCTGAAGGCAATGCGGTTAAAGCTCGCGAGCAATCGTTGCCTGGCATCGAAGAGCATACTGTAGCTCAAAACCAGACGACGCGACTAACGTCAAGTGCGATCGACTTTGCCACCGCATCACAAGAAGACCGTGAGCTGATCACTCAGGTTCAGACGCGGTTGGTCTCTGAGCCTGAGCCAGCCAGCGCGCGCCGTGATCCCGAATATTTTCCGCGCCGTATTGCGGCGCTCACCTCAGAATATCTTGACAGCGTCGGGCGGGTTGTGTCTGATCGCGAGCGGACGCGTTTGGTACGCCTGGCTCAAGACGAGTTGCTCGGTCTGGGTCCGCTGGAACCGCTACTGGCCGATGAGAGCGTATCGGAAATTATGGTCAACGGGCCAAATCAGATCTGGGTTGAGCGCAGCGGACGGCTCGAAGAGACAAGCGCCGGCTTCATCAACGATGATCATATCCGTCGCATTATCGACCGTATCATCGCTCCGCTTGGCCGTCGCTGCGACGAAACCACGCCAATGGTGGATGCACGTTTGCCCGACGGCAGTCGTCTGAATGCGATTATTCCGCCGTTGTGCTTGAATGGCCCGACCTTGACAATCCGCAAGTTTTTCAAGCGACCGCTTGGAGCTAACGATCTCATTGCGCGCGGCACGGCATCGGCAGAGTTAGTTGACCTCTTACGCGCGTGTGTGCTCGGACGGCTGAACATCGTTGTGGCGGGCGGCACCGGCACCGGGAAAACGACGATGTTGAATATGCTCTCGTCTTTTATTCCATCCGACGAGCGCATCGTCACAATCGAGAACGCCGCCGAACTTCAGCTTCAGCAGCGTCACGTCATCACTCTCGAGTCTCGCCCGGCGAACATCGAAGGGCGCGGCGAAGTCGGCATTCGTGATCTGGTGATCAACGCGTTGCGTATGCGCCCTGACCGCATCGTTGTCGGTGAATGTCGATCAGGCGAGTCGCTCGATATGCTTCAGGCGATGAACACCGGCCACGATGGCTCGATGACGACGTTGCACGCAAATACTCCGCGCGATGCCATTAGCCGTCTGGAAACGATGGTGTTGATGGCAGGGATTGATCTGCCACAGCGAGCCATTCGCGAGCAAATCGCCGCAGCGATCGACGTCATTGTGCAGCTTGAGCGTATGCGCGACGGCTCGCGCAAGATTGTCAAGGTGTGCGAAGTGACCGGCATGGAAGGCGACGTTGTCTCGATGTCCGACATCTTTGTCTTTCAGCATCAAGGTATGCGTGACGGCCGTGTGCTGGGACGTGTTCTGCCAACCGGCATACGTCCGCGCTTCCTCGAGCAGCTTCAGCACCATAATGTCACCTTGCCGCCGAACGTGTTTGGCTTCAGCGGCTCACCGGAGAGGGGGTAACGCATGAATACGATGATGCTCTCTATCAGCGCGGCGGTACTGGCCGGTTTCACCCTGCTGATCATCGTAGCGGCGTTACGTCAACTTCTGGGGCGTAAGAGCGATGTCAGCTCACGCCTAGAAATGTTTTTAAACAACAGTTCATATGATTATGTTTCGGGCGATTTTGTCAACGCCAAAACAGAGAATCCCATCATTGATCGCTTGAATGAAGCAATTAGCAACCAGAGCTTCAGTCGGCAGATTGCACGCCAGCTTGAGCAAGCCAATTTGCCGCTTACCATTCCCGAATACATTCTGATCCGCATCGCAATACCGCTGGTGATGGCGTTGATCGCGCTGCTGGTCTGGAAATCGCTGCTGCTCATTCCCATCACCTTGCTGTTGGGCTTTACGCTGCCGATCTTGTGGGTCAAGACGCTTAAGCAGCGTCGCAAACAAGCGTTTGCCGATCAAATCGCTGAATTGCTGACGATGTTGAGCAGCTCGTTGCGCGGCGGGTTCAGTCTAGTGCAAGCATTGAAGATGGTCGCGAAGGAGTCGCCGGAACCAACACGCAGCGAACTGGAACGCGTTGTACAAGAAGTGCAACTTGGCGTCAGCCTCAACGACGCGCTTGATCACCTGGCGGATCGGATGGAGTCGAGCGATCTGGAGCTGGTGATCACCGCAATCAAAATCAATGGACGGGTCGGCGGCAATCTGACGGAGATCCTCGAAAGCATTAGTACGACGATCCGTGAGCGCGGCAAGCTACGCCGTGAAGTCCGCGTGATCACATCGATGCAACGCATGTCAAGTTATGTGGTCGGTTTGCTGCCGCTGGGATTGGCGTTAATCATCTTCACGATCAATCCCGATTATATGATGCAACTCTTTGAACCGGGCTGGACGCTGTTGATCCCTGTCTTTGCGTTCATCTCCGCGCTGGTCGGGTTCGTTGTTATTCGCAAAGTCGCCGATATCAAGGTGTAAAGGTCTGGGAGGAGCAAAACCATGGTTTATATCATTCTCTCCAGCACGCTGGCCACCCTAAGCATTATCCTGATTTCGGTCGGCGTTATGCAGATGAGTCGGCGTTCGACAATCCAGGAACGCCTCGATATGCATCTGGCCGGCGAGATATATCATCCCTTCACGCTGCAAGAGCGCGAGCTTTCACAGCCCTTCACCCAGCGAATTATCGTGCCGCTGGCCCGCTATGCCGCACGCTTCTTCGGCTGGATGTGGCCCAAGAATCGGATGGAGGCATTGCAGCATCGCCTCTGGTGGGCCGGTAGTCCGGGGCGCTTGAGCCCCGCCGAGTTTGTCGGCGCGAAAGGACTGTCGATGGTGACGTTTCTCAGCGTTGCCTTGCTTTTTGGCTATGTGACGAGATATCCGGTGGACTTTGCCAGCGTGATGATGCTTGCGGGACTGGGGCTGGTCGGATTTTTCTTCCCTGACATCTGGCTGTCAGGACGCATTGCCCGCCGTCAGCATGAAATTGTCAACTCACTGCCCGACGCGCTGGATATGCTCACAATCACCACCGAGGCCGGTTTGAGTTTCGAAAGCGGTCTGCAAGAGATTATGAGCAAGTGGAATAACGAGCTGTCGCGCGAGTTTGCGCGCGTGCTTCGAGACATTGGTATGGGCCAGACCCGCCGCGAGTCGTTGCAGTCGCTCGGCGAGCGCACGGGCGTCCCCGATGCTATCAGCTTTGTTGCGGTGCTGAACCAATCCGAGGAATTGGGTGTCAGCATTGGTCGTGTACTCAAGGCCCAATCTGAGGATATGCGGATACGTCGTCGCCAACGCGCCTACGAGCGAGCAAATCAGGCGCCGATCAAGATGATGTTCCCTCTCGTCTTCCTCATATTCCCGTCTATTTTTGCGGTGCTGCTTGGTCCGGCAGTACCTCAGTTGCTCGCCATTGGAGGGTAGCATTATGGAAAACCAGATACCTCTCGATCCAGAACAACTCTACACTGAGGCGATGGTTCATTTCCGCGCTGCGCGCTGGGAACAGGCGCTGACGCTCTGTATAAAGCTTCGGGAGATCAGCGGCGACTATCCCGAATTGTCGGCGTTGATCGACGATATTCGGTTAAAGCAGGAACTAGAGCGGGTGCAGTCGCCGTCTGCATCGCCGCCGCCGAAAAAACCGCGTGGCCGCCGATTGTTCGCCTGGACGGGCGGCGCTCTGGCGCTGGCGTTGATTCTGGGCGGAGCTTTGGCCATACTGTTGTCGATTGATACGAGCGTGGCGCTTGAAACGCCGGTGCGCCAGGCACTGATCGGAACTCTGCCGACGCCGGCGCCAACCGTGACGCCAACGCCAGTTCCGGCCGGCGCTTTGCACGTGAGCCTGGCAGACGGCGAAACGCTGACCCACGACGTTGGCAATTTGTACATCATTCTCGATGCATCGGGCAGTATGCTGGCGCGCCTTAACGGCGAGCGCAAGATCAACATCGCCCATCAGGCGCTTGATGATCTGGTTTGGAACTTACCCGACACAACCAATGTGGCGTTGCGCACCTATGGGCGCCAGCGCAGCGACGATTGCAGCGATGTGGAACTGGTGCAGCCGCTGGCACCATTGGATCGCGAGGCATTGATCGCGCAAATCAATAGCATTGTCCCGGTGAATGAGAGCCGCACACCGATCGACCTTTCGTTACGGCAGGCGCCGATCGATCTGGTTGATCCCCAGGCGGAAACTCTGATTGTCCTGCTCAGCGATGGCGAAGAGAACTGCGACGGCGATCCGGCGGCGGTGGCGGCGCAATTGCACACCGACTATCCCAATATGCGCATCAGCGTGATTGGCTTTGCAACCGATGAACCACTACGTGAGCAACTTGCGGCGATCGCGACGAACGGCGGCGGTGAGTTTTTCACCGCCGATGATGCCGCCCAACTGCTCGATGCATTGCAACAGGCGATCACACCAACCTACCACGTTGTGGATGCTGATGGCGCCGAGATCTATACCGCCGAATTGGGTGATACACGCGAAGCGCCGGCTGGTCGCTACAGCATCGTTATCGATAGCAACCCGCCGTTGGTCGCCAATGACGTGGAGATTAATAGCAACGAGTTGACGATTATCGAAGTCCGTGAAGACAACGGAAGTTTAGACGCGAACATTAGGGTTGAAACGATAACGCCATAAGGTTTTATCATTCAAGAACGTGAGGGTCGGGATGCGCAGATCAGCATTGCCAAGCATTCGCCAGCTCGCACAAAGCACAGTCGAGTTTGCCCTGGCGCTGCCGTTTCTCTTATTGCTCATTCTGGGCATTATCAATCTGGGCTACGTGCTCTTCGTCTATGTTGAAGTCACTCATGCTGCTCGTGAGGGCGCACGCGCCGCTGCTGTGCGCCCTTGCCCAAGTCCGCAAGAGTTGATTGGGATACGTGAGGAGACTATTGCCCGTATGCCGGTGTTCGTCGATACGGATGAAGTATCGCGGACTATGATCATCGATTATATCAGCCTGATGCGTCGGAACTATAGCGACCCGGTGACGGTGACAGTGAGTTATCCGATCCAGACGTTGGATCCGATGACTTCAGCATTTGTCCCCTCCTTCACGCTGTCCGCCGAGGCGATGCGTTCGATCACGACCGGCTGCGATGCCTCGACCGCACCGCCGCCGCCGCCATTGCCCACCGCAACAGCGACGCCGACGAATACGCCGACGAGTACGCCAACGCCGACGAATACGCCAACACCAACCCATACGTCGACGCCAACCAACACGCCCACTGAAACCAGCACGCCAACGGAGACGAGTACGCCGACGGAGACCGGCACACCGACGAATACACCGTCGCCGACCAATACATCTCCGCCAACCAACACGCCGGCGCCGACGCGAACGCCAACGCTGACGCCGACTCCGCAGCCTCTGCATATCGCGATCATTGTTCCAGGCGCGAATGGAACCGTAATTACCAGTCGTTCGCAGACCCGCTTTCAGGCGGAAGCCTGGAACCCGGATGTGGGAACCTATGACGGTGCGGGCATTTCCAGAGTGAGGATTCAGGTCTACCGTCCCAATGGCTCTCGCTTAAGCAATCGCACCGAAAGACGGGCAGCTTACTGCGCCCACGGAGGCAATCGGTCTTGTAATATGATGAGGCAATCCACTTTTAATAACCTGCCCAATGGCACATATACGATCCGTGCGCGGGCATTCGCCACCGACGGTCGCCGCACCGGATGGGTAACGCGCACATTCATCATCAACCGAGCGCCAACGCCGACGGCAACGGCGACGCGCACGGCCACACCGACTCGTACGCCATGCCCGCCGTGGGTCTGCACGCCAACGCCAACGAATACGCCGACGAATACGCCGACGAATACGCGCACGCCGACGAATACACGTACACCAACGGTCACGCGCACGCCGACGAACACGCCGACGGCAAGCAATACACCGCTGCCGACGAGAACGCAGCGACCAACCAATACGCCAACGATCACGCGCACACCGACGAACACAGCGACGCCAACGATCACGAACACGCCGACGAACACGCCGACGGCAACGCGTACCCGTACGGCCACCGCAACGCGAACGGCGACGCCGACGCGAACGAACACACCAACGCCGACGAATACGCCGACGCCGTCAAATACGCCGACGCCAACACCTCCGCCGCCGATCTCGGTATCGCTCAGCGCGGTCAAGCACTACAACCCAAACAGTATGGGCAATACTGGTCTCTATTTGATCGGGCGGGTGTACACAAGCATTGGGAGCAGCGGCGTCGCCGGTAAAACCATTGTTGTCAACGTTGTGTATGAGATCGGCAGCGTGCGTTACGAAGACACGATCTCACTTGGTCCAACCGATGCCAACGGCTTCGCGCGCATATGTCCGGCCAACAACTATCCGGCAAACGTGCAGTTGACCGTTAGCACCGATCCGGTCGATAACTCGCCTGGCGCGCCTGGCCCGGGGTTGAGCGATGTGCAAGTGCAGAACCAACCGCTTGGTGCAGTGCCCGGCTTCTGCCAATGAGGAATGCGTAATCGACGCAGGTTGGGGATGCGCATTCCTTCCCCAACCTGCAATCAGATGAGCGAAACGTATACGCTTCAAAAGAAATCAGTGAAAGTTCAAAACGAGGTGAAATGAATGAATGTCCGCACAAAACAACCCGCACAATCTGTCGTTGAGATGACATTGGTTTTGCCATTGCTCCTCTTCTTGTTACTGGGCATGGTCGATTTCTCGTTGGCCTATAACCGCAACGTAATCTTGCGCAACGCGGTGGCCGAGGGAGGATATTTCGCGGCGCAGAACCCCGGCAATGAGGCCGGCGTACGCAGCCAGATCTTGCAAGACTTGAGCGACCTACAGCCGGCGGTGACCAACTCCGATATCACGATTACGGCGTGCGTCGCTTCAACCAATGGGCCGGAGACGATGATCGAAATTGGCTACGATCATCCGATGCTCTTCGGCATGTTCGGCGCGGGTTCGTCGATACGGTTGACGAACTCAACAGTAGTTCCACAATTCGGTGGCTGTTAGATAATCTATCCAGAGACGGCGTCAGGTTTTGCGAACGCATCTGGTCGGGCGTCGCCGCATCTGGTGGATTGCACTGTGAGGAGCGCAAGCATGCGTCATACATATATCACCTGGCTTGTTGGGTCACGGCATCGCCTGCTGGCGCAACGAATGCGCGGGCAAGCGCTGATTATGGTGGCGCTGGCGCTTGTCCTGCTTGTTGCGATGGTCGGGCTGGCGCTCGACGGCGCGAATGCGTTCGGCCAGCGACGGCGCGTGAGCTATGCTGCCGATGCCGCCTCGCTCGCCGCTACCCGTACCCTGATCCAGCAACAGCGGATCGGCGGATCGGGCGCGCCGATTAATTCGGCAATCCAGGATTTTCTGACTTCGGGGCATCAAATCGACGCGAGTAATCTGACCTGGACGGCATTCTACGTCCAGCGCGACGCGCCTGATGTTACTGTCGGCACTGTCGATGATTCCACAACGGTTCCTTCCAACGTGGATGGCGTCCAGGTGAATGTGTCGTTTAGCTTCGACACGTATTTTATGCGGATTATGGGGATGCGAATGCTATCAGTGGGCACGAGCGGCACATCGATCTATGGCCCGCTCGGCACGGCGGTGGGACAAGATCTCGCACCGCTGGGCATCAGCGTCACCGGCCTGGAGGTTATTAAGAACGCCGGCGAAAGTAGCAATTTCCGCCTGGATCTGCGCGGCAATATTGCCGCCGCCGCAGCGGCGGCCATTCCGCCGCAACCTATTCCCGATGACGTAGTGACCGAGGCAAATCTTGCACACGTCTCGTTTCGTGAAGTCGCGGGAGCGCCAACGACGGGTAACGATTGCGGCAGTTCCACAGTTGAAGAAACGCTGACCTACTGGTGGTGTCACGGCTCGCCGAACAAGCTCCGGATCAACCGCGAGTTGCCGTTTGGAACGCCGAATTTCCCCTTGTTAAATTCGGCTATCTCGTGGCGCAGCACCAACCGCCCGCTGGCTGTGTTGCCGGTGTATGCAACCGTGATACGCTTCCAGGGCGGTTCACCGCAGATTTTCTATCAGCTCGTGAACTTTGTAGCGGTTGATCTGCGCGGGCTGGATAGCGACGGCGCCTTGCGCGGCAGGTTGGTTGAGGATTATGCAACATCGGGGTCGATGGTCGGCGAGGGCAGCGGTGTGGAAACTGGCGTGTGGGCAGTCAATCTCAAGCGGTAATCCACGCCCCGCTGGCACATCCCGACAAGAATAAGCACAGACCGGACAGCGCGCGCTGTCCGGTCTGTGCTTGCGCTCCCTGGCGATAGCTCGTCGGGGACTTTGTCAATTATCGATCAGGGCGTGTAGGGGACGTTCTGATTGACACCGGCTTGCGCAGTGAAGCCATACTTCGCGCTGCACACGCCGTTTTTCTCCACGAGATAACTGTAATCGCCTTCAGTCAGGTAGAAGGTGGCGCTACCGTTAGCATTGATCCAGGCCGTACCCCAAGCTGTGGCCGCTCAAGCCGTTGTAGAGCCGCAACAGGTAGCTCGGCTGGCCAACATCGATTGTCACCGTGGCCAGGTTGTAGGTCAGATCGGTGTTGTCGGAGTTGCCATTGGCATCAGGCGCAGCAACGCTGAAGCCGTACTTGTTGCTCGTTGCACCGTTCTTATCGACGCGGAGCGGCGCACGCGCAACCTCTGGTACAATGACCGACATTCGTGTTTGAACGAGTGAGCAGTTCTATGTCCGCCATCTTCACCATCACCACCCACGACCCGCAGTGCCGCGCCCGCACCGGCATCGTGCGCACCGCCCATGGCCTGGTGCATACGCCGGTGTTTATGCCAGTCGGCACACGGGCGACGGTCAAGTCGCTCAGCCCCGACGAGGTACGCAATCACGGCGCGGAGATCATTCTCGGCAACACCTATCATCTCTATTTGCAGCCGGGCCACGACCTGATCGCCCGCCGCGGCGGCTTGCATCGTTTTATGGCCTGGGACGGGCCGATACTGACCGATAGCGGCGGCTTCCAGGTCTTCTCGCTGGTCTATGGCGGGATCGCCGATGAGGTGAAGGGCCGCCGCCCGACGTTGCCGAGCGCGCACCCGGATATGGTCAAGGTGACAGAGGATGCGGTCATCTTCCGTTCGTACATCGACGGCTCACGCCATGTGTTCACCCCCGAACGCAGCATCGAGGCGCAGCACGCGTTGGGCGCCGACATCATCGTGTGCTTCGACGAACTGCCGCCGTTCCGCGCCGGCTACGATTACACCGCCCAGAGTATGACACGCACGCATCGTTGGGCCGAGCGCTGTCTGACGTTTCACCAGGCGCGCAATCCGGCGTTGCTGCCGAACGCCGAGCAGTATCTGTTTGGGATCGTCCATGGGGGCGTGTTTCCCGATCTGCGGCGGCAGAGCGCTGAGTTTATCGCCGAGCTGCCATTCGATGGCCTGTGCATCGGCGGATCGCTGGGCGGAGATAAGCGGCAGATGTACGATGTGGTGGATATGACCACACCGCATCTGCCCGAAGGGTTGCCGCGCCATTTGCTCGGCGTGGGCGATGTCGATGACCTGCTGGAAGGCGTAGCGCGCGGCATCGATATGTTCGACTGCGTCAGCCCGACGCGGCTGGGGCGCCACGGCGCGGCGCTGGTGCGCGACCGCGAGCGGGGCTGGAAGCTCAACGTGTCGAATGCGGCGTTGCGCGAGGATGACGGTCCGCTACAGGAGGGGTGTTCGTGCTCCGTGTGTCGTATGTTCTCGCGGGCCTATATCCACTACTTGTTCCGCGCGAAAGAGCTATTGGGGATCCGGCTGGTGAGCCTGCACAATGTAGCATTTTTGCTCAACCTGATGGCTGATGTGCGCGCCAGTATCACCGCGGGGCGCTTCGCCGATCTCTACCGCGAGTGGCTGGGGAAAGATCTGGCTGTCTGACGCACAATGCACCGCCGATCACCGGATGTGCGCTTTCGCGCCCTTCCTGTGCATTGTATACGTTCGGCCTGACGGCGATGGAATCACTCGTCGAGGTGGCGCGTATCGTTGTAGCGCACCAGCTCAACACACGAGCCGAACATCAGCTCGCTCACCGCCGCGTTGCGCGTGGCCGCAAAGTCAACCCAACGGCGCGCGTCACGCTCGATCCAGTGCGCCAGGGCGACACTGATTACACCGCCGTGCGCGACAACAACCAGCGTTTGCCCCTCGTGAATAGCCAGCAGGCCGTGAAGCGCACCGACAGAGTGTTCGATGAACTCGCGCGGCGACCCAACGCCCTCTATCGGCTGATACGCCCCGCTGGCCATTTCGGCGCGGAGGTCCGCCTCGCTCATGCCTTCGCGTCCCCCCAGATCAACTTCACGCAGCCGGTCACGGATGAGCACATCTCTCTTCAAGACCGCGCTAATGGCGTATGCAGTTTGTTGGGCACGGCGCAACGGGCTGGAATAGAGCGCGTCGATGGGCGGCCCCTCGTCGCGAAACCATTCGGCCAGGCGCTGCGCCTGCTGCTCGCCAAGCGGCGAGAGCGGAGCATCGCCGCCGCTACCCTGGAGAATTCCTGAAGCGTTGGCCTGCGATTCCGCGTGGCGGATCAAGAACAGGCGAGTTGTGCGTTGTTGTGTCATAATTCCTCGTAAATCGGTAATCAGCCCTCCCCGGCGCTGAGACCGATAATATTAAAACCGGCATCGACATACACGATCTCGCCGGTAACTGCGCCGGACAGGTCGCTGAGCAACCAGAGCGCCGTATTGCCAACATCTTCGGCCGTGATGTTGCGTCGCAGCGGCGTGGCCTCGGCGAACTGGCGATGCAGCGAGCGAAATCCCGCAATGCCGCTGGCCGCCAGCGTGCGAACCGGTCCGGCGCTGATCGCGTTCACCCGTACGCCGCGCGGACCGAGATCGGCGGCAAGGTAGCGCATACTCGCTTCCAGCGCCGCTTTGGCGACGCCCATCACGTTATAGTTGGGCACCACCTGCTGCGAGCCGTGATAGGTGAGCGTGATCACCGACGCATCGGGAGCAAGCAGGTCATCCGCCGCTTTCATCAGCGCGATCAATGAGTAGGCGCTGATCTCTAGAGCGATTCGAAACCCCTCGCGGGTCGTTTTGAGAAACGAACCGCTCAGCTCGTCACGATTGGCGAATGCGATCGCATGCACGAGAAAGTCGATCTGGCCGAAAACCTCGCGCGTACGCGCCATCAACTCATCGATGTCTGCGTCGCTGCCGACATCGCACGGCTCGACCAGTCTAGCCCCGACGCTTTCGGCCAACGGGCGCACGCGTCGCTCCAAGGCTTCTCCGACGTAGGTAAAGCCCATCTCCGCACCTTCGCGATGCAGCGCTTGCGCGATGCCCCAGGCTATCGAATGATCGTTTGCAACGCCGAGAATTAATCCCTTCTTGCCTTCAAGCAGACCCATAAATTCGTCTCCATTTGCCCATTGCTGGATAAAGCCGAAAGCCTGTCAGGCGCGGAAATATGCGATAAGACGCGCAGCGCTGCCAGAGTTTCAGCATCTGACCGGGAACGCTCCGGTTTATGCTGTCCGGTATCTTACCACAGACTATAGGCTGTGACGAGTGATGCCGCCAACTGTGGCGCGTTGGCGGAGCCTCTGCGTCTGTGCTACAATCCTAAGAGACAAGACTTACGCGGTGGCGCTTTTCTCGATTTTTCGGTCAATTTTTGCCCTCCGGGCAAAAATTGACCGAAAAAGATGTTAACTTCCGCTCTGCCGAAGGCGAATCCGACATTACGCGATGTGACCGCGTAAATCGTGGTAAATCGTGTAAGAGACAGTCTATTGTCCGTCACGCGCCTGTCACATTTCAAACAGGCGCCAAACGACCTGTTTTGCTCCCGTCCAGGAGAATACAGCTTATGCCTACTTCGGTAGCGATTATTGCCGATGAGCCGACCACACGGGAGCGCCTGGCGGCTCTGACGCCGGTCGATGTGTATACCGTAGCGCAATATGCTCCGGACGGCATGCCGGCTGAACTGCCCGACATCTGTATTGTCGCCCTGTCGGGCCTGGAGATGGCGGAAGCGCGGCTGATCGAGCAACTCCGCGCCGATGACACTACTGCAAACATTCCGATAGTAATCGCCAGCTCACTGCCGATGAACCAACTCCAATCGCTGCCCTATGCCAGCGACTGGACGATTGCGATTGTTGAAGAGCCCGTTGATCCGCAAATCCTAGCGGAGACTATGCAGTTTCTTTTAGGTTCTGAATAACCTCAGGGGATAGGCTATGTTGAATCAAACGGTTCAGGATGCTTTGAACAAGCAGATCCAGTACGAACAGCACGCAGCGCACGTATATCTCTCGATGTCAGCCTATTTCGAGGCGATCAACCTCGCCGGGTGCGCGCACTGGATGCGCAAGCAGAGCGAGGAAGAAGTCGAGCACGCGATGAAGATTTTCGATTTTGTCAACGATCGCGGCGGGCGCGTGCAGTTGCAGGCCATCGATGCGCCGCCAACGGAGTTTGCATCGGTACTGGAGGTGTTTGAAAAGGCGCTGGCTCACGAGCAGAAGGTGACCGGGCTGATCAACCAGTTGTACGAACTGGCGATCCAGGAGAAGGATTATCCGACGCAGGTGATGTTGCAGTGGTTCATCGATGAGCAGGTGGAGGAAGAGAAGAACGTCGGCCAGGTCATCGAGCAGTTAAAGATGATCGGCACGCAAGGGACGGCGCTTTATATGTTCGACCGCCAACTGGCCGCCCGCAAAGAAGACTGACACTTGCAAAGACTGGGCCGGTCTTTTAGAGCATAGTTCGCAGTTGCGTATGCGACGGCTTCAAGACCGGCCCGGCGTTTAGACCTGACAATTCTCACGAAGTTGTCAGGTCTTTTTGCGTCGCCACTCTCACCGAGGCACGTCGATCCGCGCCAGGATGCGTCCCATCGCGGTGTCGGGCGTCAACCCTTCGATCTCGGCTTCGGGCTTCAGGATGATCCGGTGGCGGTAGACCGGACGAACCAGGAATTTGACATCGTCGGGGCTGACGTATTGCCGCCCTTGCATCGCCGCGAAGGTTTTGCTCGTCAACAGCAGCGCGATGCTCGCCCGCGGCGATGCGCCGATCACGAGGTCCAGGCTTTTGCGGCTCTCCTGGGCGATGTCGGTGATGTATTTGACGATCCCGGCTTCGACTTGCACATTGGCGATCTCGGCGCGGCATTCGTCCAGCGTTTGCGGGGTGATCACCGGTTGGAGGCCGGCAGCGTCCAGGCGGCGCGCATCGAACCCGCGGTGGTAGCGCCACACTACCTCCATCTCGGCCTCTTGCGGCGCGTAATCAACCAGCACTTTGAACAGGAAGCGATCGAGTTGCGCTTCAGGCAGCGGATAGGTGCCCTCGTATTCGATCGGGTTCTGGGTCGCCAGCACCATAAACGGATCGCTCAGCGCCATCCGTTGCCCCTCAATCGTCACCTGGCGCTCTTCCATCGCCTCCAGCAGCGCGCTCTGGGTTTTGGCCGGCGCGCGGTTTATCTCGTCGCCCAGCAGGATCTGGGTAAAGATCGGCCCTTTGCGCAACCGAAACTGGCCTGTGCCCATCTCGAATACCTGCGTGCCGATCACATCCGAGGGCATAAGGTCAGGAGTAAACTGCACACGCGTGAAGTCGGCCTGCACCAGGCGGGCCAGCGTTTTAGCCATCAGTGTTTTGGCCGTACCCGGCACGCCTTCGAGCAACACGTGCCCGCTGCTTAACAGCGCCGCCAGAATCAGTGTGAACGGCTCGTCTTGCCCCACCAGCACTTTGCGCGCTTCGCTGCGGATTGCTTCTGCGATTTGTCGTACCGTCATCGTCGTTATTGCCTTTCCATCAACGCTGTCAGAATGCGCTCCAGGTTGTGCGGAATGATCAGGAATTGGTTGCGGACCAGCGCGCCCAGATCGACCGGCCCGGCGCGCGGCACGGTTTGCAGAGCGTATTGTACAAGCAACAGGCTGTTCCAGCCGACAAACGCCACGCTCGCCGCCGCCAACGTCCAGCGTGGTGCACGCTCCAGTCGCGCGAAGATTGCGCCCAGCCCCAGCGTGAACAACGCTAGCATATTCGACCAGTAGCGCGGCCCAAAGGCCACTGCCCCCGACCAGACCGGCACCGCGCCGATAATATAGAGTTGGATCGCGAACATCGCCGCCAGCAGCAGAGTGAGCCGTCGGTTGATGCAGTAGAGCCAGACCAGGCCGGCCAGCGCGACCAGCGTGATCGGCGCCCAGATGAACATACCGCGATTCGACGAGATCAGCACATCGATCATATGCGGTGAGCGCCAATCGATGGTGTTGACCGGCACGATCCGGTAGGTGTTGATCAGCCACTCGCCATAAGCCAGTTTCCAGAAGCCCATCAGCGGCAGGAACAGCAGCCCGAAGCCCGCGCCAACGCTCACCGCCTGCCGAATGAACGGGCGCACGTCGGCGCCGCGGCGCAGCGCCCGCACGCCGTCGTAGGCGATAAACGCCAGCGGGATGGCCAGAAATGCGCCGTTCTGGGTGCGCACCCACAATGCCAGCCCGGCGGCGGCGCCCAGTGCCAGCCCGCGCCGGACGGTCGGCGTCGTATCGAAGCGCCGCCACGCGTAGATGAACAACGTGCAGGCGAAGGCGTCATTGGCGTGCGACATCAGCGGGTTGCTGAACATATAGAACGCCAGCGGCGTGGCAAACCAGATCGTAAACGTCGCTACGCCAGCGACAAACGGCGTGAGAAACTCGCGCGCCAGCCGGTAGGCGATCACTACGGCGACTAGACCATACAGCGTCGAGCTCAGCCCGGCGGCGACGGGATAGGGCCAACTATAACCATCGGCGGGAATGGCCCCGAACAGCCCGCCCAGTACAGCCAGATGCGCCAGCCCATAGAGCGGCGACCAGAGCAGCGCCGACCCGGATGGCCAGGGGTTGTGCTGGGTTCCCAGGGCCGTTAGCACGCCACGCTGGAAAAAGTCACGCTCGAACACCGGCGTCGTCGCGGTGTAATGGGCAAACTCGTCGGTGATGTCGAGATCGTGATCGACGATCGCCGTGCGCACCCAGGCGTAGTAGCCGATTGGATCGACGCCATGCACCACCGGGCGAAATAGCAGCGGCAGCACCAGGAGATAGACCCCGATCAGCGCCAGCGCACCCCGATCAACGCGCATATCCGGTTCCTTGCTCGGCTCCTTCCAGCGGCGCGGAGGCGAACCGCAGGTCGATCTGCGCAGCAAGGTCGTCGCCATAACGCGCGTTCTGGTTGCGCTGGTACAGCAGCGTCATCCAGATCGGCATCGGCGGCAGTACGACGATCAGGCCCAGAATCCAGGCGCTGGCGCTGACGCCCTGGGTGATCGGCGATGTCTCGCCTAGTGTCCAGATCAGCGGCAGCGGCAGCAATACCCCGATGGCCATCGTCGCCGTGATCGAAAGTGCGCTGAAGAGCGCGCTGGCCAGCAAAAACGCCAACAAATTGCGCGGGAAACGGAAAAACGTCAGGTCGATGCTGCGTTGCATCGACGCGCCAAACCGCAGTCCTGACTGGATGAATGCTTGCAAGCTGTAGACCGTGCCACTGTAAGCGGCGCCGCTAACAATCAGACTCACCGCGTAGATCAGGATGAAGATCAGGACGAGGAGCAAAACAAGCAGGATCGCGAGCCCGGCGCCAAAGCCGCTGTCTGTTTCCATCCAACTGAATGCGCCGCCAAACATAAAAACCAGACCAAAGTAGAGCGGACAAAAGCACATCGCGCCGAGCGTCGCGATGAGCGCATTGGCCACAATGAAAAATACCAGCCCGTAGCAGCCCATACCCGTCGCACGCAACAACGGTATCTCCAGAGCTTCGCGAATGCGGATGCGGCGACCTTGCTGGACCGCCAGGGCCGCCCGGCTCATCCCGCCGAATAAATACATCGCCAGCGGCAAGCCCAATAGCAGTATGCCCAGGAGAAGTATTGTTAAGGCAACGGGGTTCGCTTGCAATATGGCGATCAGAAGCCCGATACTGATCGCGAAAGGAATCAGCAAGACGGTGGCCAGGATGATGAATCCAGTAAAGCCGCGCCGGTAGATGCGCAGCCCTTCGTCGATGATGGCGAGCGTCGCTTCGAGTGTGGCATACATAGGATCGTGCGGTTTCGTTAATGGCGCGAGCGACTCCCCGCGCCTGGCAAATCGTGACCCGATATGTCGAAGTTGTCCGCCGCAGCGACGACGCGCAACAGCTCGCTCTCGTCGAGGTTGCTGCGGCTCAGGCGCTTCAGCAGGTCGTGCAACGCCGGCTGGTCAACCGTGCGATAGCGGGCGATTTCGGCGGCGAACGCCGCGTCTTCGAGCTGCGGATTGATGCCGAACGGGCGGGCCAGCCGGCGTTTGAACGCGACATAGTAGTGCCGGAGAACAAACCCGCGCTTGCCGCCGCGCTGCAACAGGTCGGCAATACTCTCCACATATTCGGCGCTGCTGCGCTGGGCGATTTCGGCCGGCAACGGGATCGGCGCGCCGAAGCGTCGCCCGGTCAGGATCAGGTAGAGCGCCAGCACAACCATAGCGTAGATCAGCGCCCATCCCCACGGGCCGCCGAATATCAGCGTGCGCAGCGAGGGCGGCTCGAAGAAGCCGTGGTGATATTCGTCGAACAGCACCCGCCCGCCCGGCGGCGTGCGCCGCAGCAGGTTGAGCGCCAGCGCGGCATTTTGCTCGTCGCGCAGCCCGGCGTTGGTAAAGGGATAGCTGGCCGAACTGACGTAAATGTACCCCTTGCCGTGGGCGATGCCCGCCAGCACGAGGCCATCGGGAACGCCGACCAGCGGCGCGATGTCGTCGCGCTCGGTGGTGATAGCATAGCTTGTGCGTACAAGGACGCTCTCTACCGGCGGCGCGGTGAGAACCGGCTGCAGCGCCGGCGCGCGTTCGATCCCGTCTATGCCCAGCCATCCGTCATCTTCCGCGCTCTCATAGTCGCTTATTTCCAGCTCCAGGTCGCGCAGGATCTGGTTGCCGCCCCCAAAAAACTGGGGCGTGTCTTGCGCCAGGATGAGCGTGCCGCCTTGCTCAACCCAATCCAGCACCATGCCCGACTGGGTGCGATTGATCGACACCGTCGGGTTGAGGATCACCAGCGTCGCGACGCTCTCGTCCACGGCAAAATCGCGAAACTCCAGTCGCTGCGCGTCATAGCCAATCCGTTCGAGCCAACGCAACAGCGCCAATACGCCGTCGGGAGCGCTGGAGTAGGTGGTTGTGCGTTCATCAACTTCCTCTTCGCTCGCCTGGCTCGGCCCCAGGATGGTAAACACCACCAGGGCGACGAACAGGCTGATCAGGATGAAGAGATCACGTCTTTGGCGCATCAGCCCGATCCTCCGCTTGCCTGGCGCAAAGCCTGGATCTGCTGTTCGTAGTGCGCGAAGCGGTCGGCGTCGATCTGGGCGTAGCCGTACCACACCCGGTCAAACGTGTCGATGATCGGCCTCAGCCGGTCGCGCAGTTCGGCGTTGCCGCCGAGGCGATCCAGGTGCTCGTAGTTGGTGAGCGAGCGGTCGTAGCGCAGGTGGCCGCGCTCTTCGAGCCAGAGCAGCGCCGAGAGATAGAGGTAGCGCACAGCGGTGCGATAGTCGCCGCCCTGGGCCAGCGTGCTCGCCTGCTGCAACGCAGCGTTGGCGGTCAAATGGGCTTCGGGGTCGGCATCGGCGTTGGCGTGCGCATCGCGCGCCAGGGAGCGGCGCAACCCCAGCATCCAGTAGATCAGCACACCGCCGATCAGCCCAATTCCCAGCAATCCAACAAGCCACGAGGCGCCCTGGCCCATCTCGGCGGCCGGGCCGAAGACGCGCGCGAGCAGCCGGAAGAACCAGTCAAGGAGATCGTCGAACCATGACGGGGTGTCGGTTTGCTGGTTGGCGAAGGGCGGGCGGCTGAGTATATCGCGCAGTTGCGCCTGAGCGTCGTCCGGCGGCGCCGCGCCAGTCTGGGTCAGCGCGTCGAGCAACGCGCCGAGCCGCGCGGCAATGCGCGGAAAGTTGGGATTGGCGTCTTGCAGGGCCGCGCCCAGCCAGCGATTATTCACCGGAACACGCCCGCCGTCGGGCGTCTGCACGGCGTCAATCGCGACGAGGCGTTCGGCGACGTGTTCCAATCCCAGCCGGTCGTTGCGCTGGGCCGCCGCGAGCGCCTCACGCACCAGTTGCTCGTACTCGGCCAGCGGCGGCGACGGCTCCTGCGCGCGCGCGGGCGACGCCCACGACCCCGCAAGGCCGAGCAGCGTGATCAGCGCGAGCGCGCGGGCGATCCGGGCCCAGGCTGAGGCGCGGCGCTCGCTCATTCGCCGCCCTCCAGGGCGCCGGCCATCATCTGCATATCGTAGCCTTCCTTGCGCACGCGCAGGTCATAGTAGAGCAGGGTGAAGGCGGAGAGTTGCAGCGGCAGCGCCACGATCTGGATGAGATAGCCGACCAGCGTGGAGAGCGACTGCTGGATGGCGAAATCTTCGGGGCGGTTGAAGATGGCGCCGATCACGCCGCCAAGGGCCACGCTCGGTACGATCGTGATGATCTGCACCAGGATATACACCAGCGCCACGATGCCCAATACGCGCCAGAACGATCCGCGCATCATCCGCCAGCTTCGCCCCATAGCATCAATCGGCCCGCGCCCCTCCAGCACAATCGCCTGGGTGGTGAAGAGGAAGCGCAGCAAGAGGATCGCCGCGATCAGAATCGCGATCAGGATCGTGATGATCGTGGCGAAAATGGTCAGCGCCGCCAGCGCGACGCTATCCTGCCCGGCGCTAGCAACCACGATGAGAAACCCAATAGTGCAGCCGAACAACACCCCGATGATCAGTCCGCCAATCAGCGTAATGATGATCCCGGCGATGATCAGCGCGGCGATGCGTTCAATGCCAAAGCTGTACGCTTCGAGGATCGAAACTGGCTGGTTGAGGTAGCGCCGGGCAATAGCGTTGGCGAGCGCGCCGTTGATCAGTTGTTGGATCACGATCGCCTGGATCAAGCCAATCACCATTGAGATGACAACATAGAGCATCAGACTTCCCAACGGCAGCTCGCTCAACGGATCAACCTCCGGGTCGAAAAAGGGCAGCTCGCGGGTAAGCTGCATCATATCGACGAGCACCTGGTTGCCGAGCGCAAACGTGACGCTGATCTGGAGGATCAGCATGGGAACCTGGAGCAGGGCGACGACGCCGATGAAGGTCAAAAAATTATCGCGATAGAGGCGAAACACCGCGTCGAGGATGTCGCTAATCGTCATCGGTCGCAGGCGGACCGGCGCTGGTTGCATAACGTTTCTCCTGTGTCGAGCATATGCCAGTTGCATTATAGCAAGCGCAGTGGGTTTGTGACTAGTCGCAATCTCGCGATTCAAGGTTCGTGTGCTACAATGCACGCTGATCCGCACCGCCGAACCGAACAGCGAGGCGCGTATGACCCTTTCCGTTGCGATTATCACCCGAGACGAAGAACGCCACCTCGACGGCTGCCTGGAAAGCGTCGTCGGGATGGCCGACGAAGTGCTGTTGCTGCTCGACGATCGCACGCGCGACCAAAGCGCCGCGATCGGTCGCCGCCACGGCGCACGGGTGGTCAGCGCGCCGTGGCGTGGGTTCACAGCACAGCGCAACCGGGCGCTCGATCTGTGTCACGGCGAGTGGGTGCTGTTCGTCGACGCCGACGAGCGGGTGACGCCGGAATTGCGCGCCGAGACGACGGCCACGCTGGCAGCCCACGCCGTCGGCGCAGCGGACGCCGCCGTTGCCGGTTACTGGATACCGCGCTACAATCGCTTCTTCGGCCAGACATTGCGCGGCGGCGGCTGGTATCCCGACCGCCAGTTGCGGCTGGTGCGCCGCGCCCGTGCGCGCTACGACGAGCGCCAGCACGTCCACGAAGTCGCCCGCCTCGACGGCGACGCGGGAAGCCTCCGCCAGCATTTTGTGCATCTCAACATCGAGCGCCTCGACGAGTTCTGGCTCAAGCAGACGCGCTACGCCCTCGCCGAGGCCCGCATCCTGCGCGGCGAGGGTCGGCGGGCGCGCTGGCGCAACTTCATCGGCGCACCGGCCCGCGAGTTCTGGCGGCGCTATGTACGGCTGGGCGGCTGGCGCGACGGGCCGCTGGGGCTGTTTCTCTGCGCGTCGCTGGCCTGGTTCGAGGTCGTCAAGTTCGCGTTCCTGCACACGCTTGGTATAGCCGATAGCCGGTAGGCATAGCCGATAGCCGATAGCCGGTAGGCATAGCCGATAGCCGATAGCCGATAGCCGATAGGTCGGCGTCAACCGCTATCGTCCGTTCCCGACAACCCTTGATTGCAGAATCTCTCGCCTATCGGCTATCGAAAGCTATCGCCCACCAACCCTTGATTGCAGAATCTCTCGCCTATCGGCTATTGAAAGCTATCGCCCACCAACCCTTGATTGCAGAATCTCTCGCTTATCGCCTATCGCCTATCGCCTATCGGCTATTGAAAGCTATCGCCCACCAACCCTTGATTGCAGAATCTCTCGCCTATCGCCTATCGAATGCTATCGCCCACCAACCCTTGATTGCAGAATCTCTCGCTTATCGCCTATCGCCTATCGAATGCTATCGCCCACCAACCCTTGATTGCAGAATCTCTCGCTTATCGCCTATCGGCTATTGAAAGCTATCGCCCACCAACCCTTGATTGCAGAATCTCTCGTTTATCGCCTATCGGCTATCGGCTATGAAAAGCTACGTTCTGCGCCTGTTCGCCACAATCGCCGTCACCATCGGCGGGGTGTTCGTCCTGTTTCGCTTCGCCTTCGCCGCGGCCCCCAACGCGATCATCGCCGTGGCGGCGCTGTTGCTGCTCGTTTCGCTGATCCGCGTGGCCGGCGATGCGCTCAACCCCGACGTGGCCAACCCGCCCACGCTGCGGGGCTACCTCCGGCGCTATGTGCAGGTGCTCTTCGCGCTGGCGGTGCAGCTCGCCTTCCTGGCGCTGGTTTTCCCGGCGCTGGCGGTGATGCTGGCGACGATTTTCGGGGCGCTGCTGGCGCTGGTCTTCGGCGTGGGTGTGATCCTCTGGGCGCTCCAGTCCTGGTTCGGCTTGGAGATCGGGCGCGCGTTGCCCGCGGAGGAGGGCCGCCAGCTTGTGCTGTTGTGTCTCGCCGCCGCGGCGACGACCGGCATCGGCGTTGGCCTGATCGCGCTGGGCGGGCGCTGGAAAGACCGCGTCCTCGACGGGCTAGCCTGGGCCGTTGAGACGGCCTGGACACGGCTGGGATCGGAGCGCGAGGGGTGAGGCGTTTATGATGGCGCTCGCTGTGCCTGGGTAATATATATTGTTTGGCCCGCATCAGTTTGAAGGCGCCATTCGTCCGCGCGAAGAATAGTGCGTGTCATTGGTTTTAGCGCCTGATGTGACACAACTTTCGCATCGCCCAATATGCCAAGCGAAAGATCGGCAGTTTGATTTGTCCGGAGCTTCTCCAAAACTTGCTGCGTATGTTGTTCATTCCAGCCAGGGATGGGGACTCCTTCTTGTTGGAAGCTGGAACGAACCAGACGGTCGGCGATATCGCCTATCAGATCGTGGTCCTGAACTTGTTGGAGGGACGCAGGAATCCATTCTAACCCAAGCGTTAGTCCAAAGAGGCCGCCAAGCATCGAGGCCAGAGTGTCTGCGTCGGCAGACTTTGCAAATGCCATAGTGCGTAAGCCGGTTATAGGATCGGTTATATGGACCGAGAAGAGATACAATACAGCCAGAGCAGCTACTACTCCCGACCCGTTCATTTTCCCAAAACATCCGAGGCGTTCTAGCATTGCCTGATCATTAAGTAGCGCACCCTGCTTACGTATGGCCGCGTGTACCGTCACAAGTCCATCACAGATCTCTTGCACAGTTTTCTTCCACTCAGCTTCATAGCCGTGAGGAAAGGCATAGTTGGCGGCATCCAACCAGCCAGCCGTGCTGCCTTCAGTATGCCCAGGAAATACTTCCCACTCGGCCCGATTGTCCAGGAGTTCCTCGATAACTCCTCCCAGTGGCAGCGGAGTAGATGTGCGCGTTATCCACCATGCGGCATGTGCATACACGATTGCCCCGATCAAGGCGCGCGGATGGCCATGGGTCAAAATGCCGTTGCGCATTACATCACGCATCAAATGTTCCCGTGTCTGACCAGTCTTCAAGACGTGCGGCAAGATGCGCATAGCCACGCCGTTACCGCCGGCATCGAAATATGATTGCAGTTGCCTTTTCGGCGGTTTCCAGGGAGGCCCGCCCGATAACCAGACGCGGGCAGCGCGTTTGGTAGCTCCGCCGCCGCCGCGTTCATATAACAACCACAGCGGAAGCTCCTGTCTGGATAATATAGGAGCCCAGTTCTTGCTACGCAAGATGCTTCGAGCTGTAGCAATCAGCAATTGGGTATCATCGCTGTATTCCCCAGCCTTGATGTGCTCTTCATACGCTTGAAATCGGCTCCCTCCCTTCCGCCGCCACGGTTGGAATGTGAGCGTTTCTGGCGATTCAGGAGCTTGACCCAGGCGCCCCGAATTTTGTTCTTGCGGCCATCCCAGAGCATCCCCAACAGCTACGCCTAGCAAGGCGCCATGTGCTCTTTCGATAGGAACGTTTTCGGTAAGCCTCAACTCAGTCTGTTGCACTTCACTCATATCATTACCCTACTTCACGAAGCGTTTCTCATCAGGACGCTGCCCTTGTCGCACCAGAGTGCTCCAATCAGTCGTAAACAGCACGGGGGCCGCTATCCATGGAAAGAATGGCTGCACACCGAGCGTCTCAAGTCGCGTCTGTTCTTTATATGCTTGCTGTGCATCTTTAACGACAATTGCCTTGATATAGCGCTGAGGTATCGCATCAGGGATCAGCGCTTCAGCCTGGTCATCGGTGGGGCAGCAGTCAAGCATTCGCGTGGAACGCGCGTATGTTTTGTCATATGCTCCAATCACTTGAGACATAAAAAGCGCTTGCCATCCCTGCCATCCTGGTTGGAGTAGAGCGCCTCCCTGAGCGGCTGCGTTTCTCGGCGAAAACAGCGCTTCTCGCTCCCATATCAATGCCGGATCGAGGCAGATAATCACCCAGTCTTTGAACAGCGGATCGCGGTTCTGAATCTTGCGAAAATACCACGAATTCGGATACTCGATGGAGCAGCATACATAATCCAGGCGTCCATCGAGTCGTTCCTTATCGGTGACATCCAACACGTCTGGATAGCGATCACGCAGTTGTTGCGTTGGGAGCAGCGCCTGTATTTCGGCGAGAACGTGCGGTAGCTTCCGCGACTGCATAAAATGACACAGGCGGGTTATACCACGTCGCCTGGCATCTGCTTGAATGGCATCATAATCACTCATTGACTGATTACCTGGTACAACGTCATATCATCTGGCAGAAGCGTTGTCCGTGCGTCCGTGTAGGTCAGAATCAAACGAACCCGCGCACGCGTAATCGCAACATACAACAGGCGAGCTTCCTGAGCCAGAGCTTCTTCCTGATCGCGGAAGGCATGCAGGCGATCCGGGTCAGGTATGAACGCAGCTTCGCAGCGAGGCAGCAACACGACATCAAACTCCAGCCCTTTGGCTGCGTGGTAGGTTCCGATAGATATTCCGCCTGGCGACCAGGTTTGTAAATCACGGTGAAGCCGCTGCGATTGACGAAACTCATCAAGATAATAGTCCTCGCCCTCGCGCTTCCTGACGAGGATTGCCACTGATTGCCGGCGTTGCAGCGCAGCCTTTGCCTGGTCAACAATGAGTTGCCGCTCTTCTTCGGGTGAACTACAGCGAACCAATGCCGGTGGCAATCCCCTCGCACGCACATTATTCGGCTGAACCAGATCAGGTACGTCACGGAACGCCGGCGTCCGAGTCATAGCAAGAGCCAGCGCCGCAATTTCACTGCTGTTGCGATAGTTCTCCCGAAATTCAAGTATCCCCGCAGGTTGCAGACCGGCCGTACGCCAGGAGATACGGTTGCCATAGATTTGCTGCGCCATATCGCCGAAGAGCGTCAGGCTTCCGTCTGACGGAATAGCCTGAGTCAGTGAACGCAGCATTGCAGGAGTAAAATCTTGCCCTTCATCAATAACGATGTGATGGTATCGGCGCGGCGTATTGTCCTGGGCAATTGCCTCTTCGACATTGAGCGCCAGATCATCCCAGTCATACCGATACCCGCGTTGAGCACGGAGTTGCAGGTAGCGCTGGTGTACCTTTAAGATTAGCTCACATTCAGGCTCACTCCATGTTACTCCTCCGACGCCTTGCCGTGAATCGACATAGTCGGCGCTATTCTGAATGGCGCTGCCGGCAATCCACTTGCTTTCCTCGGCAAAGAACCGCGCTGACATTTTCTGAAGTCTGTCACCCTGCAACTGCTCGTGCAGATCGCGCAACGCCTCCTCGATGATCCGCTGACGTTCATCTTGGGGAACAATCGCATTGTCTGCCATAAGACCGCGATTCCCCAAATATCCTCGCGCAAACCGATGGTAGTTTTCAACTGTGACGCTCGACGGCAATTGTTGTCGTTCGGCGAGAGCCTTGAGATATGTGACGAGCGCCCGATTAAACGTGACGAGCAAAACTCTTTGCCCGGTCAAAGCAGCCAGATAATGGGCGCGCAATATCGCCATTGTTGTTTTGCCGCTGCCCGCGGCGCCAAGCACAACTGTATGTCCCTGTTCAGGTAGATAGACGATCTCGCGTTGGCGGCCTTTTGGCGTCGGTAAAGGCATAGATTATATAGTGTAGTTGCAGGGATGCTAAATTTCATTTTAGTATAACATAGGCGCTGAAGCCACTACCGTCAGTTTGCCATCTCAGAAAACTACATCGCCGCGGCAAACGCCGGGGCTGAGTTAATAGAACGCCGACGCGACATTCGCCCAATATTCGCCAGGCGCAATCAAAAACCGGGCGTTTTGTTACTAATATTACAAAGGGCATGTATACGACTGTCGGTTGATTCATTGGTGTACCGAGCGATCCGAGATCGCTCGCTGCCAGGAGGTTTTTTCCATGTTGGCGCCAGCACCCCGTCCGTATCCGTCGTCCGGGTCGGTTCCACGTTCGCTTATGGCTCTGCTCGTGCTGTTCGCCCTGCTCGCGCTGCTGCCATTCCAGCTCACGCGCGTGCAGCCATTGGTCCCGACCGCGCCGCCGCCCGCCGCCGCGCCGGTCGCGGCGCCTGATTTTGGCAAACTGCCGCTCTCCTTCGTGCCCAACGCCGGCCAGACCGACCCGGCGGTGCGCTTCCAGGTGCGCGGAATGGGCGGGACGATCTTTTTCACTGAGAGTGAGGTTGTGCTGGCGCTGCCCCAGGGATCTGAGCAGCCGAATCGTCCCGATCCGCTGGCTCGGCTCGATCCACTGGCTCCGCTTGAAGATTCTGCGCCGCGCCCAGTTAGCGTTGTGCGGATGCAGTTCGTCGATGCCAACCCCGCGCCAGCGATCGCCGGGGCCGCGCAGTTGCCGGGGATTGTGAACTACTTCATCGGCAACGACCCGGCCCAGTGGCGCACCAATCTACCGACCTATGCGGGCATTGTCTACGAGGGGATCTACGACGGCATCGACCTGCGCTACGATGGGGCTGAGGGCCAACTCAAGGGCACCTATGTCGTCGCACCCGGCGCTGACCCTGCACAAATCGCCTGGCGCTATGCGGGGGCCGAGGGCGTGAGCGTGGATGTGCAGACCGGCGACCTGCGCATCCAACTGCCCGACGGCGCGACCCTGAGCGAGCAGGCGCCCGTGGCCTGGCAGACTGTGGATGGCGAGCGGGTCACTGTATCCGCTGGCTACGCGGTGGGGAGCGATGGCCTGGTCAGCTTTGCGCTGGGCAGCTACGACCCGGCCCACCCGCTGGTGATCGACCCGACCCTGGTGTATAGCACCTACCTCGGCGGCAGCGGCGATGATTGGGGCGAGGGCATCGCGGTGGACAGCGAGGGCAATGCCTATGTCACGGGGTATACGACTTCCACGAACTTCCCCACCCGGAGCCCCCTCCAGCCGACTTTCGGTGGCGCTTTGAACGCCTTCGTGACCAAGCTGAACCCGGACGGCAGCGCCCTGGTCTATAGCACCTTCCTCGGCGGCAGCAGCGGTGATTGGGGCGAGGGCATCGCGGTGGACGGCACCGGCAATGCCTATGTCACGGGGTATACGTCTTCCACGAACTTCCCCACCCGGAGCCCCCTCCAGCCGACCTTCGGCGGGGGCGATTATGACGCCTTCGTGACCAAGCTGAACCCGGACGGCAGCGCCCTGATCTACAGCACCTACCTCGGCGGCGGCTACTGGGATGGGGGCCACGGCATCGCGGTGGACGGCACCGGCAATGCCTATGTCACGGGGTTTACGCGGTCCACGAACTTCCCCACCCAGAACCCCCTCCAGCCGACCTTCGGCGGGGGCTATGATGACGCCTTCGTGACGAAGCTGAACCCGGACGGCAGCGCCCTGGTCTATAGCACCTTCCTCGGCGGCAGCGACAGTGATTGGGGCCACGGCATCGCGGTGGACGGCGCGGGCAATGCCTATGTCACGGGCTCTACGATTTCCACGAACTTCCCCACCCGGAGCCCCCTCCAGCCGACCTTCGGTGGTGACGCCTTCGTGGCGAAGCTGAACCCGGACGGCAGCGCCCTGATCTACAGCACTTACCTCGGCGGCGGCAACTATGATCGGGGCGAGGGCATCGCGGTGGACGGCGCCGGCAATGCCTATGTCACGGGGTATACCTATTCGAGTGATTTCCCCACCCGGAGCCCCCTCCAGCCGACCCTCGGCGGCGCTTTGAACGCCTTCGTGACGAAGCTGAACCCGGACGGCAGCGCCCTGGTCTATAGCACCTACCTCGGCGGCAGCGACGGTAATTGGGGCGAGGGCATCGCGGTGGACGGCGCCGGCAATGCCTATGTCACGGGGTATACCTATTCGAGTGATTTCCCCACCCGGAGCCCGCTCCAGCCGACCTTCGGCGGGGACTATGATGACGCCTTCGTGACCAAGCTGAACGCGGCGGGCAGCGCCCTGGTCTACAGCACCTTCCTCGGCGGCAGCAGCGATGATTGGGGCTCTGGCATCGCGGTGGACGGTGCGGGCAATGCCTATGTCACGGGCAGAACGTCTTCCACGAACTTCCCCACCCGGAGCCCCCTCCAGCCGACCCTCGGTGGCACTGTGGACGCCTTCGTGGCGAAGATTGGAGATGTGGTCGGCGCAGACATCGACGTGGCAATTATCGTCCATGGCTGGCAAGGCGGTGAATTTCGAATCGATAAGTTCAACTGTACGCCAACAGCATTTACGGCGCCGACGAATCCTGAAACTGTGACAGAAGACTACGACCGTGTAGGACAGCTTCTGCTCGACCAGGGGTACGAAGTCTACCTGGCTAACTGGACCACCAGCGCATATCGCACCATTCGTGCGGAAGACGCGGCCCATGATTGCCTGTCGCCACAGATCGCGTCTGTCGCCGGACGTGATAGCGACGGTAAGGTGCTGCTCGTGGCGCACTCGATGGGTGGACTGGTCAGTCGGGCCTATATTGAAGGCAACGACTATGACAACAATGTCGAAGCACTTGTGACATTAGGGTCGCCGCATGTTGGGGTAACTCTCGGTTCGCTGATCAAGATTGCCACTCTCTTGAATCCAAAGACCAGTTTCGTCAAAGGCACCATTTGTTTCATCAATCCTGGCCTGTGCCAGCTTGGCAGTGATGAGATGCGGCTCTTTAATCTCGCGCATCAACCGCAGAACGAAGTGCCCTACCTTTTTGTCGGCGGATCGGGCGGACCCGTTTATATGGTTTTCTTGAACCTAACCGAAGGACGTAACGACGGAATTGTCGGCTTCCGGAGCGCCACAGGGTATTCATATGATCGGCGGTCTAGTATTCCCTACATTGGCCGACCGTTGCGCGACGATATCTTGATTGTCAAGGGGAGCAATATCGCCCGTCGTTATAGCGACTCCTCACACTCTTCCAGCTTTCCATGGGCCCAACATCCGTGGTACTTCGACGATGAGCGTGTTGAAACGTGTGTTGGTGATTTCATCCAAACGCGTTCTCCAGGCGCCTGTAGCGATATGCGCGATCCGGTCCTAAATGCCCTCCCGACCCAGTCTGCAACCAACCAGGGTGGATTTACGCCGATGCGAAGTGGAGTGATACGCACAGGAGGAACCGAAACAACTACGCTCGATATTGATGGCTCCTATGTCGATATCCTGCTAGGTTCGAGTAACGGTCAGCTGAGTCTGAATCTCACCGCTCCTGATGGGACGCTGATCACTGCCGCGAACGTGTCTCAGGTTATTCCAGGCGCCCAATACTATGGGCCAACCGATCCAGGCGATCCACCAACCATTGCCTATAGTTTGCCCAACCCGCCTGCCGGGCGCTGGACGGCGACGATTGCGGCGACCGATGTCGCCACCGAAACGACCTATGCGCTCTTCGCCGCGCTGGAGTCGCCACTAACGATAAACATTGATCGACCGACATCGGTCGCCTCAGGCCAATCATTCACGATTAGTGCGACAATGAGCGACGGAACGACGCCAATCGACGGCGCGACTATCGTCGCCAGCTTGCCAACGGAGAGCGGTGCGCAAGAGATCTCGCTGACCCGCACCGCGCCGGGGCTCTATACCGGCCAACTGACTGCGCCCACGAGCGCTGGACCGCACATCCTGACGGTTACTGCTACCGGCAATGCTGGCGCACCGTTCGCACGGCAAACGGACGAGATGATCACCGTACGGGCCGACGGTGTGCAACGCCAGGGCGATGTCACCGTCGCGCCGATTGATCAGGACGGGAATGGACTCTATGAGACGCTGCGCGTCTCTGCGAACTACGTGGCGACGACAGCCGGCGACTATGCAGCTATGGCAGCGCTGCAAAGCGCAAGCGGGCAAGTGATCACCCTCGCACAATCGCGCGCGACGTGGACGGAAGGCGTTAACACGATAACCTTCGACTTCGACGGAAGCGAGATACTTTCCGGCGGCGTTGATGGGCCCTATCAGGTTGTAGCGCAGATCGTCGCAGCAGAGGACTCGCGGTTGGTCGTTGATGAACAGCCGTTGATTGATGGCTTAAACTTCCCTGCATCTAGCTTCGAGGGGTCGCCGATGAGCGTTTATTTGCCGTTGATACGTCGCTAGCGTCAATTTTCGCACGACGCTTTGACAAGACCGGGCCAGTCTTGCAAAGACCAAACTGGCCCGGTCTGCGTTCTCTGAGTTCAAGCCAGACGCCGCTTTGCCCTTGTCCGGGAATCGATTTGAGGGCATTTGCGAAGCCGGTATTCACCCGGCATACTGACACTATCAATCAACGGAATGCCCAGAACGTACATCGAGGATCTGCTATGACGGTCGAAACAACCGCCCCGCTGCTGCGGATGGTATGGCCGGACGAGGTCGCCGATATTGACCTTGAGTCTCTGCAAGGGCTTTGGAGCGTCGAGCAGTATCTCGCCCTGACCCAACAGACCCATCGCCTCATCGAGTTTACCGACGGCGTCATCGAGGCTCTCCCCATACCGACCGAAAAACATCGGGCGATCTCGCTCTTTCTGCTGTTAAGTCTGCTGGCTTTTGTCCGACCGCGCGGCGGCGTCGTTTTCTACGCTCCGCTCAGGCTCGAAGTGCGTCCCGGCATGTTTCGCGAGCCGGACCTGCTTCTGCTGGTACACGGCGATGACCCGCGGCGGCAGAATGAATACTGGCTGGGAGCCGATCTCGTGGTCGAGGTTGTAAGCCCCGATCAGCCCGGACGCGACATCGATGAGAAGCCGCGCGATTACGCGGAGGCTGGCATCCCCGAATACTGGATCGTCAACCCCCTGAACGACACGATCACCGTACTCGCGCTTGCCGGCAAGGCCTATGTCGAGCACGGGATCTTCCATCGCGGCGAGCGCGCCGTTTCGAAGCTCCTGGATGGCTTCGGCGTCGACGTGGATGAGGTATTTTCTTCATAGCCGATAAACGATAATTGATAGCCGATAGAGCCGCATCCCAAGAGCCGGCAGGCGAACTTTTGCGCGATCCGGCGAGCCGCGGAGTTCGCAGAGGCGCGCAGAGGGAAGCCCAGAAGCGCGACGCCTGACGGGCGAAATATCTTTCGCCTCTACGCCACGACAATCAGCACGCCGCTGCGCTTGCCGCCTATCGGCTATCGGCTATTCCGCCGCACCTGACAGGTCTTCGCCGTCCGATCACGACCAAACGCCTGACGGGCAAAATATCTTTCACCCCTACGCTGCGCTTACCGCCTATCGGCTATCGGCTATCGGCTATTCCGCTGCACCTGACAGGTCTTCACCAGCCGAGCGCGACCAAACGCCTGACGGGCAAAATATCTTTCACCTCTACGCTGCGCTTGCCGCCTATCGGCTATCGGCTATCGGCTATTCCGCCGCACCTGACAGGTCTTCACCAGCCGATCACGACCAGATCCCCGTCAGGCGAAAGATATTTCGCCTCTACGCTACGACAACCAGCACGCTGCTGCGCTTGCCGCCTATCGGCTATCGTTTATCGGCTATTCCGCCGCACCTGACAGGTCTTCACCAGCCGATCACGACCAAACGCCTGACGGGCAAAATATCTTTCACCTCTACGCTGCGCTTACCGCCTATCGGCTATCGTTTATCGGCTATCGGCTATTCTAGAAAAACCCCAACTCCTCGCGCGCCTCGTCCGTCATCATCGACGGGTTCCAGAACGGCGTCCAGACCAGGTTGATCGTCACATCCTCCAGATCCTGGTAGACGCTCTTCAGGTCGATGACCGCGCGGCGGGCGCCTTCGAGGATCTGCGGCCCCGCCGGGCAGGCCGGGGTGGTCAGCGTCATATCGATGTCAACCTTCTTCCCGCCGTCCACGATGTCAACCCGGTAGATCATCCCCAGGTTGACGATGTCGATCCCAATTTCCGGATCGATGACATTCTTGAGCGCGGCACGCACCATATCTTCAGTTAGCATAACGATAATGCTCCTCCATACACAATAATTTGAGACCTGATACGAGTGACAATTGGCATGGCAGGCCCTCAAAATCGGGTAGTGGCTCAACTACGAGTGGTTTGTCATTCCGAGCGCAGCGAGGTATCTCGGCCGAGACCCTTCACTGTGCCTGCGGCTTCGCTCAGGGTGACATTCGGAACTGAGCCACTACCGCTCAACTACGAATGG
>JANQID010000109.1 GCA_028282325.1 Chloroflexaceae bacterium | reverse complement strand
CGAGCCGGGCGATTATACAGAGTCTGTGGGAACGCTGACCTTCACTCCTGGTGATACCGCGGAGACTATCGATGTTCCGATTGTAGACGATGGCTCCATCGAGTCTTCCGAAACGTTCTCAGTTACGCTGAGTAATCCAGTTGATGCGACGATTGACGATGGCGAGGGTGTGGGCACGATTATCGATAATGACGGGCCGCGAATCATCATCAGTAGTGTGAGTGCTAACGAGGGTGATAGCGGCACTACTCCAATGGTCTTCACGGTCGAGTTGACTACTACCAGTTCTCTGACTGTAACCGTTGACTATGACACAACTGACGGCACGGCGAACGCCGGTTCGGATTACATCGCCGCTTCAGGGACGTTGACGATCACCAGCGGTGATACCAACGGTACAATTACCGTTGATATTATTGGCGATGTTATTATCGAGAATAATGAAACATTCTTTGTCAACTTGAGCAACCCGGTGAATGCAACCCTTGGCGTAGATCGGCAGGCGACAGGGACTATTGATAATGATGATCCTCCGCTCGTGCTTCTGCGTGGTATGCCGGCGCATCAGGCTGACCCATCTGCGCCGACGGTGATGACATCGCCTACAGCGACGCCGACGCGCACCGCAACGGCGTTGCCAACGTGGACGGCGACCAGTACGCCGACATGGACGGTTACGGCTACGGCGACGCCGACGGCGACCGCGCTGCCGGAAGATACGGCAACGCCCACCCCAACGCCAACCGCACCGGTTTTTGCGCCCGATCCGCCAACGTCGACGGCGACGCATACGGCGACAGCGGAGCCGCCAACTGTGACAAGTACGCCGGTACCGCCTACAGCGACGCCCAAATCCGATGATGATGACGACGATGATGGTGATCCGGATCCGACAGCGACGCGAACGTCGAAACCGGATCCAACGGCGACACGAACGGCGACCGTGATGCGCACGGCAACGTCGGAGCCGGATCCAACAGCCACGCGCACCGCAATACCGAAGCCGGATCCGACAGCGACGTACACGGCGACAGCGGAGCCAGACCCGACGCCAGAGCCGGATCCGACAGCGACAGCGGAACCGCCAACTGCAACAAGTACGCCGGTTCCGCTTACGGCGACAACTGAACCGACGGCGACAGCGGAGCCAGACCCGACGCCGGAGCCGGAGCCGACAGCGACGCCGGAGCCGGAACCGACGGCGACGTCTGAACCCGAACCAACGCTGGAGCCGACATCTGCTCCCGATCCAACCGCGGAGCCGGAACCGACGGCGACAGCCGAGCCGGAACCGACGAATGTACCGACGACCGCGCCCGATCCAACGGACGAACCGACTCCAACCGATGAACCTGCTCCGACGGACGCCCCCGCTCCAACGGATGAGCCGGATCCGGAACCTTATCCGGCGCCCGATTCTGACGCGAATGAGCCGTCAGATGGAACGGAATCAAACAGCGTGGATCAGCGCGGCAGCTATATGGGCATTCCCGCGGATCCGGCTTCTGCGCCACCCGGTCTTTGGGGCTATATGCTGACGATGTTGGCGGTTGTCAGCCTCCTCTTCGTGCGGCGTTCGCATATGTAGTCGAGCCAGTTGAGCAATAAAAACAGCCTTCGGAGAATTTTCCCTCCGAGGGCTGTTGGTTTTCCGAGGAATGGTATTGCTATGAGGCTGTGTCGGACTCAGGCGAGCGCCGCGATGGTTTGTCGCGAGCGATGCGTTGCCATTCCGCCAGGAGAGCGCCGGCCTGCTCGCTGCTTAGCTCTTCGAGCGAGATGCCTAGTTGCTGTTGCACTTCGGCTTCGAGATCCGTATGACGTTCCTGGGCGAGTTTATGCAGTGCGTTGCGTTGGCGGTCTGTCATCGTTCCCGGCTCGGTCGGCATTGTTGATGTTGCGGATGTCGGTTGCGCTCGTGGGCGACTCTTATCGCTGTAATGAGTACGCTCCTCGGCTAGGCGCTTAAGGCTATCGATGAACGTTGATGCTTGCCCCTTGGTCATTGTCACGAGATCGATGGCATGATCTTCCGCGTAAGCGGTCATTTGCTCACTGCTCCATGCCATATCTTCCTGAAGTGCAGCGATATAACTGCGCTGCTTCTCGCTGGCCGGGGCTTCCGGGTCGCGTATGACGACGGGGTTTGCCCCAGCGTGCGATTCGCGGACGGCAGCGATCTGCGATTCGATAGCTGCTTGTTGGGCCTGGTAGATATGCCAGCCGAGTTCGACGGCCTGTTGAATCTCTTCATCGGATGCGCCAGGCGGAAGCGTAATGGTCTCTTCCAATGTGATGAAATCTTCGCCAATCCTGATTGCAGCACGATAGGTTCGTGTAACGCTACGTTCGGGGGTTTTAGGTGAGGGCATAGGTTTCTCCTGTCGGTGGCGCCGACCGGCAACGCACAACTCATAGCCAGGTGCGGTTATTCTCCCTCTTCTTGTGCGTCTGTATCGGCGGCGTCGCTATTGTTAAAAGGCGTAATGACCGGAGCGCCGCTGCGACGCGAGGGTTTCAGACGAGCGCGCACCTGGCGGACCTGCTCCAACGCTTCGCGCACTTCAGCAAGCCACTCGCCATGCTCCAAGGCGAATGCGCGTACCGTATACGCTAGGGCGCTGCTACGAGTTTCGGCGACGCCAGCGGCCACTAGCGTGTCCAGCACGTCACGTTCGACGCGGCCCAAGCGGGTCATCACAGGCGCGCTGCGGGTGGTGAACAGCATCTCGCTCTCGCCAATCCGCATCCCCCAGGCGATAGGCAGCTTCAGGATGCGCTGGAGTTCCTTGGCTACTTTTATCCGTTGCGTACGTGTCGCCTCGCGCTGCTGGGCGATCAGCGCCTGCTCGGATCGACGCTGTTGATCAGGAGTGTCGGCTTGGGGTAGTTCGATATCGGGATGCAGCACGATCACCACTTCGTCGGGGTAGACGGCGACATACACTTTGGAAGCCAGCGTCGCGGGCAATCGCGATTGGACGGTTGCTTTGATATCCTCGACTTGCATAAACTCGACCTGTACCGAATTCAATGCTTTTGATGGCGTGATGCTGGCTAAAGCTGAAAACCTGGCGGGTACGGCGAAGGACGACATAATGAGAACGCAAAACCTGGGCGTCGCATCTGACAGGTTTGCCAGACATACAAGATTGCTATGCGCGTTCATTGTACCGTATATCTTGGCAAAAACCTATGCGCAGCGCGTGGTATAATCGTGGCGTCAACCTGTGAACCAATGGATGCGCACGATCCTATGTCTGGCTTTTACCCGCCCCCCGATTGGGTAAAACACGCGATATTCTATCAGATATTCCCCGACCGTTTCGCGAACGGCGACCTATCCAACGATCCCGAGAACGTTGCAGCCTGGGGCGCGATGCCAACGCCGGGCAACAAGATGGGCGGTGATCTGCGCGGCATCATTGATCATCTTGATTATCTCGTTGGTCTGGGGATTTCGGCAATCTATCTGAACCCGATCTTCCATGCATCGTCGAACCACAAATATAATACGACCGATTATTTCCGTGTTGATCCGCACTTCGGCGATCTGGCCGCCTTCCACGAGCTGATACATCAGGCGCATCAGCGGAGGATTCGGGTGATTCTCGATGGGGTGTTTAACCACTGCGGGCGCGGGTTCTTCGCCTTTACGGATGTGTTGGAAAATGGGGCGTCGTCGCCCTATGTCAAATGGTTTCATGTGTCAGACTGGCCGTTACATCCGTATGATGATACCGAGCCGGCCAACTATCAGGGTTGGTGGGGGCTGCGCTCGCTCCCCAAATTTAATACGGATCATCCGCCGGTACGCCGATTTCTCCTGGATGTTGCACGCTATTGGATTGAGCAAGGCGCGGATGGATGGCGTCTTGACGTGCCGAATGAGATCGCCGATCACGAATTCTGGCGTGAGTTTCGCTGCGTTGTTAAGACCGCAAAGCCCGACGCTTATATCGTCGGCGAGATTTGGCAGGATGCGACGCCCTGGCTTGACGGAACCCAGTTCGATGGGGTGATGAACTATCTCTTTCGCGATCTGTGCCGTGATTTCTTTGCCAAAGGCATTCTCGATGCCGAAGCGTTTGGCCGCGGGATCGAGCGCTTGCTGGATCTGTATCCCCACGATGTCACGCTGGCACAGCTCAACTTACTGGGCAGCCACGATACGGCGCGGTTTCTTACCGAGGCGAACGGCGATGTAACGGGTCTGCGCCTGGCGACGTTGTTCCAGATGACATTTCCCGGCGCTCCTTGCGTCTATTATGGTGATGAGATCGGGCTGGCTGGCGGCAAAGATCCGTACTGCCGCGGGTGTTTTCCCTGGGATCGGAACCGGTGGGATGCCAAGTTGTATGATTGGTTCCGCCGCTGTATTCGCATACGTCGTGAACATTCGGCGTTGCGTACCGGGGCGTTTCGTACGTTGCTGGCTGATGCCAACGCGCCGGTCTATGTGTTCGCCCGCTGGAATGAACGCGAGCATCTGGTCGTAGCGTTGAATCGGCGTCCGCTGGAGTGCTCGCTCGATATCCCGCTGAGTGGATTGGCGGCGCCGGATCAGCGTCCGGCGTTTGAGTTATTGTATGGCGGGCAGTATGTAATTAACGCCGGTATGATCGCGCAGGTGCGGATTCCTGCTCGTAACGGCGTTGTTCTGTGTTACGAGGCTTAAAGATGGCTTGCAGGCAGCAATGATGATAGGCGATGCAAACGCCGATTATGATGTACTTTGTTATGGCGCGCTGTGCGCCGATCAGCGCATCTGGCTGCCTCGCTACCCGCAACCAGGTGATGGGGTGCGGATTATTCGCGAAGACGTTGTGCCGGGGGGCAATGCGTTTATCGAGGCTCGTGCACTGGTGGCCTGGGGCCGATCGGTCGTCTTGATGGGCGATCATCTGGGGGATGATACCGACGGGCGGTTGCTCCGCGATGCGATAGCCGCGATCGATCTGGAGCGCGCGTATCTGGTGTATGACGCCACGGCGCATACGCCGCGATGCCAGATTTTGCTCACTCCCGATGGGCAGCGCACGATCCTGGCCCGTCGCGATGATCACGCGCCGACAACGCTCCCATCCGCCGCGCTGCTTGGCTGGTGTCGCCTGGTGAGTATAACGCGCTATGGTCCGCGAACTGCCGAGGCGGCGCGTCTGGCCCGCGTGGCGCAACGCACGGTGGTGATTGGTGACGCAACGCTTCCCGATGACGCCTGGGCGTGTTTCGCCGACGTGATCGTTACATCCGCCGACCTGATCGCTCACCACGCACCCGGCGCGGATGTTGATGCTCATATCGAATCCCTGCACCAACTCCGCGGCGCGACAGTGATCGTGACGGATGGACCGCGGCCTGTGCGTGCGCTCTGGCATGCGGCGGGGCGCACACATCGTTTTCAGGCGTCGCCCCCCGCGATCACACCGCGCAACACGATCGGCGCCGGCGATGTTTTTCGTGCGGCGGTGGTGTATGGCATGCTTGCCGAACAATCCTGGACTGATATTGTGCATACTGCCTGCCGGCACGCCAGCGCGTTTGTGGGTCAAGGGACTTTATGAGCGCTCCATCCGAGTATACTCCTGAAGAACCGACCGATTCAGCGTCTGCGACGGAGCCGCGTCTACGTTTGCTGGTAAGCGTGATCGCCGTAATGTGCGTGCTGGCTTATGTCGGGTTTGCCTTGCTCGCAGGAGTGTGGACCGCCGCCGATGATCAGGCTGCGCCGATTGCAACCATCGTGAGCGGACAACCCATCTATGAAGTTCAGACCGCGACGTATATCGATGCTGAGTACCAACCGGTCGATCCCGCCGACCATTTTCGCCCTGACAATACGATCTACATCACCTACCGTGTGCGCGCCGCTGCTCCTGGGGATGTCATACGAGTCGTCTATATCGTCAATGGAGCGACACAACCCGAACACCCGAACGACCGTGACACATTTCGCCGCGGCGGCAATGTTCGGGGCTACTTCGTTATCCAGGGTTCAGTTGAGCATGGCCTGGCGACAGGCGACTATCGCGCCGAGTTGTTCTATAACGACGCATTTGCCGCCGCAGCAGACTTTACCGTCGCGGAAGAAACGCAAATAAAATGAGGCGAGAACTTTCTCGCCTCCTGGAGGTGTGTGTTCTGGTCAAGGAAATAGTATCTAGCCGAGGAATCCGCGCCCGCCGGTCTTTGAGATGCGTACGTCGAGAGTGCCGGCGAATGCCTTCAGACTGGCGGCGTCGAGCGCCTCCAGCGCCTCCAACTCTTCTGCGGTCAGGTCATAACCTTTGCAGGCTTCGTGAGCATTGTCGATCAGTCGCTGACGAAACTCGTCGTCGGTCACTGCACGCCCGATAACCATCTGGACAGCTTCTTGTGACATCCCTACGCGCTCCTTTCGCTGAGTATCGTGAGTTGTTCAAGTTCTCTCCTGGCTCCAATCTCTTTAAACGTGAATTGGGCTTGTTTTAGATACGTAATCGCCGCTGCTTCGTTGCATGCGTGTAGCGCTTCGGCATAACGCGCCTGTGTACGGGCCAGCTCAAACCGGTTTTTGATCTCGGTGAATGCGGCGAGGCTGGCCTGAAAGTAAGCACCGAAATCGCGCTTTTGGCGCGTTGCAATCTGGCCAAGCAGACGCTGCGCGATGCCATAATCACCGCGGCTCCCCAGCGCTTCGGCGAGGGCGGCTGCTCGTTGGGCCCAGGTGGCGCTCTCATCAAGCGCTGCATCTGTTTCGGCTGCCAGCAGTTGCGCTTCGGCCAGTGCATTGAGCGCCTCGATTTGAAGTTGGGTTGCCTGCAAACGCTCGCCGATCTCCAACGCCTGGCGCGCCGTAACATAGGCTTGCTCTGTTTGTCCAAGCGCGCCGGCTACCTCGGCGATATTGGTCAAGCAGTTGCCTTCTTCATAGCTGCTACCTAGTTTGCGATGCAGCTCCAACGCGCGGGTATAGTATTCCTGCGCCTGGTTGTAATCGCCGCGGTTGAATACGATCTGACCAAGCGTGTCGTACGCCTGCGCTATGCCGGCCTGGTCGCGCATCTCCTCATAGAGCGCGAGGGCGGTGCGACATCCTTCTTCGGCTTCAGCATAGCGCCCCAGGCAATAGGCCGCGTAGGCGGCATTCAGGTTGGCGCCGCTGAGCACGTTGCGCGCGTTGATCTTTTGCGCCAGATCTTCAGCCAGGAGGTAGTGTTCGAGCGCCTGTTCGTAATTGCCTTGCAACTGCCACAAATATCCCAAGTTATTGTTCAGAATGCTGCTGCCATACAGATTATCGATGGCTTCCTGGGCTGCCAGAGCGTTCTCGAAGTGGAATCGCGCCTGGGCGTAGTTGCCGCGCATCCCGTGGATTGTGCCGATCTGAGTTTGCAGATGCGCTTCGATCCGTTCATCTTCGCGCGTGCGCCGATCTCGGCGCAGTCGTCCAAGTCCTTCGATGCAAACTTCGAGCGCTTCATCATACTCGCCGCGGCGGGTCAGCACCAGGCCTATGTCGGCGGAGATGGCCGACACCAACAACGGTGGCACGTCGTTTAGCCGCTTTTGGACGAGTGCTTCAGCCTGACGGAGTGCGGCCAGGGCGTCGGCATAACGCCCTTGCTTCTCCAACGCATAACCGCGACTGCGCAGCGCTTCGGCGGCGACATTTGGAGGGAGACCTTGCTCCATATCGTTATCAACGTTGGCACACGCTAGCACGGCGGCGTATTCTTCTAGGGCTTCATCATAGCGCCCGATCGTGCAGAGAACATCGCCGAGCGCCTCGCGGGTCTCCCAGGTTTGCGGGTTACTCGGCTGATCGCGCAATAACTCCAAGACCCAACGATAATGCTGGATCGCTTCATCGTTGGCATAAGCTTCGCGGGCAGCATGCCCGGCCAGCAACAAGTAGGTTATGGCTTGATCCGGCGCGTCGCTCAGCCGATAGTGATGCGCTAGCAAGAACAGGAGCGACGTGTTGGCTTTGGCTGTGTTCGACGGTACGTCATCGAGGTTGCTCTGAACCGGGCTGGAACTGGTTGTGGAATGTGCGTAGTAAGTTTGAAGTGCGATCAGATCATCGGTGTAGCGGCGTGCGAGGTATTCGCCGATGCGCCGATGCAATTCGCGCCGACGTGAATACAGCAGGCTCTGATACGCGACTTCTTGCACTAATGCATGGCGAAATGTATGAACGCGTTCGGGTATTTCACGTTCGAGCAGCGTTAATGTTTGCTCGTCGAGGTTGGTCAATTCGTGCAGCAGCGCTTGCTGATCAACGGGATGGATCGCTTGCAAGACGCCGAACGGGAAGCGCAAACCAATCACCGCCGCAATGCGCAACAACGCGCGGCTGGTTTCATTCAGCCGATCGATGCGCGCCAGCAACAAGCCATTGAGACTGTCCGGCAGTTCAGCCAGCACATCGAGCGCTTCGGTATCAGAACCGGCCTGAAACTGGGCGACGACGGCTCGCGCCAGTTCTTCGAGGAACAGTGGGTTACCGTCCGCTCGTCTGATGATATGATCGCGCAAGCCTGGCGGGATTTGGACGCCGTTCAGATGCGATTCCAGCAATGCGTCGCTGTCATCGGGCGGCAACTCGTCCAGGTTGATTATATGTGCGCCATCACCCTGGTCGCCGCGGCCCCACGAGAGTTGAGGCCGGTGGAGTCCCAGCAGATAGAGGGGAACCTTGGCAATGTGCGCCGCTACATATTGCCACAGATCGAGCGATGCCTGGTCGGCCCAATGTAAATCCTCGAAGATAAGCAGCATCCCGGCGGGCGCATGCCGAGCGTTTTGGGCTGCTGCGAAGAGCAAATCTGTGATCAACTCAAAACGGCGGATCTGGCGCTGTTGCGGTTCAAGCGCGCGTGTCAGCGTCGTCTCCGCAGTCTCCAGGCGGATCAGATCGGCCAGCAATGGCAGCCATTCTGTTTGATCAGCACCCAGTCGGGCCAGCGCTGCCTTCAGCTTGGTTTCACGCAATGATTGGCTATCTCCCGATGCGATGTCACAGATTTCTTTTAGAATTTCGCTCCAGGGTGCGAACGGCGTAGTGTTGAGGAACGAAAAGCAGGTGACTTGCACGATACGCAGCGCTTGTGCGCGGGGACGCTCGATCAATGCTGCGGCCAGGCGACTTTTGCCGAGACCGGCCTCGCCATTGATCCGAACGACCTGGCCCTGGCTTGCCGATACTGCTTTCAGATAACTGCGGAGCTGTTGCAATTCCGCCTGGCGACCAACCAACGGCGCTTGATTGGGCTTGATGAGATCAGTTTGCGCGCGTTCGCCGACCAGTTTCAACAGTCGCAATGGTTCACTTTTACCCCTGACCCGTACATAGCCGCGGTTGGCAAATTCCAATCGCGAGTCGATACTTGCGGCGGTCGATTCGCTGCACCAGACTTCGTCCCAGGCAGTCTGGCCCATCACGCGGGCGGCCACATTAACGGCGTCGCCCATCACCGTGTATTCCTTGCGATCGGCGGAACCGACATTTCCGGCAAATACGCTGCCGGTATTGATGCCGATGCGTATGGTAATATCTGCCAGCGGTAAGGATGTTTGATCAGCGAGATCTTTGCGAGGTGCGTTGTGTACGTCGGCCAATGCGTCGATCATTGCCAACGCGGCGCGGGCGGTGCGTTCAGCATGGTCTTCGTAGGCTATGGGCGCGCCAAAAATGGCGAGCAGCTTACTTCCCTCGTCGGCCAGGTCGAGTTTGTTGATTACGCCACCGAAACGCTTGACGGCATCTTGCATTGCGCGCACAACTCTATCGACCAGAGTGGCGGCGGTATTCGGCGGCAACGCTTCAATCAGCGGCTCCAACCCGATGATTTGGGCGAACAGCACAGTTACCGGGCGTAGATCGGCCTCGATGCGGGGTCGCTGCGGGTCGGCCAGGATGCGTGACAGAAGACCTTCCGGCAGATAGATGCTCAATTGCGCCAACTCTTGAGTAACAAGCGAGAGCGCCTCCGAAGTGTGAGCGTGCATCGAATCAATCTGAGGAAGCTCGGCTGCGGCGGATGGGGCGTTGTGGAGGGTACGGATGTGCATATAACCCGGCGCAACCTCTTCGCCATCGGCGCTGGCTGAAATCTGGCCCCATGTGTTTGGGCCGACCACCAGATCGCCGCGATTGCCATAACCCTCCGCGCGCGCAACGTTATTCACCGTATACCCCATTGCGCTGTACCGAGGTGAATCGGATTGACCGGCGCTGATCAAGGCGACGCGCCCGCTTTCTACGCCAATGTGCATACTCAAGTGAAAGGCGCCGATCTCTGCAATTGAACGCTCGAAGTTAGATAATTCATCAAGGAGGGTAAGTGCAGTATGTGTTGCAACGAGCGCATGATCGGGGCCACTAAACAGTACCAGCAGTGCATCGCCGCCGAAGGTCAACAGATCGCCGTTTGCCTGCTGGATGATCCGAATCATCGGCTCGAAGAAATCATTGAGCACGCTGGTGACGATCTCGATACCCTCACGCCCCAGCGTACTAAGGCGTTCGGCCAGGGCTGTTGAACCGCTGACATCGGCGAAAAGTAATGAACCTTCGACCCATTCTAACCAGGGGCCGCTCTCATGTGTTGTAATCTGACGAGCGATCAAATGATGCGGGAGATACGTGCTTACTGCATAGCGAGCGCTCGACAAATGGGCGTAAGCTTCGACGAACGTGCGCGCCTCGGGTTCTGCACGACACAACCTTTTAGCAAGATCAGATGGGAGATAATGTTGCAACACCTTCTCCGATAGTCCGCCAGCGTATGAGAACGTTGCTTGATCTTTGAGGGTGCGGGCCATGAGCCATCCTGACTACGTTGCGCTTTCTCAATGTGCGCTGGCTATAGTGGATAGATCCACCTTCAGGGAGTCTTCATTATAGCCAAAGCGCAAAGGCAAGGCAACCACTCCTGGAGCGATCACGCAGAGTTGGGTAACCTCTGACATACAAGAGCATAGCTTCCGTGCCTCCGGCAACATGACTGCTGCACTACGCCAATGCCTGTCTTCAATCTTTGATCGCTCTATTAAGATACGGGTGTATGGCTACGTAAATATAGCGTACGATGATGCGTGTTTTGCCTTTGACCGTATAAACGGCTGGAGCATCTCTATTCGCCAAATCAAAACATTATGCTATCATAGGGGGCGCCGTGAGACGGTCGCCGCCAATACAAGCCATTTCTATCAAAGGGGAGGGTTATGGAGCGCCAGTACGAATTGCCGTTGTGTTTCAACAATGCGCTATGCGTCAATGCTGCTTATACTCTTTCGGTGAGCCATGCGCGCAAGCTGCTGCCGGAGGGTGTTCCGCTGAATCTGGTCGAGGTGTTGCCGGGTCAGGCTGTGTTGGCAGTCAGTATTGGCCTGTATCGCGAGAGTCCATTCGGCGTTTTCGCCGAGGCGACCGCAGCGTTAATGGCTATCCCCGAACCGACGACGCCAACATTTACCCTTATGAAATTGCTCTCGGCGAATCGCTATCCGGCATATGTTTTGCATATGCCTGTCAGTGACGCTGAGGCGCAGAAAGTTGGCAGCGACCTGTGGGGCTTACCGCGTACGTTGGCTGAAGTGAAAACCATCGAAGAAGAAAAGAAGGTTATCGGCGAGATTTATCTCGATGGTCAGGCGTTGCTGCGTATGGAAGCTGAACGGCCTTGTCGCGAAGGCAAACGCGGAATGAACATTGAGACGTATAGCTGGCGCAACGGCGATCTGCTCCACGGGGTTATGCGCTGTGAAGCGAATACCTACGGCAGCATCAAGTTTGGCGGCGCGAAGCTGGAGTTCGGCGACCATCCGTCGATTCGCCCGTTGGCCGAGACGGATGTCTCCCATCAACCGTTGATGATGCGTTTCTATGATGAGTTGCAAATCCAACTTGAAGCGCCGGAGAAGATTGTGTTTAATTAAGTGACGGAGGGGCGTAAGCTTGTCCGACGATGATGTCGAGATATTGCTTGCGCCACTTGAGAGTGCCGTTTTTTGCTCGCGCACGCTTCCTCAATCGGTGTTATAATCGACCCTGAATTCATGAAGCCAATAAACATGTGTTGTAGCCAGTAAAATGCCTCAGCCGGAGGTCGATATGGGTGTTATTCTCGCTCTGGCGATGCAAAAGGGCGGGGTCGGCAAAACTACCACAACGCTGAGCTTAGGCAGCGTACTGGCTGAACGAGGACGACGTGTCCTGCTCATCGATCTCGATCCGCAGGCGAACCTGACGCAAGGATTGGGCATTGATCCTTCAGAGTTGGAATATAGCGTCTATGAGGTGTTGTTGAATCCAGATCGTGGCGCTAAGTTCGCTATGGTAGAGACTGATGCCGGGCTGGATTTGATACCGGCATCGCTTGCATTAGCCGGCGCCGAACTGGAACTCGCAGGCAAGGTGGGGCGCGAGTTGTTGCTGCGTAAAGCGCTGCGCGACGAGCGCGACATCTATGATTACATTTTGATCGATCCGCCGCCTAGCCTGGGCATTTTCTCGCTCAACGCGTTGGCCGTGTCTGATGCCGTGTTGGTGCCGTTGCAACTTCATGCCTATGCTCTGAAGGCGATGCCGCAGCTTGAAGAGACGATCAGCCTCGTGCGGGAGATCCACCCCCGGCTGGCCATTGGCGGCATTGTCCTCACACTTGCCGATCGGCGTACGAACCTCTCCCAGCAAATTGAGCAGCAAATTCGTGGTCAGTATGGTGATCTGGTATTTGAGACCGTGATACCGATGAATGTCAAGCTGGCAGAGGCGCCGACTGCGGGAACGCCGATCAGTCGTTATGCCCCAAACAGCGCGGGTGCGGTGGCCTACTCCGCCCTTGCTACGGAACTGGAGGTGCGCTATGGCTAACAAGCAAAAGCCGGACGCACAAAATAAGGCTGGATTGTCGGATAACATCCGGCGGGGAAAGGGGATGCGCCTTTCAGTCGGGTCAGATGTAGCTGGCGCAAACGAGGCGACATCGCCCGGCGTGCGTTTGGATCAGCCAGCCCGGCGCGGCAAAGGGATGCGCCTTTCGGTCAATGCTGAGTCTGCTGTCGAGGCGTCGACTCCTGCCAATATGCAGTCGGTACCAGATGAACCGCGCAGCGATGGTAGTGCGCTCAGGTCGTCAACTCTCCAGCAAATCGACCTTCCTCAGGGCAAGATTGCGTATCGACAAGCCGGGAGCGGCCCGGCGCTGTTGTTGATCCACGGTTGGGGGGTCTCCTCGCGCGTGTGGCTTGGCACGTTGGAGCACTTTTCCGATGTGCGTTGTTGCTATGCGCTCGATATGCCCGGGTTCGGCGCCTCGCCGCCCTTGCATGATACGCCATCGATTGGCGCGATGGCGGACGTCGTGCTGGCATTTGCTGATGCGCTTGGCCTCGATCAGTTCGATCTCAGCGGCCTCTCCCTGGGTGCAGTTATTGCTACGCATCTGGCTGCCCAGCATCCGGAACGTGTGAGGAGTTTGATGCTCACAGCGTTTGGCGTGCGGCATATGGCTACCGAGCGATTGCCAGCATGGTTAAACCAGCGGTCGCTCAATTATACGGTTGGTCTCTGGCGCCCCTGGATCAATCTGTGGCAACCGTGGACGAAGCTGGTGATGCAATCGCCGCCATTTGTGCAAACAGTGTCAGCCTGGTTGCTCAGCCATGCTCCCTCCGATGCCGATCAGTGGCGCGAGATTGTTGCAGAGATGGCAAGCGCTGATCCGCGTACGTATCTTTCTTACGTTGACAGTACCAGTGATCCGGCGGTGGTTGAAAAGTTGCGCGATGTGCGTGCGCTGACATTGCTGCTCGCAGGACGCGGCGATCGTTTTACCCCTTCCGCTGAAGTCACCACGGCGCAATCGCATCTTCCCAATAGCCAGCTTGTCACTATCGACGCATGTGGCCACTTTCCGATGTTGGAGCAGCCGGACGCTTATCATGAGGCGTTGCGCGCGTTCCTTCTATCTTGAAAATGTGCGTTGTCCAAAGTATGAGCGAACAATCACTATGGCCGGTAGGTTCGTCTGGAGATAGCTGTGCGTGTGTGTGACACGGTTCGCCTACTGGTCATTGATCAACTTCAGCGCGTCCTCTTGATCAACATTGATGATGGCATCTCCCTGCACGAAAATCGCCCCGACCTGCTTGCCTATTGGGTGACACCCGGCGGCGGTCTGGAAGCTAACGAGAGCTTTGAAGACGCCGCCGGGCGTGAATTATGCGAAGAGACCGGCCTGCGGATCGAGTCGCTGGGGCCATGGGTCTGGAGTTATGAACGTGTGCTGCGCTTTCCGGATGAGCGTTTGCGCCTGCGTGAGCGGTTTTATCTGGCATCGGTTGCGCCGGGCGACATAAATCCAACCGGTTTGTTGTCCTATGAGCAGCAGACGCATCGTGCGTTACGCTGGTGGTCGTTGCCCGAAATGGCTCAGTCGGATGCGCTGTTTTTGCCGCCTGATCTGCCCCGACTCCTCGGCCCTCTGCTTGATGGCGACATTCCTGATGCGCCGATTATGCTCCCTGCGTACACATCTCACCATGGGTAAAGTTGGTTCCTATCCTCTATTCCCTGTCGCCTGGCCTTATGCTACAATACCAGCGCCATGAAGAAGCAGCCGACCTTGCCTGCCACCCAGACACCGCATATGCTGGACTTTATTAGCCATAGTCCGGCGCAGACCGAGCGTATTGGCCAGCGTTTAGGCGAGCTTGTTGCGCCTGGTGATGTGCTGTTGCTGATGGGTGATTTTGGCGTTGGCAAGACCCATCTGGTTAAAGGCGCTGTACGTGGGTTGGGTTCGTCTGATCTTGTTACCAGCCCCAGTTTCGTATTAATCAACGAATATCAGACGCAAGCGCACCCGCGTAAATTAACCATCTATCATGTGGATCTGTATCGCATTGATGATCCCCATGAACTGGCCGGTATTGGTCTGGAGGAGCTTTGGGAAAGCCAGGGCGTTTGCCTGATCGAATGGGCCGAGCGTGCCGAGGAGTGGCTGCCCGCCGATCATCTGACCATCTATATGCAGCATCTGGCTGAGACCAAGCGGGTGTTGCGCTTTGTTCCCCATGGCGTGCGCTATCAGCAGCTTGTCAACGCTTTCAAAGACGAAGCGTTCGGCTAAACATCTGTCTGAACGTGCGCCCTATCGCTTTCGTGCGTTGTAAAGAGCGCTATGCTGCTTGCTATTGATACATCGACAACATTGACCGGAATTGCATGCTATGACGAGGAAGGGCTGTTGGGCGAAAGCGTCTGGCTCTCCGGTCGTAACCATACGGCGCAGGTGTTGCCTCAGCTTCACGTGCTTCTGCGCCACATCGGTCGCGATCGCGGCGATGTCAAAGCGATCGCGGTTGCGCTGGGCCCTGGTTCGTGGAGCGGATTGCGTACGGGAATGAGCATTGCGAAAGGCATGGCCCTGGCGGGCGGCTTGGCGCTGCTGGGCGTCGGCACACTTGATGCGTTGGCCTTTCAGCATCGCCATCCGACGCTGCCGGTCTATCCGTTGATCCGCCTGGGGCGTGGCCATTTCGCCACGGCGGGGTTCTTGCCGTATGAATCGCCGGAACGACAGAGCGCTGATCGCCGCATGACGCTGGAAGACCTGTGTGCTGCCATTGACGGATCGACGCTGTTCTGCGGCGATGTGGACGCGGATGTGCAACGCCAGTTGCGCCAAGCGCTGGGCGATGCCGCGCTCTTCCCGAGTCCGGCCGCCAATTTGCGTCGTCCCGGTTTTCTGGCTGAATTGGCCTGGCAACGCTTTCTTGTCGGCGAACGTGATGACCTCGCCCGATTGGAGCCGATCTATCTTGGCGAACCGGTGCGGAAAGCGATATAAATAGAACGCGAACAGAAGGGACAGTCCACGATGTCAGCCTTGAGCCGCTTCGAGCAGTTTATGGAAAACATGGTTGAAGGATCGGTGGCGCGCTTCTTTCGCAGCCCCGTGCAGCCCGCCGAGATCGCCAAACGCCTGGAGCGGGCGATGGAAAGCCATCAGACTATCGGCGTGCGCCGGGTGATCGTGCCCAACGTCTATCGAGCCTATTTGAACCCGAAGGATTTCAGCGCCTTTCAACCAATGCTGACCGATATTGAACGTGAAATGGCGACGTATCTGAGTGAGCTGGCCGGCGAACGCGACTTTACGATGCTCGAACATCCGCGGGTGCAACTGGTCGAGGATCCTGCCGTGCCGAGCCATACGATCCAGGTTGTCGCTGAGACAGTCGGCGTTCAGGAAGGTCGCGCCGAATCGACACAGGTGATGTCGGCAGCCGCGCACTTGCAGGCTCCGCAACAGACGACACACCACGCGCTGTTGCTGCTTCAGACAACCGATGGGCCGCATCCTATCCCGATTGAAAGCACGACGGTGACGCTGGGGCGCGGCTTGAACAACGACGTTATTCTGGACGATACGCGGGTGTCGCGTCACCATGCGCAACTTCGCTACAAAAACCGGCGCTTCTGGCTGACCGACCTGGGCAGCACCAACGGCACCTGCGTCAACGACGAGCAGATCAGCGAGGTAGCGTTGCGCGATGGAGATACGATCTCGCTGGGCGGCTTGCTGATAACTTTCCGGGAAGGCTAAGCGATCTTCTGGAGCGTGATAGACAGCCGAATCTGGCACAGTTTGTGCGCGTCTCTGGCGGGGATGGCGTGCCGATTCGCGATGATCCGTCGGTTTCGAGACAGGCCCGGTCTTTGTAAGCATTCTCTCAATGCCGCATCGAGACGGCGAGTTCTGGAATTTTCACCGCTATGTTTGATATTGCCAACCTCTCGCTCGGTATTATCATCCTGCTTTTGCGCGTCACGGTGGTCTTTTTGCTCTACTTCTTCTTGTGGCAGGTGTTGCGTGCCGTCTCGCGCGAGCTGCGTGCTGGCTCGGCGCCCGCTGCCGTACAGGCGTCGCCCTACGGTCAATTGGTGGTCGCTAGTTCTGGACAAACGGGGGTGCCGGTCGGCAAATCTTTTCCGCTTGCGCCGGTGACAACAATCGGTCGTGGAACGGACAACGATGTCGCGCTTAATGACACCTTCCTTTCCTCGCTGCATGCGCGTCTGGAGTTGCAAGGCGGTGAATGGCTGCTCGAAGATGTGAACAGCACTAATGGCACATTCCTCAATGGATTCGAGGTGCGCGACACAACAACTGTCAATACGGGCGATATTATTCGTATCGGGCGAATTGAGCTGAAAATGGTAAATTGATTCTCATATCAATACACAACTTCCCGACCTCTCGCATCGGTCGCTACGAATCAAATGCCGGCCTTGCACATAAGAGCATCTAAGGCTTTGTGATAACGCCTACGAGTTTTGTGTGAAATATTGCGCGTATTCTTTGCATTCTCGTGTTCTCGAACTTTGTGCAGGTAATGCACAATTTTGCGAGGACTCGTGAGCGGTGATATAATCCCCCGTATCACAGCTAGGCCATATGTGTAATATCTTTATCATGTAAAGCCAGACGCTTACAGGTGGAGGTTGCTCCATGCTTGTGAATTACGGGTTCCTCGGCGTCTTTTTTATTGCCGCAGTGAGCTTCCCGATCATTCCTTTAATACTGGCGTTTTTCCTGCGTCCCAAACGACCGACGCCGTTGAAGCAATCCACGTATGAATGCGGTCTGGAAGCGATCGGCGATATCGGCGTCCAGTTCAAAATTCAATACTACCTCTATGCGCTGGCGTTCGTCATCTTCGACATTGAGGTGGTCTTCCTATATCCGTGGGCGCTGGCGTTCAATCAACTCGGCTTATATGGTTTGACTGCGGCGTCGGTGTTTTTGATTATCTTGTTTGCCGGGTTGGTCTACGAATGGCGCAAGGGCGCATTGGAGTGGGTGTAACGCTCTTTCGTTCGTTCTCCACCGTCTGCTATGTATTCTGAAGACAACGACGCTATCGAGGTCGCGAAGCGATGACTGATGATGCAAAGATCCAGATGGATCTTGAAAAACAGGGTGTCTTTCTCTCGACGATGACCCGCTTTTACAATTGGGGGCGACGGTCGTCGATCTGGCCGATGTCGTTCGGGCTGGCATGTTGCGCGATCGAGATGATGGCCTTTGGCCTGAGCCGCTATGATGTTGCGCGCTTCGGCGCCGAGTTGTTTCGCGCCAGCCCGCGTCAGGCCGATTTGATGATTGTGGCGGGTACAGTGACGAAGAAGATGGCCCCGCAGGTGGTGCGGTTGTACAACCAGATGGCCGAACCCCGCTATGTGATCTCGATGGGCGCCTGCGCCACTTCCGGCGGCCCGTTCCGCGATGGCTACAACGTTTTGCGTGGTGTCGATCTGCTTGTGCCGGTTGATGTGTATATTCCTGGTTGTCCCCCCCGCCCCGAAGCCCTGCTCCATGCGTTGATCACGTTGCAAGAGCAAATCGACGATCAAAAGTTGCAGCGCGTGCGCTGGTATGGCAAGGGCGAGCGTCCGCAAATGGCTGATTTCCCCGTGCCGACGTTTGGGGCGCAAGGCCTGGAGGTTGATGGCACGCTTATCGACCCGGTAGGCGGCTTGCCGCTGGTAAGCGCGTATACCTCGCCGGCGCTGGGTGAACGGCGTAGCGGACAGATCGAGCATCCCGAGGAAGTTCGCCAGTTTCCAATTATGGACTCAACGGTTGAGTTGGAGAATACGCTGAAAGCGACAGGCATATCTCCGGAGATCGCCGCGAACGATCTCAAACGCAAGAAGTAAGGACGACGCTACTATGCCGAGCATCACTGCCACAGCGCTGCGTGAGCGAATGGAGCGCGATCTGCCGGGTGTGGCGGTTGCCACCCGTCCGAGAGTTGTCGAAGCCGAGAGCAAGCCGAAAGCGAAGGGCAAGCATGCCGCCGAACGCCCTGATTTTTTGGCCACGAACGATACCGTTGTTGTCGCCGATCGGCTGCGCGACGCTGCGATCTATCTGCGTGATGCGTGCGGCTACACGTATCTCTCCGATATCGCGGTCGTCGATTATCTCGACGACGGCTTGTTCGAGATCGTGTATCGATTTTATCATCTGGATGATGGCGATGCGCTGGTGATCAAGGTGCGCGTTCCGCGTGATGCGCCGAACGTACCGTCGCTTACGCCGATCTGGCCGGGGGCGGATTTCCACGAGCGCGAGGCGTTTGATCTCTTTGGCATCGTTTTCGAAGGCCATCCTTCGCTCATCCGTATCTATATGTGGGATGAATTTGAAGGCTATCCTATGCGCAGAGATTTTCCGAAGCAGGGTGATAAATATATCGACGAATAATGAGGCGGATGAGTTGTGGCAGGCCGCGATACCGCCGACGGGATTCAATTAGCTCGTCGAATAGATTGCCGGAAGCAGCACGAGAGCTATGATCAAGACTGAAGAACTGCAAATAAATATTGGCCCGCAGCACCCATCGACGCATGGTGTATTTCGTATGCTGGTGACGGTTGATGGCGAGACAATTGTTGACCTTGTGCCGGTGTTTGGGTATTTGCACCGCAATCACGAGCAGATTGCCGAAGTCAACACCTATCTGCAAAATATGCCCTATACCGACCGCCTCGATTATTTCAATTCGATGGCGAATAATCAGGCCTACGCGATGGTGGTGGAGAAGCTTGTCGGGATCGAGGTTCCGGAGCGCGCTGAATATCTCCGCGTCTTGATGGTTGAGTTGACGCGCATTCTCAACCACGCGGGCGCGCTGGGCTTCCTGATTAACGATATGGGCGCATGGCAGACGCCACTGGCCTTTGGTATGCGCGAGCGCGAGAAGATTCTCGATCTGTTCGAGATGGCGAGCGGGGCGCGTATGATGTGCAACTATTTCCGCTTTGGCGGGGTGGTGCGCGATCTACCGCCGGCTTTTATGCCGCTGCTGAAAGATTTGCTGGTTGCGCTGCCGGCGTTTTTCGATGAGTTCGAGCGTTTGTTGTGCGAGAACGAGATCTTATTGCAACGCTCTGAGGGCGTCGGCGTCTTGCCGAAGGATCTGGCGATTTCGTACAGCGTGACCGGGCCGGTGTTGCGCGCCAGCGGTATTCCCTACGATATTCGCAAAGCTGAGCCTTATAGCATCTATGACCGGTTCGACTTCGATGTGCCGGTCGGCTCGGTCGGCGATGTGTATGATCGCTTTCTGGTGCGTGTGGAAGAGATGCGCCAGAGTTTACGCATTATTGAACAGGTGCTGGAGCAGCTCCCCGATGCGGAGGGTGATCATATCAATCCCAAAGCCAAACAAAATGTGCGCCCGCCGGTTGGCGATGCATACGCGCGCATCGAGTCGCCCAAAGGCGAGTTGGGATTTTATCTAGTGAGCGACGGCAGCGAAAAGCCGTATCGCTATAAGGTGCGTGCACCGTCTTTTATTAACTTGACCCCGCTCGGCGATATGTGCCGTGGGTACAAAGTTGCCGATGTGGTCGTCATTCTCGGCAGCATTGATATTGTGATGGGTGAGGTGGATCGATGACGATACAGTTCGAGCGGGGCAAAGTCGTTGTTATTGACCGTGGAGCGCGGAAGTTGCGTGTGGGTCAGGGCATGCTTAAGGGTATGGCTGTGGTCTGGCATCACTGGCTCAAGTCGTTCCAGAAACTCGACAATTTCAGTAAAACCGCCGGCGTTTTCACGGTCGAATACCCTGACGAGCGTATTAAGCTGCCCGAAGCGTATCGCAATATGCCGATTCTGTTGTATGACGATGAAACCGGTCAGGAGTTATGCACCGCCTGTTTTCAGTGCCAACGCGTTTGTCCGCCCCAGGTCATCCATATTAATCAGGCGCGTAATCCTGAAACCGGCAAGGCTATTCCGGCGGCGGCGGAGTTTATCATTGAGTATGATGCTTGTATGAGTTGCGGCTTTTGCGCTGAGGTATGTCCGTTTGACTCGATCAAGATGGATCACGAGTTCGAGCTTTCGACGGAAGATCACGCCGAATTGACGATGAATAAAGCGCAGCTATCTCGTCCCGTTTCGTACTACGAACGAATCGCGCCGACCTTCTGGGCTGAGGTGAAGGCGAGTGCGTATAAGAAGTTGCAGAATTCGGTGAAGCGTCGCGTCGATTTGATCGGCATTGCACCGCAGATGGTCGAGAAGGTCAAGGCGATGCGGGCTGCCGCCGCTGAATCCGAAGCGACTGAAGCTGCGCCCAGCTCTGCGCCGACGAAACCATCTGCTGCTGAGACATCGCCTGCCACAGACAAGGCAGCGAAGTTGGCGGCGATCCGGGCGGCAAATGCGGCGAAACAAGATGCCGGGAATGGCGGGACGAGCACTCCGGAAGCCCCGGCAGGCGACGACAAAGCGGCGAAGCTGGCGGCGATCCGGGCGGCGAATGCGGCGAAGAAGGCCGCAGAGAGCGGCGAGGGCAGCGCTTCGGTAGCGCCAGCAGCCCCGGAAGCTCCGGCAGGCGACGACAAAGCAGCGCGGTTAGCGGCGATCCGGGCGGCGAATGCGGCGAAGAAAGCCAAGGACGAGCAAGAAAACAGCTAGCGTCGAAGCCCTATCAAAGCAAAGAATTGGGCTCTAGCCGGATCTGGCGAATGCTCAGTTCTTTGTGTTTGATTCTGTATGATCATCAGGATCGTGTGGAGAATGCGACAATGTACGATGTGGTCGATTATGTGTTGAATACAACATTCAACCTTGGCGCGGCAGGTTGGGTTGTCTCGCTGATCAGCTACCTGATGATCGCGACGGTTCTGTTTCTGGTCGCTCCGCTGCAGATGCTCTTTTTGACCTACTACGAGCGGCGGTTGATTGCCCGCATGCAAGATCGCGTCGGGCCGAATCGGGTTGGTCCCGAAGGTATGTTTCAACCGGTCGCCGATGCGGTGAAGATGTTTACCAAGGAAGATATCATTCCTGCCGCCGCCGACAAATGGGTGCATCTGCTGGCCCCGCTAGTGGTTGTTGCGCCGACGATGTTTATGTTCGCGGTACTGCCCTGGGGGCCGGGTATGACGCCGATTGATATGCATATCGGCTTGCTCTTCTTCTTTGCCGTTTCCTCGATTAGCGCAGTTGGTCTGATGATGGCCGGTTGGGCAAGTTACAACAAGTTCTCGCTCCTCGGCGCGATGCGTGCGGTTGCCCAGATGGTCTCGTATGAGATTCCGGCGATGTTGAGTCTGCTGGCCATTGTGATGATCACCGGCAGCCTGTCGATTGTCGATATCGTTCAATGGCAAGGCGGGTTGTTCATCAGTTCAAGTGATGTTGCTGGGGTGCCGAACTGGGGTTTGGGCTGGTTTGTGTTCAATCCGGTCGGCTTCCTCGCGTTTGCGGCTTTCTTTATCGCCGCGCTGGCCGAAGGCGAGCGCACGCCTTTCGACATCCCGGAAGCCGACTCCGAGATTGTCGCCGGCTATATGACCGAATACAGCGGTATGAAATTCGGTCTGTTCTTCCTGGCCCAGTATGTGCTCAACTTCTTGCTGTGCGCGATCACGGCGGTGATTTTCTTTGGCGCCTGGCAGGGACCGGGTGTGAACGAGTTGTATGCTCTGGGGATTACCCCGGATAATCCTGACGGCAACGGCTGGTTCAATGTGCTTGCAGGCGTGCTGGGTGCGTTCTATTTCCTCTTCAAAACCTATGCCTTCTTCTTTGTGATGGTCTGGATCCGTGGCGCGTTCCCGCGTCTGCGTGTAGATCAGTTGATGGATTTTGGTTGGAAGTATCTCATTCCGCTGACGCTGGTGAATGTGTTCAGCGCTGCGATCTGGGTTGGGTTCAACAACTGGGGGGCGAACGAGGGCTTTGGTTTCGCCGAGCCGTTGGGCGACCTGGGCCGCTGGGCGGTTGCGTTTGTGCTGACGCTGGCTATCAACATTGCGGCCTATATCGTGATGACACGGATTTACGGCGAGACGCGACGCGTAACGTTCGACGAGCAGCTAGCAGACACGGCTGGTTTGCCATCGTAAGCGTGGCTGGTGTGTGGTGCGCGATTGCTTGTCCTGGCAACGCGCATCGGAGCTATCTACATGGAATTGCTTATCCAGATCATCTTTTTCTTGCTGGCGGCGCTCATTCTCGGCGCAGGCGTGATGGTTGTCGCTGTGCGTAATATCATCCACTCGGCATTGTGGCTGATCGGCTCATTCTTCGGCGTCGGCGCGCTCTATCTGTTGCTCGAAGCCGAGTTTCTGGCTGTAGTTCAGGTGCTGGTGTATGTTGGCGCGGTGTCAATCTTGATCCTGTTTGCGATTATGCTTACCCGCGATGTGAGCGGCCAGGGTGAGCGTCTACTCTTCCAACGCTGGTGGTTGGCGTTGCTCGTAGCGATTACGCTGTTTGCGGCGGTGATCACGCCCACGTTGCTAGCTCAGTCCTGGAATGTCGTGCCGCCGACCGGGCCGATTGAACCGGGGCAACCAACCGGCATCGCCGGAGCGTTGGAGCTGGGCCGCGGCTTTGTGCATGAGTTTCTGCTCCATTTCGAGATTGCCGGCGTGTTGCTTCTTGTTGCGCTGATCGGCGCGATAGTCATCGCCTTCGAGGAGCGCAATCGTCGCCGCAAGGTGTTGACCCTCGCCGAGGAGCACGAATTGCGTAAGCGGCGCGAGCAGACATCGGACGCAAATGCCAGCGAGTCCGCTTTGTCTGCGCCAGGTCATCCGATATCGCAATCCGAGTAGCGGCGCATTCTGGCGGCGGGGTTGGGCATTTGTTCGGAACACCCCTGAGTACGATGACGCAAAAGTCTTGGGAATGATGAGGAGCGGCGTGGTTGCCTGCGCCTAAACCTGAGGATTAAAGGACCATGATCAATGCTGTCCCGCTTGAATGGGTGCTGACCGTTTCGGCGGCGCTCTTCTGCATCGGCCTGTTTGGTGCACTCTCGCGCCGGAATATGGTCGGCATTTTGATGGGCGTCGAGTTGATGCTCAACTCGGTGAATATCAACCTGGTTGCGTTCTGGCGCTATCTGGAACCGCGCTTCATCACCGGGCAGACATTCGCGCTCTTTGTTATTACTGTAGCTGCCGCCGAAGCCGCCGTCGGTCTGGCGATGATTATCGCGATTTATCGCAACTGGGCGACTGTGAATGCCGACGATGTTGACTCGATGAAGGGGTAAGTAATGGCCTTTTTCCTGCAATACGCCTGGCTCATTCCCGTGTTTCCGGTAATCAGCTTCGCGGTGATCACGCTCACCCCTATTCGTCGCAGCAAGCTGGTGAGCGGCTGGCTGGCGATTGGCTTGATGATGGTCGCGACGCTTTTCGCGCTGGGTCTGGCGTTCGGTGTGGCTCAGGGCTTGCATTGGCGCGATGGCCAGCTAATTCAAGTCGAGGCTGCCGGGGCAGCGCATGGCGAGGAGGAGGATGCGGCGCACGGCGAAGAAGGCGCCGCAGTGCATGGCGAGGAGGAGGATGCGGCGCACGGTGAAGAGGGGGATGCAGCGCACGGCGCGGCGATCATCGATTTCCCGAAAGCGAATGTGATTCAACGTTTCGCTTGGGCCCCAACCGGCGACGCCGTCTTCGAGATGGGGGTTTACATTGACCCGCTCGTCGCGGCGGTGCTGGTGATGGTGACAATCACCGCAACTTGTATTCACCTGTTCTCGCTCGGCTATATGGCCACGAATCCGCGTCAGTCGCGTTTTTTCTCGTTTATCTCGCTGTTCGCCGCCGCGATGTTGGCGATGACTATGGCCGACAACCTGCTGTTGTTCTTTATGGCCTGGGAGGTGATGGGCCTTTGCTCGTATCTCCTGATCGGCTTCCTGTTCGAGCGGCCCCAGGCGTATCGTGCGTCGCTCAAGGCGTTCATCACGACCCGGATCGGCGATGTGCTGATGCTGATCGGCATCGTCTATCTCTATACCCAGGCCGGTAGCCTGGCGTTTGGCATGCGCGAAGGCGAGGTCTTCAACCCTGAGTTTCTGGCGCGCATCGGCAGCGAGTTCAACGCGCTCGGTATGAGTCACGCAACGGCGATTGCGCTGCTGTTGTTTGCGGGCACGATTGGCAAGTCGGCGCAGTTCCCTTTGCACGTCTGGCTGCCCGACGCGATGGAAGGCCCCACGCCGGTTTCGGCGCTCATCCACGCCGCGACTATGGTCTCGGCGGGCGTGTTCCTCGTTGGGCGCATGTTCCCGATCTTCCAGGCCGACGGCGGAGCCGCGCTGTTCTGGGTTTCGGTCGTCGGTGCGTTCACTGCGTTGTTCGCTGCCAGCATCGCCGTGGCCCAGTTCGACATCAAGCGTATTCTGGCCTATTCGACGCTTTCGCAGCTTGGCTTTATGGTTGCGGCGCTCGGCATCGGCGGCTGGGTCGCGGGTATGTTCCACCTGCTCACCCACGCCTTCTTCAAGGCGCTGCTCTTCCTCGGCAGCGGTTCGGTCATCCACGCGATGGAAGCCACGCCCGCAATCGAGAAGATCCACCACAAAGACGAATACGCTGCGCAGCAGACCGCGCAGGATATTCGCAATATGGGTGACCTGAGGCGTCGCTTGCCCTGGACCTTCTGGACCTATACGGCGGGCTATCTGGCGCTGGCCGGTATCGTGCCGTTCGCGGGCTTCTGGAGCAAGGATGAGATCCTGGCCGATGCGTCGCTTCATGGGCATTGGGTGGTCTATATTGTTCTCTCGGTCGCGGCCTTCCTGACGGCTTTCTATATGACCCGCCAGTGGCGCGCGGTGTTCTTTGGGGAGTATCGCGGCGAAAACCCGATTGAATTTGTCAACCCAGAAGCGCAAGCCGCCCACGGCCATCACGACGATCATGGGCATCATGACGACCATGCTCACGACTCCCACGCTGGTCATATGAACACTGGCAACCATTGGCACGAGAATGCGCCAATGACTGCTGCGCTGGTTGTGCTGGCCAGTTTTGCGGTGACAGGTGGCTTCTTCAATCTGCCCTTCCCCATTCCCGGCGGCCATTGGCTCAGCAGCCTGTGGGGCCAGGAAGCGGCGAAGTTCAACGTTGTCGTTGCCGGTATGTCGCTGTTGATCGCTGGCGTGGGCATTGCAGCAGGCTGGTTCTACGCCAACGCGTTCAAGACCGCTCACGACCGCGATCCGCTTGATGCACGCGTCCCGGCTTTGTTCAACGTGCTTAACCGGAAGTATATGATCGACGAGATCTACGCAGCGACGGTCGGCAATCTGACTTCAGCGCTGGCGGTAATCTGGAGCTGGATCGACCGTCAGATCCTGGATCGTATTGTCAACGGCACAGGGATTTTCACCTTCTTCTTGTCGCGGATGAACTTTATCGTTGACGACACGGTGCTCAATGACGGGCCGGATGCGGTCGCCGACGGTACGGTGGCTTCCGGCAAGGCTGTACGTCGCAGCCAGACCGGCAAGGCGCAGGACTACCTCGAAATGCTGTTCGCGGGGGTGGTGGTTTTGGCGCTGGTGTTTCTATACGTGTTCCAGTAGATTGATGCATTCGCCGCACTCGGCGTTCAGGAGTGATCGATGCCTCTTCCCGCATATCTAATGGCTGCGCCGGATGGCGTACCCTGGCTGACACTGCTTGTTCTCGCGCCGCTCGCCGGTGTCCTGTTGGTCGGCCTCGCCGCGCTGCTGCGTCTGGATGATCGGCTGGTGAAAATCGGCGTGACCGCGTGGATGCTCGTGCCGATTGGGCTGGCGCTGGCGGTCTGGGCCGGTTTCGACGCTCGGTCAACCGCCGACGGTCAGGGCGTGATCCAATTCGTCGAACGCGTGCCCTGGGTGCAGGCGATCCGGGTTGACTATTTTCTCGGCGTGGATGGCCTGAGTCTCCCGCTGGTTTTGCTGACGGTGGTGATGGCGCCAATCGCTGCGCTGGCGTCGTTCAACGTCTCGACCAACGCCAGGGTTCACTTCGCGCTGTTGCTGCTGCTCGAAGCGGCGATGCTAGGCTATTTCCTGGCGCTTGATTTCTTCTTTTTCTTCATCTTCTGGGAATTTAGCCTAGTGCCGGCGTTCTTCTTGATTCAGGTCTGGGGCCGCGAAAATCGCCGCTATGCTGCCTTCAAGTTTTTTATCTATACAATGGCCGGCTCGGTGGGCATGCTGCTACTTTTCCAGGTCTTCTACCTGTCCACGCGTTTCGCCGGACAGCCGACATTTGATCTGATCGCCTATGGGCGCCTTGGCCAGGGCTTGCCGGTCGCCGGCTTCCAGGGCGATTTGCAGCAGATTCTCTTCGCCTACATTGATCATCTCGGTGTCGCTGACGTGCTGGGGCGCTTCCCGCTGCTCTATACCTCGATTGCCTTCTGGGCGATCTTTGTGGCCTTCGCGATCAAACTGGCGGTCTGGCCGTTTCATACCTGGCTCCCTGATGCTTACGGTGAAGCGCCGACATCTGGCTCGATTATGCTCTCGGCGGTGATGAGCAAGATGGGCGCATATGGTATGTTGCGCATCCTGTTGCCGTTCACGCCCCAGGCCGCACAATACTTCGCTCCGGTGATTGGCGCGCTGGCCCTGATCGGCATCGTTGCGGGCGCGTTCGGCGCGCTTTCTTATAGCAACGGCGACATCAAACGGTTGATCGGGTACACCTCGATCAACCATATGGGCTATGTGATGCTGGCGATTGCAGCGGCGGCGGCGCTGCCTGGCGGCGCAACCCAGGAGAGCCGCACGATCGCGGTCAACGGTGCGGTGATGCAAATGGTCGCCCACGGTCTCTCGACCGGTGGGTTGTTCTTGCTCGCCGGCGCGCTCTATGAACGCGCCAAAACCTACGACCTGAGTCAGTTTGGCGGCCTGCGTGTGACGATGCCGACATTCGCGGGGGTGATGGGCGTGGCGATGTTCGCCAATCTGGGTCTGCCGGGTCTGGCCGGTTTCGTCGGCGAATTTTTCATCTTCCGGGGCGCCTGGGCCACGCTGCCGCTCTTCACCCTGCTGGCGACGATCGGGCTGGTGATCACGGCGCTGGCGCTGCTGGTGATGTTCCAGCGCATTTTTCTGGGCCCGCTCAACCAGCGCTGGAAGGCGTTGCCCGACCTGAACCCGCTGGAGTTCTGGACGATGGCGCCCTTGTTGGCGCTGCTGCTGGCGCTGGGCCTTTACCCTGCGCCGATTATGGAGTTGGCGAATGCGACAGCCTCCCAGATGGTCAGTGTGTTTATGAATGTGCTGTCGTAAGGCCGGGTTTTTTGGTTCGCGTCGCGCCTTAAGGAAGAACTATGCATTTGTTTGATATTTCTCCCGATGTGCCCTGGCTCAGTCTCACCTGGCTCAGTACGCTGATTCCGTGCTTGCTGATAATGGTCGTCCCGTCGACGCAGCGCGAGTTGATCCGCTGGATTGGCGCGGGCTTCTCGATCCTGTCGCTGATCCTGTCGCTGATCCTCTTCTTCGCCTATGATCCCCTTCAGGGCGGTTTCCAGTTCGTCGAGCGGTTGCCCTGGATGCCTCAACTCGGCATCAACTATATCCTTGGCGCCGACGGCATTACACTGCCGATGCTAGTGCTGAATGGCTTCATCATCTCGACTGGCGCGTTGATGAGTTGGAACATCGAGAATCGCCTGAAAGAGTACTGGGTGCTGCTGCTCTTGCTCACCACCGGCGTCTACGGCGTGTTCGTCTCGCTCGATCTGTTTCTGTTCTTTGTGTTCTACGAATTGGCTGTCTTGCCGATGTACTTGCTGATCGGCGTGTGGGGCAGCACGCGCAAAGAATACGGCGCGATGAAGCTGACGATGTTCCTGATGGCCGGCAGCGCATTGAGCATTATCGGGTTGCTGGCGATCTACTTTGGCAGCGGTTTGCGGACGTTCGATATGCCGCTGCTGGCTGAGAATGTTGTTTTCTCGCGCCAATTCCAGATTATCTTCTTCCCGCCGTTATTTATTGGCTTTGCGGTTCTGGCCGGTATGTTCCCGTTCCACACCTGGTCGCCGACTGGCCACGTCGCCGCGCCGACGGCGGTGTCGATGCTTCACGCCGGTGTGTTGATGAAGCTGGGCGCATATGGCTGCCTGCGGGCCGCGATGTGGCTGATGCCCGACGGCGCGCAGCAGTGGTTGCCGATTATTGCGGTGATGACCATCTTCAATGTGGTCTATGGCGCGACAATCGCGATGGCGCAACGCGACTTCAAATTCATCATCGGCTATTCGTCGGTGAGCCATATGGGCCTGGTGGTGATGGCGCTTGCGGCGGGCAACCAGATCGGCCTGACCGGCGCCGTGCTGCAAATGTTTGCTCATGGCATTATGACCGGCCTGTTCTTTGCCGTGGTCGGGCGAATGATTTACGAGCGCACGCACACCCGCCAGTTGCCTGAACTGGGCGGTATGGCCAGGGTGATGCCTTTTGCCGCATATATGTTTATTCTCGGCGGCCTGTCATCGATGGGCATGCCCGGCTTTGCAGGATTCTGGGCGGAGTTCAGCATCTTCATCGGCGTTTGGGAGAGATATCCGCTCATCGCAATCATTGCGGCGATCTCGATCCCGATTACCGGCGCCTATATCTTGCGGGCGGTCTATCAGGTGTTCTTTGATGAAGTCAAAGACCCCGAATTCCTGAAGCTGCCGAAACTTACCTGGCAAGAATACACCGGCGGCATCGTGCTGGCGATCATCTTGATCGGCGTCGGCATTTATCCGGCAATCTTGACCGAGATGATCGACGTTGGCGTTACGCCGATAGTCCAGCAATTGCATAGCGCCGTTGTGGCCGTTGGTCCGTAATACTGCACTCGCTATGACGCCGAGAGGTTTTGAACATCCTGGTTGCTGTCACAGCGCTGTCGTGCTCCGAGGAGAGTCTGGCCCATGTTTCAACTGACTGACATCCCGCGCATTCTGCCGGAAATCCTGTTGATAGTGCTGGCGTTGCTTGTGCTCGGCTCGGACATCTTCGAGCGCTGGAGCAATGATGCTGCGTCACAGCGCGAACGCAGTCGTTCAGCCGCGTCGCTCACGATCTTTGGCCTGGTGATGATCTTCGTGATCGTGCTGCTGCAAAGCGGATATGTGTACAAACTGCCTGAGGATGCGCCGGTAAATTTCTTCACCAACATCGTGCGCAATCTGCAGAGCGGCGGGCCGGTCGGCGATCCGATCCTGGGAGTGTTTGCCACCGATCACCTGACGGTGATCGCCCGGCTGACGCTTATCGCCGCTGCATTGCTCACGGCGCTGCTTACGCTAGATTTTCGCCCGATAGGCCATCCCGCCGAGTTCTACGCGCTCTTGCTCTCCTCTACTGCCGGCATGGGTTTGATGGCGGCGGCGAACGAGCTGATTCTTGCCTACCTGGCGGTGGAGCTGACCTCGATTCCGCTTTACATTATGGCCGGGTATTTCCGCGCCGAGACCAAATCATCCGAGGCCGGGATGAAGTATTTCCTCTTTGGCGCGCTGTCGTCGGGCATTTTGCTCTATGGCATGAGTCTGACCTATGGTTTTGTCGCGAACGCATTCAACGCCTCGATCAGCGCCAATAATCTGACCCAGTTCGATACGATCGCGCGGGCGGCGTTCCTGAGCGACGACGGGCGCGGCATGTTGATCCTCGGTATGATCTTTATCATTGCCGGGCTGGGCTACAAGGTTGCGGTCGTGCCGTTCCACGGCTGGTCGCCCGACGTGTACCAGGGCGCGCCAACGCCGGTAACAGCGTTCGTTTCGACGGCCTCGAAGGCGGCGGGGTTTTTCCTGCTCTATCGTGTGCTGGTTACGGCATTTCCGGGACTCAACGGCTCGCTGGAGTCGTTCGATGAATTGAGCGGCTGGACTACCCTGCTGGCGTTGCTCACCCTCCTCACGCTGATTGTCGGCAATCTGGCGGCATTGCCACAGAACAACGCCAAACGCCTGCTGGCCTATTCGAGCATCGCTCAGGCCGGCTTCATTCTGCTAGCCCTGCTTGCCTGGGCTTCGCCGCTGCCTATTGATCGCGAGATGGGCGCGTCGGCGCTGATCTACTACCTGATTGTCTATACTGTGACCAACATCGGCGCATTCGGTGCGTTGGCCGTGGTTTCAATGGCAGTCGGCGGCGATGAATTGAGCGATCTGAATGGTCTGGCGCGGCGCAATCTGGGCCTGACGGTGTTGTTTACGGTCAGTGTGCTCTCGCTGGCCGGTATTCCGCCGCTGGCGGGCTTCTTTGCCAAATTCTATGTCTTTATGGCTGCCTGGCAGGCAGGCGCGACCTGGCTTGTCATCATCGCTCTGGTCACGACGATCATCAGTCTGTATTACTATTTGCGTTTCCTCAAGGCGATGTTTATTACTGCGCCCGCCGACGATACGCCCATTGCAACGCCGTTGGGGATGAATGCCACGCTGATCGTCACGACAGTCCTCCTGTTAGTGTTGGGCATCTTCCCGAACCTGATCTTGAGCGTTATCGACCAAGTGCAAGCGGTGGCCGGAGCGGGCTTTTAGGCGTCAATGTTCGATAATTGAACAGGATGACGAAAGGCAGGGGGCGAGATATTTCGCCTCCTGTTTTGATTTTGCCTGGTTCATTGGGGTGAAGTCAGAGGTTGAGGCGTTATCGTTATCTATCGCTACGCTACCAAACGATGATGCGTATGCTGCACGTCACCCTGACCCTGAGCGAAGCGAAGGGGAAGGGTCTCGATCGTATCGTGTATGATCGAGTGATCTACTATACGCATTGCAGCACGGGCGAAAAGACAATGGTGTGAACGTTGTCTCATCCTCCTTGAAACACCGCATACATCCCGCCGATATACAGCATAATCAGCGCCAATGCGTCCCAACTGATATACGTTGGCGGGCGGCGCGTGGCATCGAAGATCAGACCGACTATCGCTACAGCCGTCATCACCATCGCAGCCAGTGCAGCGAACACGTGAATCTGATTGACGCTGCTCCAGATGTCACCGTTGAGGTATATCAGATCATACAGCGCCAGAATGCCAATATTAAGCAGGTTTGACCCCAGCACGTTTGATACTGCCAGATCAACGGCGCCGAGCCGAATGGCGGCGAATGATGCCACTACTTCGGGCAACGATGTGGCTGCGGCGAGCATCAAGGCGCCGACGAAGCTCTCGCCGAGGCCGGTGACTTGCGCAACCTGTTCGCCAAGTGAGGATAGCCACACGCCCAGCACAACGATCACTGCTGCAAGGCTGACAAAGGTAAGATAGGCTTTCCAAGCGGGAATGTGTTCGTACCGGTATTGGGTGGCTTCCTGTTTGTGAAACTCGGTGCGGCGGCGCACCTCGTACATTGCAATAAGGCGTGCGCTGATAAGGTACAGGATCAGGATGATCACCGAGGGCGCGCCTATCCATCCCATATTATAGCTGTAACCATCGCCGGCCAATAGTGTAGCGAATGCTGCCAGCCCGATCAGCATACTGCCGAGGCCGGCCGATAGACCGTGGCTGACCTGAGCGCGTCTGAACAATGGGCCAGGACCGCTGGCAATATCCAGCAATGCGAGAATGACCAGATTGAACAGACAACTGCCGAAAATGCCGCCGACCGCCAGATCAACCTGATCGACAATCGTGATAGCGCTGACGCCGGTAGCCAGTTCCGGCAGCGACGTTGCGCCGGCAAGCAGGATTGCTCCGACCCAGCCGCGGCCTAGCCCGCTTTTCTCGGCGATCACGTCGGCGCTTTGTGAAAGCCATGTGCCGATTGCAATCACGAGTACGACGCAGATCAGAACCTGTATGACGAGAGCCATGAGCTACTCCTGGCTGTTCAGTACGAGGATGCGAACCAACAAATAGCCCGTAGCGCTCAGAGGGCAAATGCTCTCGGTTCGCACTACGGACTATATCAGCGAAAGATAAGATGACCTGGCGGGTGTTGCTACGAGATCGCGGGTGCGACAGACTCGCCCTGCCGGGCTTTCTTTTCGGCATGCTCTTGCTCGGCCAGGAACCAGGTCGCTTCCATCGCGGCTTTGCACCCATCGCCGGCGGCGGTGATAGCCTGACGGTAGACATGATCGACGACATCGCCGGCGACAAAGACGCCGGGGATATTTGTGCGGGTTCGCCCGTCAGAGAGTAGGAAGCCGGTTTCGTCCATATCGAGTTGGCCTGCGAACAGGCTGGTGTTCGGTACGTGGCCGATGTAAGGGAAGACGCCATCTGCTTCCAGGACGCTCTTTTCGCCCGTCTTCGCATTCTGAAGCCGCACGCCGGTTACACGCTCTTCGCCAAGCACTTCGGTGACGACCGAGTCCCATACGAAGCGTACCTTCGAATTCTCAAACGCTCGCTCCTGGAGCACGGAATCTGCGCGGAGTTCATCGCGGCGATGCACGATAATCAACTCTGAGACGTAACGGGTCAAGAACAGACCCTCGTCGAGTGCGCTATTGCCGCCGCCCACCACCACGACGCGTTTGTCACGGAAGAAGAAGCCGTCGCAGGTGGCGCAGTAGGAAACGCCGCGATTGGCCAGTTTTTCTTCGCCCGGCACGCCAAGCTTGCGTGGCGATGCACCCGTCGAGACGATGAGCGTGTCGGCTGTTACCATCTCCCCTGCATCGGTCTCCAGAACAAAAGGCCGTTGTGAGAGGTTGACCTTCTCGACAATGGCGTCCAGAAACTGCGTGCCGAAGCGCTCGGCTTGCTTCTCCATGTTTTCGTAAAGCTCAAATCCCCCGATGGATTCGGGAAAACCAGGATAGTTTTCTACTTCATTTGTCGTTGCGATCAAGCCGCCCGGCTGCAAGCCGCGGATGACAAGCGGCTCCAGACTGGCGCGCGCTGCATAGAGTGCAGCGGTCAATCCTGCCGGGCCCGATCCAATGACGACCACTTTATGATGCATTGCCTCATATCTCCCAGATATACAATATTGTACAACCCAGTGATTTTATACTCACAAATTTCTACACCGACCATCTGGTCGGAAGTAGCGCCAGTATAACATACCCGATCAAGATGCGCTGTAATCTCGCTTACCCCCAGGGGGTATATCGACACGGGCAATATATAGGGAGTTTGTATTGACATAATTTTTGGCTGATGTGTTGCGCGGCTTTGCGAATCCTGCGCTGCGTCATTCGTCGCGTACTTGGATCTGGCGATGTGCGAGCGGCAATGTGAAGAAGAAACGCGATCCGCGACCCACCTGGCTCTCAACCCAGATCCGCCCGCTGTGCGCCTCGATGATCGCGCGGGCCAGATACAACCCCAATCCCGCGCCCTGGGCCTCGCGCCCGACGCGATTGTCTACCCGATAGAAGCGCTGAAAGATTCGGTCTTGCTCTTCCGGCGGAATGCCGATGCCCTGATCGGCGACATATGCGATCGCGATCTTGTCTTCCGCCCGCCCGCCGATCCGGATCGTACCACCGTCGGGGCTATATTTAATGGCATTGGAAATCAGGTTGGTCAATACCATGCGGATACGTTCAAAGTCTGCGCGTACGGGCGGAAAGTCATCGGGAAATCGTAGCTCGAACTCAAAGCGACCATTAGTCTGGGCGGCAAAGTGTTGCACGGTTTCTTTCGCGAGCGCCGGCAGCGACCAGTCGGTCGGTTCCAGGCGCAACCCGCCGGCCTGAATACGCGACACGTCAAGCAGGTCCTGAATCTGCCGCGCCAGCCGATCGGCCTCTTCTTCGATGATTCGCAAGCCATCGCGCAGGGTCTCTGCGCTCCAGTTCGCATCTTCACGTTGCAAAGTTCCGGCGTAGCCTTTGATAATACTGACCGGCGTCTTCAGTTCGTGCGAGATCACCGACACAAACGTATTCTGCAATTCCTCTTCGCGCTTTTGTTCGGTTATGTCACGCACATTCGCGATTGCGCCGATCAACGAGCCGTTTGACCCGCGTTGCGGCGCGTAGCGGCTTTGAATATACAATTCGCGTCCATCACGATTGGTAATCCAACCTTCGACGACCGGATTGTGCATAAACGGACGGCGTTGAAGCGGGCAATCCGCCAGGCAGATGTTTACTCCCTGGGTGTTGCGTATGCCCAGCACCTCGGCGCAGGGGCGCCCAATCGATTCCTCGCGCGGCCAACCGGTGAGTTGCTCCATCGTCTGGTTGAAAGTTGTGATGCGCCAGCGATTGTCGAGGATCATGACGCCGTCGGCGCTCTGCTCGATGATCGCATCGAGGCGTTGTTTTTCGCGCAGTACACCCTGATAGAGGCGCGCGTTGCTGACTGCGATCGCAGCTTGATCGGCGAACGCTTGCAGCACCTGTTCGTCATCGGCGGAAAACCCAACATTGAGCGCAGCCCGAAAGACATAGATCATTCCCACGGGGATATCGCTGAAGGTTAACGGCAAAGCAATTAACTGACGCAGATTCAAGCCGGTGTCGGCGGCAATCTCGCGAAGTATGCGAGCCATTACGTTGCGGCGCGTTTGACCAAGCGGTAGGTTGAGGAGCGGCGTGAAAGCGGGCCAGATCTCGCGCGGCAATGCGGCTGATGCGCGCACACGCAACTCATCGCTGCCATCTTCTTCATAGAGCGCAATCAGACCGGAGGTGCCGGCGAGCATCTCCACGGCAACATTAATCACCAGGCTGAGCACACTGGTTAGGTTCAGTTGCGAGGTGATCGCCCGGCTGATTTGTAACAAATATTCGCGTTGGCGCAGGCGGTGATCGGGTAGTTCTAACATCGTTTTAATACTTTGCGTATATTATTCTAACATGAAGGTTGTATGCTAACAACCGTAAGGAACATTGCGTGGCGCATAGCCGCGCACATAAGGTTAACAAAGCTCTGACTTGCATCATAAGGAGGTGTTATTATGACGAGCTTGACGCGTTGGGATCCTTTCCAGGATGTGCTATCGCTGCGTGAGGCGATGAATCAGCTGTTTGAGGAGAGCGTAATACCGGCGCCATCACTGTCGCGAGACAAGACGGGTTTTGTTCCGGCGCTTGATTTAAGCGAGACTCCCGAGTCGTATATCGTTGATGCCGCGCTTCCGGGCGTTAAAGCTGACGATGTAAACATTACCGTCGAGAACAATGTGCTGACTATCAGCGGTGAGTTGCATCAGGAGGAAGAAACCAAGGAGCGCAATTTCCACCGGATTGAGCGACGCTTTGGGTCGTTTCAGCGTTCGATCACGCTTCCGAACACGGTGAAGGCCGATGCTATCGTCGCGTCGATGAAAGATGGCGTGCTGCGTCTGGATATCCCGAAAGCCGAAGAGGTGAAGCCGCGTCGGATTACCGTCAACGTTACCGAGTAATATCGTAGAAACGTCGTTGCTGAGCGTTACAAACTACTGTTGACATAAAAATTCAGCTTCATCCGTAGCCCCCTGCGCATTTCACTGCGTGGGGGGCTATGTGTATGCATTGCGTTTGGATCTGTTGCCGGCTAATCGCTGATGAGCATTCCAGGACATATGGACAAACAGCGAGCATATGAGCATATATGGGCGCATTGTTACAAGCCTTTACACCATATGACGAGCCCACTCTGGAAATCTGTTAAGCCTTACTTTGCTCTATTCTTCTCAATTTCTCTATGCCCTGTTTGCCGGAGTCCATCGGAGCTTGTTGTAGATAGCAAAGACATGATCTATGAAAGATTAAAAATTCTAATGATGCTCATTGTTCCCATTTTACTGTTTACAGAAAAGACTCGACAGATGAGCGACACTATGATATGCTAATAAAGAATTACACTTGGCTACCCGTTTGACCACGCTGTCAAAGGATGTAGCGGGTATCTGTTGGCAAGGAGTATTGCTATGCAGCTTAACCTGACCAGCAAGCGGGCCAAGAAGCTCATCCGCGAGCATAGTCTAACCGAGGAGGAAATACAGCAAATTGTCGCCTCCGCTCGGATAAACCTTGCCACATTTGATCCTGATTACCGTACCAATGTCACTCAAATAGCCGACGAGCTTCAAAAAAGCCGCCCGACAATTTATGGGTGGGCTGATCGGGCGATTTCATCCACCATTCAATCGCTGCGCAGTATCCGAACCGGACGACCTCCCAAAGAGCGCGAACGCACCCATAACAGCGAATTGTATTGATGGCTGTTCTGGTTGATACTCATAATCCTGCGCTCCTTGGCGCGCAATCGTCGCATAGACAGTGATGTAGTAGTATAATGCAAGTACGCTGGCGCCTTATCTCATAGCGCTGGCGGGGAGGCACCTCTCTATGAGTAGCCAGTTGCGTAGTCTTCTCAGTCGCTTCCGAGGCATTGATAGCGTCGAAATGGCCGCCATTGTTGCACACGATGGCCTGTTGATTGAAAGCGTCGCGCGACCGGATGTTGAAGTCGAGGCGATTTGCGCTGTAGCTTCCAACGGCCTTGCGATGGCTGATGCGCTGGGGCGTGAAATCGACAAAGGCCGATCAATCCAGACCCTTCTCGAATACGAGCAAGGATTGGTCGTGCTTGAGCCGATCAGCGATGATGCGATGATCCTTCTGATGGCGAGTGCGCGCGAGATGCTCGGACAGGTTCGTTTTATGGTTGCGATGTATCGGCAGGATTTACTGGCAGCATTAGAGGCGATTTGACGTGCTATGTGCTATAATTGCTCAGGGTAGTTAACAGGCCTCCCAAGTTCATAGTGACAAGGCAGATAATGATGGATCCACAACTCACCAGTTTAATTGTACCCACTGAAGAAATTACAAAAATAGAGGAGTGCCTGGCTCATCTCGTTGAGGATACCGGGAGTGACTATGCCTTGTTGTTAGATAAGAGCGGTCAGGTTATTGCCTCAAAGGGTGACGGGGATCGCCAGGATATTACGTCACTCGGCGCGCTCATTGCGGGCGTCTTTGCATCATCACGCGAAGTCGCCAAATTGCTGCGCGAGAAAGATTTTCGAGCCTCTTTTCAACAAGGAGTGCGCGAGAATATATTTATTGCCCTGATCGAAGAGCAGTGGATACTTTGCATCATCTTCAATAAGGGAACACATATTGGATTGGTGAAAGTGTTGACGAAGAAAGCAACCGATGAGCTCGCATCGGTGCTTGAACGAGTGCGTCAGCAGCATAAAGCTCGCGATGAAGTGCTTGGCTCCTCCTTTCGCACGTCGATGGAGGATACGATTGATTTGCTCTTCCGCGATTAAATGCGAGCGGTAAAGTGTATGCCGATACCAGGCTCATATCGAAAATATGTGGATATTTCGATGTGTAAGTGATTTGCGGCATGCCTGTACGATGGTTGATGTAGGGGTGTAGAAGTGTCGCGCAGATGGTTGCATTGTACCGTCAGCGCATCTGGTTTGACTGTCACGCGAGAGGACCTATGGCTCTGATCAACGTCGCGGCGCGCGAGATCCATTGCAAGATTGTCTATTATGGTCCGGGTATGTGCGGAAAAACCACGAACTTGAAGTATATTCACAGCCAGGTGCCGCGTGACACAAAGGGCGATCTTCTGTCGATAGCTACCGAGACAGAGCGTACGCTCTTCTTCGATTTTCTGCCGTTGGAGCTTGGGAAAGTGCGCGGTTTTTTGACGCGCTTCCATCTGTATACGGTGCCAGGGCAGGTGTTGTATGAGCGAACTCGTGTTGCGGTGCTAAATGGTGCTGATGGGGTGGTGTTCGTTGCCGACTCGCAACGCCAGAAGATGCAAGAAAATATTGACAGCTTGAAGGAGCTTGCACGGAACATCACCAAACAGAATAAAAACTTTCGCGATTTTCCAATCGTTTTGCAATATAACAAACGCGATCTGCCCTCAGAAACTCTTGTGCCGATTTCAACGCTTGATAAATATCTCAATGGTATGAATTGGCAACGTTTTGCCGCTGTTGCGACAACGGGCGTTGGTGTTTTTGAGACGTTGCGGGCAATTAGCAAACTGGTGATTAGTAAGCTCTAGCCCGGTAGTAGCGGTAGCTTCCGCGTTGTGTTGCGCGATGTTTGCTCATCAGATTTGAGGATAGATGATCTATGGCCCTCGAAGGCGATCTCAGAGAGTTTCCGCTGACTGATATTATTCAGCTTGTTGATCTGAGTAAGAAAACCGGCGCAGTCTATATCGGCGGGCAGCGTGGTGTGCATCGCATTGAGGGGAAAATCTATTTCCGCGATGGCAAGATTAGTGGTGCGGATATTGCCAATTTGCCTCCGCTTGAAGCAATCTATACGTGCTTCACGCTTGAGTCGGGTCACTTCCGTTTCAGTGACGCGGCAGAAGATACGCTTGAGAAGCCGATGATCACGATGAGCAACGAAGTGATCATTATGGAAGGCATTATGCGCCAGGAGGCCTGGGCAAAGACGCAGGATCAGGAGCCGTTGCTTGATGTTGTGCCGCGGCTGATACCTAACCCGGCGACGGGATCATCTGAGATCAGCCTGGAGGCCGAGGAATGGCGCGTCTTGACAATGGTCAATGGTAAGAATACTGTGCGCCAGATCGCTCAGCATAGCGGGCTGGGAGAGACCCGAACTTCTGAGATTGTCACGCGCTTGTTGGCCGATGGTCTGATCGAGAAGCGAGCAACGCCCCCAACCGAGGCGTTGTTGCCGGAATTTGAGCAGATCGCTGCGAGCGTGTTTGGCAACAAAGCTCCTTTATTGCTACAGGAAGCTTGCCTCCAGGCGGGGTTGGTTGATCTTTCCGACGCATCGCTTGAACATGTGTATGGGGTCATTGATTACCTGGAGCGGTCTGCGGCGGATGGGTTCGGTCTGGAGCAGGCGCGGCGCATGGGGGCTGATTTGCGAGGATATGCGCATGAGATCCTCGGCGAGCGATAGATTTACATGTTGGTCATAATGTGTAATACTGCGACCCTGCCCATCGATTGGGCAGGGTCGTTGCAGCATGAACCGAATCTGTAACGTAGTGTGGGGTGATTAGAACAGTGCGAGCGTTAATTAGCGTCTGGGACAAGCAGGGTGTTGTTGATTTCGCCCGTGAATTGGTTGAACTGGGTGTTGAACTGGTGTCAACAGGGAATACGCAACGTGTCCTGACCGAAGCGGGCTTGCCTGTACAGCCTGTGCAGGCGATTACGGGCTTTCCGGAAATTCTCGACGGACGGGTGAAAACCTTGCACCCGGCGATTCACGGCGGGATTCTCGCGCGGCGCGATCTTTCATCACACTATGAACAACTTGCTGAGCATATGATCGGCTTGATCGATATCGTGGCGGTGAATCTTTATCCCTTTACGCAAACAATCGCTCGCCCAGATGTGACATTGGCGGAAGCGCAGGAACAGATCGATATTGGCGGCGTCGCCTTGCTGCGTGCAGCGGCGAAGAATTTTCCTTTTGTGTTGCCGCTGGTTGATCCGGAAGATTACGCCGCGGCGCTGGATGGGTTGCGCCGCGGCGAAGCGCCGTATGCGATGCGTCAGCGGCTGGCGGCGAAAGTCTTCGCCCATACTGCTGCGTATGATGCCGCAATTGCCGCGTATTTGAACGATGCTGCGTTTCCGCAAACATTGCCGATGGCCTGGCCGCTGGTTCAAACGTTGCGCTATGGCGAGAACCCGCATCAGTCGGCAGCGTTGTATGGTGATTTTGCCCAGTATTTTGAGCAGTTGCACGGCAAGGAGTTGTCGTATATCAACATTCTCGATATTAATGCCGCTCAAGAGTTGATCGAAGAATTTTCGCCTGATGAAGGGGTGGCGCTGGCGATCATCAAGCATACCAACCCCTGTGGCGTCGGCGTCGGCGCACATACGCTGGAGGCCTGGCAGCGAGCGTTTGCCACTGATGTCCAGGCGCCATTCGGCGGCATTATTGTGGTCAATGCGCCGTGTGATATGCAACTGGCTGAAGCAATCGACGAGATCTTCACTGAGATCATCATCGCTCCGGAGTTTGCGCCAGATGCACTTGAACTGCTCCGCAAGAAGAAGAATCGCCGCTTGATGCGTGCGCTGCGTCCAATTGCGCGGCAACATGAATTCGTTGTGCAGAGCGTTCCGGGGGGCGTGCTGGTACAAGAAGCCGATCGGGCTCCGCTACGTGATGAGCCGTTCGATGTTGTCACCCGGCGCGCGCCGACCGAAGCGGAGGAAACGGCGTTACGTTTTGCCTGGCGCGTCTGCAAGCACGTAAAATCGAATGCAATTGTCTATACTGCCGGAGATCGTACATTGGGCATTGGGGCCGGGCAGATGAGCCGTGTTGACAGCTCGCGCCTGGCTGTGTGGAAAGCTCAGCAAGCTGGCCTGTCGCTGCAAGGTTCGGTGGTTGCCAGCGACGCATTGTTTCCCTTTGCCGATGGTGTGGAAGTTGCGCTTGCCGCCGGAGCAACGGCAGTGATCCAACCGGGTGGCTCGGTTCGCGATGAAGAGGTCATCGCCGCTGCTGATCGAGCCGGGGCGGCAATGGTTTTTACGCGCCGACGTCACTTTCGTCACTGAGTTGCCGGGCTTGCTGGTCTTGAACAGAGGATATGATGTCTGCACCGAATACCGATGAAGCAACCGCTATGCCCGCAGGCGCCGTTGGATCGCTGACGTTTGATGCGAATGGTCTTATCCCTGCCATTGTTCAACATGCGCGGAGCGGCGAGGTGTTGATGCTCGGCTATATGAACGAGATGGCATTGCAGCGCACGCTAGAAACCGGATTGGTGACATTCTGGAGTCGCAGCCGGGGTAGATTGTGGCAGAAAGGCGAGACGAGCGGCAATACTCTTCGTTTGACGGATATTCGCCAGGATTGTGATGGAGATGCATTACTGGTGTTGGTGGAACCGGCTGGCCCAACGTGCCACACGGGCCGTCCGAGTTGTTTTCACCGCACTCTTCAGGGTGAGGCGCTTTCAGAGCGGCTCCCTTCAAGCATAATCCTGACCCGACTGGTGGATTTGATACACGAGCGAAACATTAAGCAGACATCCGGTTCGTATACAGTGAAACTCTTGCAAGGCGGAGTTGACCGCATCGGCAAGAAAATTGGCGAGGAATCAGCCGAGGTGATTATTGCCGCTAAAAATTACTCAGATGATGAGTTGACCTACGAAATGGCCGATTTGCTCTATCACAGTCTGGTGTTGCTTGAGAATCAAGGCGTATCGATCGAGAATGTCTGGGCGGAGCTTGATCGTCGTTACCGCTGAACGCACACTCTGGCACATACTGCGACGGTAAGCAAATGGGTGAATGACACGATGAGTGCTCGGCTTGCGTGGTAATCGACGTCGGATTTTCTGCTGTGAGCGTCATCATAATGTGCTCTCAGAGTTATGAACAAACACGCTGAACGTATACTGGTTGTTGATGATGATACAGTAATACTCACACTGTGTCGGCGCTCGCTTGAGCATGCCGGATACGCTGCGGATACGGTCAATACAGCCGAAACCGTGTTGGATATTCTGAGCCAGCAACGTTTTGATCTGGTACTCCTGGATATCCAGATGCCGGTCATCGATGGCTTGACCCTGCTGGAGCAGATCCGTAATCATAATCTTGATGTACCGATTGTTATCATCACAGGCGCAGCGACAATAGAACATACGGCGCGGGCTATGCGTGCAGGGGCGCAGGGTTTATTACTCAAGCCGTTTACGCCTGACAAGCTCTGTAGTACCGTTTCGGATGTTATTCAGAAACGTCGCGAAATACGCACCTATGATCGCGTGCGAGCATTGCGCCCGCTGGTACGAGTTAGCGAGCGCTTGTTGTCCGAACTTGATCTGCCTCGATTGTATGATCTTATCATCGAAACAGTCCGCGTTGAGTTACGGGCGGATCGAGCCTCAATTATGCTTTGCGAGCCAGACTCGGACACACTACGCATTGTCGCCGGTTCAGGGTTGCCCGATACAGTTCAGATGGGCCAGCTTGTGCCGCGCAACAAGAGCCTTGCCGGGTGGGTGGCGACACATTGCCAACCAGTGTTTGTTGAACGCCAGAGTGCTATTATTTCGCCAGGTATCGATCTGCGTCACTTGTTGGTTGAAGAAGAAGTGATCGCGTCACTCTCGGCGCCGCTTGTAGCGGGAGATTGTGTGTTGGGCGTGCTCAATGCCGCCAAAACAACAACCGGCTCCTCTTTCAGCGAAGCCGATCGTGAACTGCTGGTGATGCTTGCCAGTCAGGCTGTCGTTGCAATAGAAAATGCGCGCCTATACAACGATGTGACTCATTCTGAAGCGCGTTACCGTGCTTTGCTCCAGCATGCAAATGATGCGGTGCTGTTGCTCGATGAACATGGCGAATATATCCTTGACGCCAATCCTGCCGCTGAGTATCTGACCGGGTATGCTCATAGCGAGATTATGCTATTATCACGATCTCATCTCTTCCCGCAGCTAGGTGTACGCGAGACGTATGCGGATGGGGCTGGTGCGGATCAGGAAGGCGACGCTTTTGCAATTGATGCGCCGAGTGAACTTGAAACGTCTTTGAGGCCTCGGTCTGGCCATACTATCCCGGTTTCGGTTAGCATAAGTCGCATTCCGTATGATGGCCAGCATATGTTGCTGATGATCGCCCGCGACATCAGCGAGCGGCAACGGGTCGCACAGCAACTTTTCCAAACCGAAAAACTGGCGGCGGTTGGGCGCATCTCGGCGTCACTCGCTCACGAAATTAATAATCCTTTGCAAGCGATTCGTAGCTCGCTTCACTTGGTGTTGAATCACGCTCTTGATGATGAAAAACGCCAGCGTTACCTCACTATGACCCACGATGAGGTCGAGCGACTGATCAGCCTGGTAGGTCGCGTGCTGGATTTCTACCGACCGTCGCGTGAGGGTATGCGTCCGGTGCATTTGCACGATCTGCTTGAAGCGGTGCTGATGCTGGTGGCGAATGAACTCGAGAAGAATCGCGTCCGCGTGACTCGTGAATGGGCGGCGGATTTGCCGGAGGTGCCTGTCATCAGCAATCATATGAAGCAGGTCTATCTCAACTTGATCTTCAACGCGATTGAAGCAATGCCGGATGGGGGCGAACTGACAATCCGGACATATCTTACCGGTGAGTCTGATGGACAGTACGATGCAAATTTCATCCTCGCAGCGATTGGCTCAGCCGGACATCGTGTGCGCGGGCCTTCGGCGATAGTTGAGTTTAGTGATACTGGTGCTGGTATTCCGAGTCAGGATCTTTCGAGAGTCTTTGAGCCATTTTACACAACGCGGACAACTGGCACTGGCCTGGGGTTGGCGATCTGTTACAGTATTGTTGAGCAGCATCACGGCGAGTTATCGGTAAGCAGCTATGTCGGCAAAGGCTCGACATTTCGCATTCGTCTGCCGTTTGTCTCGTAGCCGTGTTGGGCAGTTGCCACGCAGAGCGGCTACTCTGAGAGCAATCCTTCGATTACGCGGATGATCAACCGCCCTCCGGCAAAGTCAATCTCCTGCACGACATCATGAATCATTGGAATGAGCGCATCGCTCTGGTTGGGGCGGGTCACGACAACCACGTTGTTGGCACCGGTCTCGATGACTTCGCGCACCTGGCCGATGGTTTGTCCATCGATGGTTTCCACGTGGAGATTGTACAGTTGGTGCAGAAAATATTCACCGGCGGCGAGCGGCGCTGCTTCGGATTCGGGAATATGTACATCTGCGCCGCGCAAATCTTCAGCGTCTTCGCGCGTGGCGATGCCTTTAAGGGTGAGGATAAGCAGTCCGGGCTTGTGCTGAAACACGTTAAGCAATTGATATGGACTAAATCGCTTGCCGATGTAGACCGTCCGAATGCGTTTCTGAACGTGTTCGGGGTTATCGGTGAATGCACGCAGCTTGACCTGGCCATGAACTCCAAAGGGAGCCACGATAGTTCCGATAAGGAGAAAATCTTCAGATTCGAGAGGGGAGGACATATGCAGTGTTCATAGTCAGTAGTCAAATGCATTGACTACTGACTACGTTCATTACTCAATATCGATATGCACACGCTTGTTGTGCCTGGCTGCGGCAACGCCCATAAGATCGCGGATAGCCTTGGCAACACGGCCACTCCGACCGATGACTTTACCGGTTTCATCAGGATGAACTGAAAGCTCGTAAGTCACGGTATAACGACCGATGCGCTCTTTGATGCGCACGGCGTCTGGCTTATCGACCAGGTTGTGAGCGATGTATTCGAGCAGCGCTTTCATTGCAACACCGCCTTTCGATGTGTTGAAAGCTATGTGCTGACTTCTTCAGGCGAGCTGGCTTCAGCGGTGGGAAGGAGTTTGCCATGCTCATCAAGGATGTTTATTTGCTTGAAAAGATGGGCAACTGCATCGGATGGCTGAGCGCCGACGCTAAGCCAGTAACGTGCCCGGTCTTCTTTAATCTCCAACACCTTAGGCTGGCGGATCGGGTTATAGTGACCGATAATCTCGATAAATTTGCCGTCGCGGGGCGAGCGTGAATCGGCCACCACCAGTCGGTAGCTGGGTTGCTTGGTCTTGCCGGTTCGGCGAAGACGAATCTTGACCATAGATGTGATATGCCTCCGTGTAAACTGAACTTACTATGTAATGAGTGAACCATTAGCGGAACATCCGCATAATATCGTTTGGATCGAGCTGATCAAGCTCTGGCTTGCGCCCGCCGCGGCCTTTGCCGCGACCTTTCTTGCCGCCTTTGCCTGGTTTACCGCCATCCGCGAGCCGCTTCATCATCCGCTGCATCTGTTGGAATTGCTTGACCAGCGCGGATACGTCTTGCACTGTTGTCCCGCTTCCTCGTGCGATGCGGGCGCTGCGGCTACCCTTGATGAGATCCGGGTTGCGGCGTTCGTGAGGGGTCATTGAAAAGATAATCGCCTCGACCCGCTTCAGTTGTTTCTCACTGATCAACTCTTCATTGTTGGCGAATTGGCTGAGTCCCGGGATCATGCCGATGATTTGCTGGAGCGGCCCCAGTTTGCGCATCTGATGCATAGAATTCAGGAAGTCTTCAAAGTCAAACTTCCCTTTGCGCAGACGCTTCTCCATCTTTTTGGCCTGCTCCTCATCATAGAGCTGTTCGGCCTTTTCGATGAGCGAGAGAACGTCGCCCATACCCAAAATGCGCGAGGCCAATCTATCGGGATAAAACGCCTCAAGCGTGTGTCCGTCAACTTTCTCGCCAGTGCTGATGAACTTGATCGGCACGCCGGTAACTGAGCGCACCGACAGCGCCGCGCCGCCGCGGGCATCGCCGTCCATCTTTGTCATCACCAGCCCGGTAATATTGACGCGCTGGTTAAACGTTTCGGCGACGCGGACGGCTTCCTGACCGGTCATTGCGTCTACTACCAGCAAACGCTCGGCCGCCTGGATTGCTGCATCAATCTCATCCAGCTCGGTCATTAAGGTTTCGTCGATCTGGAGACGACCGGCAGTATCAACAATGACGACGTTGAACAGTTCCTGACGCGCCTGCTCAACTGCATGCCGCGCGATATCCGGCGGTCGGGATTCGGTTCCCTCGCTATACACCGGGATGCTCAACTGCTTGCCCAACGACTCGAGTTGGGTAATCGCAGCGGGACGATATACGTCACAGGCAGCCATCAATACGCGCTTGCCTTTTTTGCGCAGATGCAAGGCCAGCTTTGCGGCGAGCGTCGTCTTGCCGGTGCCTTGCAAGCCGACAAGGGTGATAATCGTCGGGCCGGGTCGCGCCTCTTGAAGCGGGACGTTATTCTCGCCTAGCAGATTGATCAGCTCCTGGTTGACGATCTTGACCACTTGCTGATCGGGTGTGAGGCTCTTCATCACCTCCTCACCGATGGCTTGCTCGGTGACGCGCGCGACGAAGTCTTTGACGACTTTGTAGTTAACGTCGGCTTCAAGCAGGGCGAGACGCACCTGCTTCATTCCCTCGCGCACATCGTCTTCGGTGAGGATGCCTTTGCTGCCAAGTTTCTGAAAAACGCTTTGGAGGCGATCCGAAAGACTTTCAAACATAATACTTCCACTCCAACGTTGTTCACGCTGGTTTGTATTCTCAGGACTCTTAGAGAGTTAGATGATTCTACACTGTATCTTGCACATTGTAGCGGTGAAACGAGTGCGCGTCAAATGTTATCACGGTGCAGGCCAATTGCGCAGATCGTCGGACAGTGCGTTTAACGCGCTCTGATCGATTGCCGTGTTCAATCGCCTGAAGGCTGTGCGTAGCAGATTTAGTTGTTCGCCGGTCGGATGAGCTGGCGTCGTCAACGCCGTTTGTAGCAGCGCAACGTAGCTTTGTTTTGGTTCATCGGGCATATTGCCGACAGACTCCAGAGCGCGCAGTTCGTTAGCGAGTTGCTGGCGTGCGTTGTTCCACGCAATGAGTGCGGGTATATCGATCATCAGGGTCAGCAAGCGCTCGCAGCGTTCGACAATCTCCTCACGCGCGCGCGTCGGTTGAGGAAGTTCGTTAGTCGGAAGGATAGAATCGACGGATGTGCCGTTGGTCTGATTGACCTGGAGTGGGTTCGACACGGGTGATTCTGTGCGTGCAGGCGTCTGGTTTGGTGCGGTATCGCCGTTGACAAGCGCGATGAGCCTGTCCAAACCCGTCTGGAGCATCTGTTCAATCTCGCGAGCATAGCCGATCCATGCGGCTAACGGCATACGGAATGGGTCGGGGATGTCGCGCTGCCGACCTGCCAACTCTCCCAGCGACATAATGCGTGGGGCATATTCGGGATAGCGCATCCGTATGACGCGTGCGGTTCCGCTATCGACGGTGATCAATGCAGTTGCCGACGCTGCCAGGTCGTCGGTGAAAAACCGCGCCTGGTGGTTGCTGATGTCCAGTCCCAACGCTTGCATTGCGTCGCGCGCTTCCGTCTCTGCAGGCGAGTCGTCGTGTCCGACGACCCCGGCTGACGAAACATACCAATGAAGCTGACTCCCGGTCAGCAGTCGTTGAAGCAATGCGACGGCCATCGGGGCGCGCCCGGTGTCGGCTCCGCCAACGATTAGAATGTGTGGTGGCATAGGTTTAAGAAACCGTCTGGTTATTATCGTGATGTCGGTGAGTAGACGCGAATGCTGATGGAAAGTATACCACCGCTCGCGATCGTATGCAGCAGGTTGAACAAATATTAACCTGGGTTTGATCTTTCCGGTAAGTTATGCCATCCTCCGCGCTCGTCAAAGATGGTTGCGGCACGCATAACGCCTGGGATTATTATTCGCTCGATCTCGTGAGCGCCCAGGGGCGCACTGCTCATCCGCAAGTGGAAATTTCGGCGTTAGAACCGGGCGAGTATGTACTGCGCGTGCAGGCGCTGGATTTTGCCGGAAACGCCGACACGTGGACAACCATCGCCACGGTTCGCAGCGTTTCGCTGCGTTGAGGCAGATCAGAGAAGATCGGATTGCCAGCCCTCTTGGTATTGTGAATCTCGCCGGGACGCGTATGCAGCTTGTGCATATGCGTCCCGGTCTTTTGGACAGTGTGCGGTTAGAGGTTTGCCGACGCGACGATTCTACCGCAGCCGAAGCGCGCCCTGAACCAGACGCCAGAGCATTCGGCGACGCGGCATAACCTCAAAGACTTTTCCGCTTACGCCATTGGTTGCCGGGGAAACCATAAAGAGCGCCATCTCGGCGGTTTCCTCGGCGGTAGTGCCGAAGATTTGCAAGACTCGTGGTAGGTTCTTCAGTATTTTGGCGGCGTCACCGACTGCCTCGCCAAATTTCATCATATCGGTCGGCACCATTCCCGGTATCAATACGTTGATTGACAAGAAACGCTTGTCCTTATACTCGCGCGCCAAACCTTCGCTCATACGCACAATCGCCGCTTTGGTGACGCTATAGACGGTGAGAAAACGCTGTGCGCGTCTGGCCCCGCCGCCGGACAGGTTGATGATTTGCCCCGATCGGCGTTCAAGCATATGCGGCAGCGCGGTGACGCAGCCATTGTACGTGCCCTGCACATTGACGCGCCATACGCGTTCCCATACCGCATACGGAATATCGAGCGTGTAGCCGAATGGGCCAGCAATGCCGGCGTTGTTGACCCAGATATCCACCCTATTCCATTCGTTCAGCGTTCGCTGGAGCAGATTCTGCACTTGAGCTTGATCGGATACATCACATGCCTGGCCGATGCATTGAATTCCCCTGGCCGATAGTTCGGCGACAACCTGTTCTACAGCATCGGGCTTTGATGATGAGATAACCACCTGGGCGCCGGCTTGGCCATATCGTTCGGCAATCGCGCGCCCGATACCACGCGTGCTTCCGGTGATGACAGCAACACGGCCATCAAGAGAGATAGGTTTTTTTGTCATAGATACGTAGTCAGTAATCTCGTTGAATGCTCCCAACGCACCAGCGGGTTAGTATAGACCAACGGCAACGATGCGTCAACCAAATTATAATTACCCTGACGCTCTGTCGGGAAAATTTAAAGGATGAATAGAACAGGTGAACGGCGAGAGTGTTTGCGGCGGCTATGCTGCTGCACTTCTCAGGTAATCGCTTCATACGATCTGTCACGTTTCAGACTGGCTCGGAGGCGGTTGCAGGTGCACAACAAGCCGTTCGCCATCGCGCCGGGCTCGGATGTTGCTCTGGTTGCGCAGCCCTTCCGGCAGCAACAAGTGCCGACGATAGGGCCCGACGCGCACAATCAACTCATCGCCGCTGATCGTCAGACCGAGTGATTCACGGCGTGCTCCTGGCAATGAGATGTCGATAAACGGCTCTGGCTCCTCAGCCTGCTCGATCGGCGCGGCTGAGATATGCGTTGTTGCGGGGGAATGGTTAGCATAGACTGCGGCGCCCAGTGTGCTGAAGTGTTGATAACCATAGGTTGGCAGATCGCCCGGCAATTGCAGGATCGGACGCGGCGACCAGATATTTCGCGCTTCCTCGGCTACGGCGCGCTGTTGTGTGATCAACTCTGCGAGTCGTGAGTCATTGATACCGCTGGGAAGCAGTGGCCCGGTAAGGAGTGCGTCCACCGAAAGTCCATGCAGATGCAGCGCCGGGATAGCCAGGCGGGCATCTTCAAGGGCTGCGAAGTCGGGGCGCAACACATAACGCACCAGCGTTCGGCTAGCATCGGTGGTGTTGTCACGCAGCGCCTCGAATTGCACGCGAGCATCCTGGAGTTGTCCGATCCATTCGAGAGGCAGCAAGGCGCCTGGCACCAGGGCGCGATTCTGCGACGCAGCGCTTTTGCCTGGGCCGCGATCCAACCCGAAAAGCAGACGAATAATCCAACGCAGGCTGTCAGGTACGGCAAGCCCGCGCAGCAATCCTTCGTGAGAGCCGGCATCAATGATTATGATGTCATAGCCGCTGGAAGCGTGTTTCGCCAGCCGGACGAACGCCATCAAGAGGTCGAACCCCGGCGCCAGCGGCAACTCATCGCCGCTGATCTGGCTCAGAATGCCGGCAGGCATCTTCGAGCGTAGTTCGGTCCATAGTTCACTCATCTCGTTCAATACATCGACGGTAATGATGTCCAGTCCGGGTGCGACTGGATAGGGTGCGGCGGCAAAGGGCGCGTTGAGCAACGCACTGAGATTATGCGTCGGACCGACGCTGGCGAGCAATGTTTGCTTCCCGGATTCTGCGGCGGCGCTCGCAGTTGCAACGGCAGCCACGGAAATGCCAATCCCGCCGCTGCCGGTAAAAATAAGCGTTTGCATCATAAACAGTCTCTAGCTTGCTGATATGCGTTGGAACTTGATCTTGCGCGGGAACGACGTGATTGATGCACGTTCGCCCATTGTTCATAGTGTAACATGTTCGCCGTGGTTGTGAGCGCATAGACCATCCGATACATCGAGCCTATTCCAACGACTGCTATAATGGAATTGAGTTCTGAATCTGATCGAAGGAGCAACGCCGATGTCAGAAAAGATAAACCAACAACAGATTGGCGCATTTCTTGATGCGTTAGCATCGAAAGCTCCAACCCCTGGCGGTGGGAGCGTCGCTGCGTTGTCGGGAGCTATGGCGGCGGGTCTGGTGAGTATGGTGTGCGCATTGACCATCGGCAAGAAGCAGTTCGCCGATATCGAAGAAGAAGTGCGGGGGATTTACAATCAGTCCGAGCAGCTACGCCAGGAATTGCTGGACCTGGCTCAGGCGGATATAGAAGTCTTTGAACGTTTATCGGCGGCGTACAAATTGCCGAAAACCACCGAGGCGGACGCGGCCAGCCGGAAAGCTGCGATTCAGACGGTGACGCGCCAGGCGGCTGATGTGCCGTTGCGTACGGCTCGCGCGGCCTCAGCTCTGCTGCCGTTGTGTGCAAGCCTGGCGACACGCTGCGGACGGCTGGTTGTGAGCGATGTGGGTGTTGCCGCGCTGCTGGCCCGTTCGACTGTGCAGAGCGCGCTGCTCAATGTCGAGATTAATCTGGCGGCGTTGGATGATCATCTCTACGTGCATGAAGTCCGTGCCCGTATCGAAGATCTAACGATTGGCCTGGCTGAGGAAACCCTTGGTGTAACTGAGATCGTGCGGGGTCGAATCAATCAGTAATCTGCGCGTCTTCTAGCGCGCTGCGTGAGGCATTATGCCAGCAATGATTCTTGATGGACGAGCGTTGGCGAAATCGTTGCGCGCGTCGTTGCAAACCGATGTAGCTGCATTTGTCGCTCAATATAACAGAACGCCCCAACTGGCTGTGGTGCAGGTCGAAGGCGATCCTGCCTCGGAGAGCTATGTGCGCAGCATTCGCAAGCAGTGCGCTTCAGCAGGTATTGCGTTTCGTTTGGAACAACTGCCGGCTGATGTTCAGCAACCCGCGATGGATGAGGTTGTTCAGGCGCTCAGCTCTGATGACTCGGTTCACGGTATTCTCATTCAGATGCCGCTGCCCAAGGCGCTCTTAGCCGACCGGGTTGTCGCGCAGCTTGATTATCGCAAAGATGTCGATGGCATTCATCCGATGAACGCCGGTTTGCTGGCCCAGGGTCGCTCGGCGTTTATTCCCAACACGCCGGCTGGCGGGATGGCCTTGTTGCAGCATTACGGCATCGAAATCGCCGGCCGACGAGCCGCCGTGGTCGGGCGGAGCGCCGTGGTCGGGCGACCGATGGCGCTGCTGCTGGTGCATGCTCACGCAACGGTGACGATTTGCCACTCGCGCACGCCTGATCTCGCCGCGGTGTTGCGCGAATGCGATATCGTCGCGGTGGCTGCCGGGCGGGCGGGATTGGTGACTGGCGATATGCTGCGACCGGGCGCGGTAGTGATCGATTTTGGCATCAATATGCGCGAGGATGGCAGTATGGTCGGCGATGTTGATTTTGCCAGCGCGGTTGAAGTTGCCGGAGCGATCACCCCTGTTCCCGGCGGAACCGGCCCGATGACGAACAGCATGCTGTTGCGCAACGTGCTTGATGCGGCGCGTTCACAGCTCTCGAAATAGCCCGTGCCAAGCAAAATACGCAGGCAGGGTGACTGCGGCAAGTCCTGGCAGGTGTCGTATGAAGGTGCTGGTTCTTGGCAATGATGGTCGCGCTCACGCGCTCGTCTGGAAGTTGTTTGCCGACTCGCAGGCCGATGCGCTCTGTGGGCCGGGCAACGGCGGGACGTCTCAACTCGCGCCTCAGGTGGATATTGACGCTGAAAATGCTGTTGAGATAGCGCGTTGGGCCTTCAGCGAGCAAGTTGATCTGATTATTCCGGCGAGTAGTGCGCCGCTGTACGCAGGATTGGTTGATGAAGTCGTGTCGATGCATATCGGCGTGTGCGGTCCGCCGCAGCGCTCGACTCGCATTGAGCAAAGCCGGTGTTATGCCAAAGACCTGCTGCTACGCTATAAGCTGCCGACGACGCATGGGCGATGCTGCGCCGATCTGGCTACGGCGGAGAAATACCTGGCGTCTCAGCAATTGCCGATGGTGATCAAAGCCGATCGGGCAGCAGCGGACGATGGGATTTACCACGATCGCTATGCGGCTCTCGAAGCGCTGCAACGAATATTCGCCGCTCACCCGCTGGAAGGCGACGGTGCGGGTGTTGTCATTGAAGAATTTCTGCCCGGCGTGCAAATAAGTTTCTCGGTGATAACCGATGGCAGCGCGGTGATTCCTTTGTTGCCCACACGAATCTATGATCGCCTCGATGAAGGTGATCAGGGTCCTCTTGTGTCGGGTATGGGCGCTTATACGACGGCATCCGCCTACGCGCGCAAGTTGGCGGAGTATTTGTGCCATCAGGTGATGCAACCGCTTGTTAAAGCGCTGCAACATGAGCAATTGCCCTACTGGGGCGTTCTCGGCATTGACTGCGTCATTACTGATAAAGGGCCGCGCATTACCGCGTTGCGTTGCAGCTTGCGCGATCTAGAGGCGCAAGTTGTGTTGCCGCGTCTGGAAGATGACGTCTTGCCGCTGCTGGAAGCGGCGATAACCCGTCGTCTCGACAAGCTGCCCCCGCTGCGTTGGCGTGATGAAGCCAGCGTCGGCATCGGACTGGTCGCCCAGGGCTATCCGCACCATTTTGCCGTCGGCGGCCCAGTAGAGGGTCTAACCGAGTTGGATGAAGGGGTGCTGGTATTCCATAGCCAGACGCATAACTCGGCGGGAATGCGTTACTCCATCGATCATCGCCATAGCTCCAATCCGCTTGCCGCCCTCTTGATGGGCGCGGGAGAGCGTGACAGGTCTACAATTACGACAACCGGCGGCCATGTGCTGACGGTTGCAGCGCTGGCGGCGACGCTGAACGGCGCGCGCGGACGCGCATTGCTCAACGCCGAACGTGTGACATTCCCTGGCCGCTATTTTCGCGGCGATATTGGCCAGCATGAAACGATGTGAGACATCTGTGGACGACAAGACCGCGCGTGAATCCAATGTGTTAGTACCCGACGAGCTTGATCTTATGCCGTTGTTTGGTACGGTGGCATATCCCCTGATTGTCGCGCCGCTGGCGGTCAGTCAGCCGGCAACGTTGCGCTTGCTCGATGTGTCGGCAAGTGCGCCGTGTCTGCTCGGCGCGGTGACATTACGAGCCGAGGATCAACGCCCCGATCCGCCTCGTCCGGAGGATTGTTATACCATCGGCACGGCAGTGTTGGTTCATCGCCTCCTGCGTTTGCCCGATGGCACGCTGCGCGTTGCGGTGCAAGGCCTGGCGCGTTTTGAGGTTGTCGAATTTCTGGCAAACCAGCCGCATTTGCGAGTCCGAGTGCGCCTCTTGCCTGATGATGAGACGTTGCTGGACGCCGATCTGGCGACGTTAACAGCAGCCGTGCGTGACGTGACGATGCGGATCGCGCGGGTGACAGCTTACTCCAACCCCGAAGCGCTGGCTCAGATCGGGAGCGAGGCCGATCCGGCGCGGTTGGCGTATCTGATTGCCGGCGCAATGTTAGCGCGACGTAGTGTGGCTGAGCGACAGCAGATATTGGTCTTGCCCAACACACGCCAACGATTGGAGTATGTACAGACGCTTCTCGAAAACGAGATGGCTATGTTGCAGCCGACAGAGCAAGCGCCGACGATTGATGCTGTCGCTCCTGCGCCTGACAACGTCGGTTTGCTTGTGTCCGATGCGGATTCTCCCGGCAGCGCCGTGTGGCTGCGCCGGGGGCGGGCTGGCGCCGAGTGTGTGAGCATCGAGGCTGTGCAGATGCCCGGCGACGGAGCGTTACTGCTCACCGGTCAGCGGGGCGATGTGATGGAAGACACCGTGCGGATTGCGCTATCGTGGGTGCGCGCCGAGGCGGTCAGTCTGGGAATACGACCGGATTTCTTTATGCAGCACGACTTGCATCTGCACATTCCGTCAGGTGCGCTGCCGGAGTCTATTCCATCCGCAGGCATTGCCATCGCAACGGCGCTGGTTTCGTTGATTACGGGTCGATCGGTGCAAGCCGGGACTGCGCTGGCTGGCGAGTTGACCTTGCATGGTCGCATCCCGCCGATTGGACAGGTGCGCGAACAGGCGCTGACGGCGTTGCGGATGGGTTGTACAACGCTGATCTTGCCGCAGGCCAATGGCGGTGATCTAGCGCCTGTTTCCGATGCGGCGCTCGACGGAATGCAGATTGTTCGGATGGATCGTATGCGACAGGTATTGGAGGCGGCTTTGCAACGGTGATGCCGCGCGGCGCGTCTGAGTCAGCGTGTGGCCATCTGGCTCCAGATGAGAAAAGTTGGCAAATGCGAGGGGCGGCCTTGAGCAGGCTGCCCCATACTATTGCTTGGTTGTTTGATCGATATGGATGTTGAAGCGCTACGTTTCGGCGTTACCCGGTTGCTTCCGGGGGAAGTGGTTCATCGCCTTCTTCTTCGGGTTCTACAGTTTCTTCCGGTGTTGGCGTTTCCTCCGACGCTTCCGTGTAAACCGGAACTTTTGCAGCAACCTCGGGTGCAACGCGCAGCAGGGTGAAATTCACCCATCCCACGATGTTGCGCTCGGTTCGGACGCGATACCAGGTACCATCGTCGGTTTTGGCGAACAGTTCAACATTTTCGCCGGCGTTAATGGTATCGAGTTCGTTGCCTTCTTCAATGATCGGTTCGGCTCGCACCCGGCCCCCATTCACAACCGGCGCAGTCAGACCGGCGGGCGTTGTTATCTCCGGCGTCGGCGTCACTCCGCTGGTGAGCGGGGGAAGGCCGGTTCCTGTGGCTGCTTCTTGGCCTTGCAACGGAACCTGCGTATCGACGTTGTCCGGTATGCCCAACAAGTCGGCGCGCACCCATCCGGTTACGTCGCGGATGTCGGTAATCTTATACCACGTGCTGTCGGCGGTCTTCTCCAGCAAGACCACAATCTCGTTAACATTTACCGGCCCCAACACAGGGCTTTCCTCGTTCGGCAGCTCGTGGATCGAACCGGCGACGAATACGGTGACAATAGTTGCCACAGGCGTCTGGGCGATAGTCTCCGGGTCGAGATTCAGCAACGACCCGCTGGACCAGCCCTCCTGGCCATCCGGCGTGCGGATGCGGAACCACTCCTCGTTTGGCGTTTTCTCCAGCACTTCGACTGTGTCGCCCGGATCAATAAGCGTTACCTCATTGCCGCTGACGACAATTGGGAGGCGACGAACGCGGCCGCCATTGCCGACGGTGACCGGAATGCCCGGTGCGGACTCTGGCGTCGCCGAGGCAGTCGGCTCCGGAGTTGGCGCCTCTGCTGTCGGAGTTGGCTTTGGCTCATCGGGTACAGGCGTGTCGGCCTGGGCTGTGGTTGAGCCGCAGTACGCGCTCTTATAAATGCTCGGAATGGTGACGGCAAGCTCATCAACCAAATCTTCGCCATTAGCCGTGATGGTGACGACAGCGGTCTGCGTTTCATCGCAGTTTGGCGTCGGCGCATCATTCGAACGCTGCAAAGAAAACTCAACGCTGTTCTGACGAACGGTGGCGACCGCGCTTTCGAGTTCAAACCAGGCCAGCGGCTGATCGGCTTCAATCAATTCAACGCGCGCTTCTGTGCCATCCGCTATACCGCTGATCTCAACTTCGATTGCAATGGTCTGTTGAGGATCGATCCGAATGAGATCGGCTTTTGTGATCGTCATCGCCACGGGAATGGGCGTCGCTGGCGGCGGCGGCGGCGGATCGTCCGGCGACAATGCCAGCGCCATCACGACTACGGCGGCAATAATGAGTAACGGGATGACTGCCAACAAAATTTTGCCGGCGAGTGAGAGGTTCGTGAAGCGCTCACGCCAACTTTTTGGTTCTTCGTCGATTGGGATTGACGTGTAATCGATGCTGCTGCCGCTGTCGTCTAGGTCAGGCAGTCCCGCTGCGCCTTCACGCGGAGACTGGTTACGAAATATGCGTCGCGCCAGAATCACGATGATGACCAGAATGACTACGCCTACGGCAATGAGAATAATGGCAGCGGGTGTCGAAAGCTGGTTAAGCACATCTTGCATTGTATATATGAATCCTTTCGAACCTCACAGATCGATGTCTATTATGATAATATGCATATCATATTACAACGAGCCTCGCTTTGCAAGCGGAAGGAAAGCGAAAGTCTTCTATAAGGTGTAACTTGTTTCATAAGCATTCTGGTTTCCGGCTATGCAAAAGAGCGGGAAATGCATATGGCTTATGGTATAATCATATACAGAGCAGATCCTTTGCCCAGGAGCAATACGTGCTATGACGATCCGATACAGCATATTTCGGTGGATTCTACAAGCGTTTCTCCGCACGCAGGCCGAGAATGGTTGCCCGTGGCATGGGGTTGGATTGCTGCTTGCCACCCGCGGTTCTATGGCGGCCTAGCCGCCGAATCCTCATCTATCAGCCCAATTCATCTATATCACCCCAGTTGAACGGGACGATAGCATACCTGTTCAAGTTCTGATTTTTTACCGTGGCGTCGTAGTATCGTAGCGTTGAGTCGTGATTGAGAATGTTTCCTGACAGTTTTAAGGAGTAATATATGCCGGAGCGGATACTTGTCGCGGTCGCCTGGCCCTATGCGAGCGGCCCACGCCACCTGGGTCATGTCGCTGGCTTTGGCGTGCCGTCGGATGTTTTCGCACGCTACCAGCGTCTCAAGGGCAATTATGTGTTGATGGTGAGCGGCACTGATGAACACGGGACGCCGATTACCATCGCCGCCGATAAGGAAGGGCTGACGCCAAAAGAATTGACGGATCGTTACAATACGATCATCGGCGATGATTTGTATAATCTGGGCCTGAGCTATGATCTTTTCACCCGGACGACGACGCGCAATCACTATCGGGTGACCCAGGATCTGTTCAAGACACTCTATGACAAGGGGTATGTGACTCGCAAAGAAATGCTCGGCGCGTTTTCCGCTGCGACCGGGCGCACGTTGCCCGATCGCTATATCGAGGGGACGTGCCCGATCTGCGGCTATCACGAGGCGCGCGGCGATCAGTGCGATAACTGCGGCAATCAGCTTGATCCGATTGATCTGATCAACCCGCGTTCCAAGATCGATGGAAGCGAGCCGGTTTTTAAGGAGACCGAGCACTTCTTTCTGGATCTGCCGGCCTTCGCCGAGCAACTTCATAGTTGGATCTCGCAACAAGAGCATTGGCGGCAGAATGTGCGAACATTCTCGCTCAATCTGCTGGCCGATCTCAAGCCGCGCGCAATCACCCGCGATCTCGACTGGGGTGTGCCGATCCCGTTGCCGGAATATGCCGATCGCGATGATAAGAAGATCTATGTCTGGTTCGACGCCGTGATCGGCTATTTGTCGGCAAGCGTCGAGTGGGCGCACAACAACGGCACGCCCGATGCCTGGCGCGAGTGGTGGCAGAATCCTGACGCTCGCCACTACTACTTTATGGGCAAGGATAACATCGTCTTTCACTCGGTGATCTGGCCTTCAATGCTGCTAGGCTATGGCAACGGCGGCGTGATCGGCGGCGGCGGCGCGAGTGAGGCCCTGCAACTGCCCTACAACGTGGTCAGCAGCGAGTTTTTGACGATGGAAGGTCGGAAGTTCAGCAGCAGCCGGGGCGTGGTGATCTACGTCAACGACTTCCTGAGCCGCTATGATCCCGATCCGTTGCGCTATTTCTTGATGATCGCTGGGCCGGAGAACCAGGACACCGACTTCACCTGGGCCGAATTTGTACGGCGCAACAACGATGAGTTAGTGGCGACCTGGGGCAATCTGGTGAATCGAACGCTGACGAACGTTTATCGCAACTTCGGCGGCGTTCCCCAGCCGGGCGACCTCCATCAAGGCGACCTGTTACTAATTGAAGATGTCGAGCACGGTTTCGCCACGGTTGGCGAGTTGCTCGACGTAGTGCGCTTCAAGGCTGCGCTAACCGAGACGATGCGGCTTGCGGCGCAGGTCAACGCCTATTTGAGCGAGCAGGAGCCGTGGAAGGTGATCAAGAACGACCGCGAACGTGCTGCGACGATCTGGTATGTGGCGCTGCGTTGCGTGGATAACCTCAAAACTATGCTCACGCCGTTTCTGCCGTTCACCTGCCAGAGGCTTCACTCCTATCTGGGGTATGATGGATATATAGCAGGGCCGCTGGAGTTTCGCGAGTATGTCGAAGAAGACGGCGTCGCGCATCGCGGACTGACCGGCGATTACGCGAGTTGGATCGGGCGCTGGCAGCCGACACCGCTGCCCGTCGGTCAACAGTTGCACGAGCCGCAACCGCTGTTCAAGAAGCTCGACGAGCGCGTTGTGGCGGAAGAATTGGCGCGCATGGAATCCAATTCGTCGGCGCATTGATGCTGACGGCGTGCAGTGCGCCGCGTCCTGCGCCGGGCGCTTGAGACGGCGCGTTGACACGTGGATCGTTCAGATCTAGAATGCTGTCGATACACGTGTCGGATATGATAACCAGTCAGTGTGAGGTGATCGTTCGCCGGTATCGCTTCGCACACAACACGAGCAAACGTGCATATGGTTCAATCGATAGTGAGCGACTCGCATGAGCGCGTACTCAACGCCGCCGAACGGCTTTTTAGCGAGCGCGGCTACACCGCGGTCAAGCTGCGCGATATTGCCGATGCGTTGGGAATACGCCAGGCCTCGTTGTACCATCACGCACCGGGCGGCAAAGAGCAGCTCTTCGTCGATGTCACCGAGCGGAGTATGGAACGCCATCGCGTGGGTATGGAGCAGGCGATCTCCCAGTCGCGACCAGATGATCTACGGGAGCAACTCCGCGCTGCGGCGCGCTGGTTGCTCTCGCAACCTCCGATCAACCTTTCCCGCATGAATCTCTCCGATATGCCCGCGATTGCGCCTAGTCATGCGCAACGGCTAAAGGCGGCGGCGGCGCGGGCGTTGCTGGCTCCGCTGGAAGCGATCTACCAGGCGGCCATTGATCGCGGAGAGATACGTTCAGTGTATCCGCACCTGATGGCGGGCATGTTCTTGTCGGTGATCGAAGGCGTGCAGCAAGGCGCTCCGCATGCTCCGGTATCGAAGCAGGAAATGGCCGATGATGTGATCGACATCCTGCTGAAAGGCATGTATCAACGCTAAAATTTTTTGACATGCAAACCTACTGTTTTTTAGGTTGTGCATGCGGTTGATTGCGGAATTCGGCAACCAGACTGCCGCGCTCCGGATGGCTATGTCGCCGCAATCAGTTCGTCTCTGAAACCATCTGGCAGGCTTGCTGTTTGGATAGAAAGGGTTTAGCTATGACGTCGTCCCAGACTGAGCCAGGCGCGACCGGGGGCCTGGAGTACAAATGGAAGGTCCTGATCGCCACGGTGTTCGGCGTGTTTATGATCATGCTGAACTCGACGGTGGTGAATGTTGCGCTGCATACGTTCCAGGACTTCTTTCAAGCCCAGACGAACGAAGTGCAGTGGACGATCAGCATCTACAATTTGTCCTTGGGAATTGTGACGCCGTTGGCGGGATTTCTGGCGGATCGTTTTGGCATCAAGCGGGTGTACACCGGTGCATTGGCGCTGTTCGTCCTGGGTTCGTTGTTGTGCAGCGTTGCGCCCAATCTGCCATTGCTCATCGTCGCACGGATGATCCAGGCGTTGGGCGGCGGCATCGCTATGCCGCTCGGCACTGCGCTGCTCTTCGCGGCATTCCCGCCCGAACAACGCGGCATGGCGCTGGGCATCTTCGGCGTTGCGGTGGTGTTTGGGCCGGCGATCGGGCCGATGTTCGGCGGCTGGTTGATCGACCTGGGGCTGTGGCGCTGGATCTTTGCGATGAACATTCCCTTCGGCCTGCTCGGCATGGCGATCTCCTGGCTGTTCCTGAATGAGCAGACGAGTGATGCGCACAGCAAGCTGGATCTACCCGGCATCGTCCTGTCGATGATCGGGTTCGGCGCGGTGCTGTATGGGGCGTCGCGCGCTGGCGTGGCCGGTGTCGGCTGGGGCGCGCCCGAGGTGCTGATCGCGATCGGGGTAGGATTGGCCGCGCTGGCGGTTTTCGCCGTGGTCGAATTGCGCTTGGATGATCCGCTGCTCGATTTGCGGCTCTTCCGCATTCCGACGTTTCTGATCGCGAATGTGATCGGTTGGGTTGGCGTGGTGGCGATGTTTGGCTCGGAGTTCCTGTTGCCGCTTTATCTGCAAGTGCTGCGCGAACGACCGGCGTTCGAGGCGGGTTTGATGATGTTGCCGCTGGCTGTGGCGTCGGGCGTCGTCTTGCCGTTGGCCGGACGCGCGTTTGACCGTATCGGCCCGCGTCCGCTCATTGTGGCCGGATTCGTGCTGTTGATGCTCAACACCTGGCAATTGGCGCACCTGGATTTCGCGGCGTCGCTCTGGTATATTGCCGGCCTGATGGCGATGCGGGGCGTGGCGATGGGCATGTTGATCCAGACGACGCAGGCGACGGCGTTGCGCGATGTACCGATGCCCAAGCTGGCGCGCGGTTCTTCTTTGATCAATGCGACGCGCCAGACGTTTATGGCGATTGGCGTGGCGTTATTGGCGACAGTGCTTGTCAGCGAGGTCACGGTGGGAACGCCCGCAGCGGGCGATCAGATTGCGCTTTTCCGCACCCAATACCTGGCGGGGTTGTCGAATGCCTATATGCTGACCTTCTACGCGTCATTCGCGTCGCTCATTATGGCGCTCTGGCTGCCGGGTTGGCCCGCGCCCTATGTTTCAACCGAAGACGAGGGCGGCGAGTCCCAGGTCGGTGTGCCGGCGGCTATGTCATAACCACAGCGCGCCGATCGTCGATCGGGTATGCGTGTGAGGCATTACATTTCGGGCTGGTTTGCGTCGGGAGAGGGGGAAGCTACCAAACAATATGGGAGACACCGCATGGGGTCATTCTGAGCGCAGCGAAGAATCTCCGATTCCCCCAACGCCGAGACCCTTCACGCTGCCTGCGGCTCCGTTCAGGGTGACATGCGGCA
>JANQID010000105.1 GCA_028282325.1 Chloroflexaceae bacterium | reverse complement strand
TGGAGCCGGAATGGGATGCCGCCTATCTGGAGGGGACCGATGTTCGCAGCTTGCGAGGAGGATCGTGGTATTTCGATAGAACATTCGTGCGCTGCGCGTTCCGCTCCAGCTACTACCCGCTCAGCCGTTTCATCATTATCGGGTGTGCGGGTCTCCGGTCGTTCTCCGCTTCCTAATGCTGAATCCTGAATGCTGAATCCTGCGTGCTGAGTGGGGCGATGGGAGCGCCGGGCGATGGGGGCGCCGGGCGGCAGGCCGGGGGATGGGGTCTGGGGAAGGGGATTCCCCTTCCCCAGCGCGCGCAGCGCGCGATCGCTGTGAAAAAACCGATCCGCCTGTGCTATACTATGGCCGGGGAGGGTGTTCATGGCGAGGATACGATGCCGCGGAGTTACAACAACCTCTTTGCTCAGATCGCAAGCTTCGAGAACCTGTATGCCGCCTGGCGCAAGGCCCGGTTGGGCAAGCGCCGTCGCGCTGGCGTCGCTCGGTTCGAACGTGACCTGGAAATCAACCTGCTGCGGCTGGAGCGCGAGTTGCGCGATGGTTCCTATCAGCCGGGACGCTATCGCTCGTTCTATATCCACGAGCCGAAGCGACGCAAGATCAGCGCCGCGCCGTTTCGGGATCGGGTTGTCCATCACGCCCTGGTGCGCACCATCGAACCGATCTGGGAAGCGCGCTTCTCGAATGCCAGCTATGCCTGCCGGGTCGGCAAAGGCACGCACCGCGCCGCCGATCATGCGCAGGCGTTGCTGCGCCGGCATCGCTATGTTCTCAAAACCGACGTAGCCCAGTTTTTTCCCAGCATCGACCACGAGATCTTGCTCACGCTTCTGGCCCGGCATATCGCCTGCCGTCCAACGCTTGATCTGTGCCAAAAAATCATTGCCGGCGGCGATGGCGTCCTGGCAAGCGAGTATACGTTTACGCTCTTCCCGGGTGATGACCTCTTCGCCGCACTCAGGCCGCGCGGATTGCCGATCGGCAACCTGACCAGTCAGTTCTGCGCCAATGTCTATCTGCATACGCTCGACGTCCTGCTCCAGCGCGAACTGCGTCTGCCGCACGTGCGCTACTGCGACGACATTCTGGTTTTTGCCGATGATCGCGCAACCTTGCATCAGGCCAGAGAGGCGCTCACCACACGCATGGCTGACCTGCGCCTCACACCGCACCCGATCAAGACGCGCCTTTATCAGTCCGGCGAGGGCGTCGAGTTTGTCGGCTATCGTCTCTTTCCAACGTATCGGCGTTTGCGGCGCAGCAATGTGCAGCGGTTTGTGCGGCGGCTGAAACGACAACAACGCGATTATCGAGCCCGACGGCTCGCCCCGGAAAAGCTGCGCGCTTCGCTGATGAGCTGGATCGCGCATGCCAGCCATGCGGACGCCTATCGTCTGCGCTCCCGGCTGCTGCGTGAACATCCGTTTGTTGCACCTGTGGGAAGGTCATCGTGATGAGCAGCGAGTCGCCGATCTTCACCCAGACCTACGATTTGCTACGCTGGCTGCTGCCGCTGGCGCAGAGGTTGCCGCGCACGCATCGCTCGGGGCTGGCGCGACAACTTCCGGATGCAGGATTTCAGCTCCAGCGACTCCTGCTGCGTGCGGCAAAACGTCCCAACATCGCAGCGGATTTGCTGCACGAGGCCGATGCCGCCCTGGCCGAGCTGCGCCTCTTGTTGCGGCTGGCGTGCGATCTGCGGGTCATTTCACCGGGACAATACGAGGAGGGTGCGCGGCGCACCGCCGAGATTGGTCGCTTGCTCGGCGGGTGGTTGCGCACCGTAGGAACGCTATCACGGGCGCCTGCGCCTGGATAGAGGGATCGGCCGATCCGCCTTCAGGCGGCGCGGCAGGCGAGCGTCTGCCGTGCAACGTGCGCTGCGCGTACCGCAACAACAACAACCCGCACAACCGTAACAACAATATCGGGTTGCGGGTCTCCAATCGTTCAGCGGGTCGCCGGGGCCGCCAGGGCCGTTTGCTCACGGGCAGCGGCGCGGCGTCGGCAGGAGAACGACAGGTCGGTTCCTGGCTGGCGGTGATGCCGCCCAGCCAAAGATACACCGTCCCGGCCCCTGCCAGTAGGCGGCGAACCCCGCCGAACGTCGGGGTCGGGACATCTTGCAGCCTATGCTCGACTTCCTGGCTCGCAACTGGCTCACCATCCTGCTGCTGCTCGCCATCCTGGCCCTGCTCGTTCTGGTTGTGCGAGCCTACGGCGGCGTGGCCCGGGTTGGCTGGGCGATTGCCGGGCTGATCCCCCAGCGCGGCAGCTTTGCACGGGCCTATCTGAATGCCCTCCGCGATACGCAGAACGAAACACCCGCGCTGCTGACGCGGGAGGATCTGAAAACGCTGGGCCTGATCCGAGCCTTTGCGCTGCTGCGCGTCGAGGTTGAAGGCGTGCCGGAACGCAGCGGCGCGGCGCTGGATGGCGAGACGCCCCGGCTGGAGGCAGGTCGTGACCGGAACTGGCTTGCGCGCCTGCGGCGGCGCCTGCGTGAGCGCACTCTGTGCCGCCGGCCGGTCAATACGCCCGGCGGCGCTATCTGGCGCTTTCCCCGGCTGCTTCTGCGCGGCAAGCCCGGCAGCGGCAAGACGACCCTGCTCAAACATATGGCGCTGATCTGTGCCGCAGATAGGCTTGGCAAGACGTCGCGCCAGCAGGAGAATGGAACCCGCGAGATCTATGGCTGGCCCCGGCCCCTCTTCCCGATCTTTATTCCGCTGCGGCGACTGGCCCGCACCTGCCCCGATTGGCAGCAGCGTACCCTGCTGGAAGCCTACGAACAGGCCCTGGGCGATCTGTTTGGCCAGGCCCTGCGGCGGCGCTGCCCGCCGGGATGGTTCGCGGGCCGGCTGAGCCGGGGCGGCTGCCTGCTGCTCATCGACGGCTTCGACGAGCTGCGTGACCCGGTCAACCGCGATACCATGGCCAGGCAGATCAAGGAGCTGGACCGCCAGTTCGCCAGGCGCCCCAACTATGTCGTGCTCACCACGCGCCCGATCGGCTATGAAGGCCAGCTTGACGACTGCTTCGATCTACGCGAGCTGGCCGAATTGAACGACGACGAAGTGGAAGCGCTGGTCGAGGCGCGCTACCAGGCCATCTTCGAACGCGAGCGGCAGAAGAACTGGGACCCGGCGGACGAGGCCCAGCGGCTGGCAACCCGCCTGAGGCGCAGCCGGAGCCTGCGCGAGTTGAGCCGCAACCCGCTGCTGCTCTCCCTGATCATCGGCATCCACTACAGCCAGGACGAGGCGGAGCTGCCCGAAGAGCGCTACCGTGTGTACGAGCTGGCGGTTGCCTACCTGGTGGAGCGCTGGGAATTGCAGCGCCTGCGCGCGGCGGGCGAGCGTTCCGAGAAGAGCACGCTGAATAGCGACGAGAAGCTGCGACTGGCCGCGTCGCTGGCGTGGGCTATGTTCCAGCAAGACCGGCCCGACCCGGCCCTCCAGCGCATGGCGGGCCGCGAGAACCTGGACCCATTTCTGCTGATCAGTCGTCGCATGGCCGGCACGGTTCTGGCCGAGAGCCTGAAGGAGATGCTGGTTGAACGGGGGACTGAGAAAGGCCCGGCCCTCGACCATTCCTGCAGCGAACAGGCGGAGCTGTGGCTGCGGGACCTGGGCGAACGGGGCGCGCTGCTCCAGGGCGAGACCGACGCCAACAGCCCGGAGGCGCCGCTCCAGTTTGCCCACAAGAGCATTCAGGAGTACCTGGCGGCGGCTGCGGTGGCCGGGGCGATGCAGCGCAACGCGGCCAGCAAGCATGAACAGACCCTGCTGCAGCACTGGACCGGCGCCGACTGGCACGAGGTCATTCGGCTCTACGCCGCCACGCATAGGGCCGAGCCGGTTGTGGAGCACCTCCTCAAGCAGAACACAGCGCAGGCCCACCTGCTGGCCGGCTGGTGCCTGTCTGAACGTCCCCGGCATCCGCCCGCCCCCGATCTGCAAGACACAGTGCGGAGCGCCTTGCGCAGCCTGCTGGTCGCCTCCGCCGAGATGGTCAGCGTCGAAGAGAACAACGCCGCGCTAACCATTCTGGAGTCGATCGGCGGCATAACCCTGGAACACGATCAGCCGCTGCTGGAACAGGCCGCCTGCCAGGCAGTCTCCCCAGCCATCCGAGGGCGGGCCGTCGAACTGCTGGCCCCGGCTGCCGCGCACGATCCGCGTCTGCCGCCCATGCTGGTGAGCGTGGCCGAGCAGGATCCCGACTACCGCCCGCGCCTGGCGGCCGGTTTCGCGCTGGCGTCCAACGACCCGCGCTACGCCGACCGGCACAACTGGATCCCCGAGCTGGTTGAGATCCCCGCCGGCCCCTTCCTGATGGGCAGCAGCGATGACGATGCCGAGCACGATGACGAGCAACCCCAGCACGAGCTGGAACTGCCGGCCTACTGGATCGGCAAGACCCCGGTGACAAACGCCCAGTGGCGACACTTTGTCGCTGCCGGGGGCTACGAGCAGCCGGCCTACTGGACCGCGGCAGGCTGGCAGTGGCTGCAGTCGGGGATCGAGTTCTTCGACGAATGGCAGGCCGGGCGCCTGCGCACCGAGAAATCATACCAGCAGGTGCTGCGCCGTATTCGCCGCGCAAGCAGAGAACCTCGCCGAACGCCCTTTACACAGCCCTGGTCAGAAACCTGGGATGGTCCAGATTTCAACGGCGATAACCAGCCGGTTGTGGGGATTTCCTGGTACGAGGCGGTCGCTTACTGCCGCTGGTTGAGCGACGTGACCGGCCAGGCGTTTTACCTGCCGAGCGAAGCGGAGTGGGAGAAAGCCGCGCGCGGGCCGGACGGGCGGGTCTATCCCTGGGGTAATGCCTGGGAGCCGGGGCGCTGCAACAACGACGAGGCCGGCATTGACCGGACATCGCCCGTGGGCAGCTTTCCACTGGGCGCCGGACCATACGGGGTGCTGGATATGTCGGGCAATGTGTGGGAGTGGTGTGCCACGAAGCGGGGGAAGAAGTATCCCTATACATTGGAGCCGGAATGGGATGCCGCCTATCTGGAGGGGACCGATGTTCGCAGCTTG